>JAPHTP010000087.1 GCA_026196875.1 Kangiellaceae bacterium
ATGAGCTTTGACGATAAAGTAAGGAAAAAAGTCATATTTGACTTAATTTGCCACTTCGAAACCGATAAAAATGAGCTCAAAACCGAGTTTGATATTGATTTTGATGAGTATTTTGTCAACGAGCTTCCGCTTTTGGAGCCGTTTAAGCAAGACCGCCTTATTGAAGAAACCGAGGATAAGCTGATGGTTACCAATCGTGGTCGCTTATTAATTCGCAATATTTGTATGATGTTTGACGCATATTTAAATGAACTCCAAGTTACCCAGAGCTACTCAAAAGTAATCTAAAGGTAAAATATTAGTACTAGAGATAACACTTTGAACTTAAAGTGTTTTCTCTTTACTCTTTTACAACAGATAATTGCAAAAATTGGCGAAAATTACTCCCGTTTTATCCCAGTTTAGGTATAATGACTGCAAATGATTATTTGCGGTGTAAAGATTGAAATTGTCTTCCAACAGTTCCCTTCATAGTGAAATCAGGTGTCAAACCTGTAGTATTCGTCGCTTGTGTCTGCCCGTAATGCTGGCCGATTCCGAAATCGAGCATCTTGAGAACATTGTTCAGCGTAAAAAAGTCTTGAAAAAAGGTGAGTTTCTTTTTCACGCTGGAGATGACTTTGATGCCATTCATGCTATTCGTTCAGGGAGTTTGAAGTCTTACACGATTAGTTCTGACGGAACCGAGCAAATTACCGGATTTCACTTACCGGGAGAGATAGTAGGATTGAACGCCATTTCAAGCACCCAATATCCCAGTTTCGCAAAAGCGCTCGAGACTTCTCTGGTATGTACCATTCCATTCGATAAATTAGAGAATTTATCACGCGACATTCCCGGTCTTCAAAAACAAGTATTTAAAGTAATGAGTGGAGAGATTCGCGAAGAACAAGAGCTTATGATGTTGCTCAGTAAAAAGAATGCCGATGAGCGTTTTGCAGCATTTATTATGAATTTGTCTGCCCGGTTTAAGAGACGCGGTTTATCCGAAAAGGAATTTCAACTTACAATGACGCGAGGAGATATAGGTAATTATCTAGGATTGGCGGTAGAAACTGTTAGCCGCTTAGTTACCCGCTTGCAGAAGAGGGAGCTGATTGCAATTCAGGATAGATACATTCAAATAACGGATATGACTAATTTAAGTGCACTTGCCGGAACGTCTTGCCATACATAGAGATAATTGTGTGAAGATTTCTATTAAAAAGCACAGCCTAAGCTGTGCTTTTTTGATCTGGCCTAGTATTTGTTAAGCAAGTTGTGCTACTGCCTTATTAATATTTTTAGATAAAAATTCGCAATACTGCTGAATTACTTCTTCGGAGTCGCCTTTTAAGTAGAGCCAAGGATTATTTAGCGAATGGCGCAGAATCATAAGGTGGCTTTCGGACAGTTGAAGATCATCTTCGTAGTCTAAACCGATATCTGCGAACAGCTTTGCCGCTTCCTCTTGGCTAAAGTAACCGAGTTTTAATCGTGAGATAGAAGTAATAAACGGCCTAGTTTGTACACTTTTATCTCTTTCTGAGCCAACGAGGCTAAATAGCTTCTTCATAAATTCCTGATTACCCGAAAGACTGCGATTATTTTGGGGATTGATCGCTAGACAAAGAACATTTGTATCAGGGACAAACGGAATACTTATTTTAGCCAAAACAGAACGGTCTTCAGAAAGCTTTTGAATTTGATGATAAAATTTTTCACAGTTTGTAATGCCTAAAGACATTACTTTACCAAATGCATTGGCAGTCAAAGGGACTACTTTATGGGTGACATACGCCGCGGTTACGTTAGCTCCTGGTTTTGAACCATCTAGAATGTAGCGACCTAGCTGGAGTAAGTCTAATGCGTCTTTATTCTCAACCAGATTTCTTTCACTAGGATTAAGAAGTTTTACTATTTCTCTATTTCGAGCAACAAACACTCCAATGCCTTGAGGAAGATAGCCTAGTGTATGGGGAGCTACAGTAATACTATCTACCTGGCTTAATGAACAAAATGAATCATAGACAGGTTTAGATGGAAACTCACTTTGATTACTAAGAATGTTTTCGCGGGCAAGCGTGTTGCCTTTGACATCGACAAAAAGAGATTTTAAATAGCCTCCGGAAGAAGCATCTGCGTGAATGTAAAAGCACATACCTTGTTGTGTGAAACTATCCTTGAGTTTCACAATTTCGTGAATAGGGTCAACCGAACCGAAATTCCTGGTTCCCAATACACCAACAACAGCCAATACGGGAATATTTTGCTGAGTCAATCTTTCTAGAATGCGCTTCAATTCATTAGTATCCATTCGCATATGGCGATCTACGGGGATTTCAACTAGGGATGCACTTCCAAAACCTAACAGTCGCATCGCTTTTTGCCAAAAGCGGTAAGCGGTCGCCGGCACTAGAACTACTGGCTGATGGCATTTATAGTGTTCTGCAAAAAACTGAGCTGGCCCAATTGTTTCTAACCTGTTTTCTTCTACCATTCGGTAGAACTTTTTAAGGATTTCAATTCCAAGCTCTTTTTCTATTCTTGAGAAAATTACCGCGCGCAGGTTCAGTACCTGGTCGATGTTTAAGTTAACCAGCTCCCAGGGAGAGTAATCCAGTGGGTCTTTTATATTGAACTCACTAGCTTCCTTTTCTTTCAATTTTACCTTTATGCTCATTTTGTTGAGTGCCTCAACTAAAGCAACTGGATAGTACTTTACTGCTCGATAATTCCAGAGGGCTTCGTAGTTCGCGTCACTCCCGCCACTAGTAACATGTCCCCATGCGCATGGAGAAATATCCGGATCAGTGTTGAACCCAAATAATTTTGCAAATTGATTACCTACATCGAGCTCCATTTGAATTGTCGTTTCACCAATATCACTTAGGCTATTATTGGGGTTATAGAGCGTTGTTACCAATTGCGCGAGTAATGCAGGTAGCATTAAATCTGAAGCCATATGCCCAAGATACCTTGGGTTATAAATTGGGGCCGAGTGTTTTAATTTTTCAGTAAGGGAATGAAGTTCGTATCGAGTTTTTTCGATGACTTTTTCGAACTCTTCAGTACTTTGGGTTTTAGGGCTTACAATGCTCTCGTCTTCGGAGTGAAAGTCCTGTCGCCAGTTGAAATGTTCGCCTAAAAATTCAGATAGAAGCTGAGTTAGCAGTTTTCGGTTTTCTCCATGAGCACCTACAAATAAAGAAGAAAGAAAACTGTCATCGCGGTGTGACGTTGCAGAAATTTGATTTTCCATAATTTGTTTTCGCTCACTCTCTTAGTTAATTGACGCTGCACAGGAATTTCCTCCGTTTTTTGTTAGCCTTAATTATTCTTTTTATTAGTCCGCATAGTTTGACAGCAATCTAAAAAGGCGCCGTTGATCTGTATCAAATACTGTTCTGGCTGGTACAATAAATAAAATTCACATTTGAGCTTATTGGATGATTGAGATTAGAAATATTACTGGGTTGCTTTTGGCTGGTGGTCGGGGAAGTAGAGTTGGAGGTCAAGACAAAGGATTATTGGAAATTGATGGCAAATCATTGGCAGAGCAACAAACAGAGTGGTTATCAAATCAGTTGTCCGAATGTTTTATCTCTGCAAATAGAAATATAGAGTTTTATAGTAGTCTGGGATATTCTGTGTTGATGGATCCGCAACAAAATTTTTCTGGACCTTTGATAGGCGTTTTAAAAGCCCTGGAGCAATGCCAAACTGATTGGTTGTTTATTCTACCGATAGATGTACCTCGATTACCTGTAAACTTGATAAGCGAATTGGCACAACATGTTAGCGGGCAAGGTAAAGGTTACTACCTGGCTACTAATGTAAGAGAGCATTATCTGACCATGCTGATCTCCAAGAATGCTCTTCCGCAATTAATCAAATTTTGCTCGGGCGAAAATAGCCGAGTCAGAGATTTTTTACAAATGATAAATGCGCAGTCGATTGATTTAGGAATTGCAGAAGCACGATTTGCAAATCTAAATTCTCCTGGCGACTTTTAATTTTAAATTTTGTTGTTTAACTGAACTTCTGGAGAAGCAGTTTTTTTGCGTTTAAGATCGACTTCCAATGTGACCAGCGACGGACTCGGTTTGTCCGTAGAAGTGAAAATTGTAATTCCTTTTTTACTCGGTTTGTTTTCCAATTCATTGCGCAGTGATTCCAAATTGATAGAAGCGCAAATTGAATTATTAGATTCATCTAATCGGTATGTATTCTCATTTTGAGTAGGAGCAATGGAGTAGTGTAGAGTTTTAGCCGGCGACAGCCTTAAGCTCTCTTCGAGTTTGCCACCATCTAATAACTGTTCAGCTTCGTTTCGAGAAACTCGAAACCTAATTGAATTATCTTGGATCCTAATATACATTTGGAATTCCCGCGTTAATACTACAATATCTGGCTAATTCCAGAGGAGTTGACTTGGATAAAAGTCGACTTTGTCGCCACTTTCGATTTTATCTAGCTCTTCCAACAGTACTGCCCAACCGTTGGCTGAAACTAGCGGTTTTATCTTGAAAGATTCCTGCCCATCCAATATTTCGGTTTCCACCTGAGCGTTCTTATTTGCGCTAGCTCGTGCTTTCCAAATAGTTCTAAATCCTTGTTTCTTATCTTTACCATTTATGCAGATTGTTGCGATTGGTTTTTCCTGTGGTTTGCCTTGCAAGCGTAGAATTAAATGACTAACAAAAAACCTTAGGCCAATAGCCGCGGAAATAGGATTTCCTGGGAGCCCGAAGTAGAAAGTGCCATTAGGAAATTTTGCAAATAGAATTGGCTTACCTGGTCTTATTTTTGCCTTGTGGAAAATGATTTGTCCACCGAGTTTTTTGATGGTTGATGGGATGAAATCGAAATCCCCCATGGATACGGCACCGCTGCTTATAATAATGTCGGTATTTTTATCTAACTCTACTTGCAAGTCCTTTTCAAATTTCTCTACTTCGTCGTAGTTTGTGCCAGCGTCAAAAACCGTAACTGGTAAGAGTTTTAGCCACTCAAGGATATATGGCTTATTAGAGTTTCTGATTTGTCCAGGTTTTAGAGCGGTATTGATATCGTCAACCAATTCTTTTCCGGTTGAAAATATTGAGATACTTGTCTTCGGATAAACTTTAACTTTTGCAATACCTAAGGTACTCAGCGCCGCAACTATGTTGGCATTAACAACCGAACCTTTATCGATTATTTGCTCACCTTGCAGGAAATCTTCTCCAATCTTACGAATATGTGCTCCTTTTTGAGGTGACGAAAAACAATAAACTGTGTTGCCTTCTAACTTGGTGTTTTCAACTGGAATAATCGCGTCATACTGATCTTGGATTGGCGCTCCGGTCATAATCTTGCAAGCCGTACCGCTAGAGTTTTTGACATCGGCGGAATTATCACCGGCAGCAGTTATCCCGACAAGTTTTAGTGCTACTGGATTGTCAGCACTTGCATTTAGTAAGTCGGAAAAGTTCACCGCATATCCATCCATTGCAGAGTTATTGAATGGAGGAATTGATTCTGGTGCGGCTAAATCTTCCGCCAATACGTGTCCGCTAGAATCTAAAGTTTCGATTTCTATGGGCGTCCTAGTACAACTATTCTGATCAATTAAAGAAATTGCTTCGTCAAAGCGGATCATATAGTTTTCAGTGTACTTAGCTTTATTATCATTCATATTTAACCGCCAACTGATGCAAGATGAGGCGTACCGCCGGTATTTCCATCGTGAAGGAAATGTTGCTTTCTCTTTTTACCCAGTATTTGACACAGTGTTTGCTTTAGTTCTTCTTTTTGCGACTTGTGTTCAAGTAAATGTCTAACGCTAAAACCCTGTTCTCCAAACAAGCATAGATGAAAGTCACCAGTTGAAGAAACCCTCAGTCGATTACAACTATTACAAAAATCTTTTGAGTATGGGGCTATTATGCCAAAGCTTCCTTGGTACTGCGGGTGGACAAATTCGATTGCGGGGCCTGCGCCAGGCTCTCTAAGTTTTTCTGTCCAGCCATTTTGGTGCAGAAAAGATTTAAGCGCACCAGAAGAAACATGGTATTTGTTAAAATACTCTAAATTATCACCCGTTTGCATAAGCTCAATAAAACGCATGCTTATCTTTTTATTTTTTAACATTGCGGTGTATTGTTCAAACAAATGTGAGTTGATATTTTTTAATAAGACAGCATTGAGCTTTATCTTCTTTAACGGGAGAGTTAAAGCATAATCAATTCCTTCAAGTATTTGCGGGAGTCGGTTATGACCGGTTAGACTGTGGAATAAACGTGGATCTAGGCTATCAACACTGACATTCAAATTTGTTAACCCATGATCTACCCAGGTTTTAATCCTTTCTTTAAGTTTGTATCCGTTGGTAGTCATAGCTATTTGACGAATCCCCGAAATACTGGAAATCACATCAAGAACCTCAACGAAATCCTTTCTTACAGTAGGTTCGCCGCCGGTGAGTCTTATTTTCCAAGTACCTAGTTCCGCAAAAGCTGTAACCAAGTTTTTAATCTCATCAACAGTAAGATGAGGAGTAGGGGAAGAGCATTGGTATCCGTCTGGTAAACAGTAGGTGCAGGAAAAATTACACACATCCGTTAAAGACAAACGTAAGTACGGGAAATGACGGCCTTGGGCGTCAATCAATTGTTGATTCAACTATTTTCTCCTTTCCAAACACGGGAGGTCAAACAATTTCTTGTTTAACCCTGGCAGCTAATACTGCGGCAAAGTCGACTTATTAATTGGTTATTTGAACAAAGTGGCATAGGGATTGCTGTGCCTTATTAAACCGCTTAACTTAGTCTTCAATGCTCGGAGTGTAAAATGATCTAGATTCCAAGAATTATAGATCGTCTAAATAATACTACCGCAATCAAAATATGGGTACAACGAATAACGATAAGATGATTAAGCAATAAGTCTAACTCGTTCTTTGTCGTCATCTCAAAAGACCATTAGAAAGACTATTTGTTACCAAGTTTTGTTACTCAATTCCCCTATTTTGATAGAGGGTATTATATTGAAACAGCACAATTTTTTTTTGATATGGATCAAGGTAAAGAAAGCTCATCGGAGTAGATTACGCCTGTACCGACTATGGTATATGCCTAACATAAAAGGTTTGTAAGAAACCGCAAAATCCTGCTAAGGGGATGTAACATGAAGAATCAATTTAAATTAAATCTAGTTGCCGCAGCAGTATTAGCAACAACATCTTTAGGTGCTTATGCTGAGGGGACGTCCAACATAACTAATGATGTAGATCTAAGCTTTCGCTATCGCATAGAGAATGTTAAGCCCGAGGGATTTGCAGAAGATGCACTGGCTTCAACACTAAGAACTAGAGTTACTTTGAAAACCAAATGGAGCGAAAAAGTTGACTCAGTAATAGAGTTTGACGATGTTTCTATTGTCGGTATGAATGATTTTAATTCTGGTCAGGGAACTTCACCTAATCGTACAGACCACCCGATTGTAGCGGATCCTACAGGCACAGATCTGAACCAAGCTTTTATTCGTTACAATGGTGAATCAACCAAAGTTGGTATTGGTACGCAGCGTATCTTAATTGGTAATCAACGCTTTGTTGGCGGAGTAGGTTGGCGCCAAAACGAGCAAACTTATGACAGCTTAACGGTAAAATCAAAGCTTGGAGAAGTTGCTCTAAACTATGCTTACGTATTCAATGTGAATAGAATCTTTGGTGACACTGTTGCAGCCGGAGATCACAAACATAATACTCATTTGTTGAATGCAGACTATAAATTAGGTAACGGGAAATTATCCGGTTATTACTTCGTTATCGATAACGAAAATCCTGGTACAGCAGGGCTCTCTAACGATACTTTCGGTTTACGTTATGCGGGTAAAAATGGTGCATTTAAATACGCAATTGAGTTTGCCAGCCAATCAGGTGCCGCAAATAATCCAAATGACTACGACGCAGATTACAGCTTGATCGAAGGTAGCTACAATGCAGAGAACTTCTCATTTGGTGTTGGTATGGAAGTACTAGGCGGCGATAGTGCAAATGGTCAAGGTTTTACTACTTCACTGGCAACTTTACACAAATTCCAGGGTTGGGCCGACCAATTATTAGGAACTCCCGCTGAAGGTGTGAGTGATACTTACTTAAATGGGTCATTCAAAGCAGGTGGATTTAACTTTAAGGCTATTTATCATACTTTTGAAACTGATGAGAATAGTACTGATATTGGAACGGAACTAAACTTCTTGGTTGCTAAGAAAGTGAACAAGAATGTTGGATTGCTATTGAAATATGCGAGCTTCGATGCAGATGAAGATTCTGGCAGAAGCGACGTAGATAAAATCTGGTTTATGGTAACTTATAAACTATAGAAGAAACTCTGTAGCTAGTACCAAAAGTGAATAATGCTCTATTGATAAAGCGATATCACTAACCGATGAAGAAAAAGGGCTTAATAAGCCCTTTTTCTATTTTATGAAAGGCCAACTCGAAATTAAGACACTTCTTTTACTTTTGGTTGTACATTTTGTTTAACAATTAATCCCATTTCGGGCTCAAAATTTTCGGGTTTGTTTATCCACACTTGATGACCAGAGCCGGGGGCCACTATCATTTCACCACCATACTTATTGGTCATTGACTCTAGAATAGTAGGCTGGTCGCCTTTAGGTGACATAAATATCAATTCGTCACCAACTTGAAAACGATTTTTAACGTCTACTAAAACCTCATTTTCACGCGACTCCAATATTTCACCGACGAAGAGTTGGTTATGTCGTTCTGGGCTTCCGGATAAATAATTCTGATAATCATCATGGACATGACGTCTGAAAAAGCCTTCGGTATAACCTCGATTCGCCATACCTTGCAAAGTATCCATCAAGGACATATCAAATGGCTTACCTGCTAATGCGTCATCGATGGCTTTTCGATAAACTTGTGCTGTCCTTGCTGCGTAGAAGTGCGATTTGGTTCTTCCTTCAATTTTTAGACAATCAACACCAATTTCTATCAGCTTTTCCACGTGCTGGATGGCACGTAAATCTTTGGAGTTGAAGATGTAAGTTCCATGCTCGTCTTCGTACATGGGCATATATTCGCCAGGCCGTTGTTTTTCTTCCAACAAGACCAATTTATCGGTTGTCTCTCCCAGACCTATTTGTGGTGCCGGCTTGGTAATGTGGATGTCACCGTTTTCATTTTGATTTGCTTCATGTACATCATATCCCCAACGACAGGCGTTTGTGCAGGTTCCTTGATTCGGATCACGATGATTAAAATAGCCTGATAAGAGGCAACGCCCAGAGTAAGCAATACATAAGGCTCCATGGACAAATACTTCTATTTCAATATCAGGGCACTGCTGGCGAATTTCTGCTACTTCGTCTAGTGAAAGCTCCCGGGAAAGAATAACGCGTTTGATCCCTTGAGATTGCCAGAATTTAACCGCCGCGTAATTCACCGTATTAGCTTGAACGGACAAGTGAATGACTGCTTCTGGCCATTTTTCTTTTACCATCATCATTAGGCCAGGATCGGACATTATTAGTGCGTCAGGCTTCATGTTTACGATAGGTTCAATATCCTTTAAAAATGTCTTCACCTTACTATTGTGAGGTGCAATATTGGCGGCAACAAAGAACTGTTTGTCCTGGGATTGGGCTTCTTTGATACCAAGCTCAATGTTCTCCATGTTAAAGCTGTTATTACGCACTCGTAAGCTATAACGTGGCAATCCTGCATAGACCGCGTCTGCTCCATAAGCAAAAGCGTAGCGCATATGTTTAAGTGAGCCCGCCGGGGCCAAAAGTTCTGGTTTTTGCATACTGATTCCGAGTCAATAGCGAAAAATGGGCGCAGATTATAGCAAAATCCAGTTATTTTCCTAGGGGCAGTAGGGAATTGAAGAGTTAGTGGTGGTGGTGGTGAGACATTTCTCCTGGAAAGAACAGGGGCCAGAGCAAATAAAAACCATAAAAGATGAACAGTAGGGCGCTCAAGTTACGAACCCACGGGTTATTGAGCCATTCTTTTAACACGCCCCCCGCTGCTCCGGCTGATAAAGTTGCCGGTAACGTGCCTAAGCCGAAGCAAAGCATAAACAATGCGCTGGTTAAAGGCGAAGACTTGGAAATCGCGTATCCTAGGGCCGTGTAGACTAGGCCACATGGAAGCCATCCCCACAACGCGCCAAGCAGAAAAGCCTGGCCGGTATTTTTGACCGGCAAGATTTTCTTTGAAATTGGACTTATTTGTCGCCAAACTATATTTCCAGCTTTTTCTAAATAAGTTAATGCGGTCCAAAGCCGGCTGATATATAAGCCCATTAAGATCATTAATATAGCGGATACAACCGTTAGCCAAGGAATATCAGAAGTCCCGCTTAGCTGAAAACCAATCCATCCGGCCACTAAACCAAAAAAAGTATAGCTAGCTATTCTGCCATATTGATAAGAGACTATTCTGAGCCATTTTTTTGAACCTGAGTCGGTTGCGACAGATAATGTTCCAATTATCCCGCCGCACATACCAAGGCAATGGCCGGCTCCAAGTAGTCCAAGGAGAAACGCTGAAACGAGTTCGGCTGACAACATGTAACTTACTTCTTCTTAACCTTTCTTAGAAATGCTTCTCTTTCTTGGGGAGTGGCCTGTTGCCACCAATAATCTAGCATTTGACTAGCTGTAGATTGGGAAACACTCAACGAATTTTTGTGGGTGTTAATGCTAGCCGATTTTGTAGCCGGATGCGATATCAAAATAGCGTCATTTTGTCGCAGGCGCGATTTTGAAATAGCATAATCTAGTTTGTCACTCGCAATTGGCGACAACTTATAATTAAGTCTAGTATTGGTCGAATGATCAACTATTTCGAATATCGGATTCTTGATATATTTTTTTGCAGCTGACGCGTCAGCTGGGCGCGTAATCTTTTGCACGTACGGCTTGTCATCCAAGCGAATTTGCAATAGATACCAACCCGATTTAACGACATCGAAATCATCGTTATCTTCGCCTTCATAAACTTCTTCAAACTCTAATACGATCCGATTTAGCCCTTTTCTTAGCGAAACTTTTCTATCTTGATCAATCAATCCTGAAGAATATTCAACACCGTTTATGGCCCTAATATTGAATTCTCTCGCAAAGGTAATGGACGGAGAAGCAAGCGCGATTTCAGTGCATATAGCCGTAATAGCAATTAAAAACAGTTTTAGTAAATTCATAGGAAATTTATAGAATAATAGGTCACGATAAGAGGATACTAATGTAATGCTGGATTAGCCAGCACAATCAACAAAGGGCTATTTCTTCTCAGTAGAAGAATCAGAACCTGGGGGCGGCCTTGCGGGTATGTTTGGCTTTCGTTTTTCGACTAGTTTGTCATCGACATCGTCAAACAAAATTTCTACTGCCGGAGAGTCGAGATCTTGAAACTGACCACTTTTTACAGCCCAAAAAAATATGCCGATCGCTACAAACAAAATTGCTATAGAAAGTGGTATCAGCCAGTAAATTACGTCCAAATTGATTCCCTAATACAAAATAAAATGCTAAGACGAGAATACCGGTGAAACTCCGGACCCCCAGAAAATAATAGTCACTGCAAGCATTCCCACTAAACTCACCATACAAAGTGTTAGAATTGAACTAGCAAACAAGAACCCTTTCTCTTGATTGACACCCATAATTTGTGGAACACCTTTGTATAGTAAATTCACGGCAATTGCTATCGCAACAAGGCTGAATAACATATCTAACCAAAGAATAGGAAAACTTCCTAAGGCTCCTACTAAGAACAAAGGAGTACAACTATAGGCTGTTAAGTTAACGCATTCGGCTAAGGTTGGATTCGCTCCGTAGGTTTTTGCCATCCACTGTACAAAGGCGGATAAAATCATTACTGCTGAAAGGATGGCAAAATAAGCGATAATTGATAAGTACAACGCGCTATCGGTTGTCAATTTATACGTCTCATCCCCCACGCTCCAGCCAACATAAGTACTTCCAATAAAAGCTGATACCGGTGGAATTGCGGCAAAAAACACAAGGAAAGTAAGATAAATATGACTGATACTTTGCTTTTGCTCGCTAATTTTTTTCCACTCTTCGCTGGGACCGTAGAGTAGGGCGATGGCATTAGTTAAAGACATAGGTTTCTCTCCTTATTTTTATCTTGGATCCTAACCCTAATAATACACCACAGCGCTGATTAAGCAATTTTATTCTGCTGAGTTTCTAGCCTAAAACTAGGGTTGATAACCAGCCGATTACCCCACCAAAGACACCTCCCCACACAACTAACCATCCAAGGTGTTTTTTTATCATTTGTTGTATGATTTCTTTAACGAGTTTAGGAGTTAGTTCCGAAAGTCTGGCATCAATTATCGAAGAAACTTTTGACTTGATATCAGAAAGTACTTCGGGAGTTTCTATTTCAGATTTAAGCAGTTCAATGAACTCTTCTGTTTGACTTATTTCGACAAGCGATTGCTTCATATTGGCGATAAAGGGATCTTTCAATGGGATGAGCGCTTCTTGGCCGCCAAACATGTTGAGCATGCCACCAAATGAAGACTGCATTATAGTCTCCACCAGTTTATCAAAAGACTGCGTAAGGTCGACCTTCTCAATCACAGGCGCCAAGTGTAAGTCTGGTATAACGCCGGCATCTTGACTGAGAAACTTGTCAATATTCTCATCGGTAAAGAACTGCTCCATCATCATGGTTTTAATGGCGGCTTTGAATTCTTCAAATCTTGCCGGAATTACTCCTGAACCATAAAGGCCCGGTACTTTTTCAAACAGCATGTGGACTGCAAGCCAATTGGTAACAGCGCCCGAAAAAGCGAATAGACCGATAGTAAGAATAACTGGTTGGTCGATAAAAATGCCTGCAGCAATGAATAAAAGGGCAATGATATTCGTGACTAAGCTTTTGTTCACAACTAAATCCGTTTGAGTCCTATGGGAAAATTGCGAGAGATTCTATCAACTAAATTGAAATCTATGAAGAGCATCTAGTAATTTTACGAGACTATAGTTAACTCCAAGGCATACTAAGGTCAATGGTTGACTTTCTTATGGCGAAAATGAGAGGTTGTGGAATCTACTATTGTTGATGAGTTTGTTATATTCTCTCAATTGGTAATATCTTTACTCGAACTAGCGTTGATACTCATGACAATTAAGGAGTAGTTAAAGTTAGCAGGAATGGGATGTAGCGATAGATGTCTGAACAACCCCCTAAGTCATTTAACTTGTCTTTTATAAACTCAATATTCAGTGTCAGTAAGGCCGAATGGAACCTCCTTGTTGATAATAACTATCCTTTCTTAAAGCATGAGTTTCTGGCCGCGCTAGAGGAATCTGACTCGGTGAACCCAGTCACTGGTTGGCAACCGAAGCATCTTTTGGGATACATAAATGAAAAGTTGGTGTTTGCTATGCCGTTGTATATAAAGCAGCATAGCTATGGCGAGTATGTATTCGATTTTCAGTGGGCTGAGGCTTGTCACAGGTCGGGAATAGACTACTATCCTAAGTTGCTAAATGCGATCCCGTTTTCGCCGATAACAGGGCAAAGATATCTCGTTGAGAAAAGTGTGGTGGAATTAGGTTTATCTCAGGAAGAGCTTTTCAGTAAAGTTAGAGCTTTTCTTGTTGAGGAGGTTAAGTCTACAGAGGCGAGTAGTTTGCATATGCTTTTCCACAACAAAAATCTACAGCTTGTGAAGCAGGCTGAATTTATTTCAAGGCATGGAATCCAGTACCACTGGAAAAACCATGGCTATGAAAACTTCGATAGTTTCTTACAAGCGTGTCGAAAGAAATATAGGAATAATATAAAACGGGAAAGAAATAAAATTAAACAGCAGAATATTACTATTAGCCTTCGGGAAAGGGAGTCTTTTGATGAACTTTTAGTAGAAAGGTTATATTTATTCTACCAATTAACTTATGTTAAAAGAAGTGGGCACGGAGGATACCTGACGCGAGATTTTTTTAAGCTAATATTCAGCGAATTGCCTGAGCAAATTGTCGTAATTACTGCGGAGCTAGAAGGGGAGCTTGTCGCAGCGTCGTTTCTAATGCGTGATGACGAAAATCTTTACGGTAGATACTGGGGATGTGTTAAAGAGTTCGATTATCTACACTTTGAACTTTGTTATTACTCACCGATTGAATATGCAATTTTGCATAAACTCAACAAATTTGATGCAGGAGCACAAGGAGAACACAAAATAGCCAGAGGCTTTGAACCAGTAATCACATATTCTTCTCACTATATCAGCGATTCAAGTTTAAACGCAGCGATTAAGGCGTTTTGTGAACAAGAGCGGAATTTGGTTTCAAGTCACAGAGATATACTAATTTCTAGGTTGCCATTCAAAAGATCATAATTGGGTCACACTGATACATTTCTCAACAAATTTGAGCGCTTTTTTGGTAATATTAACTTGTCATTTTCTGTTTAAATCTTAGGATGAGTAAAGCTATTCATTTTAAGGACCAACTAATACTTATGAAAAATAGACTAAAAGTAGCGCTTACTTTAGTTACTGCAAGTTTTTTTAATTCTGCGCTTGCAGCATCAGAGCCTATCCCATATAGAGTTGAAGTTCCTAATTCTGAAGTTGCCAGAAAGGTTGCAATTTCTTTTCACCATGCTGTTTTGGAAACCAACTATAAAGAAAATTATCTCATATTAGATTTGAGCAAAAAAGAGATTGAGCTGCTTAAAACTTTTAACTTGCAAGCGAATTTAGATAAGCAATGGCAATCTCGTTACCAAGAACATAGCAAAAGAATTCAATCGGCAATTAAAAATTCTAAAAACTCAACTATGGCAGGCATTCCTGGTTACGAATGTTATCCGACGGTTGAAGAGACATTTGCGCAAGCGAGTCAGTTAGCAACGAGCAATATCGGGATAGCGGAATGGGTTGACGTTGGAGATTCCTGGACTAAACAAAATGGTTCCGGTGGATATGATTTAATGGTATTAAAGATCACCAATAAAAGTATTCAACAGGATAAGCCAAAGTTATTTATTCACAGTGCAATGCATGCCAGAGAGTATACGACCGCAGCCTTGACTTTGGACTTTGCCGAACAGCTCTTAGATAACTATGAAAGCAATGCCGACTACAAGTGGGTAATTGACTATCATGAGATCCATATTATGTTTCATATGAATCCTGATGGTAGGAAAATAGCGGAGGGTGGTGCATACCAAAGAAAAAATACCAATCAAAACCACTGCCCAGGAGACGACGTTGGGGTTGATTTAAACCGTAATTTTGCATTCTTCTGGAATTCCACTACCAACGGTTCAAGCGGTAATGCTTGTGATTCAACTTATCGAGGACCAACGGCGGAATCTGAACCGGAAACTAAAGCGGTATCAGATTATATTCGCAGTTTGTTTCCGGACGTCCGAGGTCCAAGCGAGAGTGACGCTGCACCTGAAGACACGCCTGGAATGCACTTAGATATTCACAGCTACAGTGAGTTGGTGCTTTGGCCTTGGGGGCATACAACATCTCTATCGCCAAACAATGCGGCATTTGTTGAACTTGGAAACAAGTTAGCCTGGTTTAACGATTATACGCCTCAACAAAGTGTCGGATTATATCCTACGGATGGGACGAGTGATGATGTTAGTTATGGCGAATTAGGTATTGCTGCTTTTACGTTTGAATTGGGAACTAGCTTCTTTCAACAGTGTTCTATTTATAACAATCAAATAAAGCCAACTAACTTACCGGCACTTTTCTATTCTGCCAAAGTTGCTGCAGCGCCTTACAAGTTAGGCTTTGGACCTGAAATTACCGGTATCAGAATTAATGGTTCTGATGGAGAAACCACTGTCGCCCAAGGCACAAGCGTTCCAATTGAAGTGACTGCAAATGCTAATCGCACCAAAAGAATGACAGTTAACAGAAGAATAACCAAAGTAGAGTATTCTATTGATTCTCCAATTTGGCTAGAAACGACTACTAAGGTAGAACTTACCGAAGATGATGGAGCGCTTAATTCAGGCGTTGAAACTTTACGAGGGCAACTGGACACAAGTGCGCTCAGCTTAGGTAGGCATACAATCTATGCACAGGCTTATAATGAAGATAATAAGGTCGGAGTGCCGACAGCGATTTACTTGCAGGTTGCAAATAACGGTGCGCCTACTGCAGACTTCACTTTTAGTTGTAATGAGCTTGCCTGTGATTTCGACGCTTCGCAAAGCCAGGATGTCGACGGCTCGATTGTAAATTATGATTGGAATTTTAATGACGGAGCAACGGCAAGCGGCACGACGACTAGTCATACCTTTGCAAATGCAGGCACCAAGCAGGTAACTTTGACCGTTACTGATGACACTGCAAATCAATCGGTCGTAAATAAAAATGTAGAACTTACGGTGAGCACTAATACATTACCGTCTGCAGATTTTACTTTCTCTTGTACAAATCTTGCTTGCCAATTTGATGGTTCTCCAAGCAGAGATTCTGATGGTAGTATACAGAGTTACGCTTGGAATTTTGGTGACGGAAATACGGCAACTTCCAGCTCTGCACAACATACATTCTCTCAAGCTGGTTCTTTCAACGTTACGCTCACTGTAATAGATGACCGCAGCGGTGAAGGAACTTTAAGCAAATCAGTTACCGTAACCGCGCCTCCAGCTAGCAGTAGTTCAGGTGGTGGTGCTTTGAGTTGGAGTTTGCTATTAATGATGTTATTAAGAATTAGAAGCAACAGAGAAAGGCTCTAAAAAAGTTAACTGGATGAAAGATACATAGATAGAAGTTACTTGGATGAAAGTTACTTGGACGAAAAAAAGCGCAGTATTAACTGCGCTTTTTTATTAGGTAGATTTGCGATTAACAATTATAAATCACTAATGGGTTGTCTCGACCCTAGTCCTGCACCGTAAACTAAAGCGTTAAGCAATAAACGGTTGGTAGCTTTAGTCGACCCTCGGAACACAGGCTGCGATGCAAACAGAATAATTTGGCCGTTTCCACTTCTTTCTCTAGTCAAAAATGCCGAATTAGCCAAACGTTGGCTTGCTTCTGGCCATAATAAACCACTCATGCGAAGTTTTAATTCGTATTCATCAGGCAAGCTTGACCATCCAACTTTACGCTGTACCGGCTTATCCTTAAATGAGGCCGCTATTTTTTGCCAAACGCTTTTATCCATTTCCTTATAAAATCCAAATCGAACTGCCGCTTGCACTCCGCTCTTAGCCATCAAGACAGGATTATTTGAAACCAGCACGGGAATGTATTTGGGAGCGCCAAAAGTTAGCCAATGTTTTTGATCCGTTCTTGCTGCAACAATAGCGCCAGAAGGTGTGAACTTACTGAGCCAAGCTTCTTCTTTTTTCAACTCTTTTGCGCTCGGTGCCTTACCTGAGTTACTCCAAGGATATTCAATTTTTTCAAAAGCGTTGTGTTGCCATGCCTGTGTAACTTGAGCGTACTCATTTTGTTGAGAAAGCCACTCTCGTTGCAATGATAAATCATACTTGTCTGCTTCTTTGAAAGTTTCAGACAAATTTCTTACGCGACTAAATTTAGATTCAGGATCAACGAAGCTGCCGATGGAGCCATCGATAACGATTAGTGTTCCGCCGGCTTTTACCCAAGTTTGCAACGTTTTTAAATCATTTTTTGGAAGGCTTCCGTAAAAGCGATCTGGGATCACTACAGTGTTATAACGCCTTAAATCTGTATAGCTGAAGGTCGTGGAGTCCAGATGAGAGTGTCTGATCCCCAGGTTTGAATCAATGCTGTGCCAAATTGCACCATAGTCGTAGAAATTAATTCCCGCACCAGTAAGCATTGCAATTTTAGGTTGTTTTAACAACCTGAAATGGGAGCCTCCAATATCTGGTAGGTCGCCTTCACCTAAGCCTGCCGAAATAGCAATTGCGGATACGCCAACTGATTCTGCGGTTGATTTAACAACTTCATCAAGATTGCCATTAAAAAACTCATTGTCATATCGATAGACAATTACCGAACCACGGGAAATTTTTTCTCCATCCAATTCAGTTTCTTTGTCAAGAACTCGAGTTTGTACGCCTTGCTCCATAATTCGGGCAGCAAAACCAACAGAGGCATCGTCTTGTCCATCTATATAAAAGGCAATGGAATTCGGCTTATTTTGAAATGCAGGTTTTGCCGCGGGCTTTTGGTAATCTTCGATATTCGAATTAATATATGTAGGGACGGTAAACGCTTCTAATCCGTGCATCATCGTTAAGTTCCAAGCGGTTGTGTCGTACATCAAACTCGAGCCGTCGCGCAATACTTTTTGACGTTCTTCCGTTAAAACAGCGTCAGAAATTTCTGCGTCAAATTCTAGTATTGCCGAAATCAATCTTGCTTGAGATTGTCTGTTTCGGACTACAATCGTGCCTACAGGTAACTTTGCGGTAACTGGCTCGCCTAATTGATTGGTAGCGTTTGGGTAAGTCATTGCCTTATTTGTTTGATGAATTTCAAATCCCTGTAGTTCAAGTAACGCAACAAACTCATTTAATCGTTTGCTATTTTGGGTGGGCAAGATTGCAAAGCTAATATTGGCGTACTGACCATTTGATG
The DNA here is from genome assembly GCA_026196875.1 of Kangiellaceae bacterium. GTDB lineage: Bacteria > Pseudomonadota > Gammaproteobacteria > Enterobacterales > Kangiellaceae > Aliikangiella. The sequence continues at coordinate 18,594 of JAPHTP010000087.1, forward strand.
AAATATTCTTGCGTTTATCTTTGACAAAATCTCGGTAGATATCTTTTGAATGCTTAGCTAGAGTTTTTAGATTCGCGATGGTGCTAACTAACTGATGATGAACTGACTCGCGATAAGTAACGATTCTTCCGTTGCGTTGACGCACTCCATCTTCTGCCATTCTTGCTTGTTCATAAAGGATATGGATACTGCCTCTAAATTCTGCATAGCTGGAATAACCAGGGTAGAGGTTTTCGAACCATTCACCCGTATAATATGGCCAGTTTTCACTATCAAATGCTGAAGCTTGATCATTGGCAAAAACATTGCCCCATTTTTTGGAATAATCTGAGAGATTTTTATTAATTGGTTCTCTTGCAGGGGCAAACAAGTAAGTTGATTGAGAGCCCATTTCATGGCCGTCGATCATTAGCTGAGGATGCCACTCATTAATTGCTTTAACACGCCCAATCGTTTCTGGGTGTACGCCCAAGATAAAATCTCTATTAAGGTCAAACAAATAGTGATTTGTTCTACCATAAGGCCAAACGCCCTGGTGGAGTAAAGATTGGTCGTCTACGTTTGGAGCCAACCCACGGTTTTGCTCCAAAGCCTTAGTAAATCGAGCTCTGCCATCAGGGTTCATCGATGGGTCAATTACAATGATGCTTTGGTTTAGAAGTTGAATAATCTGTTTTTCCTGAGAAGCAATCAAGTGATAAATAGCTGCTAAAGAAGCATCGGATCCGGATGATTCATTGCCATGGATTGAATATGCCATCCACGAGACAGCAGGTAAGCGTTCAATGATCGTAGATTCTTCCCCTTTGCTTAGATCTTTAGGGTTCGCAAGCCGGGCCAGGTCTGATCTTACGGAATCTACTTTCTTCAAATTCTCCGGTGTAGAAATAATCGCATAGTAAAGTGGTCGATTTTCGTGCGAGCGAGCGTATTCGACCAGTTTAATTCTGTTCGATGCCTTATCCCATCTGGTGATCGCTTCGACAATCTGAGCGGGAGTTGCCGTTCGCTGGCCGACTGGAAAGCCTAAAATTGATTCAGGCTTAGGAATTGATTGGTCGTATTGCCCTGAAAGGAGGTTTTTTGAATACTCCAGACCTACCAGAGGAGTCGGTTTCATTTTGATGCCAGCGAAACTCGTAGAACTAATTAACACAGAGCCAATTAAAATAAACTTGCCAATTGCAGACAAGATCGCATGCATGGAAGAGGGCTTGTCCATTGAGATACCTTTAATTTTATTATTAAGAATCAGGACCCTATCACTCACAGCATATAGGGTCAATGGACAGAATGTAACCAAGGTTCTATAAGTTTATTACCCGGTATTCGCCTGGTTTTAGGTCATCTAATTTCCAGGTGTCTATACAAATTCTGACTAAGCGTAAGGTTGGAAAGCCTACCGCCGCCGTCATCCGCCGTACCTGCCTGTTTTTGCCTTCTGTGATGGTTAAACTAATCCAACTGGTGGGTACGTTTTTGCGAAATCTTACCGGAGGAGTCCGTTGCCAGAGTTGGTCCGGCCCTAAAGTTGGATCTAGAACTTCCGCTAAAGCAGGTTTAGTCATTCCTTCTTTAAGCTCCACTCCTTGAGATAACGCTTGAAGTGCTGATTGATCTATGTTGCCTTCCACTTGAACCCAATAAGTCTTCTTCTTGTCAAATTTAGGATGGCTTAAACGATTCTGAAGTTTGCCGTCATTGGTTAGCAATAATAATCCTTCTGAGTCCTTATCGAGTCTACCGGCTGCGTATACGTTTGGAATGTCAATATAGTTGGCCAACGTATCGTCGGCAGGTTCACCAGTAAACTGACATAAAGTGTTAAAAGGCTTATTAAACAGGACTAATTTTTTCGGTCCAGTGTCGCTTGGTACAGGTTGGTGGGGTGTTTTGAGCTTACCGGTTCGTCGTTGAAGTTGGCTGTTTCTATTTTCCCTGTTGGGGCCGTTTTGTTTAGCGGGCCTAGATTTTGATGCACGTAGTTTGCCAGAGCCGGATTTTGATTTGGATGTTTTGGATCGCATTTAACGTTGCTCTGTTGGTGGAATATTAGGCAAGAAGGGCACAACTGTGAGTGTACAATTAGACACTAGTAGTAAGGATTAAGGCTGGATTTTAATCTAAACTTATGGAGTTTTGTAGTTAGATCAATAAGTGCTTTGTTTTTTCAAGGCTTTGCTATGAAATAAGTCGTAAATTCGCGTATAATTCGCGCGCGTTAGAGTAACAGCCTGTGGATGATTGGATTGGAATTGGCAATCGGTTTAATTCAAGTTGTTACTAGATAACAGGTTCCAGGTATTTAAGACGGGCATTAGCAAGCGTCGGCCACCAGCTAATCGATTGAATAATAATAAAATAATACGACAAAAGATTATCGATTTAGGCGTATCGGTTTGAATTGCGCCCGTAAGCCCAACGGCAATCTGAAACTATTCTTAAACGAGTTCGTAGACTAGGATATTTAGGATATCAAATGACCACTTCTAAGATTATTTATACTAAAACTGATGAAGCGCCAGCCTTGGCAACATATTCGTTATTGCCCATTATTGAAGCCTACACTGCGGCGGCAGGAGTAGAAGTAGAGACAAGAGACATTTCTTTAGCTGGCCGCGTTATCGCCAACTTTCCTGACTATCTAACTGAAGAACAAAAAATTTCCGATGCTTTAGCTGAGCTAGGCGAATTAGCTAAAAAGCCAGAAGCTAACATCATTAAACTACCGAACATCAGTGCGTCTATTCCACAATTGCAGGCAACTATTAAAGAACTTCAGGAAAGGGGTTACAAGCTTCCTGATTATCCGGAAGAGCCTCAGAATGATGAAGAAAAGGACGTTAAAGCTCGCTATGACAAGGTGAAAGGTAGTGCGGTAAATCCAGTGCTGCGAGAAGGTAATTCTGACCGCCGGGCACCAGGCTCGGTAAAGAACTATGCTAAGAAAAATCCTCATTCGATGGGGGCGTGGAGCTCTGACTCTAAGTCGCATGTATCGAGCATGCCAGGTAGTGATTTCTTCGGTAGCGAAACTTCATTAACAATTGAGTCAGCCGACGACTTAAAAATTGAATTTGTTGGTACTGATGGCACTAGCAAAGTCTTAAAAGAATCCACACCAGTACTTGCCGGTGAAGTTATTGACGCTTCTCGTATGAGTGCGAGTGCTTTAAGAGCTTTTATCGGAGAGCAAATTGAAGATGCTAAAAACAATGGGGTTTTGTTCTCACTGCATATGAAAGCGACCATGATGAAGGTTTCGGACCCAATCATCTTTGGCCACGTGGTTTCAGTTTTCTATCAAGATGTTTTAGAAAAACATGCCGAAGTATTAAAAGAACTAGGTGTTGACGTTAACAACGGTATTGGTGATCTTTATACTAAAATGGAATCACTCCCGGAAGCCAAGCAAGCTGAAATTGAAGCTGATATACAAGCCTTGTACGAAAAACGTCCTGCGCTTGCAATGGTTGATTCTGACCGCGGAATTACTAACTTACACGTACCTTCGGATGTAATTGTAGATGCTTCTATGCCTGCAATGATCCGTGGTTCTGGTCAAATGTGGAATGCCGAAGGTAAACAACAAGACACTAAAGCAGTTATTCCCGATCGTTGTTATTCTGGCGTTTATCAAGAAACTATCGATTTCTGTAGGAAAAATGGCGCATTTGACCCTGCTACCATGGGGACAGTTCCAAACGTTGGCTTAATGGCTCAGAAAGCTGAGGAATATGGTTCTCATGACAAAACTTTCGAAGCACCTGCGGCGGGAACGATGCGAGTAACCAATCAAGCAGGTGATACTGTTATTGAGCATAGTGTTGAAGCCGGCGATATCTGGAGAATGTGCCAGGTTAAAGACGCGCCAATCCAGGACTGGGTAAAACTTGCGGTCACTCGTGCTCGTTTATCTAATACCCCAGCAGTATTCTGGCTAAATGAGAATCGCGCGCATGACGCTCAATTAATAGCCAAAGTTAATCAATACCTCCCTCAGCATAATACGGACGGTTTAGAAATCCATATTATGGCACCGGTCGAGGCGACGCGATTCTCTCTTGAGCGTATGAAAGAAGGTAAAGATACAATTTCTGTTACCGGTAACGTGTTACGAGATTACCTAACGGATTTATTCCCCATTTTAGAACTTGGCACTAGTGCAAAAATGCTTTCAATTGTTCCACTAATGAATGGTGGCGGTCTTTTCGAAACTGGAGCGGGTGGTTCGGCACCTAAGCATGTCCAACAGTTTGAAAAAGAGAATCATTTACGCTGGGATTCATTAGGTGAATTCTTAGCGTTAGCTGCTTCTTTAGAGCATTTAAGCAATACTACCGGAAATGCAAAAGCACAAGTATTGGCTGATTGCTTAGATAGAGCGACAGGATTATTCCTTGATAATAACAAGTCGCCTTCTCGAAAAGTGAATGAGTTGGATAATCGCGGTAGCCACTTCTATTTGGCAATGTATTGGGCTCAAGAGCTAGCAGCTCAATCAGAGGATGCTGAGCTAAAAGCGAAGTTTGAAGGATTAGCTAAGGCTTTAGCGGATAATGAGCAGACTATTGTTAATGAACTTAATTCAGCCCAGGGTGTAAGTGTGAATATTGGTGGATACTACATGCCAAATGAAGAAACGGCATCAAAGGCAATGCGCCCGAGCAACACGCTTAACGATACGTTAGCTGCCTTTTAAAACTAAGTTTTTGTTTACAAAAGAAAAAATACCGGCAATCGTCGGTATTTTTTTGTCTTGAAGAAGTCGGAGTTTGTATTGCCAGCAATCATTTTTGTCAAAGATGGAACTGGGTTTTTAGAGATTAAGTATTAAGGTACTGAATATTATGGGATTTCGTTATACTGATTATAAATTGTGCAATGCAGCACGTCATAATTGTAGAATTCAAGCCAGAAACGACTGTTGCGATTATTCGCAGAGAGAGATTAGCCAGTGAATAAAAAAGCCCACGAATAGCGGGCTTGAGATTATTCTTTACTGTCTTTGATTTCGGATCTTACTGGGGAAATCGCTTGAGCATGTAGTCCTTTGGGGCCTTCACAAGTTTCGAAATTAACTTCTTGTCCAGCTTTCAAACTTTTATAACCATCCATGTCAATGGTTGAATAGTGAGCAAAGATGTCATCGCCTCCGTTGTCGGGACGAATGAACCCATAACCCTTAGCGTTATTGAACCATTTTACCGTGCCTGTAGCCATTTTGTACTCCTCTTTCTTCCCTTACCGACTAAACAACTATAACCAAGTCTATAAAGCTTTTTAGCAAATTTATAACCATAGTTATGTGCTACTGTCTCTTCGTTACTTTCTTTGTTTAAACTTCGTTCCAGACTGAAGGAAAAAGCAGTCTGGTTTGTTTATTTAGGCACAAAAAAAGCACTGCCTATTTATTGGGCGATTTCATGAATCGCATATCTGGATCTCAATGTCAACCCTAATAACCAAGTTTTATAAATATATAAGCATAGTAGAAATTTTACATTGAAAAAAGTCTGGTGTGGCCCCATTGTTGTTGAATAGAATAGGGCTGAGATAAAAGCTGCAAATTTGAAACCATTGACTAGAATTAAGATATGAGCGACGAAAATACTCGCGAAAAGGAGCATGGCGTAGCGGTCGCCGAGGCAAAGCCTGAAGTTAAACAACCGCGGATGTTTAAAGTAGTACTACTCAATGACGATTACACGCCTATGGATTTTGTTGTGCAGGTGTTAAGAAAGTTCTTTCACAAGACAACAGAGCAGGCAACTAAAGTAATGCTTCAAGTGCATTATGAAGGGCAAGGGATCGCTGGGATTTATACTGCGGAAATTGCCGAGACCAAAGTTGCTCAGGTTAATGATTTTTCCAGAGCGCATGATCATCCATTGATGTGTACTATGGAGGAAGAGTGATTAACTATTTAACTACTAGGAAGAAGACGAAGAGAATTAGTGTATAAAGGTGTTTAATAACAATCAAAATATAAGAGCATCAAATATTAAGTGTTGTGAGTCGTTATACAAGTTTACCAGTCGGTATAAGGTGAAATTGAGATGTTGAGTAAAGATTTAGAAATGACCCTTAATCTGGCATTTACCGATGCTCGAGAGAAGCGGCATGAATACATGACCGTTGAACACTTACTTTTGGCGTTGTTAGACAACGCTCATGCTGTGACGGTTTTGCGTGCTTGTGGTGCAGATGTGGAGATGTTGCACCGACAGTTGGCCAATTTTATTGAGGAAACCAGCCACATTCTGCCCGATGAGGCTGGTGAGGTTGATACTCAGCCGACCTTGGGTTTCCAACGTGTGCTTCAAAGAGCAGTGTTTCATGTTCAGTCTTCGGGTAAAAAGGAAGTGACCGGTGCTAATATTCTGGTGGCCATCTTTAGTGAGCAAGAAAGCCAAGCTGTCTACTTCTTGCAGCAGCAAGATATTTCTCGCCTTGATATCGTGAATTATATTTCACATGGAATTTCAAAAATCCCGGGCGAAGAAAGAGAGGGTGATAATTTAGAATTTGAGTCACCTGACCAAGAACAACCAGCCAAACAACCCACTGCTTTAGAAGCTTATACAGTGCATCTAAATCAGATGGCAAAAGATGGCAAAATAGATCCGTTGATTGGCCGTGATTTGGAATTGGAACGAACTGTACAAATACTGTCGCGTCGCCGAAAAAATAATCCATTATTCGTGGGTGAAGCCGGAGTTGGTAAAACTGCTATCGCTGAAGGTTTGGCAAAGCGTATTGTCGATCAGGAAGTTCCCCAAGTTATTGAAGAATGCCAAGTCTATTCATTAGATTTAGGCGCACTTTTAGCGGGTACTAAGTATCGAGGTGATTTTGAGAAACGTCTAAAAGCGGTCCTGGCTGAGCTTAAATCACATGAACACGCGGTACTATTTATCGACGAAATTCATACCATTATCGGCGCGGGCTCCGCTTCTGGTGGCGTTATGGATGCGTCTAATTTAATTAAGCCCATGTTGGCTAACGGCGATTTAAAATGCATGGGCTCGACTACTTTCCAAGAGTATCGAGGTATCTTCGAAAAAGATCGTGCTTTAGCGCGTCGATTCCAGAAAGTGGATATTGAAGAGCCGAGTGTCGCAGATACGGTTGATATCTTGAAAGGTTTGCGGTCAAGGTATGAAGAGCATCACGATGTTTCCTATTCTGATGCTGCGTTACAATCCGCTGCCGAGTTGTCAGAGCGCTACATTAACGACAGACATTTACCAGATAAAGCGATAGATGTAATTGACGAAGCAGGTGCTAATCGTCAACTTCAAGATGCAGACTCCAGAGAAAAGAAAATTTCGGTTCAAGATATTGAAGTGATCATTGCAAAAATGGCCAAGATCCCTGCGAAAACTGTTTCTACTTCGGATAAGAAGTCTCTGGTGAAACTTGAGCGTAATCTTAAGATGGTTGTATTTGGCCAGGATCAAGCCATCGAAACACTTTCAAATGCGATTAAGCTATCACGCTCGGGACTGGGGTTAGAAGATAAGCCTATCGGTAGTTTCCTATTTGCCGGACCGACCGGAGTTGGTAAGACCGAGGTGACTAAACAACTAGCTAAAATAATGGGGATCGAGTTTATCCGTTTTGATATGTCTGAGTATATGGAAGCGCATACTGTATCTCGATTAATCGGTGCACCACCTGGCTACGTTGGCTATGACCAAGGCGGTTTATTAACCGAAGCGGTAACCAAGCACCCATACTCAGTTGTTCTTCTCGACGAAATTGAAAAGGCTCATAACGACGTATATAACTTGTTATTGCAAGTCATGGACCACGGAACATTAACTGACAACAATGGCAGAAAGGCAGATTTTAGAAATGTCATTTTAATTATGACAACAAATGCCGGGGCTGCAGAATTGGAAAAACCTGGCATCGGTTTCCAATTGCAATCTAAAGAAAACGACAATCTCGATGTTATTAATCGCGTATTCACGCCCGAGTTTAGGAATCGTCTGGATGCTATGGTTTGGTTTAAACCACTAGAAATGGACGTTATTTGTTCAGTTGTCGATAAATTTATCGTGGAACTTCAGAGTCAGCTTGATAATAAAGGGGTGTCTCTTGAGGTTACTCAGGAAGCCAGACACTGGTTAGCTGAACAAGGTTTTGACCGCACTATGGGGGCGAGACCGATGGCAAGAGTGATGCGAGAGAAAATCAAGAAAGAGTTAGCTGAAGAATTGTTGTTTGGTCGATTATCAAGCGGCGGACAGGTAATTGTTGGTTTTGATGCCAAGAATGAAAAGCTGACTTTTGAGATTAAGAAAAAGCAAGAGATGGTAATCAAACAATAATCGATTTTTGATTTGCTTAAACTAAAAAGCAGGCCTTGAGCCTGCTTTTTTAATTCGGTTTGCCGAACAGCATAACAACGAGACTATCGGGCACGGAAGGTAATTCTTCCTTTGCTAAGGTCATAAGGTGTCATTTCGACAGTTACCTTGTCACCGGTAAGAATACGAATGTAGTTTTTGCGCATCTTGCCTGAGATATGTGCAGTAACAACGTGGCCGTTTTCTAGCTCAACGCGAAACATAGTGTTAGGAAGCGTTTCCAACACTGTACCTTCTAATTCTATACAATCTTCTTTTGCCATGCTCTCTCTTTAATATGGTTAATCATAAAAAACGCGCGTAATAATGCCTGAAATTTACTCAATAATCAAAGCCTTTCTCTCGCTTCGTGGCGGTAATTCTAACTTATCTCCACCCATCGATTTTCGACAAAGCATTCTAGTGGACGATATTGGCCTTTATAAGACATTTTCTGACAGTCTTTAATCCAATAACCGAGATATACATAGGGTAAATTGGCCAGCTTTGCTATTTCGATTAAATTGAGTATTGCCACTTTGCCAAGACTGTACTTTTCGTAGTCGGGATCAAAATAGGTATATACCGCGGATAATCCATCGTTAACTTTGTCATAAACTGCTGTAGCAGCTAGCTTGTTAAGTTTGATATCAATAAAGTTAAGGTAACTGGTTTCCAGCCAGTCGCTTAGCAGAAATTCTTTAAATTGCCGAGGATTGGTCGGAAACATATCTCCGTCCCTATGACGCTCGCTTATGTAACGATCGAACAGCAAGTAGTGTTGCTGGTTAAATCTGGCTGGTTCTATTTGTGTTCTAAATATCTTAGATTTTTTTAAAGCACGCTTGTCGCTTCTAGATAAAACGTATTTATCCACGGGTATTCGAACAGAAACACATGCCTTACAGCTTTCACAATTAGGCCGGTATATATGTTCACCACTACGTCTAAATCCTTGGTTAATAAGCGCTGTGTATAATAATTGATCCGAATGAATTTCAGGCGAAAGAAAAATTGTTTTGGATTGCTGATTATTAAGGTAGGGGCAGTCGTGCGGGGGAGTAATAAAGAAACTTAGTTGATTTGGATTAAACTGACTCGACATACTAAATGACCAACTCGTTTTACCTATTTGCTCGTAAACAACTTCTGCCAGTTCAACTCTCGCTCTTGCCATAGGTCTTTAGGTTGAGTGAGTTGGACCTTAGAGTTCTTTAGTATATTTAAGTATAGCTTACGAGAAATATTAATCGCACCTAAACTTGATAAATGTGGGTTTTCGATCTGACAGTCAACTAGTTTAAAACCTGATGTTTGGAGGTATTTTACTAAGCCGCTTAGCGCAATTTTTGAACCATTTGATATTTCACTGAACATCGATTCTCCACAGAATACACCGTTAACATTGACGCCATAAATGCCACCTACTAATTTTCGGTTTTGCTTATCATCTAGTTCATTATATTGCCAAACCTCCACGGAATGCGCTCGACCCAAGGCATGTAAATTACAGTAAGCCAGAATCATCTCTTCAGTAATCCAGGTGCCGTTTTCTTCACTTCTAGGCAATGAGCAGCGGCGCATAACCTGTTCAAAGTCTGAATTGAGAGTCACAGCGAGTCGGTTGCGTTTTAAAGTCTGTTTGACGCTTCTTCTAACTTTAAACCGGTCGATAAAAAATACCATGCGCGGATCCGGCGACCACCACAATATAGGCTCTCCTTCAGAGTACCAAGGAAAAATGCCATGAGAATATGCCTGGATTAATCTTTCAGCAGAAAGATCACCACCCGCAGCTAATAAACCGTTAGGCTCATTGAGCGCTTTATTAACCGGTGGAAACGGCATTTGTGTAGTCAGGTAAGGCAGCATAAATCCGAAAATCTGCAAATTTCATTAGCAATAACTAGTATATCGTCATAAAAAAAAGAGATACAACAACTGTATCTCTTTCTTTTATATAAAGACTAAATTATTGAGAATAATATTAGTTGAATTTCATTTCTGGGATATCGCCTTCGACAATAAGTTTGCCAGCTGTTTTTTCTCGTATTTCTTCCACCGAAATACCCGGAGCTCTTTCTAGTAAATGGAAAGCGCCATCTTTAATTTCCATAACCGCCAGATCTGTTACGACTTTACGAATACAGTCTACTCCGGTTAATGGGAGCGTACATTTCTCTAATAGCTTGGAGTTGCCACGCTTATCGGCGTGGGTCATGGTAACAACAATATTTTGCGCCCCAGCTACCAGGTCCATCGCGCCGCCCATTCCTTTAACCAATTTTCCGGGAATCATATAAGACGCAATGTTTCCTTCCTGATCTACTTCGAATGCACCAAGTACCGTTAAATCAACATGGCCGCCGCGAATCATGGCGAAGCTTTCAGCAGAAGAGAAGATTGAAGCTCCTTCTATTGCTGTCACGGTTTCTTTACCCGCATTGATCATATCCGCATCTACTTGTTCTTCGGTTGGGTAGGGGCCCATACCGAGTAGACCATTTTCTGATTGCAACATAACATCCATTCCTTGAGGAACGTAGTTAGCAACCAAAGTAGGAATACCAATGCCGAGATTAACGTAATAGCCATCTTGAAGTTCTTGCGCAACGCGCATCGCGATTTGTTCTCTTGTCAAAGCCATTTTCTAATTTCTCCTTTAATTATTTGGCTAAAGTTAATCGTTCAATACGCTTTTCAAAATTGCCTTGAATAACGCGATTAACATAAATGCCAGGAGTATGAATTTCGGTTGGCTTTAACTCACCCACCTCAACAATCTCTTCGACTTCAACTACGGTAATTTTGCCAGCAGTCGCAGCCATTGGATTGAAATTCATGGCAGTATCTCGGTAAACTAAGTTGCCAGTTTTATCTGCTTTCCAAGCTCGAATAATTGCGAAGTCGCCAGTAATAGATTCTTCTAATACATAATTTCGATCATTAAATTCGCGCGTCTCTTTGCCTTCTGCCACTGGTGTTCCGTATCCCGTTGCAGTGTAAAAGGCCGGAATGCCTGCTCCACCGGCTCGCATCTTTTCCGCTAAAGTGCCTTGAGGCGTCAATTCAACTTCTAATTCGCCGGATAAAAATTGGCGTTCAAACTCGGCATTTTCACCAACGTAAGAGGAGATCATTTTCTTTATTTGTTTATCTTGTAAAAGTAAACCCAGGCCAAAATCATCTACACCGCAATTGTTAGAAACGAAAGTCAAATCTCTAGTTTTCATTTCAACAATTTGTGCAATTAATCCTTCTGGGATTCCACATAATCCAAAGCCACCCGCAATAACCGTCATACCATCTTCAAGGCCATGCATTGCTTCTTCATAGCTGGAGACGACCTTATCAAATCCGGCCATAGTAAACTCCTCTTAATATCAAATTCTTTAATTGTTTCCGACTAATTCTAAATTTCAAGAACGCTTGGCCAAAATAGCACGAGCGACTTTCGAATTATTTTCTCTTTTTAGGTACTGGCTAATATAGTCTCCGGCATCAACTAATTTGTCTAAGTTGATCCCTGTATCTATTCCTAGACCATCAAGCATGTAAACAACATCTTCCGTTGCCACATTTCCAGAGGCTCCTTTCGCGTAAGGACAGCCACCAAGTCCAGCCACAGATGAGTCGATATTTCTGACACCACATTCAAGCGCGGCGTATATATTAGCCAAAGCCTGTCCATATGTATCGTGAAAATGAACCGCCAGAGCATTTATTGGAATCAAATTTTTGATGGTTTCGATCAAAGTTTTCGTTTTACCAGGCGTTCCAACCCCAATAGTATCGCCCAAGGAAACTTCGTAACTACCGCTTTGGTATAGTATGTTCGCAACCTTGGCAACTTGTTCTGCTGCAATTTCTCCTTCATAGGGACAACCGAGGACACAGGAAACGTAGCCGCGAACTTTAATTCCCAAAGATTGAGCTTTTTCAAAAATCGGTTCAAAGCGCGCGACGCTTTCTTCTATTGAACAGTTAATATTTTTCTGCGAAAAACTCTCTGACGCTGCAGCAAAAACCGCAACTTCTTTCGCGCCCGCAGCTATGGCATTATCAAAGCCTTTTAAATTCGGTGTTAATACCGGAAAATTTATCGAAGAGTCGTGGGGTAGCTGTTCTACTATCTCCTTGTGATCGGCCATTTGCGGCACCCATTTGGGTGAAACAAAACTAGTTGCTTCTACGACACTTAATCCAGAGCCAATAAGACGATTAATGAGTTCAAGTTTTACATCCGTCGGAACCGGAGTTTTTTCATTTTGTAAACCGTCTCTAACGCCGACTTCAATTATCTTAGCTTTATTCACTTAATCTACTTCCTTTTCAAAACTTCGAATAGGCCTATTCTTCGTCAGCAAACGCAATTAGCTCAGCCCCTTCATCAACCAGGTCACCTACCTGATAAAGTACTTCATCAACTGTTGTATCCTTATGTGCCTTAATCGTATGTTCCATTTTCATAGCTTCCATTACGATTAACGGTTGACCTTCTTCAACTGCATCGCCGGGAGCGACTAACACATCAATAACTGTTCCTGGCATAGGTGCAGTCAAATTAGCTTGGTTATCTTGGTCAAGACTAATTAAAGAATTGTCCTTAATCTCAATTTGCCAGCTTTGCGCATTTTTAAACAATACAAGATTATTGCCGCTTACCGCGAGTTTGACTGTTGATTTATGTCCATCGAGGTCAACTTGTAATTGGTTATCGCGCAGTTCACCTCTGGCTAAGATTTCCTTACCGTTGACTTCTAACAAGAAGCCGGTATCTCTAAAATGAGCTGTGATCATATGATGCTGATTATTATGGATTAATTCTATAGCATGATGGTTATCTTCATTAAGCCGCCAACCGCTAGTTGTATTCCAGGGAGAGTAGGGATCTTCACCATCAGCTGTATGAGCTTCGGATTGTCTTAGCATTACAAAGAGTGAAGCAACGGCCAAAATATCATTGCTCAAACTCTGGTCGGCTGTAGTCAATTCTTCGCCGTGTTTATCCAAAAAGTGGGTATCCAGATCGGCTTTAATAAATGCGTCATTACTGGCTAATTGGTGTAAAAATTCGATGTTAGTAGTAAGTCCTGCAACATGGAAATCAGAAAGCGCGCCACGTAACCTTGCTAGAGCTGAATTCCTATCTTTATCCCAAACGATTAACTTGGCGATCATTGGATCATAATAAACGCTTACGGTGTCGCCGGAGACTATACCTGAATCAACCCGTACATTTGCATTGGTTACCGGTAGGCCCATATAGGAAATATTACCTGTAGCGGGGAGAAAGTCATTGTTAGGATCTTCTGCGTAAATTCTTGCTTCGAAAGCGTGACCGTTAATAGATAACTGATCTTGTAATAAAGGTAAATCTAGACCATTTGCTACCGTGATTTGCCATTCAACTAAATCAAGTCCGGTGATCATTTCGGTTACCGGATGTTCAACCTGCAATCGAGTATTCATTTCCATAAAATAGAACGAACCATCTTCGTCATACAAAAACTCAACAGTTCCTGCGCCGGAGTATCCGATTGCCTGCGCAGCTTTAATTGCGACTTGCCCCATTGCTTCGCGCGTTTCAGAAGTTAAGCCTGGTGCGGGAGCTTCTTCAATTACTTTTTGATGGCGGCGCTGTACGCTGCAGTCGCGTTCAAATAAGTGAACTGCGTTTCCTTGATTATCGGCAAAAACCTGAATTTCAACGTGACGAGGCTTGGTTAAATACTTTTCGATTAAAACCTGATCATCACCAAAGGAAGAGATTGCTTCTCGCTTGCATGAATTTAATGCGTCAATAAAATCGCTAGACGATTCAACTACACGCATTCCTTTTCCACCACCGCCTGCTGTAGCTTTGATCAGAAGAGGGTATCCAATCTTATCCGCTTCTTGTTGCAGCAAGCTCTCAGATTGGTCGTCACCGTGATAGCCTTGGACCAAGGGCACCCCTGCGTTTTGCATAATACTTTTGGCTTCGCTTTTTGAACCCATGGCTTCAATTGCTCCGACAGGTGGTCCAACAAAAATAACATTATTGTCTGAACATTTTTGCGCGAACTCTGCATTTTCCGAAAGGAATCCATAACCAGGGTGGATTCCATTTGCTCCTGACTTTTTGGCGATCTCTAGAATAGTATCTGCTTTAAGATAGCTATCTTTTGCTGGCGATTCACCTATGTACCAAGCTTCATCAGCAAGCTTTACATGTTGTGCATTTTTATCGGCATCAGAATAAACGGCAACGCATTCGATTCCCATGCGTTGCGCTGTACGTATAATTCTACATGCAATCTCGCCACGGTTGGCGATAAGCAATTTATGAATGCTCGTTTGAGTCATTGGATAAATCCTAAAATAATTTGTCTGTGTTATTCTTAATTAAAATTTAATTTTCAAGTTCGAAGCGACTTGAATTTTGAATGTACTAGTCGTCCAAGCCGCCCCAGCTAGCAGGACGTTTTTCCAAAAATGCGGAAACGCCTTCTTTGCCTTCTTTTGAGGCTCTAATATCAGCAATCCTCTGGGCGGTATCACGAATTAAATCCTCGTTTATGTCTTTGTTGGCTACGAAATTAACCAACTTCTTTGATTGATAAACGGCATTAGGGCCGTTAGCTATCAATTTTTGTAAGTAGTCTTCGCAATCATCGGTAAAGGTATCAGCAGGGTAAATTTTATGTACTAAATTAATATGCTTAGCTTCATTAACATCAAATTTTTCCGCAGTGGCAAAATAGCGCTTCGCATTTCTTTCGCCCATGGCTTTAACTACGTAAGGTGAAATTACGGCAGGAATAAGTCCTAATTTAACTTCCGAAAGGCAGAAGAGGGCACGTTCACTAGCTAGTGCAATATCGCAACAAGCAACTAATCCTACACCGCCGCCAAAGGCCGCTCCCTGGACTAACGCAACTGTTGTCTTTTTACACTCGTAAAGAGTTTGCATTAAGCTGGCGAGTTGCAGTGAATCTTGGTAGTTTTGATCCCAACTGTAGCCAGCCATTCGTTTCATCCAGTTTAAATCGGCACCAGCAGAAAAGCTTTTCCCTTCTGCAGCAAGCACAATTACTCGAACTTCTCTATCATGGTCTAGTTTTTCAATTTCGCGAGTGATTTCACCAATCAGTTTGTCGTCGAACGCGTTATGAATTTCAGCTCGGTTTAAAGTGATGGTCGCAATGCCATTGTCTCTTTTGTCTATTAACAAACTTGAATCTGACATAGTTGTTCCTTATTTAACTGGTTACCCAAAGATGTTCTTTTCTTAAGTTAATATCCGTAAATTGAAATTACATTCTGAATACGCCGAACTTGGTTTCTTCTGTTGGTGCATTTAGTGTTGCTGAAAGTCCGAGGCCTAATACTTGACGAGTATCTGCTGGGTCAATAATTCCATCATCCCAAAGCCGTGCACTTGCATAGTAAGGGTGACCTTGTGTTTCATACATCTCTTGAATTGGTGCTTTGAATTTCGCTTCGTCTTCCGAGGGCCATTCGATGCCTTTACGTTCAAAGTTATCACGTTTAACTTGGGCTAATACATTGGCAGCTTGCTCACCGCCCATAACGGAGATCCTTGCATTAGGCCACATCCATAAGAAGCGTGGGCTATAGGCTCTTCCACACATTCCGTAGTTTCCTGCCCCAAAACTACCTCCAACAATTACAGTGAATTTTGGTACCTTGGCACAGGCAACGGCGGTTACCATCTTAGCCCCATTTTTAGCGATTCCAGAGTTTTCATATTTGCGGCCAACCATAAAACCGGTGATATTTTGTAAGAAAACTAGTGGGATATTTCTTTGGCAGCACAATTCTATAAAGTGAGCGCCTTTTAATGCAGACTCGGAAAATAAGATCCCATTGTTAGCAATTATGCCAACCGGATATCCCCATATGCGAGCAAAGCCACAAACCAAAGTGTTTCCGTATAGTGGTTTAAATTCATCAAACTCACTAGCATCTACGACGCGCGCGATGATTTCACGAATGTCGAATGGTTTACGCGAATCTGTTGGGATAACGCCGTAAATTTCTTCTTTCGGATAAAGCGGGTCAACTGGCTTCTTAACATCCCAGGGGGTGTGCTTCTTCTTGTTTAGATTAGACACAACGTTTCTAGCTAGTGAAAGGGCATGTTTATCGTCAACAGCGTAATGATCAGTAACACCTGAGGTCTTACAGTGAACATCAGCGCCGCCTAAATCTTCAGCAGAAACTTCTTCGCCGGTTGCGGCTTTCACGAGTGGCGGCCCACCTAGGAAAATAGTTCCTTGCTCTTTAACTATAATACTTTCATCCGCCATGGCTGGAACATAAGCGCCGCCTGCAGTGCAACTGCCCATAACAACTGCAATCTGAGCAATGCCTTTAGAAGACAAATTAGCTTGGTTGTAAAAGATCCGACCAAAGTGTTCTTTGTCTGGAAAAACCTGATCTTGCTGAGGTAAGTTAGCGCCGCCTGAATCTACCAAGTAGATACAAGGCAAATGATTTTGCTCAGCAATTTCTTGGGCACGTAAATGCTTTTTTACGGTTTCCGGAAAATAAGTTCCACCTTTTACTGTTGCATCGTTTGCTACTATTACGCACTCTTGGCCATTAACACGGCCAATACCAGTAATCATTCCAGCAGCCGGTACTTGATCGTCATACATGCCGTACGCTGCAAATTGGGATAGCTCAAGAAAGGGAGAGCCGACATCGAGTAATTGCCTAACTCTTTCGCGTGGCAAGAGCTTTCCTCTTCCAGTATGTTTGTCTTGTCTTTCTTTACCTCCGCCTTGAGCGATAGCTTGCATTTTATCGCGCAGATCATCAACTAATGATTGCATCATTTCAGAGTTGGCTTGAAAGTCTTGACTGCGTGAATTGAGTTTTGATTTTATTGCTGGCATTGTTTAATCCATAAACCCATGTTTATTAATGTCGATAAATAACGAAATTCGACGTTGTTGATTCATTTAATAAGAAGCTCTCACAATGGAAAGTCTTATATTATTTTAAATTCTCTATCTTTAATTTTCTTATTCGGTCATTACTGAACGACTGATCACCAATTTCTGAACTTCACTAGTGCCTTCATAAATTTGACAGATTCGAACATCTCGGTAATAGCGTTCAACTGGGAATTCATTCAAATAACCGTAACCGCCAAATACTTGGATAGCATCAGAGCAAATTTTTTCCGCAGCTTCTGATGCAAAAAGTTTGGCCATAGACGCCTCTTTTAAGCAGGGGAGTCCAGCGTCTTTTAACTTAGCAGCGTTGTGCACCATTAGTCGCGCTGCTTCTAATTGCGTCGCCATATCGGCAATTTTAAAACCAATGGCTTGGTGCTGATGAATCGGTTTTCCAAAGGCCGTTCTTTCTTCTGCATATTGTTTGGCTGCTTCTAATGCTGCACGCGCGATACCAACACATTGAGCCGCAATACCTATGCGTCCACCTTCTAAACCCGATAAAGCAATTTTGTATCCTTCGCCTTCCTTACCTAACAAGTTTTCTTTTGGGATCACACAGTCTTCAAAAACTATTTGTGCGGTGTCAGAGGCGTGTTGTCCCATTTTGTGTTCAATGCTTGCAACCTTATAGCCTTCCGTATCGGTAGGCACAACAAATGCGGAGATGCCTTTCTTACCTGCATCAGGGTCGGTAACTGCGAATACAATCGCTACATCTGCGGTTTTACCTGAAGTAATAAATTGCTTAACGCCATTAAGAATATAATTATTACCATCTTTAACTGCCTTAGTACGTAGGTCAGAAGCGTCAGAACCGGCGTGTGGTTCAGTTAAACAAAACGCTGCTAGTTTTTCCCCGGCAGCCAGCGGTTTTAAGAATTTTTCTTTTTGCTCGTCGGTACCAAAATTGAGGATTGGCATACAACCAACTGAGTTAGTCACACTGATTACAGTTGAACATGCAGCGTCACCGGCCGCTATTTCTTCCAACACAAGTGCAGCTGAAAAATAGCCGATGTTACATCCATTCCATTCTTCAGGAACCAACATACCGTAGAAACCGAGTTCTCCGAGTCCTTTGAGAGCCTCTGCTGGAAAAGTCTTATTACGGTCCCATTCTGCAGAAAAAGGCGCAATCATTTCTTGAACATATTGACGCGCAGCGTCTTGGATCATGGTTTGTTCTTCGGTTAATAACATGGATGTTCTCTTGTTCTTTGCTTGCTTATATTAATTTAAGTGAAAGTACTTTAAGGAGGATAAATAGTCATCTCGACCGCAGTGGAGAGATCTCCCTCGAGCTGCACTGTGGTCGATAGAAGATTCCTCCACTGCGGTCAGAATGGCGCTTTTAACTATCGGATCAGAAAGCAACAATCAATTTTAACTTTAATTGCTCTCTACTCAAACTTTCCTAGAATAAAGAGCATGTAATAGGAGTTAACTTGAGTTTAGACTAACTCAATTGCCATTGCTGTCGCTTCACCACCACCAATACAGAGTGAAGCAACCCCTTTGGTTTTTCCATACTTTTTAAGTGCAGAAATTAAGGTCACTAGAATTCGAGTACCGCTAGTTCCGATTGGGTGACCTAATGCGCAAGCACCACCGTGTACATTTACTTTGTCTTGGTCTAATTCTAGATCTTTAACTGCCGCCATTGTGACAACGGCGAAAGCTTCATTGATTTCGAATAAATCAACATCGTCAACCGTCCACTCGACTTTTCCTAGTAAATTTTTAACAGCAGTAACCGGTGCAATAGTAAATTCGGCAGGTTTACGAGCATGCGTTGCATGACCGACGATCTTAGCTAGTGGAGTTAAGCTGCGCTTTTCTGCTTCAGATTGACGCATCAATACAACCGCGGCGGCTCCGTCAGAAATTGAACTTGCATTAGCAGCAGTAACAGTGCCGTCTTTTTTAAATGCCGGGCGGAGTTGAGGAATTTTATCCGGGCGGCCCTTTAAAGGTTGCTCGTCATTTTCAACGACAACTTCGCCTTTGCGCGTTTTAAGCGTGATAGGTGTGATTTCTTCCTTAAAAGAACCATTTTCTACAGCTTCTTTGGCTCGAGAAAGAGAAGTAATTGCGAATTCATCTTGTTGTTCACGAGTAAATGAATAGCGATCAGCGCAATCTTCGGCGAATACGCCCATCGCTTTGCCTTCGTAAGCGTCCTCAAGGCCATCAAATGCCATATGGTCAAGTGCTTTAACGTGCCCAAAACGATAGCCTCCACGAGCATTAGGCAACATGTGAGGCGCATTACTCATACTTTCCATACCGCCGGCAACCATTACAGAGTTTGTACCAGCTGTTAATAGGTCATTAGCTAACATGACCGACTTCATACCTGAACCGCAAACTTTGTTGATAGTTGTACAGCCGGTTGAAAGCGGTAAGTCAGCGCCTAATGCCGCCTGACGAGCTGGGGCTTGACCAAGTGCAGCTGGCAAAACACAGCCCATAATTACTTCTTCAACATCTTCACCAGTAACTCCGGCTCTTTCTACCGCTGCTTTAATCGCTGCAGAACCGAGTTCTGTTGTCTTAAGAGATGATAAATCGCCCATAAAACCGCCCATTGGAGTACGCGCCATACCGACGATTACAATTGGATCCTGTGACATTGTTTAAGTCCTCAATTTTTAATAATTTCGATCTAAAATATTCGATGCAAAATATTTTAACCAGAAGGTCTTCTAATAATACCGCTAGCTGTTTTGCCTGAATACCATACTTTTGTAAGTTAGCAGGTTTTAGAATCAAACATCATAAAAGTGTAATTTGATGGTAACCTGTTGGAAACAAAAGCTTTACGCTGTTCTGGAAGTGACTAATTCAAGTATGCTGAACGAGATTATTGAAAATCTATATCAGTTTTAAACTAGCCAAGTTGACGGTTCGCAAAGAACCGTCGCTTTCTCAAATCTATTTAGTTTCGTTGAACATTTCGCGACCGATTAGCATACGACGAACTTCGGAAGTTCCCGCGCCAATTTCATAGAGTTTAGCGTCGCGCAAAAGTCGACCGGTAGCAAACTCGTTAATGTAACCATTTCCGCCTAAACATTGAATTGCCTCCAACGCCATTTGAGTCGCTTTTTCGGCAGAATATAAGATAACTCCGGCGGCATCTTTACGAGTTGTTTCGCCGCGGTCGCAAGCCATAGCGACGTTATAAACGTAGGATTTGCAAGCGTTCATGGTGGTATACATATCAGCAAGTTTACCTTGCATCAGCTGAAATTCACCGATGGCTTTGCCGAACTGTTTACGCTCATGGACATAAGGAATTACGATATCCATACATGCTTGCATAATGCCGGTCGGGCCGCCGGAAAGGACAACGCGTTCGTAGTCCAAACCACTCATTAATACCGCAACACCGCCATTGAGTTCACCAAGTATGTTTTCTTTTGGAACTACACAGTTGTCGAATACTAGCTCGCAAGTATTCGAACCGCGCATACCTAATTTGTCGAGCTTTTGTGCGGTTGAGAATCCTTCAAATTCTTTTTCGATGATAAAAGCAGTGATGCCGCGAGAGCCTGCTTGTGGGTCAGTTTTGGCATAGACGATAAGAACATTGGCATCCGGACCGTTAGTGATCCACATTTTATTGCCGTTTAATAAGAAGTGGTCGCCATGGTCTTCAGCTTTTAAACGCATTCCAACAACATCAGAGCCTGCACCGGGTTCGCTCATGGCTAACGCGCCAACATGTTCACCAGAACAAAGCTTAGGCAAGTACTTCATTTTCTGCTCGTGACTACCATTTTTGCGTAATTGGTTTAAGCATAAGTTGGAGTGGGCGCCATAGCTTAAGCCGATACTGGCAGAAGCACGGCTGATTTCTTCCATTGCTACCACATGCGCAAGGTAGCCAAGTCCAGAACCACCATACTCTTCTTCTACGGTCATACCTAATAGGCCCATTTCACCTAGTTTTGGCCATAGTTCATTTGGAAATTCGTTTTCCTGGTCGACGCGTTCGGCGATTGGTGCGATTTCCTTTTCAGAAAATGCTCTCACCGAATCACGGATCATATCCGCGGTTTCTCCAAGGTTAAAATTTAAGCCTGAATACATGAGAATCCTCAATTATTGGGTTAGTCGTGCTTCCAGTCGGTCTAATTCAGCCAACATGGTTTTTATGTCTTGTTGTTGTTGATAGAGAGCGTCTCTGCGCTCTTCAATTTTCCTTAAAAGAAATTCTGTTTGCTTCTCTTCACCACCGCTGGGTTCATCGTACATGCTGATGATTTCCCTAATTTCTGATAGTGAAAAGCCAATACGTTTTCCACGAAGAATAAGCTGGAGCCGAATACGGTCGCCTTTGCGGTAGATACGCTGAGAACCATTTCTTTCAGGTGAAATTAACTTTTCGTCCTCGTAATGGCGAATGGAGCGGGGAGTGATCCCAAATTCTTTAGCGAGGTCGCTTATTGAGTAGGTATTTGTTTTATCGTTCATAGCCTTCTATTTTAGTTCCCCTTTACGTTAACGTAAAGGATAAAGCTGAGATATTTGGTTGGTTAGACCAGATTTAAAATTAAGCAATTGTATCGAAATCACTTTAATTAGTTACTCTAATATTTTGTTTTTATTAAAAATAATTTGGCTAGCAAATGATTCTATGATTTTTCAAGGGTTTCGCATTTACTAAAAACTGACCCTCAGCGGTATAGCTACAGGCTTCTGATAGGTCTCTTACCTAATTTGGTTGATTTAAATCAGTACAGAAAATGGTGGGGTTGGTGATAATTTCGCCGAGACTACTAAAAGATCAAATCTATAAGGATATTTATCAATGGATCAATTCCAAACGACAATTACCAAAGTCACACAGATTTCAGAAGAAATTGCTCACGTTCATGCAGATGATGTCGATAAACAAGCGCGCTTTCCCGAAGAAACAATACAGGCACTTAAACGAGCCAAAATACTAAGTGTTGGTGTTCCTAAGGAGTTAGGGGGAGAAGGATTAAACGTTAAACAACAAGGTGAAATAGTAAGAATTATATCGAGATACTGTTCATCTTCAGCAATGATTCTAGGTATGCACTTTATTAAAGTTGCCTCAATCGTTCATTTTCGCCAAGAAGATCCATTTTTTAACGATTATCTTGAATCTCTGGTCAAGGAGCAGAGGCTAGTGGGTTCTGTTACTTCAGAAGAAGGCGTTGGTGGCAATCTTAGAAACAGCCTTGCTTCTGTGCACTCGGATGAGGATAGGTTTGAACTGGTAAAGCAAAGTACTTGCTTATCGTATGGAGCATATGCTGACGATCTGCTGATTACCTGCCGCAGAGAAAACAGTGATGTAGCTTCAGATCAGGTCTTATTATTAGCAACTAGAAATGACCTTACTCTAACTCAAAAAGGAGAGTGGGACTCAATGGGAATGCGCGGTACCTGTAGTCCTCCTTTTGAAGTGAAAGTCAATGCAATGAAGTGTCAGATATTTAAATCAAGCTTTGCGACGATTGCTAGTCAAAGAATGGTGCCGGATACCCATATTTTGTGGGCTCACGTTTGGTTAGGCATAGCGGACGCCGCCGCTAAAAAAGCCCGTATATTAGTCCAAAAGAAATTCAAGCCGGAATCTAATACTCTTCCTGCTGGCGCTGAGCAATTGGCGGAACTGGATATTCGACTAGAGCGTTTTAAAGATACCGTTGAAAGCGTTTCCGATAGATATATAAAAGCGCATGACGACCATCAAATTGATTTAATTGAAAGTATACCGTTCAGTATTAAAATTAATGCCCTAAAGCTTAATTCTTCGCAATTAGCAGCAGAAATTTGTCAACGGGCAATGGCGGTTTGTGGTTTTGCCGGTTATTTAAATAACTCACCTTATTCAATCGCGAGACATCTAAGAGATGCTTTAAGTGCTGCGCCAATGATTGGCAATGGAAGACTTGTCGAAGCCAATGCTACTCATTTATTGGCTATAAAAGGTTAATCCGAGTTTGGTACAGACATAAAAAAAGCCTGAACTGTCAGGCTTTTTTATTCTTAACTAATTTATTAGTGATTAATTTCGCGGACCGTTTAATTAAGAGGGCAACCTTGCTGGTTCGCGTCAACTAATTGTTCAATAGGGTCACCGAAATCTTCATTATCAAAACTTGATTGGAAGATGGCGATTACCTCATCAGCGGAAAAAGTGTAGTTGACCTTATCTGAAGTAGCGTTTAGGTACGCAGCTACAGCATGGCGAGCAGCTCGGTTAACTTTTCCTCCACGAGCTTTTGCAGCTTGCCGCATGGTTGGATTAGTAACTTTTCCTTTACGTTTCATTCGAACGGTGATCTCTCGGTCAAAAATGTCAACGAAAGCCGTTGTTGGATGTAGCGACCATTCGTCAAAGTGGTGACGTTTTTTCCAGTATCCAGGTGTACAACCTTCAGTTGCTTGAGGAGGGCTAATACATTGAGCCCAAGCATTGTCGTCGGCATTTCTTACGGTGTGAGAAATCATCGAATAACCCTCTACGTGGGCTACGTTTTCGATTGTGCCTTGGTAATCACCACAGTAGTTCGGTATTTCTGTAGTAAAAATGCTTGGAGTGAAGTCACTTTCATTTGAAGGTAAATCGTCCATTGGTTGATTTATGTCTAAATCAACGTCCGTCAAATTTATCCCATAAAGTCCACCGAAAGAACCTTCGCATTTAAATGCCGTAAATTTGAAAAATGCTGAGCTGGTAATGGCTACAGCCTCGGCTTCGGTATTGGCATCAAACCAATTTACGCCATCGCTACTAATTTCTTTTTTCAAGCAAAGTTGAGTTGAAGCTGAGGAAAACTGAGAGAATGCTAGTTGGGCAACGCCTAGTAAGAGCAAGAAGATAGATTTGTTAATTCTATTCATTTTCAAGTCCTTTTGTTATGTTGGTTATAAGTTGAGATGCGGATAATATAGTTTTTAATTGCTACTGGAAATTAAAAACTAAAAATTAAATGGCTAAAATCGCGCTAAGAGATAGTTTAGGTGAATAGTGAGATATTTGCTGTAAGAGATATCTCACAAGCATGTGAGATATTGTCCCTTAAATAATTTTATTATTGTGACATGGCTATAAGTGAGGAATTATGCAACTAGAATTGCAGGTTGGGGATGATTAGATTTCAATCAGGAATAATAACCGAAAGTAAGGATTAGGAACTTGCTAAAGAAAATAGTAATTTTTGCGATATCCGCATATTTTGTGAGCTTACCTGTATTGTCTAAAGAAAATATCAGAATTTTTGATCAATTAAGACAACTGCCGGACTTCAAAGTTAAAATTCAAACCTGTCCTGCCAATTTGATACCAAACTCAGTAATAAACTATCAGGACAGAATTGGCGAGTGTACTGGTGAAAAAAAGGCGTGCTTAAAAGAATGTTTGGCCAACAATGTAAACTACTGTTTCGGGTTGGCAAATGTATTCCAGTCAGAAGGTATCAATAATGATGTTGTAGAGTTTTTGTACGCAAGAGCATGTCATGCGGGACTTGTTTCCGGCTGTACCAACAGAGCTGCAGGAATAATGAACACCGACAATAGTAAAAGCCTTGAGTGTTCGGCAAATACTTTTAAACTCACTTGTAAGAAAGAAGATGCTTGGGGCTGTACAATGTATGCTCTCGCTTTAGCGAAAGGACTTGGCACTGAAAAAGATAGTACTAAAGCTCTAGAAGTTTTAAAGGGAGGGTGTAAGTATGGTGCAGAAGATGAAGCTTGTAGATATGCTTTAGGGCTTGAAAAGCTTATTTTGGAAGCTAAAGATTCGAAGTCCATCAATTCAAATTAAAGGTTAAGAATCACCTATCTGTTTATATATGGGGCTACTGAAAACATAGTGATAAAGATAGATTACTCCAAATACTCATTAGATGAACTACTAGATGTCAAAGCAAATATTGACGCCGAAGCCTACCCTGAAAGATACAAGGCCCTATTGAAGGTACTCGAAGAAAAAATAGCAGCTCCTGAAGAGTTAAAAAGAGAAAACGTTGATCATTCTCTTTTTCAAGAGTTAGAAAGTGATCCAGTTGCTAAAAAGGTTCGTTGGGCTTCATTAAGTGACGGAGGTTCAAAAGTGGGTGCCCATAAGTTGGTTGAAGTTAATCCAACTCGAATGGAGTTTAAGCCTTCTAAAGACGCGCTTGTTTTTACTTCTTTTTTTGTTTCTCTTTCATTTATAGTGATGATTGCTTCAGTTTATTACAGTTCGACTGATGAAGCTTCAGGGACAGTTTTACAAACAATCTTTCCTATTCTTATTGGTATCGTTTTAGCAATTACCAGCATATTTACTTACAGATCTTATAGAACACCAATTATCTTTGATAAGGTTGAAGGTTTTTATTGGAAAGACAGAAAGGAGTCCACTAGCTTTGTTGACAAAACATCTAGAACCAATAGAGTTAAATTAAATGATATTCATGCATTGCAACTGCTTTACGAGTATGTTCAAGGTTCTGAAAGCTGGTATGAACGATACGAACTTAATTTGGTTTTAAATCATGGCGAGCGGGTCAATGTGGTTGATCATGAGTACGAACATCAATTAAAAAGTGATGCAAAAAGGCTCTCTAGATTTTTAGAAATTCCTGTTTGGGACGCTATAGAAGCCGGTAAGGATAGGCCGGATGCATTTAAAGAATTAATTCAAGTTTTTACGGGAAGATCTTGGTAATAAGGATTGAATCTTGGCACTTAAAGAGAATCCTTTGAAAAAGTTACGGCTAGTCATCAAGTGGACTAACGGGTTAATAGAGCTGTTTAAGCGATTTTCCGGGAGGGGGTTCTTCAAGAGGAATTTGTTCCTTTGAATATAACGTGTCTGGCGATCAACTTTTGTATTTGATGCAAAGAATGTCTATATATTTATGTGAAGGAATGAATAATCTATAGATTGGGTAACGTTTACCCAAGATAGAAATAACCCAAGATAAAAAATAAAAGATTTCATGAAGCATCTCAAAAACGTAAAAGTCTGGTGTGAAGACCTACGGCCGGGAATGTATGTATCCGGTCTTGATAGAGAATGGGAGGCAACAACATTTCTAATTCAAGGTTTTAGGATCGAGAGCGATTACGATGTCAGGGAGATAAGTCGCCAATGTAAGTTTGTTTATGTTGACTTTAAATCGGATGAAGAATTTAAACTATTTAAACTTCACTCGACTAAATCAAAGACTTATGCAAACCAATTAAAAGCTGATCTGGGAGTTT
This sequence comes from Kangiellaceae bacterium, assembly GCA_026196875.1. Taxonomy (GTDB): domain Bacteria; phylum Pseudomonadota; class Gammaproteobacteria; order Enterobacterales; family Kangiellaceae; genus Aliikangiella. The sequence continues at coordinate 45,160 of JAPHTP010000087.1, forward strand.
CCTTAACGAAACGTGAGACTAAAGTGGCTTTAAACCGCCGCCAAAGAACCAATTCATTGCTCAAATCTGCATTTGAGCAAATTATGTTGGGGCAAGACTTTGATGTAAAAACAATACATGAAGCAGTGAAGGAGAACGTGCAAGCGGTTTTAAAAAATGAAAATGCAATGCTAATCCTGACTTCACTTGCTCAGTCAAGCGAAGATTCTGCCGAGCATTGTTTTGCAACAAGTATTTTAACTATTTGTTTTTGTAAGTTCTTAGGGTTTAGCGAACTTGAGCTAGAAGATATCGGTTTGGCATCACTGCTTCACGATATTGGTCATGTAAAAGTTGAACCTCGACTAATTAATAAAAAGGGTAAGTTAAATTCTATAGAGCGCGAAAAGGCAGAGGAACACCCAAAATTTGGGTTGGATATTCTTTCTGGGAAAAGCAATCTAACGCGATCCTGTATTGATGTCGCCTATAGCCATCATGAGAGATTGGATGGCAGTGGATATCCGAGAGGGTTAACTGGCGAGTCGATAACCTATAATACTCGCATTGTGACCATAGTCGACGTATACGACACCTTGACTAAAATCCAGCGCTATCGAAAGAGTTCTCCAGTGGCCCACGCATTTAAGGAAATGCTTAACTTTAAAAATAGCCAGTTTGATGGAGAGCTATTGATGAAGTTTATAAAGTGGAGAGGGATCTATCCGTTGGGAGCTATTGTTGAATTGAATAATGGCTCGGTTGGAATTGTAATAACTCGTCCGAAAACCCTCAGTCATTTACCTAAGGTATTATTAGTTTTAAATGAATACAAACAAAAGACTAGCGAGAAAATCATTGATTTAAGTGATTCAAGCTTGAGCTTGAAAATTGCTAATGCTTTTGAAGACTCGGCGTTTGGTATTCATCTTTCTGAGTATTTGGAGAAGGGGTTAGTTATTAGATAGTGCCTTAGTCTCGGTTTTTTTAGAGTACTCCAAATGAAGTAGCTTTTAACGGGATAATTCTTCGAGGAATAGTTATGGGCAAACAAAGGTAGAACACTTTTTTTGTAAAGTACGGTATATCCTATTCCAAGTGCTTCTGTATATGTTCTCGCCGCCAAGCGGCTGGGGTTTTGTTATAGGCCTTTTTAAATTGTCGAATAAAGTGAGTAACATCTTGCCAGCCAATGCGAAAACTGATTTGTTCCATAGTTTCGTCGGTATTAGCTAATAAATCTAATGCTTGTGATAGTCGATGTTTAGTGAGCCATTGTCCAACTGAATACCCGGTTGACTGTTTTATCTTGGTTGCCAGATAGGAATCATTAATATGAAGAGCCGCCGCCACATCTTTTAACGAAATACCTTCACAGCTATGCGCCTGAATATATTGCAGTGCTTTACTGACCTTAGTCTCCGCCCCTAAATCTACAGAAGTTAGTTTAGAAGCTTTCCTGGCCTCGTTAAGAATAAGGCAAACAAGACTTTCCAAAACTTTTTTCGACTGGTTGTTTGATAATTCAGTCTGTAATTCGCGGAATAACTTGATCACAAAGTTAAGTCTGTCTTCGTGAAGCTTAAAAATCGGTAAAGCCCCTTTGCGTACTTGAGCGAAGGGAAGCATCAATTCCTGGCTTTCATCTAGACGAAGGCTATTGGCAGTAAAACTTAGCCAATGAACCTGCATATCTCTGCCTTGCAATAAAGCATGAGGTATACCTGAAGGAACCAGAGTGAGCATTCCGGGTTTGATCTGTACACTTTGTTCACCTTCCAGCGTCACATAACCCGCTAACATTAAAGTGATAACGTATTCTTCGTGTGCAGCGTGCTTCTCGTTATGTAGCTTGTCTATATGAGCAAAGCCGGAATCTATTGAATGATATGAATGCAAAGAACTATTAACTGCCAAGAATAAGCCGATTTAAGCTAAAGTTTAGCACTGTTGCGCATAATAAGCTTCTGGCAAGATAGCTGTAGTTATTAACTAATAGAGGTTTGGAAATGGGCAATTGGAATGATAGTCATGCAATATCTTATGATGAGAGGTGGGGTGAGCTCGAGTTTCACCGCAAAATACCAGGACTAGCAAAAGTAGAACCCGGATATAGCATTCTCGAACTTGGATGCGGCGGAGGCTTTTTAGCCATTTGTTTAGCTCAAAGTGCTCAATCGGTTAAGGTGTCGGCACTCGACCCCACAGAAAAGATGATCGCGCTTGCCAATGAGCGAAAAGAAAAAGCCGATTTAAGGTCAAGCCAAATCCAGTTTATTCAAGCTGGTGCTGAACAGCGGGTAGCAGAAGACACTTCTCTAGACTTGGTTATCGCTGCCTTTTCAGTCCACCACTGGCAGCAGCCCAAACTGGCAATGTCGACTATTTTTAACGGATTGAAATCGGGCGGGCGTATCTGGATCTGCGAAGATTTAAACATGCCTATTGAAGGAGACCTTGAGGTCGATACGAGTTTAAAAGCTTATGAAGGGATAAGAGATTTGCTTGGGTCATCTGGTTTTGTCTCGATAATCAGAAGTTTAAGTACTTCTGATGAAGGCGAGTTTTTAATTGTGGAAGCCACTAAACCTTAGAGCATGCTAGAATCGAATTAAAACAACAGCAATAGTTTGATACGAAGGCTATCTAGGCTAGCGATAGCACCGTGAGGGAAGTTATGAAAAATATAATAGGCATAGTACTGACATTTTTATGTTTAATATCTAATTGGACGATTGCCGAAGTTAAACCAAACAATAAAGGGAATGGAGAAGAGTTTTTTAATAAAATGAAATCGCTGGTCGGCGTATGGGTCAAAGAAGGGGATAAAGATTCAAAGTTAAATATTTCGTTTGAGCTGACTGCAAATAACAGCACGTTAGTTGAAACATGGCTTTACCAAGGAAAAAAACACTCGTTAACTATCTACCATCAAGATGGAAGTGATTTAATCGCTACTCATTACTGCCCGCAAGGCAATCAACCAAGACTAAAACTGATTGGCTCTAAAGACTTAAACCGTATTTCATTTAAGTTTCTTGATGCGACGAATTTAGCAAGCCTTGAAGACTCTCATCAACATTCACTCGGTTTTGAGTTAGATAATTCGTCCATGAAAATAAAGAGAAAAGAGTCTTATCTGAGTAACGCGGGGGAGGAGTTTTCTGAATTAAACCTGGTGCGTAAGTGAGTCAAGTTGTACACGATATATTAGTAATATTTGAGCAATTTTATGGAGCATAGCCCGGCAGAGTACCAAACTATGCTCCAACGTCATACTTATCGATTTAGTTACTTCAAATCAAACCTGTCTAGCAGCATTACCTTTACCCAAGCGTTAACAAAGTCATCAACAAACTTTTGTTTAGCATCATCGGATGCATAAACTTCGGCGATTGCTCTTAACTCGGAATTCGAGCCAAAGATAAGATCAACAGGTGTTGCCGTCCATTTTTGTTTACCTGTTTGTCTGTCTTTTCCATTATAGATCCCTTCTTTAGAAGACTTGCTCCAGACTGTTCTCATATCGAGAAGGTTTACAAAAAAGTCATTAGAAAGTGTGCCCGGTTTAGTCGTAAACACGCCATGAGAACTTCCGTCAAAATTGGTATTAAGACTTCGCAGCCCTCCGATTAGTACAGTCATTTCGGGAACGGTTAATCCAAGCATGTTGGCTTTATCTACCATCATTTCACTGGGGCCCATGTAACTGGACTTATCAAAGTAATTTCTAAACGCGTCAGCGGTTGGTTCCAGGTATGAAAATGAGTCCACCTCTGTTTGAGCCTGAGTTGCATCTACTCGGCCAGCTGCAAATGGGACTTGAGTTTTGTATCCAGCTTTTTGCGCAGCTTGTTCGATTGCTGCTGCACCAGCTAAAACTATTACATCTGCTAAAGAGATTTTTTTGTTTCCTGATGATTTGTTAAATGAGATCTGAATTCGTTCTAATTTTTTGATTACTTTGTTGAGTTCGGCGGGATTATTTACTGACCAGTTAATTTGGGGCTCTAGGCGAACTCTTGCTCCGTTAGCGCCACCTCGCATATCAGTTACGCGATGGCTTGAAGCAGATGCCCAAGCAGTTCGAACTAACTCTGAAGTAGTCAAACCAGACTTAAGAATTTGCTTTTTTATCTTATCAACATCACCGCTACTGATTTGTTGATAGTTGGCTTCAGGTAAAGGATCTTGCCAAAGTAGAATTTCACTTGGGATCTCCTTTCCAACATATCGAGCGCGCGGCCCCATATCTCTGTGAGTTAGTTTGAACCAAGCTTTTGCGAAAGCGAGCTCATAATCAGCAGGATTCTTACGGAAGCGTTCGACGATAACTCGAAACTTAGGATCTTCTTTAAGTGCGATATCTGTTGTTAACATCATCGGCGCGTTACGTTTGCCTTTAATATGAGCGTCAGGAACTAAATTTTCGGCGCCTTTAAAGTCAGGCTTCCACTGTTTAGCTCCGGCAGGACTTTTAGTTAAAACCCAATTAAAGTTCATTAAATTGTCGAGGAAATTGGTAGACCATTGAGTTGGAGTCACAGTCCATGCTCCCTCAAGGCCACTGGTGATAGTATCGGCACCTTTACCGGAGCCACATCGGTTTTTCCAACCAAAACCTTGCTCTTCTATGGGCGCCGCTGCAGGTTCTTTTGCTACACAGTTTTTTGGACTTTTGGCTCCGTGGGCTTTACCAAATGTATGGCCTCCTGCGATTAAAGCGACTATCTCTTCGTCGTTCATGGCCATTCGACCAAATGACATTCGGATATCCTTAGCCGCTAAATGTGGATCTGGATTGCCGTGAGGGCCTTCAGGATTTACATAAATTAAACCCATTTCAACTGCTGCTAGAGGACCTTTTAGCTTGCCTTTTTTATCTCTACGCTTATCTTTTAGAAATTCGGTTTCTGGTCCCCAATAAACCAAGTCTGGTTCCCAGTCGTCACTACGACCGCCTGCAAAACCAAAGGTTTTAAAACCCATCGACTCAAGTGCTACATTGCCGGCAAGAACCATCAAATCTGCCCAGGAAAGGTTACGACCATACTTTTGTTTAACTGGCCATAGCAAGCGGCGAGCTTTATCCAGGTTGGCATTATCTGGCCAACTATTTAGCGGGTCGAAACGTTGTTGGCCTCCGGCGGCTCCACCGCGCCCGTCATGGACTCGATAAACACCAGCGCTATGCCAAGCCATTCTTATCATCAACGGACCATAATGTCCCCAGTCTGCCGGCCACCAGTCTTTAGAGTCTGTAAGGGTTTTTTCGATATCTTTTTTAACGGCAGCTAAATCTAATGTGGCGAAGGCTTTGGCATAATTAAAACTTGCGCCATAGGGATTAGATTCGACTCCGTGTTGACGTAGCGGGCTTAGATTGAGTTGGTCTGGCCACCAAAATTGATTGGTTCTCGCTTCACCGTTGGAACTCGCCGCATGAGATGCCCCGGAGCACACCATACCCGCGGTGAGTATCGCAGAAATGAGTTTAGTCAGCTTCATGTTTATTTTCTCCACTTAAATAGTTATTGTCTAATTGGTTGATAGAAAAACTATAAGGGAGTTTTTATTTCAACTAAATCGCATTAAACTGAATTTCACATTCGCTTTTACTGAACATAAAAATATGGTTTCCTTAAAGCAGATCAACTATGCTCTGGCGGTAGAAAAAACGTTGCACTTTAAAAAAGCTTCAGAGATGTGCAATGTATCTCAATCTGCTTTAAGTTCTGCAATTAATGAGATGGAGACACAGTTAGGTCTTCAGATTTTTGAAAGAAATAATAAGAATGTCTTTGTTACATGCTACGGAAAAAAAGTTCTCGATAAAGCAAAAAAAATAAAGTTGGAAATGGATGAGTTAGTTCAATTATCTCAATTAAAACAAAGTCCATTGTGTACTCCTATGACGATGGGGGTTATACCAACTATAGGCCCGTATCTGTTGCCCAAAGTTCTACCTACCGTTCGAAAAGAGTTTCCACAGTTTCAACTAAAGATTACCGAAGCACAATCGCTTGAACTAGTAGATATGGTAAGGAATGGCGAACTCGATACTGCAATAATCGCATTACCTTATCCTATTGATGGCTTATTGAGTTTTGAGTTTTGGCACGAAGACTTTTACTGGGTAAGTCACAAAGATGAATGTTCGAGTCAATTAAGAGAAATAACTACCAATGAGATGGAATTAGATAAGTTGATGTTATTGAAGGACGGTCACTGTTTAAAAGACCATGCTTTGGCAGCTTGCCGGCAAAAAAATCATCAACAAGACTCAAACTTTAATTCAACTAGCTTACATACGATTATCCAAATGGTCGCCGGTAAAATGGGGACAACTTTTGTGCCTGAAATGGCTTTAGAACAATTACTCCACAACGAGTCTGACTTAAGGGCTATTCATTTGAATGAGCCTGGTCCACATCGAACTATAGCTTTTGTGTTTAGACCTAACTATGTTAAGGCTAATGATATAGAGATGTTAATGAATTTATTTAAAAGTGATTTGCAAAATAAATCTTCGAAAAATTAGCCAGGATTTTTAAGCTTAAGCGGGAATATTTGTAAAGGACCTGGAAAAGCTACGTCGAGGTGCTCGAACAAACTGCTGGTTTGGCCAAACTTGAACCCGAACAAGTCTGTGCTAGCAAACTGCTAAATAGAAGATGCTTTTTAGGCTTATACGATAAACGCAAAGCGAAATTGAACACTTGCGAAATGCTAGGAAACCATAGCTTTTGTATGTAAATTGAGTATGAACTCAGAATTAACGATTACTATGCGCTGATTTTGTTCTTGTTTTACTCCTTTGGAAAACAGAAGGATTTTCGTGGTCGTGTGTGTGTTTCTCTCGAAACTCTTTCAATTGAGTCGTATTTTTTAAGTATTGTCGGTGTTGTTTTTCAGTTAAAATCGAAACCAATTTCTTATCGAAGTTCGTTCGAATGTTGGCGAGTTTTTGTCGATAGATATCTGAGGGTAGAAGTTTGTGTTGTTCTAATAAATTTTTACGCATTTGACCTGTGAGGTGACTGAGTTTTTCAAGCTCTACTTTTTGTTCATTACTTAAGTTTTGATTCACTAACAGAGGATTAAGTAATGTGCGAGAGGCAGAAGGCGAACTCGTATCCCGTAATAAAATTGATGCCTCTTCTCTCGTGATTGAACGATAAGTATCGTTTACATTGCTTGGATTGCCAGTTGACTTTAAGGGAGTATTTATTGAGATTACTTCCTCAGTTAGTTTAGTTTTATGATTGCTTGAAACATAAAAAACAATTATGAGAATAAGTGAGATAAAAAATAATATTATCTTCATGGGGTATTCCTCGTTACAGTCTTCTTAGTGTGATAAGAATCATTGGAAAAAGTGGCCCAAGACACGAGTACTTGAGCCTAAGAGGTACAAACATGATTCTTATAGATGAAAATGTAGTTAGATAGCTTTTATTCGATATCTTTTATTGGATATCTATGGCTAGTGTGCCATTGTTAATACCATCGTTACGTCCACGTACTGCTATGTACCAAGTGCCGGCAGCCGGGTTGCTCAGGCTAACTTGATTGCCTCCAGTATCCCTTGCATCGTAAACCCGCGCAGACGCCTGTGATCCATGATTTATCATCAACATCGCGGAACCTCCATTTTTATCGAGATTAACTTCAATACTTGAGGCACCAGCGGGAACTTCAACTTGGAAGTGTTGATATTCTCCATTGGCTACATTAACTTCAAAATCTTCTGCGGGAGGATTGGAAGACGTCTCGTAAGAAGCAGACAGAGTAACACCACTAAAACTACTGTTATTGTATCCAACGACTACAAAGTAATAGGTCTCATGAGTAGTTGAACCGAATTGATTTTCACCACACACTTCATTACTACCACCGATATTATTAAAACAATCCGCATTGCTCGAATCGGAATAGCTGCCACGATTAACGTATAGGTCTGCATCGCCGCTGTCTCCCTGGATGGAAATAACTAAATTGGTGGCGTCTGTGGGAACTGAAATAAATCCGCGAATTTGCTCTCCGGCGTTTGCAGATATAACAATATCGCTTCCGTTAAATAGTTCAATTTGATCTGGATTTGATGGCGGTTCTGTACCACCGTCATATGAAGCTGACAAAGTAACATTACTGAAACTGCTAGAATTGTAGCCTTCCACTACAACATAGTAAGTATCCGCTTGGGTGGTGCCTAACTTGGATTCGTCACAAGTTTCATTGCTGCCTCCAATGTTGTTAAAACAGTCAGCACTTGACGAATCAGAATAACTTCCTCGGTTCACATATAAATCTGCATCACCGCTGCTACCGTTAATGGATACGACCAAGTTAGAAGCGCCTCCAGGTACCTCAATGAATGCTTTTACTTGTTCACCATTTGCGGTTGATATAGTTATTTCACTGCCGTTGGTAAGTTCGATTTCATCGCCAGAAGGAGGAGAGGAGCCATCGAATGAAACAGTGAGGTTGGCTGAGTTTACATCATAGTAGCCGCGCAACATTATGTAATACTCATTAGCGCCGGAGATATTAATGTTACATATTTCATCATCCTTACAATCGTAGCCGGCTTGGTAGGCTGGCTCGTTAGCCAATACATAAATATCAACATCGCCATTCTCGTTGCTAAGGCTGGCAGTAATATTTGAGTTATTATTGGCTACAGATACTTTAAAAAGAGTTTCCTCTGCTTCGCCTAGGCTGACAGGAATTGAGTCTCCATTCTGTATTGTTTCAGCCACCAGATTAATATTTGAAGAGTTCGTGCTGGTACCGTCACAGGCATTATCAGTGATATGGCTCGGTTCATTCGCAGCTAATCCCGGGGTCCAATTGTCAAATTCGTTATCATAACGATCGCCAATTTTTTCCAGGTAGCGGCGGTAAGCCCCGTAATCACCTTTTCGAATATTTTCGAGAATTATATCTACGTCGTCGCTATGGCATTCTTTCATAAAGCGACTCGCTGCATAGCCCCAATCATAGATACGTGCGATGCTGTCATTGTAGTCAGTTACAAATACTTCACTTAACCGGTAGTAGCCTTCAACCATTGCGTCTGGCGCGTAGGGGCTATTGTCTTGCCAAGCTACGTATTCGGCTAATCCTTCGGTCCACCAGACGATATCGCCACCGTTTGACGGAGAACTAGTACTAAAGCTCCCGTAGCGATTAATCCGGCCGTCTAAGTAATGAACGTATTCATGTTCAACATTTTTAATCGCAAATTCGCCGGGGTTATTTGAATCATCAAATTCAAATGTGATAAAGCGAGCTATATTATCAGGATCTGAAGGTTCACCTTCCAAGTAAATGCCGCCATTATTCGTACTATTACCAAAGATGCTCGGACTATAGATTTGATAATCGGTCTTACTGTTAAAAATGATCATTTCGAGAATATCACTAAAATCATTCTTAACTACGGTATTGCCAAATCGGTCGCTGAATCGAGAGAGTTCATCATCAAGCAATTCACAGGTTTCCCGCGCCTGAGTCGTTGTCATATCTTGAGCACGAATTTTTGTGTTACTGCCGTTGCCCAGAAAATCGTCACACCAATAAACATCGTTAAGCAGGGGCTCAACAAATGCCGATTCAAAATTACATACATCCGAATCATACTTGGAACAATCGCCATACCAAAGCACTTCTCCGGCAGCATTTCCCCACAGAGATTTTCCGGTTCCCGTCGGACTGTATCGAGAAAACAAGTCATCTAAGGCTGCGTCAACGTGTGACTCAATATTATTAGCGTTACCGTACCACTCAAGTGCAGTGAGCCTGCCGAGCAACAATGCACCATCAGCTAGAGTTGCTTCCATTTCAGTGCCAAGCATCCAACTGTTATCAAGGTAATCATTAAGCGCATAGACAATCGTAGGATCGTTTAAAAGTACTTCTTCTTCAAAGTCGTAATCAGAAATAGTGCGCTTTAACAAATAGGTAAACGTACTGATGACCAAATCCATATCTTCCACATTCTGATAGTCTTGATTCCAACTGGTGATCCAATCTTTCATCAAGGAATAAAACTCCGAATGCGCTCCGATGCTATCGATTACGACAATTGCATTGTACAGCAAATCAGCGTGAGAACTGTTTGCTTGATAAAGATAACTATTGTCTACCAGAGTCTGAATAGCTGTTACGCTCGCAGCATAAACACTGTCATCAATTGAGAAGCTAGAATACTGCGAATCGACAAAATATGCGCCTCTCAGAAAGTAAAAAAGATCCCGTAAATTATTATTTCCACCGCCATTGTAGTTACGAGCCAAGGAGTTAGCTTCCTCTGCCACATCTAATAGTGTGTTGGTTCTAAAAATAATCTCTGCTGTGTCCGCGTCAACTTCGAATAGTTCTCCGATACAATCACCATAGAGATCGCCTTGCGCATAAATCTCCTCAATAATCCGGTCAGAATTTGTTGTAATAAAAGCTTCAGGATCACAAGCGTAACTAAATTGGCTGAACAAAAGAAACAGCAATGCTAATGTTATCTTCGGTGGTGATGAGTTCGTTAGTAGCTGTCTTTTAAAACTGCCGCTGGAATACTTCATTTTATGGATTCTCCTATGTTATCTTTGGTTAACGATAGTTTGAGTAGACTCCAATAAAAACCGGCGGAACTTAATTGGCGATAAGATTTATTCTTTGGGTTTTCTAATCCCCCAAATATTGTTGACCGTTTCATTTTTATTATTGCATTCATAAGTTAGAAAAATACCTCAACCTACCTACTCAGCACTAATACTGAGCAACCCCTTTTATTTTTCGAAAAGATTGAGCCGACACGCTAAACCTTAACGACGCCTAATTTTTACATCGCTTACTGGATGAAAATTTTGTAATTAGTTCAGTTTTTGGTCAGTAAGCTGCCAGTATTGATATTCGAAATATGTCATCTAACACAAATTTTAGAAATAATATTTAATCAACTGAGAGGGGGGAATGATGAGCAAATTACGCCTGTTATGAAATTTCTAGAGAAGGAATAATAATTAAATCAGATAGTTGTACACAATATTGATTAATGATAAAAAATGATTTTGGCGTAAAAATTCTTTAAAAGTCAAACAGTTGATAAATAATTATCACTTTATCAGCAACTTTTGCGCTCAATTCATGATCTGGTCATGTTGAGCTTGTACCCCAGATCTTATTCGAGCAGATTTAGTTGAGTGTCGCTATCTGTAGCACGGATTAGATAGATTAACTTTTCATCAGGACTCAATACGATGTTGGGATAATAATTAGGGCTATCTACAACATGTTCAATCGATTTTTCTGCGAAACTATAAAAATAGACGGCATTGTTCTTACCAGCTACTTTGTCCATAAAATATATGCCTGATTGGACGACAACAAAGTCATTTGTAGAGTAGCCATTGGCAATATATGCTCTGTCTATTAGCAACTCGGTTTGTTTGGTTTGAGGGTCGTAGCGAAAAATATCTGCGCCTGGTTCAACCCTATAATAGAGCTGTCCGTCCACAGTCTGTTTAGCCATATTGGCTTTGATCAATTCTTCGACTACTTCGAGCGGATAGCCAGAAGCTCCCATCTTTAATACTTCAGGTCTACCACTCTCAAAGGATGCTAGGAGGACAGTTTTATCATAGTCTGAGAAGGTTCCTGCATAGACTTTTTCATCTGCTGGACAGAGCGGCGTATCTTTTCCTGTATTGATATTAACCAGGCGACAGGATCTATCAACAGACAGAAGTGCTTTGTCAGTACCTTGTTGCCAGTTAAAACTTAGTGGGTAGCGATAGTGTTCCCTTTGATTAAATTCTTTTAATTGGTAAGTTGTACCATTCTGATAGCGCCATAACTCTACATGATAGTTAGGCTTGAGCGAGGCAAAAAGTAGCCCTGAGTCACCAAGCCCTTCAATAGCCCTTATCGCCAGGCCATTGTTGGCAATAACATTAACTGCCGCATCGCCATTTTTTCTAGGGTTATTTATACTGATGATTTCCGATGTAAGAGAGGAAAGTCCCCATTCCTGTTGTAAAATAAACTGGTTTTTCCCTGGAATTTTTAACGGCCAGTAACCCAAAAATCTTGTATCGGAAATACGATCTATTTGCTCAGATTCTATATGATAACTTGAGAGGTAACCTTTGTTATCGACAAAATAGACAGCCTTGCTATCGTCACTAAAACTGATTTTTATTGCATATTCACTAAGTGGCGCTTCTGTTCTATAAAAAGTTTTTGTGGGTAGGTGGTATAAGACTAACCGATTATCAAGATAACCTTCAGTCCGGATTATGCCAAGCCAGTTGCGATCGGGAGATAGGCTAAGCGCAATATCGCCGTTACTTTTAATTGCTGGAGAACTGATAGCAGTAGTTTCACCGGTATCAATACGATATGAGAAAATCCTATTAGGGGCCCATGACGCTGACCTAACGGTGTAATAGAACAGATTGTCGTTATACCAACTGACTTCAGGAGAAAGGTTAAATCGTTGGAGTGAAATAACTCGACGTGGATTCTTTGCGGTCAGAGTTATTACGTCGAAATCAGCTATGTATATACCTTCTTCGTCATGCTTTAAACGCCTAAAAGCAATATATTTATTACTCGGAGAAATGCTAACGAAGTTATCATTGTTGTTGTTTGAGTCGAAAACCTTAGTCGCTGCTAATTTTTGTCCCACAATATTTGAATAAAGCTCCCAAGACTTTGTTTGTATTTTTCGGTGCGAGTATAAAAGTATTTTTCCATCGCTACTTATTGCTGGACTTTGTTCTCGGCCATCTTCAAAAGTTAATTGTGTTGTTTGGATATGGCTTGGACTTAAATAAAAGTAGTGGCGCAAGATTATGCCAGCTAAACCCAAAATTAAAAATATTGCGATGAATTTTAGGCGCTTTAACTTGGGTAGTTTCTGATTATCTGCCGCATTTGGACTTTTATTTTTATCAAGCTTTTCAGGCACAGCTGGTTGAGGCTGGACTGTGGGTATTATCGGGGCTAGTAATCGATAGCCATTGCCGTTACGTCCAGTTACGGTATGAAAGTACTTGGTATCGGGGTCTAGTTTAGCGAATGACTGGCGTAAACTATAGATATGATTATTAATCGTATGATTTGAAGTTGTTGTATTTTGCCAAACAGATTCACGCAAATCATCCCGGGTAACGAGCTTTCCACCGTTGCTGGCAAAAAAGCAAAGCACTTTCATTGCCATCGATTGAATTTCTATTTTTTGTTCTGCAAGTGCCAATTGATCAGCGCTAGGATCAACAAGTACATTGCCAACTTGAAACTGGGCAGAGAAATTACTCATGGTTAGTACAACTTAAAGGGTTCAGTTTGTTTATATAAACTTTGTATTAAGATACAAGTCTGAATTGTGCACAATAAAACAAAACTCTTCAAGATAATATAATGTGAATCTATATTTACATATTGCTGGTTGCTGTATATTATATGTGTGACTTTCCTGATCCAAACTAGGTGTGCAATTATGAGTAGAATGCTGTTTTCCGGGTTATTGTTTAAATTTCTTGCTGCTGTTAGCTTGCTTTGGACTGTTAATTTGTGGGCTAAAGATAGTGAATTTATTCAATATCAGCATAAGCAGTTAGCGATAAAAAATGTGACTCTAATAGATGGCACCGGCGAAAAGACCCGTTACAACCAAACAGTCATTTTAGAGTCCGGGAAAGTAAAAGCTATCGGTAAGACTGAAGAACTAAAGGTTTTTGAAGGCATAAAGATCATTGATGGCAAAGGTAAAACCCTAATTCCCGGACTGGTAATGATGCATGAACATATGTTTTATCCAACTGGAAAAGCAAATTATACTGAAATGCTCTACAGCTTCCCAAGGCTATATCTTGCCGGCGGCGCGACAACCATAAGAACTGCTGGAACTACCGCTCCGTATGCCGATCTGAACTTAAAGGATGCGATAGCAAAGGGTAAAAGCATAGGTCCTGATATTGATGTAACCGCGCCATATCTGAACGGACCAGGTTTACCGATTCTTAAGGTCAAGCCGTTGAGAAATGCTGAGAACGCGCGCGCAATGATGGAATATTGGAGTTCTGAAGGGGTAACTTCGTATAAGGCTTACATGCATATTCGCCAAGATGAGCTGGCTGAAGTTATAAAGCAGGCGCATAAACGCAAACAGAAGGTTACCGCGCATTTATGCTCAATTACTTATCGTGAGGCCGCAGAATTAGGCATAGATAACTTAGAACATGGTTTTTTTGCTTCCACGGATTTCGTAAAAAACAAAAAGAAAAATGAATGTCCTCGGAAGGGAGTACATCAGTCGTTGGTTGATCTAGATATTAATTCAAAAGAAGTGAATGAACTGATTGAGTTCCTGGTTCAAAAGGGAGTCACAATAACTTCTACGTTACCGGTATTCGAGACTTATACAAAAGGTAGGCCGAAAGCTTACCCGGAGGCCTTGCAAGCTCTAATTCCGCAGGTGCGAGATCAATATGAGTCTCGCTGGGAAAAGATTGCCAAACAAGAAAATGCTACCTGGCCGATAGTGTTTAAAAAAATGATGGCACTGGAAAAGAAATTCGTTGAAGCGGGAGGAAAATTAATGGCCGGAACTGATCCAACCGGATATGGTGGAGTAATCGCAGGTTTTTCCAACCAACGAGTAGTAGAACTACTGGTAGAAGCGGGTTTCGATGTTGAGCAGGCGATTAAAATTTCTTCGCTTAATGCTGCAAACTACTTAGAGCGCGGAAAATTAATAGGTTCGATTGAAGTTGGCAAAAGGGCGGATCTCGTTTTGATTGATGGCGACTTAAAAGCCGAGCCAGCAGCTATAAGAAATATGGAAATAGTGTTCAAAGAAGGTGTTGGATATAGTTCTAAAAAGCTGATCGAAGCGACAAAGTCGGTGGTGGGCTTGCATTAATTGATTAGCAATTTGCCGAAGTCTGATCGCCACTATCCTATTGCTGTTTTGGTCGAAAAGTAGCATTATCTGGCTAACTAAAAAGTATTAAGTTGGCCAAAATAATGCCAGAAAATAGTGTTATAACTCCAAAACAGCAAAGAAGCCTGGAAACTCAGCGTAAATTGCTAAACGCTTTACACTTCTGTTTAAAAGACAAGTTTTTTGAGCATATAACAATTCAAGAACTTGCTCAAAATGCAGGCGTTTCAGTTGGGACTTTTTACCGCAGATTTAAGGATAAAGAGTCTTTACTGCCTTTGCTATACCAAGACTTTGGTCAAAGGCTTTCCTGTTGGGTCGACTCCTTGGAAAAACTAGAATTTAAGTCGTTAAAGCAGGTGCTTGAAACATTATCAATCGAAACGTGGCAGTTTTTAGAAGAGAATAAAAGCGTGTTTCGTACTTTGCATTTAAATTCTCGCTTACAAACAGAACTGTTGGATTCAGATACGTCGGTCGACCGCAAGGTCATTTACCAACGCTTATCTAACATTATTTTATGTTTTAAAAAAGAAATAACTGTCGCAGGTAAAACCAATGCGGCGGACTCTGTTATTTTTATCATTATTACTAGCTTGCTCGACAAGGTCTTATATCCTGATTTAACACCGGCTATTGCAAGCAAACTAGAGGTAAACAAGTTCGCTAAAGAACTTCCTAAGATTCTTCTACCGTATCTAACAGCCGAAAAATAGAAAAATTTACCGACTAATAAGGAGCAAACGTATGCGAACATCAATAACGGTACTTATTGGGATTGCTTTTATATTAACTCTAGCTGCCTCCACCAAAGTTTTTGCCAATTCAACCACAAAGCAGGTTGAACATTTAAATTCGAAACCAGCCGATCCTGCGTTACCTTTTACCGAAATTGTAAAAGTAGGCAATACACTTTATATGTCCGGTCAAATCGGAATCGATCCAAAAACGTCGAAATTGGCTAACCAGTCTTTCGAGGCGGAAGCTAATCAAACTATGTCGAATATTAAGCGCACGTTAGAACGCTACGGTTACTCAATGGATAATGTGGTCAAGTGTTTAATTATGCTTACCGATATTAATGACTACAAAGCATTCAATAAAGTTTATTCTTCTTATTTTAAGGCGCCTTATCCAGCACGCAGTGCAATGGCAATTAAAGAGTTAGTTTTTGGTGCTAGAGTTGAAGTGGAGTGTATTGGATACGCGAAGGAATAATCACAAGGTGCGAATTTATTCAGAGGCCCTGGTTGCGCTACCCCAAAAGACTAAAATGGGCAAGAAGACAAGCCTGCTTGACTTCCACAAACGTAAACTTGTCCGTCTCTCGAGTCATATTGAATGATCAACAGTGCGCTCGACCTTCCTTGTGAATCTCCGTTGTCGCGATATACGAAGCTGCATACCCTGTTACCTGTATGTCGATAGGTCTGAAATGAGTTTGAAGCGCCCGTACCGGCAGTCATAGATGTGTTAAGGATACCGTTCCAGACACCTTGGCAGCCGGCGTTGCCGCGGCCAATATTTTCGTTTCCATTGCCTTTATCAATCCCGATTGGAAATCCAATATTGTTTGTATCAACGTTTCCTTGACCGAAATTTGGCAAGTTTTGTACTCTTATAGTTCTATTTTGAATTTGAAAGGTTAATTGAACAAACTTCACCGCACTTCTAAAATCTGCGGCAGTTGACTTTACTTTTGATAGCTCAGCTTCATCTTGAATATTGACCATCTTTGCAATGATCCAAGCGCCTAGTATACTGATAACGACCAAAGTAACTAATAGCTCGATAAGTGAAAATCCTGCTTCGAACCTTCTATTTAATTGCATCATATACCAGTAAAGCTGCCCCCCAAACCTAAAGTTAACTCGACTTTATTCCATTTGTAGATTTAACTTACCATCAGAACTATTATACTAAAGTAATAAAATAAACCATCTAATGCAAATTCGCACATCGATCAGGTTTGGCAGCTTAAACTTTTTAGATAGCGTTTTTGCTATAGCAGAGATATATGGGACGACGACTATGACAAAAAATGAAGTGATCAAATTACTAAAGGAAAACCAGAACCAGCGAGGTATAGATAATTGGAACAAAATGAAAAATACCGCCGGTCTCAAAAGTTATGGAATTGGACTCACTCAATTGCGCAAGTTAGCTAAGAAAGTAGGCCGCAGCCACGAATTATCCTTGGAGTTATGGGAAACTGATATTTATGATGCCAAAACGATTGCTTTGTTGATAGATGAGCCTAAGAAAATTACAAAGGAGCAAGCGGAGAGTCAAGTTGAAGGAGTAGGTGCCGGTTTGTTTGCACATGTATTTAGTTCATGTGATGCAACTTTAGCAAAGTCACCTATTGCTTTTGACCTTGCAAATGAGTGGCTGGCAACTGGGCACGAATTAAGGCGGCGATGTGGCTACGGTCTTCTCTACGAGTTATCGAAAAACAAACGTAATAAGTCGCTAACAGATGAATATTTTTTACAGTGCATTGAAGACATTAACGGCAAGGTATTTAATGTAGAAGAAACTCCTACTATGCGTTGTGCTATGGGGGGAGCACTAATGGGAATAGGCAAAAGAAACAAGGTGCTTAACAAACGAGCTATTGAAGTAGCGAAAGCTGTTGGTCCGATAGATTTCAATGAAGATGGAGGTAAGTGCGAACCCTTAGATGTACTTAAGCACCTTACTAACGAAAGTCTTCAGAAGAAGTTAGCCTAGAGTAAAAATTAGCCAAGATTAAAAGTTAATAGTTATCTCATCTATAATAGCTTTGGGTTTGTAATTAATGTTTTTTAATCTCAATTTGGATCTAGTCACAAACTGGTAATAAAAAAGGAGTATTGGTTGTCTATTCTTCATGGAAATTATGACGAGGTGTTGTTTGTGAAGACAACAGACGATGATACTAACAAGAAACACAATGATAAACTGCAAGAGCAATTTGTAAACGTGATGATTGCAGTTATGTTTGTGTTGCTGTTGATTATTTTTGCATTAGTTCCTAAATAAAACCGACCTTCTGATAAAGTCAGTTTTCTAAGGGCTGCTAAGAAGTTAGTAGAGAACTTTTATAGATATAAAAAGCTCTTTAGATTAACTAATAGACAAAAGTCAGAGTAGCTTTTGTTTACCAAGAGTAGTTGTTAACAAACCGTTTTATAAAGGATCGATTCGCTGCTTAACATAACTACCGGGGGCATCTTCAATTACTTTCAGTTTTCCTTCTCCAGGGATCCTTGCTTCAACTTTGCCATCGTTTAGTTTCAAAATCCAATCTTGCCAGTCATTCCACCAACTTCCTTTAACACGCTTCGCGTTTTTAAGCCATTGATCAGGTTTAGCAGGGAAGTCATTTTCGTTTACCCAGTGATCATATTTTCCTTTACTTGGCGGGTTGATTATACCAGCTATATGACCTGACTCTCCCATAATAAAACGAGTTTTTTTACCATGATTTTTAGCGCCTAAATATGTGGATTCCCATTTCGCAATATGATCGAGGCGAGGCGACACAAAGTATGCAGAAGATTTTATGTCCTGTAGATTTATCGGGGTGTTATTTATGCTAATGCTTCCGGGTTTTACTAAGTTATTGTGAAAATATAACTCGCGAAGTACAAATTTGTGTAGAGCCGCGGGGATATTAGTGCTATCTGAGCTCCAATAAAGTAAATCGAAAGCTGAAGGTTTTTCTCCTTTCAGATAGTTGTTTACAAAATAATTCCAATACAGCTCATTTTCTCTGAGTAAATTAAATGTAACCGCCATGGCTCGACCATCAAAAACACCTTGCTTTTCCATAGCGTTTTCAATAGCGGTTAAGGTTTTGTCATTAATGAAAACACCGATATCACCTTGATGCGTGAAATCTAGCAACGTGGCGAAGTATGTTGTAGTGGCGATCCGGTTATCGCCAATCGCCGCAAGGTATGCTGCGGTAGTAGCTAGAAGTGTGCCGCCAAGGCAATAGCCAATGCAATTTATCGAAGATTGTCCAGTTTCTAGTTCTACCTGATCAAGTGCTTCGATAACCGCTAAGTTTACGAAGTCTTCAAATGAAGTATCACTATAGTTTTCGTCAGGATTAACCCAGGAGATCATGAATGTATCATGGCATTGTTCTAGCGCCCACTTCACCCACGAGTTCTTTTCACGAAGATCGAGGACATAATATTTATTGATCCACGGTGGAACAATGAGCAATGGACGTTTGAACACTTTCTTCTGAGTAGGCGTATAGTGAATGAGTTGAAATAAGGAATTCTGATATACCACTTTACCTTTGGTAGCGGCGATGTTTTCACCAAGTTTAAACGCAGTATTGTCACTAATTTGAATATTTACAGCATCTACACTTTTCTTTAAGTCCTGCTGGAATTGCTCGAGTCCGTTAATTAAATTCTCGCCATTTGATTCTATAGTTTTTCGTAAGATTTCAGGATTAGTCGCAACAAAATTGGACGGTGACATGGCATTCACCCATTGCCGAAGATAGAATTCCAGCTTTGATCTTAGATCGGGTGTGAGTCCTTCGCTTTCCTCAATGATTTCCAGGATAAATTCACTATTGAGTAAGTAGCATTGTTTTATATAATCATACAGTACGTTTTGCTCCCATTCTTCGTCGCTAAAACGGCTGTCACCGGGAGCTGGCTCTATTACAGCGTTAGTTTTTTGCCCTAAGCTTTTGGCAAATGAATTTTGAGTTAACTCGATATGCTTTTTCCAAAGAGCTAGTTGCTTTGAGACAACCTTTTGAGTGTCACCCAACTTACCTTCGGAGAATTGTTTGAAAGCATCAAGTAAGTCCTGCGAAATAGCGTGAGTGACTTCATTATCGTGAGTTGGGACATTTTGTAAATGCGCGATAGCTTGGCTGTTCCATTGATTTAGCCAGTCATAAGCATTAGAAATAGCTTGGCTAGTTATCGCTTCTTGCCATTTATTCATTGCTTTTACTCTTAGGAAATTTAATTAGATATTGAAAAAAGCCCTCAAACAAAGTTAAGTGGAGAATCTTGTGTTGTCGGGCTTTGGTGGATGAAAAATTAAGCCGCTTTAGTTTTTGCTTTTGGTGCAGCTTGACTTTGAGATGTTGTATTCACTGCTTCCTTCATTAGATCTTCTACTTCACTTTTAAACTGATTGCCAATATCAGAGAGCCGTTTAGCATCTTCAAGAAGTTTTTGGTTTAGATCGTTCATAAACTCCATTTCGCTTTTTGCAAAGTCTTGAACAGTTTGTGCGTCCTCAACTTGTATTGCAGATTTAATACGTTTTAAACCAATTTCTGAGTATGCTTTAACGGACTCAACTTGAAATTCGTTTAACTTCTCTAGTTGACTTACAAAGGCTTGGTTGATTTGCTTGAGAGGACTAAAAAATAACTTAGTTTGGTCAGCAAAGGTTTCAAACAACTTATCGTTCATTTCCGTGTTCTCCGGTTGATTAGATTGCAAAATTTAAAATTAGTAAAACTAGATTTTCTTATTTGCTAGTTAATCTAGACTCGGAATGTGACAAGTCTGTGATGTTATTTGACAGCTAGATGAAGAAATAGAAAATCATCTCAATTGTCTTCTTTGATACGCTTGAAATTTTGAATGCTGAGTTATTGTTTGACAATTGAGTTGCTGTATTCTGCAAGCAATTGTCTAAGCAGTATGGGGATTATTTCTGGGTCGATGGAGTCTATCGTATTCTTAACCCAATGCGCGAGTTCGGTGTTGCCACTAATTTTTAGCCGCCGTTTGAAGAAGAGTGTATCCGGATCTACCTCCTGGTTAATCAGTTTAATCGCGTCAACAGTATTGATGGTAAGATTGGCTTCGTTTTGTAGACATTCTTCAGAGGAAATATGAATACAGTGAAGAGAATTCTTTTTTGCGCTAATACTCGCGTAGATATCTGCATCCGATATATGAATTCCGATAACTCTTCCATCAAGAAAATCAAACAGGCCAGAACTAATAGGGTCTTTTAAGAGCCGATTTAGTACAAATTCGATTGACGTTAGTTTGATTGGCATTGGAATTAAACTTTGTAATTTTCCAATGCGAGCGGGTGTAAGTAAGTTGAATATACGAGGTTTTACTTTTTGACTTATATTCGAGGTTAATTTTTGGTGTAGCTCAATTGCTAGATTTGTTTGACTCATTTCAGTAAACCACTATTCAAATAACAGATTCCTTGATTTTGAAAGGAATATTAGATGAAGGCGAGAATTTTAACGCTGACTAAGATCAATTGTCTTGTCGGGTGAGTCAAAAAAGCCAGCATATTGCTGGCTTCGAGAAAGCTAATGCTATTTTTCTAGATGCTGAAGCTTTTCTTTAACGCCGTCCCACTTTGCTGCTTCAGGTAAAGGGTCTTTTTTATCGACTATGTTATCCCATTTTTGTGCTAATTCTGCATTGAGTTCAATGAAATGTTTTTGATCTGCCGGAATGTCATCTTCTTCAAAGATGGCCTCTGCGGGACACTCAGGTTCACACAGAGCGCAGTCGATACATTCATCGGGGTCAATCACAAGAAAATTAGGACCCTCGTAAAAACAGTCAACCGGACATACTTCAACACAGTCGGTATATTTACAAAGGATACAGTTGTCGGTTACTACAAAAGCCATCTATATGCTCCACATTTCCTCAGGTGATATACAATATTCTCAAGTCGAACCATTTGAGTCTACCTATCTGACTCTAAATATTTGATTCTAATACAGTACCAGTAAAACTAATTGCCGCTATTTTACTCACTTAATGCGGTTTGTCGAGTCAATTTATAAATGAGTTCCAGAGCCTGTTTGGGGCTCAGTTCATCCGCATCGATATTTTCAAGCATCGCTATTCTTGGATCGGCCTTTGGCGGCAAAACTTTAGCCGGAGCGGCTTGATCCAAATCAACAGAATGGTGGTGTTTGCCTTCTTCTAAATGGTTTTGATAGTCTTCGGCCATGGCGAGCACCTGGCGCGGAACGCCCGCTAGTCTGGCAACGTGAATACCATAACTTTTGCTTGTTGGACCGGGATGAACCTGATGATCCAAAATCAGCTTTTCGCCGTGTTGAATAGCGCCAAAATGTAAATTTTTAATACTCTCGTGGCTACGTGTTATTTGAGTTAATTCAAAATAATGGGTTGCAAACAGTATTAGGGGATTGATTTGGAGATTTAAATATTCAAGTGTTGCCCAAGCCAATGCGAGGCCGTCATAGGTACTGGTACCCCGGCCAATTTCGTCAAGGATAACCAGGCTATTGGTGGAAGCATTATTTAATATGTTAGCAGCTTCACTCATTTCAACCATAAACGTCGAACGACCGCTCGACAGATCATCAGAAGCTCCAATCCTTGTATAGATGGCGTCTAGAATAGGGATATCTGCCGATTCTGCGGGAACAAAACAGCCACAATGCGCTAGCAGTGCGATAATCGCAGTCATACGCATATAGGTTGATTTACCGCCCATGTTGGGGCCGGTGATTATAAGTGCTTTTTGATTCTTGTCTAGATGAACATTATTTGGAATAAAGGGGTCTAATTGAAATGCTTCGACAACCGGATGTCGCGCAGATTTTAGTTCAATCTTGTTTTCGGTATTTAGATTCGGTCTAACAAAATTTGCCTGGTTGGCCACTTCTGCGAAACTCTGTAAAACGTCCAATGTCGCCACTTGCTCTGCAGTAAATTGCATTGCATTGACTTGTGGTTGGAGTGTTTCTACTAATTCTTTATAAAGCTGTTTTTCCAGGGCTAATGCCTTCGCCTGACTAGATAGTACTTTTTCTTCTAATTCTTTTAGTTCAGGTGTGATAAATCTTTCTGCATTTTTTAAAGTTTGCCGCCGAGTGTAAGTTAAAGGCGCTGAATCAGATTGGGCTTTTGAAATCTCGATATAAAAGCCATGTACTTTGTTATAACCAACTTTAAGGGTCGAAATGCCCGTTGCCTGCTTTTCTCTTTCTTCCATATCAGCAAGCAAATCGCTGGCGTTGGTTGAAAGATAACGTAGCTCATCCAGCTCTTGATTGTATCCTTCGCGGATAACATTGCCATCTCTAATCACTACCGGAGGATTATCGAATACTGCTTTCTCTAATAAATCCAGCGTTTCTTGGTGAAGCGATATGCCTTCGGCAAACTCAAACAATAATGTTTCGTCTTGCTGCTTTAGCCACTGAACCATTTGTGGTAGAACTGACAAACTTTCACGTAGCCCGGTAAGATCTCGTGGGCGACAGGAGTGTAATGCAATGCGAGTTAAAATTCTCTGCATGTCCCTAATTGGAGTCAACAAACTTCTTAGTGAATCCAACTCGCCGGTATTGAGTAGTTTTTCTACTTTTTCCAGTCGGGCGTTTATCTTATTTTGACTAATTAGTGGTGCGTGTAACCAGTTTTTTAGGAGACGACATCCCATCGCAGTTTTGGTGCGATTAATGACGCTAAATAGTGTTTTGTCTTGCTCGCCATATAGGTTTTCAGTTAATTCAAGATGCTTTCTGGTTTGAGCATTTAAATGAAGTATCTGTTGATTATCAAAGGGAATCATTCTATTTAAGTGTTCAAGTAAACTCTGCTGAGTGAGCTTGGCGTAATTAAGTGCAGCTCCGGCGGCGCATAAACCAGCCTGCATTTCCTCGCAACCAAAACCATCTAAATTCTTAACTTTGAAATGCCGTAGCAAAGTTTGGTAGTTCTGTTGAAAATCAAATTGCCAGTCTTCTTGAAGTTTAACCGTGAAACCTTGGGTTTGCAGAGTATCTGCAAACTTTTCATCGGCAAGAATTTCGGCTGGTTTTAGTCTCGCAATTTCGGCGAACAGTGTGCCTTCATTTTTAAATTGATTACAGTAGAATTGGCCACCGG
Organism: Kangiellaceae bacterium; assembly: GCA_026196875.1. Classification (GTDB taxonomy): domain Bacteria; phylum Pseudomonadota; class Gammaproteobacteria; order Enterobacterales; family Kangiellaceae; genus Aliikangiella. The sequence continues at coordinate 68,974 of JAPHTP010000087.1, forward strand.
CCAGATCAATCCAAGACAATCCATATTTAGCATCCTGCTTTGAACCTTTGTAAAAATAGACTGATGCGAGTAGGTTTTCTTTGTCAGACTCAAGCAGGGCATCTTCGCTCAAAGTTCCGGGGGTAATCACTCTAACTACTTTTCTTTCTACAGGCCCCTTACTCGTTGCAGGGTCTCCAATTTGTTCGCAAATTGCAACCGAGCGTCCCTGTTTAACTAATCTCGCGAGGTAATTATCTACGGCGTGAAATGGTACTCCGGCCATAGGGATTGGTTCGCCATTCGATTTTCCCCGGTGGGTGAGGGTGATACCTAACCAATCTGCAGCATTGTGAGCATCGTCAAAGAATAACTCGTAAAAATCGCCCATTCTGTAGAATAGTAAAATATCTGGATACTCTTGCTTAATCTCAAGGTATTGGCGCATCATTGGAGTGTGAGCACTAGTTGCCTTGATAACAGGAGCTTTTTTCGCTTTAGAAGAAGTTGTAGATTTCAAGGTTAATTCGTCTTAATTCTTGTTAACTGGAATTTTACTAGAATTAAGCATTAAACCAAATAGATTAATTGGAGTCTGTTGTTAATAGTTTGACAGGCTCTCAATACTCCGCCGGGGAACAAAATGCAGAAGCTGGTATCGCAATTGTCAGTTAGATTAATATTTAAACAGATCAAAGTGGCCACAGTAGAGTCTTGTACGGGTGGTTGGATCGGAAAAACGCTTACAGATCAAGCGGGTTCGTCTGATTGGTTCGCCGGCGGGTTAATTACCTATACTAACGAAAGTAAAACAAAACTGGCATCGGTTCCGGAGCCTTTAATTAGTCAATATGGTGCAGTGTCTCCCGAGGTCGCCGAGGCTATGGCCAGGGGGGCTGAAAAATACTTTGATCGATGTGTTACGGTAGCGGTTACTGGGGTTGCTGGTCCAGGAGGAGGCTCAGAAGAAAAGCCTGTGGGTACAGTTTGTATTGCAACCTGCCTCTTAGGGCAAACTAACGCCAAGCAGTTTCATTTTAACGGGGATCGAGAATCGGTACGTTTGCAAACTGTAGAAAATGCATTGCGAATGGTTTTGACTGCAATAGAAAGAAGTACTACCTTAGTTTAAAGTTGAGTAGCAAAAATAATTCGGAGAGAAAAATGAGAATAATAAAGTTGGGAACACTACTGGCGCTAGTTAGCTTGCTAGCGGGGTGTGCGACTATGTCAGGTTCCACGCCCGCGCAAAAACGTCAATCAGTAATGAATATGAAAAATGAAGTGCTTACAGAGCTTTTCAAGTTAAAACCGGATACTCGAAAACAAGTAAGTGCAGCGCCAGGCTATGCGGTATTTAGCAACGTGAACGTAAATATCATTTTTGCTTCTTTTGGAGGAGGCTACGGCATGGCAAAGAACAATAAAACCGGCAAAGTGACTTATATGAAAATGGGGGAGGTTGGTTTAGGTTTGGGAGCCGGGGTAAAGGACTTTAGAGCTGTTTTCGTTTTCCATACCAAAGGCGCCTACGATAGATTTATTGAACACGGATGGACATTTGGGGGCCAAGCTGACGCAGCAGCTAAAGCGAGCGATAAAGGAGCAGCTGTTGCGGGTGAGGCTATTATTGATAACGTTTCGGTTTATCAATTGACGCAAAGTGGTTTGGCATTGCAAGCAACTTTGAAAGGGACTAAATATTGGGTAGATGAGGAGTTAAATTAGGAGGCAGCCTAATTCTGATAAATACAAAAAAGGCGAGAATAATTCTCGCCTTTTTATTTGAACCGATTTGGTTCTACTAAGCTTTAGCCGCTGCGATTCGCTTGCGTGCTAGCTCATCAGCAACAACGTTAGTTGTTTTACCTTCTGCTTCGGCAGCACCGAAGATTTCTAGTAAGGTGCCGTAAATTTCGTCTACTTTATTTAACGCATCTTGCTTTTTGTACTCGCCGCCTTCCATTTCAAAAGAAACGTTGATGATACCGCCTGCGTTAATAACGTAGTCAGGAGTGTACAGAATACCTTTTTGTTTAAGGACGTCTCCGTGACGATCTTCAGCAAGCTGGTTGTTAGCTGCACCAGCTACAACTGAACACTTTAATTGCGGAATAGTAGTATCGTTGATGGTAGCACCCAAGGCACATGGGGCATAAACATCAACGTCTTGAGAATAGATTTCATCTTTATCAACTGCAACTGCGCCTAAGTTACCTACAACTCGATCGATAGACTCTTTATTAATATCAGTAACTATCAATTCAGCGCCTTCATTTCTTAGATGTTCGCAGAGGTAATATCCAACGTGGCCTAAACCTTGAACGGCAACCTTAACACCATCCAATGAATCACGGCCTAAACGGTGTTTAACCGCCGCCTTCATTCCTTTGTATACGCCGTATGCGGTTACTGGAGAAGGATCTCCTGAACGACCTTCAAGCCCTAGAACATAGTCTGTTTTACGATGAACAATAGCCATATCATTTGGATTGATACCAACGTCTTCAGCTGTGTAGTACTGACCATTAAGGTTATTGACGAAAGTACCAAAAGCTTCAAATAATGCATCAGACTTCATGGTTTTTGAGTTACCAATGATTACTGATTTACCACCGCCCATTTTTAGGCCGGCTAATGCATTTTTGTAGCTCATTCCACGAGACAGGCGTAACGCGTCAATTAATGCGCCTTCATCTGAGTTGTATTCCCACATGCGGCAACCACCAACAGCAGGACCTAATGCAGTAGAGTGAACACAGATAATTGCGCTTAAACCTGACTCAGTGTCACGGCAAAATACGACTTTCTCATGGTCGTCATAAGCGCGAAGATTAAATACAGCCATGTTTTTCTCCTAATGAGATTGAACTGGATGTCGCAGCCAGGCAAAACCTGGCTGTTCTTTCGACATGTGTTTCGATAAGAAGTTGTTCAAGGTAAGAAAATTCAACAGTTAACCGAAATCGGAATTAACTAAGGTTGAAAGTGATACCTTGAGCAAGAGTAGGGGTGTCACCCCAGAATATTGTGTTAGTTTGACGGCGCATGTAAGCCTTCCAAGAATCGGAACCTGCTTCACGGCCACCGCCAGTGTCTTTTTCGCCACCAAATGCGCCGCCGATTTCAGCACCTGAAGTACCGATGTTAACGTTGGCGATACCGCAGTCACTGCCTGCGTAGGATAAAAATTTCTCCGCATTGCTAATGTTTTGAGAAAACATTGCTGAAGATAGACCTTGGCGAACACCATTATTTAATTCGATTGCTTCTTCAATCGTTTTAAAAGTCATAATGTACAAGATTGGGGCAAAGGTTTCGTTTTGTACGACTTCCCAATCATTTTGAGCGCGAATAATCGTTGGTTCTACGTAGTGACCTGGACGGTCGATACGATTACCGCCGAACAATACTTCACCACCTTGTTCTTTGGCTCGTGCAACAGCATTTTCAAAATTTGTTACTGCAGTTTCATCAATAAGCGGTCCCATTAAGTTATTAGTATCAAGCGGGTTGCCGATGGTTACTTGCTTATAGGCATCTACTAAAATGTTGGTTACTTTTTCTGCGATTGATTCATGAACAATTAAGCGACGAGTAGTCGTACAACGCTGACCCGCAGTACCTACCGCGCCAAATGCGATAGCTGGAATTGCGTGTTCAAGGTTAGCTGTTTCATCAACGATAAGGGCATTGTTACCTGCTAGCTCCAGTAGGCATTTGCCCATTCTTTCTGCCACTTTAACGCCAACCATTTTGCCAACTACAGATGAACCGGTGAAAGACATTTTCTTAACTCGCTTGTCAGAAATAAACTTTTCTGCCAGGGCGTTAGATTCGCTGTCTACAAACATATAAAAAATTGGTTTGTAACCTGATTCTTTAAGAACATCGTTACAGATGTTTTGCACAGCAACTGCTGTTAAAGGAGTTTTAGGGCTAGGCTTCCAGATAGTAACGTTGCCGCAAATAGCAGCAATAAAGGCATTCCACGACCAAACCGCCACAGGGAAGTTGAAAGCAGAAATTACACCAACTAATCCGAGTGGTTGCCACTGTTCATACATACGATGCTGTGGACGTTCTGAATGCATCATCTTACCGTATAGCATGCGCGATTGACCTACAGCAAAGTCAGCCATATCGATCATTTCTTGAACTTCACCATCTCCTTCGGCTTTACTTTTCCCCATTTCTAATGAAACTAAACTACCTAAAGCATCTTTCTTTTCGCGCAGGGCTTCACCCATTTTACGAACTAACTCGCCACGAATTGGGGCTGGGATAGCACGCCATTCGACAAAAGCTTCTTCTGCTTTAGCTACAATTGTGTCGTAATCTTGCTCTGATGCGGCGTAGACTTTGGCTATTTCTTCGCCGTTAGCGGGGCTGAAAGACGTTATAACTTCTGATTGAGCCGTTGACCATTGATCGACTCCCCAACAAGCACCAGAATTAATTTCCTTAATTCCTAAATCGTCTAATAGTTTCATTGGATTCCTCAAATATTCATGTGTCGCGCGAAAAATGTTTTAGGTGATACCTGACTCATGCCTAAAACAACTTAGTAAGTTTAGCGAAATATGTCGCTCTTATTATGATGAAAGTCATCCGACTTTCGCTTTATAAAACGGATTAGCTGATGGACCTGTTCAATCTAGCTAACCCGAGTGCGCAAAACCAAATCTTGCATAATTGCGATAGATTTGGACTGCAGCCTGAAAAAGGTGGCGCAAAGATACCACTGCTCCCTTGGAATAGCCAGTTTAATCTCAAGATCTGCCCTTGATTTCGGGCCCGAAGCCGCCAAAATCAAGGCATTTAGCGGTGTTTAGGCAGCTCTGACCAGTGGCAAAATTGGCCAATTTTGATTTACGGGAACGTAAACGGTAATCGCTCAATAGGTGAATATTCGATTATTTTATTTAATTACAATAAGATAGAGCGGTTATCTAGAAATTACCTCAAGTTAATAGTGGTACTTTTTAACAAATCGTAATGGTTTTGTGCTTGAACTATGCAGTTAAATCCCTTACTTTAGTTCGCCTCTTGATATTGGGTAGAAGAAGTTAGCCCTATTCAATATCTGTAGTAGTAAATCAAAAGGAAGGTCTTTTTTATGACGCAAAATGTCCAACCCGAATCTTTGAGCGCTGAAGAAAAACAAGAACAGATTAAGCGTTGGCAACAGGAAGAGCACGTAAAGATTCAAAAATATTGTCACTCTCAAGGTATACAAGCGAAAAGTCTGGACCAGAAGCAATGTCAGTGTTTGCCACCTGCAGTTGGGGTTTGGTATGTAAACTCAGTTACAAAAGGTGAAGACTACTGGATTATTAGTGGTGAGCTACCAACTGACTTAGCTCCTGCTAAAGTGGCGAATAATGCAAGAGAAGCAATGCGCTATTTTTCGATGAACTGGCAGTTAAAAGCGGCAAACCTGGAAGACGCACTTGCGGAAGGTAAAGTTCAGTTAGCCGATCGAGAAACACAACAAAAGTTTGCACAAGAATTAACCGTTAAAGCTGAAGCCGTATATAAGTTGGCTACAGATGAAAAGCTTTGGGGAAGTACAGGTCTGAAAATAAGCTAGTTTCCCTGCTAGATTGATATATACTCGATTGATACTGAGTTAATAAAAAAGCCTGCTATTGCAGGCTTTTTTATTTGAAACTTGATTAATCCAGTTTCTAATATTCCCACCAGCAAGTCTGCCACCACTCAATGAACTCATCAAAGTCAATATGGCCATCGTTATTCTCATCGACAATTGCAAATCCTGCTTCGGCTTGTTCTGTGGTCGCTTGAGGAGAGATTACCTTCAACAATTGAGTAAACTCCTCTACATCGATTTCATTATTATCGTCCCTGTCGAAAAAGGAAAAGTTCTCTTTAATTTCCGCCAACTTTTCGGCTGATAACGATTTAGTTTCAGTCATTTCTGTTGTTTCCTAATTAAGTGTAAATTCTTCTATGCGGTAATCTACTTCTCTTTGCTTAAGATAATCAAGCAAAAATTTGTATGCACCATCTTTGGCCCCAATTGTTTCAGGAGCAATAACCCCTGACTCTGGTTTATTTTGGAGAACATAATTAGCCATTCCTGTAGCTGTATATCCTGTAGTGCGCGCCATAGACGAAGTTTTGCTTTCGCTACAACCTTTATCTAACACACGATAAATGAAGCGGCGTTGCTTGCCGTTTTCATCGCCTTCTATAGTGATCCGCATCACCGTAAATTCATCATCTGATTGCTTGAGTCTCCAATTGTCCCTTAAAATCCGAGCGGTTACATCAATCGGCCTAAACGCTAAGCCTTCAACCTCCATCTCTTGATCTGAGAAAAATCCTGACTTGAGAAGCACACTAATATACTCCGCATGTCCGGGGTAGCGTAGTGTTTTCTCTTTCATATTGGGGATGTGATCCATGGTGTATATTAAGCTTCTAAGGCCATCAGTATTAAATGCTTCCAACGTTCCTACTCGTTTGATATCCATCAATTCACAATCTGACAAAGCATCTCTGGTGACGACTTCACCATTTTCAACAAACCGAGCGGGGCGGGTATATTCTTCGATAACATCAATCGGAGAGAAAGGCGCCTTATAGTTAAAGGGCCATTCCCTTTTCACCGGCAAGCCTCCAACGAGACACTCGTAACTTTTAATTTCCATCTTACCATCGAGGTGTCCCAGGATTACATTGGACATTCCCGGTGCGACGCCACAGTCCGCTATTGCAAACACATTGTTCTTCTTAGCCAGGTAGTCTAGATCGAAACAGTTTTCCGGAAAGAAGGAAATATCCACAACATTTTTCTTGGCCAGCAGAATTTTCTTTAATGTCTCAAAGCCCATATAACCGGGTACGGCGCAAACGACAAGATCGTATGGTGCGAGTAATTCTGTGTAGTCTTTCTCATCTTTTAAATCGAATAATTGAGTGTCAACATCATTATTTTGTTTTTTTATTCTCTCCAGCGCGCGCTTGTTAATATCAATAGCGGTAACCTTATGATTGGCAGCAAGGTCGAGAGCCATAGCATTACCTATCATTCCTGAACCGAGCACAACAATATTTGCCATTTAATTCTCCGTTTTTGACTTTAAATTGACGGTGGAAGATTGTTAGGGTCGACGACAGATTCTTTTTCGTAAGGAGTAATTATAATCAACATGCCAAAAAGAGGGTGATCAAAATAATGTAATTCTTTGCTTCTAACTCTTCTAGATTGTTGCATTGGATAATTAAACAACTTTTCAATATACATTTTTTGGGATTCCGTATTTAAAAAGTCGTCACCAATTTCCCAAGAAAACTGATGTTCATTCTCGCTTTCGGAGAAGCTACTAGGTGTAAAGCTATCGCCACTTTCTGTAGACAAGTCGTCGTCGACAAAAGTCGGCGGTTGTTGCGTAAAAATTCCTTTAGCAGGTTCGTCAGTTTGGTTAAGAGAGTTAGCTAAGGTAGAACTCTCTACTTCGCCAGACACACTAGTTAGATTCGCTAATTTTTCGTTATCGAAAAGGTTAAGATCGATGGCTTCGATTTCCTTTTTATCAGGCCTTCTTAAATAGAGATTAGTTCTCACATGTAAAAATCGATTTAAATAAACTTTTATATTACCATCAATTTCGGGTACCCACAGGCTTGGGACATATTGTTCGATAAGAGGCGTATCTATTTTGCTTTGCTCTAATGAACTTGGCTCACCATTGTTTATGAGTGAAGCTTCACTACTTATCTCTGTTAGCGCATAAGTCTCGGTACGCGCATTATCTGTTTCCACAAATTGAGGCCTAGTTACAGCCTTTAAGTCTGTTTGACCCGGTTGAGAACCTGAATCTGCAGACTCAAAATCAACAGAGTCGGAGAAAGGGTCTAAAACCTGGTCTAAATGGCTTAAGTGTTTTTCTCCAAGATAGTTGTAAGTCAAAGCAAAATCTTGGCCGCCTGCAATGCGAATATTGAGCGCTTCTTTTTGGTTTAAGACTGGCTGTCGCCAGGCGTAATGTCCAATGACCTTGTATTCAGGATGGCGATTTAAAGAAGCCACCTCATTATTTAACTTTAGTATTTCTTTATCTAAGAGAACAAACGGTTTTTCTTGTTCGGCCAACCTCAACTCAGCTAAGGTTAAATTTGGGGCTGTTTGTGGAGCTAAAGTATCTTGAACTGAGTTTGAGTTGCTTTCGATACTATTGGGTAATAAATCGGTAGTCGCGGAATTACTATCTGAATTTACTAGTGTCTCGGTGTGACCAGATTTTGATAATTTTTCCTGAGCTAATTGGGATTTATCTTCGAGCTCTGCAAGTGCAGCGTCTGCAGGAACTATTTGGTAAGGTTGTAAAAAATCTACCATAGAGCCCGGTAATTCTAATACCGCATCTTCATTCCATGATTCATCCAGTAACCCCTGTAAACTAGTAGACTTAAAAATTACTACTTCAACTTCAAACCAGCGAGGTTGTTCATCCTCTGGAGAATTTGTTTGAGCCGCCAATAAAGGAGCGCATAAAAATGGAAAGCAGCATGATGCCATCACTATCTTTTTAAACTTCGATAATGAACTTAGATGACATTTTTGCTTCCAGGACTGCGATTGCTTATTCAATAGATTTACTCTTTGTATTGGATTACTTATTTCCGGTTAACTAATTTCAGTTAAATAATTACAATTAGTTAAATTCTGTAAACGCTTCAATTATATTTACTCTTCGATTACGCCTCGTGGATTAATTTCACATTGTGCAACTTAAACAACAATTCTTTAATCCTTCCGCTTGAACTTAAAATAAGATATAAACAGCTGAGATATACCGGATTATATCTAACTGGTGTTCGAATACTAACCTTTAGTTACTGATTGTTTCAATTAAAGAATCAATCTGCTGTTTTCTTTGCTCGATAGTATCATTTGGACTACTAACTTTGAGAACTGTTCCTTGGACTAGTTTGTATTTGGCTGGATTAGTCTGAATCAAGTTTATTAATTTGCCTGTATCAATATCCGGTTCTAGGCTAAATTCAACCGTTATGCTGGAATCAGTTGCTTCCAGTTTATTTATTCCCATTTTGGAAAGCTGTAGCTTGAGTTCTGTTGAACTAAATAGGGCCTTTGTCGGCTCAGGCAATAAGCCAAATCGGTCTATCAGCTCAACTTGCAATTGGCGAAGGGCACTTCTGTCTTTAGCGTTAGCTATTCTCTTGTATAAAGATAGTCGTAGGCCTACATCTGGAACATAGGACTCCGGCAGCAATGCTGATTCCCCCAAATTAATTTCAGTTTGTTCCTCTTGAGTGACTTTAAGCGAGGGTTCATTACCACTTTTTAGTGCCTCAACTGCTCTATCGAGTAGTTCCATATAGAGACTAAAGCCGATAGTTTGCATGTGACCGCTTTGCTCTTCGCCTAGCAGCTCACCGGCACCGCGAATTTCCAGATCGTGAGTCGCTAAGATAAAGCCTGCACCTAAATCTTCCAGATTCTCAATCGCTTCAAGACGCTTTTTGGCATCTTTGGTCATAGTTTTTGGATTTGGTGTAAGCAAATAAGCATAAGCTTGATGGTGCGACCGGCCGACACGTCCTCTCAGCTGATGCAGTTGCGCTAGACCCAGTTTATCGGCACGGTCCATTATGATGGTATTCGCGGTAGGTACGTCAATTCCAGTTTCGATTATGGTGGTACATACCAAGACATGGTGTTTCTGGTGATAAAATTGTTTCATCACTTCTTCCAATTGCCTTTCGCGCATTTGACCGTGCGCAATACCGACTTCTATATCTGGTAACAACTCTTGGATTTCGCGTGCAGTGCGCTCTATGGTATCGACAGAGTTATGTAAAAAGTAAACTTGACCTCCGCGCCGTATCTCGCGTTGAATTGCTTCTTTTATTAAAGGAGAATTATGCTGCCTCACAAAAGTTTTTATTGCGAGTCGTTTTGCTGGAGGGGTAGCAATGATAGATAGGTCGCGCATTCCAGACATCGACATATTCAGAGTTCTCGGAATTGGAGTGGCAGTCAACGTCAGAATGTCGACTTTGGCCCGGTAAGACTTAAGAATTTCTTTCTGCCTCACTCCAAACCGGTGCTCTTCGTCAATAAGTAATAAACCAAGATTGCTGAATTTGGGGTTGCCGGATAATAATCGGTGAGTACCAATTACTATGTCAATGGTGCCCGATTCCAACTGAGCTAAAGTATGTTCCTGTTCTTTCTTGGTTTGAAAGCGAGAGAGTACGCCAATGTTTACTGGCCACTGGGAAAACCTGTCTTGAAAAGAGCTAAAGTGCTGCTGAGCGAGTAAAGTCGTGGGTACCAGCATTGCGACTTGCATGCCGCTTTGAACCGCAACATAAGCTGCGCGCATGGCAACTTCAGTTTTACCAAAGCCAACATCTCCACACACCAAGCGATCCATTGGTGTCTTTGCCTGCATATCTTTGACAACTGATTCAATCGCATTCTGCTGATCTGGTGTCGCCTCAAACTCAAATTCAGATGCAAAACGATCATAGTCAAGCTTATCAAGTTTATGGCTTACGCCTTTTTCCGCTGCGCGGCGGGCATAAAGGTCAAGTAATTCTGCGGCGGTGTCGCGCGCCTTTTCGATCGCTTTGCGCTTGGCTTTAGTCCACGATTCACTGCCTAACTTATGCCATGGCGCAGTTTCTGGATTTGTGCCAGAGTAGCGATGAATTAAATGTAGCGATTGAACCGGTACGTATAATTTATCGCCACCATTATATTCTAGGGTCAGAAATTCACTGGTTATGCCGCCAGCGGCGATGCTTTGCAAGCCAAGATATCGGCCGACGCCTTGATCAACATGTACCACTGGATCACCGGGTTTTAACTCCGCTAAGCTGTGAATTAATTGATCCGGAGATACACCTTTATCCTGACGCCTTCTACTTTGTAAAACTTGGCTTCCAAATAAGTTGCTTTCGCAAACCAGCAACCAGTCTTCACTAGCAAAACCTTGACGTGGCGGCGCGGTTGTTAGTGCCACTTCGTTACCGGTAGAGATGAAAGTTTGCCAGCTATCAACAGGTGTTAAAGGAATTTTGTGCTTGGCGAAAAGCTCTCTTAAAACTTCCTGTCGGCCAATCGATTCGGCGCAGACTAGTACTTTACTAAAGTTTGCAGTCGCAGCTCTAAAATTTGTCAAAGGATCGTTTGCTTTATGCTCAACTTGAACCTTTGGGCAAGGGTGATAATTCAACTCAACGTTATGTTGAGAATTAATCGATTTTTTACTTAGACAAATTTTTGCATACTGATTCAGAGAATGTTCAAGCTGATTCTTATTTAAATAAAGCGCAAGTGGGGCTACGATTGGGCGTTCTATATCGTGTCTATACTGCTCATAACGTTCATTTAATTCGCTCCAAAAGCTATCGATTGCGTCTGAGAACTTTTCCGTATGGACTACTAGCAAATTCGACTGATCGATGAAGTCGAAAATGGTCGAAAGTTCTTCGAAAAAAAGCGGTAAATAATATTCAATCCCAGCGGGAAATATACCGTTACTGACGTCGCGATACATTGAGGATTCTTTAATATTGGAATCAAAGCTTGCGCGCCAATTCTGGCGGAAAGTCGCAATGGCGTTTTCGTCAGTGGGGTATTCTTTGGCTGGTAATAAATTGATGCTGTCTACTTTATCTGTGGTCAGTTGAGTTTCAGCGTCAAAAAACCTAAGCGATTCAACTTCATCGTCAAATAGTTCTATTCTAATGGGTTGGTTTACACCCATTGGAAATAGGTCGATTATTGAGCCCCTAATCGCAAACTCGCCGTGCTCCATAACGTTAGCAACGCAACTATAACCACTGTTACTCAGCCGGTGACGTAGAGATTCAATTTGAATTGTTTGACCTAGTTGCAACAATAGGCACTGTTGTTCTATATACTTACGTGTAGGTAACTTTTGTAATGCAGAGGATACCGGTAGAAGTAAAACGCCTTTTTTAAGCCTCGGAAGTTTGTATAACGTCTCCAGTCTCTCTGAGATGATGTCTTGATGAGGCGAAAAATAATCGTAAGGTAGAGTTTCCCAATCCGGCAAAGTAAACACGGGAACCTCTTGCTCCGTATTACCATCAATGTTTAAAAAATACTCGATCTCACTTTTTAGCGGAAAAGTATTGGCGGCATCTGGTAATAACACCATCAGTAGGCCTTCGTATTCGTTCGCCGCTTTAGCGATGTTTAAAGCCAATGAACTGCCATGCACCTGGCTAAAGTAGTTATTAAAGCCTGGCTTCAAATTTGCGGATTGAATTACAGATGACATATTTAGTGAAAGAGTATTTCGAAGACAAAGAACAGCGGATTATAGCTTAGCCTTCAGTAAAGCTTAAGCTTTTAGCTTCATATCTGGACCGTTATTCTAAATAATTGATTAAAAACTAGTCAGCCCTCTAAAACATCTGCAAGACCTTGAATTTAATCGTTTATTTTCATGTTAAATAATTGCTATTATTACACCGCAATTCGATGCGCGCCCGTAGCTCATTTGGATAGAGCGACCCCCTCCTAAGGGGTAGGTAGCAGGTTCGACTCCTGCCGGGCGCGCCATGATTTGCCTCCAGGCAGACTTTTAATTTCCCGCGTATTTGTGCCTTATTGATTTAAACCTAAATTGATTTAAGTCTAAGTTAGCTTTATCCATTCATTAATATATCTTCTACTTAATTTGGCAAACCGTGTGTCAACGCTAGGTTCGCTTAGTCGTTTAACTTTCTTTATTTGATGATGAAAAGAGTGAAACTAGATGTGCAAATTTAGATTTATGGTGCGATTTGGCAGTTTTATTTTGGTGTTGATTTTGGGAATGAACAGTTTAGAGAGCAGTGCATTTACTTCGCTACCTCAGAAAAAGGAAAGTAAAGTCAATACGCCAAGCATAGAACAACAAAAAATCTCTAACCACGAAAACGCCGAAAAAGCACAAGTGGGAAAAGAGATAGTAAGCCAAAGCGGACAGAGTTTTCAGTTTTTGCAACAACAATTGAACCTTAGCGAGCTACAAAAGAAGAAAATCAGGCCGGTACTAGAAGAAAGCAGTAGACTCCGAGCTAAAGTGTTGCAAAAACACCGAGTAAAAGTAGGGGAGATAGCAGGTTTGAGTTTTATGAAAAAGATTGCGCTAGGTAAAGATTTGAAAGAGGTAAGGAGTACAACTCTTAAGCAATTAGAGGACATTCTCTCACCACGACAATTAGAGACCTATAAAAAGCTCTCCCGAGCATACATCGAGCAGATTAAGGACAAACTTTAATCAGAGATACAGATGGATTAGGGTTTTTCTATCCAATTGGAGTTACTTTCAACAATCGTAACTTTTGATATTCCCAATTACGGCTTGATTTATTGTGCACAATAATAATATATTGGCTGTATTGTTTTCTCTCTGAATTCTGAGGAATAGCTTTGAGTAGCACTGGTGTTTATCAAGATAACGACCTTAAAGATGTTAAACAATTGAAGTTCTTAGCTTCATTAGTTGGGCTTGGCTATATTTTCTGGCTGGTCGGCGGCATGGAAATTGTTGAGCGTATCGCTTATTACGGTGTAAAGGCGAGTGCAAGTTTATACGCAACTGACGCCGTCTCGAAAGGTGGGCTAGGATTAACCATGAGCGACTACGGCACCATCATGTTTATATTCGCTCTCACACAGACCTTCGTTCCAATAGTGCTAGGTGGCACCGCAGATCGAATTGGCTATAAAGAGACAATCGCTGTTTCTACAGTAATCAAGATTTCTGCCTATTTAACCATGGCGGCCTATCCAAGTTTTACAGGCTTTACTGTCGGAGCAATGCTACTCGCCTTTGGCACGGGAATATTTAAACCCGGAATTCAAGGAACTATGGTTAAGTCAGTTCGGCGCGAAAACAGCACTATGGCCTGGGGAGTTTTTTACCAGCTGGTAAACATTGGAGGTTGGTTGGGCCCTTTAATTGCCGTGCAGCTGAGACAGTTGGATTGGAATTATTTGTTTTACGCCTGTGCGGCGATCATTTCTCTCAATTTTATCCTGTTACTTCTTTATCAAGAGCCGGACAAACAACAACGACTTGAGCAAGAACGCAAAATAAAATCTGGTGAAGTCAGTCAAAAAGCATTGTGGCGAGAAACTTTGGCTGAAGTCAAAAAGCCAATTGTTCTGGGATATATGATAGCGTTCTCGGGCTTTTGGTTTATGTTTAATGCAATGTTCGATGTATTACCGAAACACATTGAAGATTGGGTAAATACTTCAACTATTGTAGCTGATTTGTTTGGTCCATCGGGTACCCAGAACGCTTTCTGGATAGGCATTTTAGGGTTAAATCATGCTGGCACCAAGGTTATGCCTGAGTACTTGATGAGTATAAACTTTTTAATGATTGCTACCACCTGCTTCATTATTGCAGGCGTTACTGCTAAATATCGAATTCTGAGTAGCATGTTAGTCGGTTGTATTTTTTGTTGTTTAGCAATGTTCTTAGTAGGCTTTACGCCAGGAGCTTGGGCCATGGTAGTTGCCATAGCTGTTTTTAGTTTAGGTGAAATGTTGCTGAGCCCTAAGAAGGGAGAGTTTATGGGGAACATCGCTCCGTCGGATAAAAAGGCAATGTATCTTGGCTTTGTAATGCTACCTCAAGGAATTGGTTGGACACTTGAAGGAAAACTAGGTCCCTGGTTGTATGATCTCTATGCGTCTAAAGATAACTTAGCGCGCGAATATCTACAACAACTAGGCATGCAAAGCGAAAAAGTTGCACTAATAAAAAATGGTGAGGCGTTTGATGAACTGGTTAAGTTTACCAATAGTAATCATCAAACAATGACAGATGTCCTATTTCAAGCAAATAACATTGGCTTAGCCTGGTATATTATCGCCACCGTCGGAGCCATTTCAGGAGTGGGTATCTATCTTTACGCTAAATGGGTTTACCGCTTGCAGAAACAGCTAGGTTAATGGATAAACGGTATGGTTTGACGAAAGCCTTTCAATATAGTCTTGTCTTTCGACATAGTTTTTAGTTTGGTTCTCTAGAAAGTATATTCTGAATTCGTTTGAATATTTTGAACTCGTTTGAAGATTCAGTATTTCTCACGGGAATTATAAATCTCGCACAAATCTATACAATTAACCTAAGTAAAATTAGTGACCGATTTTTTTCGGCCTAAAATTAGATGCTTAACTTGGTGTGTATGAAAAACAACCGCTTCTGTTTGAGCTATATAATCTATTGACCTTAAATCTCATTTGGACGTATATCCAAAAGTAGGTGGTAGGTTACAGTGTATCTTATTCTAGGAATTGCACTGAGAATGCGCCACAACAAATGTATAGTTTGTGTTTTTGTTAGTTTCAAATCTGTCGATAAATCCGATAATCAACCTAAAGCAAAGCGAGCAGCTTTGATTATTCTTAGTAAGCGACATTTTTACTTGGTTTATAAAATACTAGGTATTGATTATCAATGCTGATATGTAACATTCAATCAAAATTCAGTACTCGCTTTAGTTAATCAGGCGCAAGATTATTCGAGTTTTCTAAAAATTTTTGTAAGCCCTTTCAAAATAAACACGAATAAATACTTAACTTTTTATAAGAAAAGCCGATATATGATTGTGGAGATCTTGAATTTTTGCCCCCTTGTTTGTTTATGGACTGCTAAAGGTCTATAGTTTCTGATTCACGACAAGTTATAAAAATTTGGTCTAAAGAGAATAAGGCTTGTTTAGGAAAAAAGTGTAGTTGGTGATGGGAAATAAAGTAGGAAATAACAACGGAGATCAGAGGACTATAATCAGCGAATACAATAGTAATCTCTTACAGGTGGGAGAGTTTGTAGTTGATTTTCAGTCCGGTCGTTTGTGGAAGGATGGTGAAATTATCGGTTCAATTTCACGCAAACCACTACGCATTCTCGAAATTCTAATCCTTAATAATGATCGTTACCTGTCAAATGCCGAACTACACGCTATTTTTTCAAACAACGCAGAAACAGTAGATGCAGTTACTCGTCAGCATATCAAGAAACTGCGCAACCTGTTAAACGATCAAGGCAAGCAGAAAATTGTCACTGAGTCTCGGGGTTATCGGCTAACGCTGGCGATATCTGAGTATAAAGCGGTTCCATCGGCACATTCGCCCAAGTTAACTTCTGCAAGGCCCGTCTCAAACAGCGCAACTAAATCCCAATCAATCTCAGAAAATGAGATCTTACAAGTCTCCCAAAAACTGCAAGAGGAGTTTGAAGAGGCCCATAAAAGTGAAGATAAAAACGATGAAGAAGCTACAACAAGAACTCGAGTTTTAGGCTGGAAATCGAAAGTAACTTATGTTTCGTTGAGTGCCCTAGTCACTTCCGTCCTGACTGTGAGTTTGTTCTGGTTTATGCCGTCATTAAGTAAGAAGAATAGTAACTTTAATATCGCGAGTACTCCGTATAAGCCATTGACTCATTTGGATGGAATAGAGTTTTATCCGATGGCTTCTCCGGATGGAAGATGGATTGTATTTAATTATCGAGAAAAAGGCTCGAGAATATGGCAAGTGTATTTAAAAGATTTACGCACTGAAGAATTAATACCGCTTACTACGGGAAGGTATTCAGATAAATATCCCAAATGGTCTGCCAACGGAAAGCAAATAACTTTTACGCGTTTTGGGACCGAGCAATGTCAATTTATGATTGCTGAATTAGATGTAGAAAAAAGAAAGTTGCAGAATTTTTCCGAGCTGAAAACTTGTAATCCAAAATCGCTTTCTGCACAAGCTGTACTCTGGAATGACAACAAAGGAATGTACTATGTCGAAGAACAAGAGTATGCGTCTCCGTTACTCGTTTATTCTTATTCTTTCGACTCAAAGTACAATTGGCAGGTTACATCGCCTTCTCCTACCAGTAAAGGAGATTACTTTGTGCAATTGTCTCACTCAGGGTTGCAGCTGGCGGTGTTACGAAGCAAAAATAACTTCGCGACCGAGATATGGATTTATCAAACTGACAACTGGGAAAATAAACTTGTAGACACGGTCAATACACCTCTGTTTAGGGTTAATTGGTCAGCTGATGATAAGAGCTTAATATACAAGAATGACCGTAATCAAATAGTAAAAACGAGGATCACTGATCGCACTAAAGAGCTGTTAGCGGAAGTACCGCTTCCGTTTTATTCTCCAATTATCTTAAATCAGACGGAAGAGTCATTAGCGATTGTTCTCGGCACTATATCCAGCGCCCAAGTCGTTAAATCGGACTTGAAAACGAACAGCCAGTCGGTGTTGGTAAGATCTGCGTTTCAGGAGCGATTGGCCGCTACTTCAAAAGATGGCAAACAAATAGCCTGGGTTTCCAATCGAACCGGTCTGCCACAGATATGGTCGAAACAAGAAAATGGGGTTGAACGAAAACTGACCGATTTGAAGAAGTTTAGCCGCTTTTCTTCTCTAAGTTATAGTCCTGATGGGAAAATGCTAGGGGGAGTAGTTGATGGTCATTACTTTACCTTCAATCTAGACACTCAACTTATGCTCTGGAGTGATAATAAGGTAGCTACCTTTACAAATTTCGAGTGGCGGTCGGGCCAACATGAGTTTTTTGTTACTAAAAACCAGCATGGTCACAGAACACAATTAGTCGTTGATGCATTTTCTAACCAAATAAAGGTATTTGATAAGGCTCCTGATGCTTATTTAGTTAAGGAAAGCCTAGACGGAAGGTTTTTATATACTTGGAATATTAATACCCGCCAGATAACCCGCATAGATTTATTTTCCGATACAAAATACGTATTTGAGATGAAAACTGACCTGGCAAGAACTAATCAATGGTGTATGACATCGCGGGGGTTATTATTCTCCCGGCAACTGAATGATCATACCCAGCTAGTATTGATTGAGCATACTTCAGATTCTCCCGAGATAATTATCGAAAAATTCAATTCACGTACAGTTAGTACGCCCTCAGACGGTCAATGGATTTTGACTACACAAAACAGTGCTGGAAACACTGAATTGGTGAAATTGTAAGCAATTTCAACAAGTTTTACGTAAATTTCACGTGAATTTTACGCAAATCTTACACCGAGATATCAGTATTTTTTATAACTTTATAGTTGAGACGTCTCACCTTTCTAAATTTGCTTTGAAAAGGAGAGAGCTATGCTATCGAATATTTTATTTGTTGTACTGGTATCGGGAGTTATGGGATTTGGCACGTTAGTTCCGCCCGGAATGACTTCAGAACAACCTGAGCCGGTTTATTCAGAACCTGAGACCGGATTAGAGGATCCATGTACACCTTATCCTGAATGCGTTATTGAGGATCCACCTTTGGAGACCTTAGCAACCGACTAATACCTGTCTAGCAACTAAGGGGTGGGGAGTTTTAAATTACGATTTTACTGGTTTAGTTAAAAAGTTGGTTTATGGCTCCTCATTACGATGCAGACCTAACAAAGCAAATACGCGGGGCTAATAAATCATAGTGATTTGAAAGCACAAAGTAGGCTGGGTAAATCACTCAACTCGAGGACTATTCTAAGGTTCGTCAGGAAAGCAGTATGCCAGTTTACTACGTGAACAAAAATATCAAGTTAAATGGTGAACATGAAGTTCACACAGGGCTATGCCCTTACTTTCCGATTGAGATTAACCGGCACTTGTTGGGAGATTTTAGGAGTTGTGAGCAGGCACTTAATGTAGCTGGTGAGATCTACTCCTTAGTTAATGGGTGTTATTGGTGTTGTCGAGACTGTCATAGGAGCAAAAATATTCCCAAAAAAGAAACTTACAATTTAGAAAACTCAAGCTAATTCAATTTCAGAAATTTAGCAATCAATTAGGGAGCATTTAATAAAAGTTAAGAAAAAATAAGGGGAAGTGAATGAAATGGTTATTTACTACGTTAACAGAAGCTCGAGATCGGAGGGGCAGCATGAAGTACACACATCCAGTTGTCCCGACCTACCTGAAGGTGAGGAAACTGAAATTTTGGGTTCATATTCAAGCGTACAAGAAGCATTGAAAGAAGCGTTATACGGATACGAAAGGGTCGTGAAATGTAAGTGGTGCTGTGAAGATTTAGCCTAAACGTGTCTCAAATTAATTGGGGGGTAGTAAGCAGGATTGGTCAAATTTGACCGATTTATCCAAGGACAAATTAGAGAGGTAAATATTATGCAATCATTGGAAAATGCAAAACGACGGATAGAATTAGATTCTCTGTTATACAACGGAGAGAGCTTCAGTGAACTGAAGAAACGCTTGTCTCAGCAGAACAATACTGAAGATTTGATTTCCTCATTTAAAGAAAGACTTGATGAGGAAATGGAGATGGTTTATCGAGACAATAACTTAAAAATTAAAGATATCGCTCTCCGCCTTTTGATGAGTGAAAGGAATTTTTTTCGTTATGTTAATCAAGCTTATTCGTTACGACCTTCCGATTTCGTAAGAAAATACCGGTTAGCAAAAGCTATCAACCTAATTGTTTCCGGGGAGCCGATCGGTTCTGTAGGTATTAAAGTTGGATTTGGCTCATATAGCTATTTCTCGCGTTGCTTTAGAGAAGAGTATGGCTGTACAGCTAGTCAGTTTGTAAAGAAGATTAGAGCTGCTGAAGAGCTCACTGCATAGTGGGTAAGATCTGTAGCGGGTAAGATCTGTCGTCAGCGCAGTTAGCGCTGACAAAAGTAGGAGTTGGCTCCTGCTTTTGCCACCACCGGGTATTGTGGCAGTCGTAACAAAATACACCAGAATTGTGTCTGAGCTTTTGAGTCAGCGTTATTTTGACCCTGCCACTAAGTTAAGCTGATTTTTTCGTGCGGTTTTCGCGAGCGCAATTAGAAAACTACCTCATGAAGCTAAAAGCCTTTCCCAAAAAATCGGTGAAAAACTTCCTCAGTAAAAGATTCGTCCTGTTTGCTCGCCCTATACTATGGGTAACTTAGTATAGGGCTGATTTTAGCTGATTTATCTATTAAAAGATGAAAGCTTATGTTTGATAAAGGGAAGCAAGTGTTGTATTAAGTCTAAGTGCTTATCCTGCAGTTTACTTTCATGATAACTGGCAAGTAACAGGATGCTTGGTTTAGTATTGATTGATAGCGGAATTACTATACATGATTTTAACGGATAGAGGTTGAGCAAGGTACGCAATAGGATTGAATTGCGGTTTAGCTTAATAAACTCGCTTATGTTATTTGTTCGAATAGGCGCGTTTGTTGTGAAAATCGACTTTATGTGATCTCTTTCCGCTTGGTTGCCGAAAAGTACCTTTTTGTAAGCAAGGTTCTTGAAGTTTTTGACCGGTGCTATGTTCCTAAAATCAAAACCGTCACCTTTTGAGTCTTCGCTTACAAGAGAAACTAAATCGCAACCAGTGTAGGAGTATAACTTTGCTTGAATTAGCTCGATAATTTCGTTTGGTGTTTCGGCAGTTTGGAGTTTTGACAGAATAGATAGAACTGTGTTGGAACGAGCGGACATTTCGTTAAATGAACTGACTAATTCGCCTATTTCATTTGAGTAAAAGTCTTGAATCTGATGCCCGAAATCACCATTGGATACCCTTGTGAAAGCCTCCCTTGTTTTATTGATTGGTTTTATAACTCTAGAGTAAAAGAAAAGCGCGAACAATAATATAAAAATTATGATTAAATAAATCTCAACCTGTGCTCCAATCTTTGAAAGGGTTAGTTGATGATTATTTATTTTTTCAAATTGGCTTAACATAACTGATAAGCTCTGAGTTAGACTTGAAAGATTATCGACAATAAACACCGCTCCCCACTCTAGACGCGGTTCTTCTTTGTTATCTCCAAACTTATCTTGCAAATCATGGTAAAAAGAACGCCAAGTCGAGCTTGAATTAGCGATTAGTTCTTCAAGTACTCTCAGCTCCTGTTTGCTTAATAAATTAATGGGACTGGCGCCTATATCTTTAAGCAAAGCATGAATACTTTCTAAGTTTTTATACTGGTTATCGATGGAATTCAATTGTTCGACAGTGACTTTGTAGTAAACGTCAAGGTCTCTATAATAACTTTCATAGTCGCGCGCAGCATTTGAATTATAGATTTGACTACTTAAACCTATTTTCTCGATTGAGTCAGATAAGCGAAGAATTTTGTTTTGCTCTGACTCTAAACGACTGCTTTGGTTTGAAATTTGTTGTATGGAAATCGAGATAAAAATAGAAAAAGCACCGAGGATTATAAGCGCCATAAGAATTTGAATATGTATACTTTGTTGTATTTTTCTAAGCATTGGTAATTTCTCTCTTAAATATGTCTCACTGACCGACATGAGTTACGAGTAAGAAACTCTGCTTTTTGTTACGTGTGAATTTTAACCAATTTCTAACAAAATTCTCACATAGCGCCTTGAGTATTAAAAAGTAAGGTAACTACTAAAAGTACATTGACTATTTATTGGGGGATTTGTTTGCAGGGAATATTCGTCGATAGCGATTTCAGTTCAATGTTCTGTGATACTAGCTATCAGTGCTAAGAGCTATCGGTGCTAAGAGCAATAGATATGCAACAATCAGTTTTGAAATTGCTCAAGCTGACTGACTTATCGATTTGATTTCATATCTGAGTAAGTCTCGTTAAATACAAGAAAATAGTCCTGCAAAGCTGTAGCATGAATCTCTCAGCCCGCATGCAATAGAGCAAGTCTTGCGGATTCCGCAGTTGATAACTGGCTTGCATCAGATGCTTTTCTAGAAGAATAGAGAGCCTTTTTTGTTGGAACGAAAATTAGTACCTTACATTTTGTTAGCCATATACTCGAATTAAACATTCTTCTACTTTGGCACCGGGTGGCGTCCAGAAATGCTAAAGTCAGCCTTTTGCCAGCAATTTTACTCAATTGCAGTTTATCAACAAGAGGCCTATTTTGTTCCGGGTTAGCGGGGAATACGATGGCGCATTCACGGCTAGAATCATTTATGAGGTTCAATAGCTCAATAGGAGGTTCAGTCCGGTGCCAACAAAACGCATTGCTATTATGTGGGAACGAGTCTGCAATCAAACGCCCAGCGTTACTAGGTTTGAAGACCTCATCTCTGTGATAAATTAGTACAATATTGATACCCCATACCCCATACCCCATACCCC
>JAPHTP010000062.1 GCA_026196875.1 Kangiellaceae bacterium
ACTGTGGACGTTTACGTGCTTTGTGAAGGCCAACTTTCTTACGTTCAACTTCACGTGCGTCACGAGTAACGTAACCAGCTTTACGAAGAGCAGGACGTAATTCTTCGTCGTACTCCATTAATGCTCTTGTGATACCTAAACGGATAGCACCCGCTTGACCAGTATCGCCGCCACCTTTAACGGTAACGTAGGCATCAAACTTTTCTACATTCTCAGTTAACTCAAGCGGTTGACGAACAACCATTCTTGAAGTTTCGCGTCCAAAGTATTCATCTAGAGGTTGTTGGTTAACAACAATGTCACCTTTACCTGGGCGAAGGAATACTCGTGCAGTCGAGCTTTTGCGACGACCTGTACCGTAATATTGCGAATCTGACATTATCTTCACCAATTATATGTTAAGTTCTTTAGGTTGTTGTGCCTGATGCGAATGCTCAGGACCAACAAAAATCTTAAGCTTGCGTAAGCAGGCTCGTCCAAGAGGATTGCTTGGAATCATACCTTTTACCGCGTTATGCAAAATGCGCTCTGGCGCTTTTTCTCTTAATTTATCAAGAGTGATACCGCGGATACCACCTGGGTAGCCGGTGTGGTGATAGTATGTCTTAGCAGCTTCTTTATTACCTGTTACAGCAATTTTCTCAGCATTAACAACTACGATGTAATCACCGGTGTCAACGTGAGGCGTATATTCTGCTTTATGCTTACCGCGCAAACGGCGAGCAATTTCTGTGGCCAAACGGCCAAGTGTTTTACCAGTAGCGTCAACAACGTACCAATCACGTTTCACTGACTCTGGCTTTGCACTAAAAGTTCTCATCTTTAGCTCCAATTTCGGGCTTTGCTAGGCCTTGTTTAAGTTATTTCTTTGTTCAAAGTAAATTATTACTTTAAAAAAGAGCGCGAATTTTACAGAAATGCCAGCCCAGGTACAACCTATTTTAGCTAATATTTGCCTAGTTTTAGGGATTTATGGCGTAATTTTAACCATCTAAACACACTAATTGTGTGATACGGCCAAAAGAACCTTAAAAAATAGTGTTTTTTTGCAAATAATACTTTATTTCCCGCGATTTCTAAGTTAAAAAGCACAACAGCTTAGGGCTTTTTCTTCGTAGCCCTGAAAATAAGGCTACCCGGGTGAATTTTACCCAAATGTTAACTTTCTTAATTAACTAAACATTTCAGGAAATAAAATGGCTGCTAAAAAACCAAAAACCATTAAAGAAAGATACACTAAGACTCAGATTTTGAATGAAATCGCTGAATCAACTGAATTGTCTCGCAAGCAAGTTGCTTCTGTATTGGATGAGTTGAGTGATGTTATCGAACGCCACATCAAAAAACGTTCTTGCGGTGAATTCGTATTACCTGGACTTTTAAAAATTCAAGCTCAAAAAGTGCCAGCGCGTAAAGCCAAAAAAGGAGTTCCTAATCCTTTTAGACCAGGTGAGTTAATGGATGTTGCAGCTAAGCCAGCTTCTATCAAAGTTAAAGTACGTCCTTTGAAGAAGTTAAAAGACATGGCTAGCTAATTATTAGCATAAGCTGATTAGTTAAAAAGCCCGATCCGTTGGTATCGGGCTTTTTCTTAGGTTTTATCCGTTTAGATTTCGACTTTGGGTTAGTAGTCTGAAGTTCTACGCTCTTAAGCCAAGTGTTCCTTTGCCAGATAGTCATGAGACTGCATTTCCTGTAACCGACTCAAAGTTCTTTTAAACTCAAAGGCCAGTTGCTTGCCCTGATATAACTCTTCTAATTCTACTCCCGCAGTAATCATTAACTTTACATTTCTCTCATAAAACTCATCAACCAAGCTGATAAAACGTCTTGCTGCGGAGTCGTCTTTCGCATCTAATTGAGGAATTTCACTCACCATTACCGTATGGTAGCAACGAGACAGCTCAATATAATCCGAATGGCTTCTTGCCGTCTCGCATATTTGGGCAAAGCTAAACCAGACCACCCCTTCAGCACAGCGAACGGTATTGATCATTCTGTGCTCGACTTCAATCGGTGTTCCATCTGGTTGATTTTCTGTGGCCAGGTGGTCAAAGCTGTTATTTAAGTTTTCAATTGCTTCCTGGTCGTGAGGAGTATGGAAAATATCTGCTTGTTCCAGGGTACGCAGACGATAATCGATACCGCCATCCACATTGACCACTTGAGTATGTTCCTGAATGAGTTCTATGGCAGGTATAAATCGCTCGCGCTGCAAACCATTCCAATAGAGCCTTTCTGGCGGTATGTTAGAAGTAGCGACCAAACTTACACCTCTTTCAAACAACGCCTGAAACATCCCTCCCAATAGCATTGCATCGGTTATATCACTGACAAAGAACTCATCAAAACAAATTACACACGTTTTCTCTGCAATATCGTCCGCGATCTTCAGCAATGGATCACGCTGGCCTTTTTGGTTAGTCAAATCTTCATGAAGTTGGTGCATAAAACGGTGAAAGTGTAGCCTCATTTTATTTTCGAATGGAAGGTGATCAAAAAACATATCCATTAAATAAGTCTTACCCCGGCCAACGCCGCCCCAAAAATACAGTCCTTTAGCCGGTCTTTTGGAAGAAGAAAACAAACCTGCTAAATTCGTAAAAAAACCCTTTTCTTTGTTGGCTTCAATTAAACGATGAAATAGATCGTCCAACAATTTAATCGCTTCAGCCTGGGCGGGATCATGAGAGAACTCTCCCGAAGCCATGTCTTGCTTATATTTTTGCAGTGGAGTTAACACTAGATTACCTTTAGCTTCGTTCGACATGCCGGCAAACCAATTCTTCAACATATTCTCTAAGTTCTACTAGCCTTCCATGGAAAAAATGACTCGCGCCTTGCATATTAATAAGGTGGGGAGTTAACTCAAAATGATTAACCCAATCAAGTACTGCCTGAAAATCCACTAACTCATCCTGATCCCCCATGATTATATTCCACTCACAAGAAGGTCTTACAAAACCATCAAAATCGAAACGTTTAACCGGCGGAGCGATACTCAATAGCATTGAAGGAGAGACATCCTTGGCAGCGAATGCAGATACAAAAGAACCAAATGAAAAGCCGCTCAGGATAATTTTTCGATTAGGGTACTCATTAGCCAGCCATTCAATAGCTGCTTTTAGATCTTCCCGTTCTCCCAGACCTTCATCATAATTTCCAGCGCTCTTGCCAACCCCCCTAAAATTAAACCTCAGGCTAGGGATCCCTACTCCTGCTATTGCACGAGATACGGTATGCACCACTTTATTGGTCATGGTTCCGCCATGTAAAGAATGGGGATGACAATTGACAGATATAAACGCTTCTTGACTGGTATTTTCTGGTAGATCGAGAATTGCTTCAATATTGCCGACCGGGCCTTCGAATATTATTTGCTGACTATTTACTTTCATAAAAGGTGTTTCTGGCTTAGGAAGTAACTTTAAATTTACCTTTAGTTTAAAGGCCCGCATTTTCTCACTTATCAATAAAAACTGCTAGTGAAGCATGTTGACAAACAACTATTATCTTCGATTTAAAAAAGGACAATCTCCCATCTTTCTCCCACAATTTAAAGTCTCAGTTTTTCTTTTGTGTCACTCCACAGAAGTCCCTTCACAAAAGATTACAACCGTAATCAACAGGAAGGATTTTACACCAATAATTCATAATACAATTGACAACCAGATAAGCAGTTAATATTTTTAATGAACAAAAGATGACCAACGTCAAATTAGACTAAATGCTATTCGACTCAATTCAACTTCTGGTATATATTTAGTAGTAGGGGCTTTCACTTCCCAGTCAGCCCGATAACAGTTTAAGCAGGTAAACTAGAGGTACAGTAATGGAATTAGTTTCAATAATTTTAGGGATAATAGTCGCAGCAGGCGCAGGATTTTTTATTGGTAAAGGTTTTTCAAAAGAATCTCAAGAAAAGTCGCGCTTGGAGCAAGAGCTGCAAGATAAACAAGCGGAATTGGACGCATTTCGAAACAAAGTGACTAACCACTTCGAGAAAACGGCTGACCTTTTCAATCAAGTATCGGATAGCTATCAGTCTCTTTACGATCACATTGCGAGTAGTTCGAACCAACTGTGTTCTGCTCCTAGCTTCCAGACTTTACCTAAATCTGAACAAGATGCGCTCGAATCTAAACAAAATCCTGTTCATGCAAATGCCGGTAATAGCGAACATATGTTTGATGCAAACAAGCTCTACAATGCGCACGACTACAGAAACCAAGCAGAAGAACAAGTCGAGGAAGAAACACCTATAGTCGATAGTGATAAGGTTGTTGATATCGAAACAGCCAAAGAAGATCGCAATGAGCCTGCGCTCGACTATGCGGTAAAAAAAGATGGCGTTATCAATCATAATAGCCTGGATGTCGACGGTGTAAAAACGTCTTAATCGAAATAGAACTTAAATTCATTTACTTTAAAATTGAAAGAGGCCCGTTTGGCCTCTTTTTTTTACCACTTCACTATAGCTAGTCAATCTCCCCTCGCTTCTCGAAAGACTTCCTACCCGGCCTTTTTTAATGAGTTAGGGAATATGCCACATATTTACCCGTTAAGCTGTGGTAGAATCCTGGAAATAATCGGCAGTCAAGCTGGACATTACCTTTCTACTAGGAATAAATAAATTAAATCAGGAAGTTATCTAATGAAAAAACTCTTTATTATCATAATTTTGCTAGCGGGAATTTTATTGGTTTCGCCATTTTTCGTGGGTTCGAATGCCGAAGCTCAACTCCGAGATATGTACTCAAAACTTAATGAGCACCCTAGCTTGAAGGTGGAAGTGACCGAATACAATAAAGGATGGTTTACTTCAAACGCTAAAATAAATATGACCTTTGACGCACCTAACAATGATTTTATGCCTCCTCTAGTCTTTACACAAAAGCTATTCCACGGTCCATTACTGTGGGAAGCAGAAGGATTTGGTCTAGGAATCGCCGACACGTTATTTGGGGTTGAATTGCCTGAAGACGTTCAGAAAGAGTTAGACCAAATCGATTCAATTAATGAGAACACGGTTAGAATTGCAACTCGTTTAGGATTTAATGGTGATATGAGCTCTAGAGCGCAAATCCAACCATTTCAAATCGAAAAAGATGGTAACAAAGTTGATATTAAAGGTATGGACATAAGCTCTGCCTTAACTTCCGATGGAATAATCACTGGAACTGGATATTGGGACGGAATGAGCGTTTCAGAAAACGATCAGTTGATGGTAACCATTGGCAAAATGACTATTGAAACCGAACAAAAGTTAGTCAGTGGCGAAATGTTCTCCCCGACCGCTTTAACAGCCGGCGACTTTAAGATGAACTTTGATTTGTTAGACATTAAACCAGGTTCACCGGCAGAAGCGGTCAAGCTCGAAAATGTATTTATGGCTTTTGATTCGGCGCTCAATAATGATTTGTTTAACTTCAACATCAAGTTAGGCGCTAAATCTATTAGTGCAATCCAACAGAGTTTCAAGAACCTCATATATGATCTTTCATTTGAGAATTTAGATATCGAAGCAGTAAAACAACTTAATAGCATGATGTCTGACCCCGCTCTCCAGCAAAATCCAATGATAGCTAGCGCTAAGATTCAAGGCCTGTTACCACAATTAGTCGAAAAGAATCCGATAATTAAAATCAATAAACTTGGCGTTATTACTGATTCAGGCGAGATTGTCAGCGATCTGATTTTTAAAATTGATCAACAAACGTACGATCCAAACAATCCGATGACTATGATGTTTGCAATGGATGCAGATGCCAAGGGCCAAGCTCCTGAAGCATTCTTTACTAATTTAGGAATGGGCGCTCAAGTAGAGCAAATGGTGCAACAAAACTTCGTTGTACGCGACAATGATTTGCTTAAATTTAACTTTAGCTTCAAGCAAGGCCAAGCTGTGTTAAATGGCAATCCAATTCCTCTAGGAGGCATGTAATCGGAGCATTGAGTATTTCCAATTAACTCAATCAATTTCTCTAAAGACCACCAAACGGTGGTCTTTTTTTTAAAAATTATCTACTATCCCGTCTAAGCTCACTTCTCTCCTATAGGTTGTTTTTATATGATATAAAACTCAGCCAGTAACGATAATTTTTATGATGAAACTTAACGATCTAAGTTTTGTCTAGAAAAATAGCTCGAACATAGAATTTTAATTTTGCTCTTAAGGAAAAACTCTATGAAGAAAACGCTTTTTTCATTTACGATTTTACTTAACCTGTTTTTTGTCAGTCATTCAAGTGCGACCTTACCCGCGGAAGTCGATGGACAGGCGCTACCTTCCCTCGCGCCGATGCTAGAAAAAGCGAACCCCGCCGTAGTAAATATCTCAACAACGGAGATTGTTGATACTCGATACCGCCGCGATTTTTTTGGCCTTTTTGAAGCGCCTAGGAGAGAGCTCCGTCCCTCAAGTCTAGGTTCAGGTGTAATTATTGATGCTGCGAAGGGCTTAATACTGACCAATCACCATGTCATTCAAGGCGCTGATGCAATTAAAGTCTCTCTTGAAGATGGACGAGAATTTGATGCCAAACTACTAGGGAGCGACAAAGAAACTGATGTAGCCGTTATTAAAATTGAGGCACAAGGTTTAGTTGCCCTACCTACTGGAGATTCCGATACGCTTCGTGTTGGAGACTTTGTAGTTGCAATTGGAAACCCATTTTCTCTAGGTAACAGCGTTACTTCTGGAATTGTTAGCGCTAAGGGGCGTCAAGGACTGGGAATAGAGAGATATGAAGACTTTATCCAAACAGACGCAGCAATTAATCCCGGCAACTCCGGTGGTGCTTTAGTCAACTTACGTGGCGAGTTAATAGGTGTAAACACCGCAATTCTTGGACCTTCCGGCGGTAATGTGGGCATTGGTTTTGCTATTCCAATCAAACTTGCATTAAACGTTATGGACCAATTACTCGAGTATGGAGAGGTACGTAGAGGGCTATTGGGTGTGAGAGGTGAAGATGTCACACCACGAATAGCCAAAGCACTTGATCTTTCAACGGATAAAGGCGTGATAGTTACCAGGGTGACCGAAAACTCTGCGGCAGAAAAAGCAGGCATAATGCAATACGACGTCATAACACACTTGGACGGCAAACGAATTCGCTCTAATAGTGAACTGATGAATCAACTTGGACTTCTGTCTGCTAATCGTAAAGTTAAATTAGTGTTGATTAGAGAAAATCGAAAAATAGAACTGACAACTTCACTCGATCAACCTAGATATAAAAAATTCGATGGTGAAGACGCACATTGGTTGCTTAAAGGCGTGAGCATTGGAGAATCAAGTAATCTCGAAGAAGATTTATCCCACTTAAAAGTGATGCAAATTGATAATAATTCATTCGCATACGAGTCCGGTCTACGAAAAGGTGATAAAATTATCGGATTTGACCGCTACCGTATCGTAAACTTTAATCAATTAACCCGGTTATCAGCGCGAATGCGACGGGGCTTACCATTGGTAATCGAGCGAAATGACGAAAGCCGTTTGCTTATTATTCAGCGATAAAGGAACAAGCATTAACTCATGAAATCTTTTCTGTTCTTCGTTAAATCGATCTTTTTTGGCTTATTGGTCGGCTTTTTCGTTTTGTTCTTTATGCCGCAAAGCAAACTCCCGTTTAACTGGCAAACTGCTAAAGAATGGTATCAGTTCTATCAAATTCAAAAAGCTGAATACACCAAAGAAAAAAATAGAAATCAACTCTCTATTGAGAACATATCATTTGCAAACGCTGTAGCAAAAGCTTCACCATCTGTAGTTAGCTTGAATGTTTTCAGACCAAAAAGAATTCGTTCGGACAGTCGGCTCGCTCCAAATCAGAAAATTCTCGACTACAGTGTTGGGGTTGGCTCAGGAGTTATTTTAAGCAATAAGGGATACGTAGTTACAAACTATCATGTTATCGACAAAGCGGAGAGCGTTAGTATTAATTTACCGGACGGCAGACGGCGATTTGTGGAATTGGTTGGCTATGACGTTGAAACAGATATTGCTGTACTGAAAACAGACCTTCAAGGGTTGGATTCTGCTGAACTTGCCACCTCTGATGACGTAAAAAAAGGCGATATAGTTATGGCTATAGGAAGTCCATTTGGCCGCAATCAATCAGTTTCTTTAGGCATTGTTAGTGCCATTGCGTATCAACCTTTGCCACCTAGAATTCAGACTGACGCCGCGATAAATAACGGTAACTCTGGAGGAGCCCTAATCAACACGAGCGGCGAAGTTGTTGGTATAAACCAAATGATTCTTAGTTCTGCCGGTGGCGGACAAACAGGTATAAATTACGCGATACCTATTAGCCGCGTTAAGCGAATCGTCGAAGACATTATTGAGTATGGAAGGGTGAAAAAAAATTGGCTTGGTTTAAGATTAGGAGAGTTACCTCGCTCCGCATACCAAAGATTTTACCCAAACCTGGAGTATGGTAGCGGTTTAGTCGTGGAATTAGTAGATGAGAACAGTCCTGCTGATATTGTTGGAATACAACCTGGGGACATCATTTTCGAGTTTGACGGTAAAACACCGTCAGGCCTTGCCGGCTTCTATGAGATGTTTTATGAAGTACCTGTAGGAGCAGAAGTTGGTATAAGATTTATCAGGAACAAAAAAGTTCAGCTAGCTAAAATTCAGTTATTTGAAAAGCCGCAACTCGAAGAAAGTAGCTAGCTCAATTTCTTCGAGTTGAAGGCACTATAGCTGTTAAGTACGGGCTTTAGCTCTCGTTAAGTACGGACTTTGCCTTAAGGTACCCGTCGGATGCTTGCTCCCATCAACTGCAGCTTTTCTTCGATACATTCATAGCCACGATCAATATGATAAATTCGATCTACTGTCGTTTCACCATCAGCCACTAAGCCTGCTAAAACAAGGCTAGCCGAAGCTCTTAAATCAGTGGCCATTACTTGGGCTCCAGATAAATAACCAACACCTTTACTGATTGCAGCATTACCTTGAATGCTCATATCAGCTCCCATGCGTTGCATTTCGCTCACATGCATAAAACGATTTTCAAAAATAGTTTCGCGGATCATCCCGGTACCTTCAGCCACCGCGTTAAGCGCGGTAAACTGTGCTTGCATGTCGGTTGGAAACCCTGGATACGGAGCGGTGGTGATATCAACAGCTTTCGGTCTCTTTCCATGCATATTAAGTTCAATGGTATCTTTACCAGTTTTAATTTCTGCACCGGCTTCCTCCAGTTTAAGGATCACCGACTCTAGAATATCAGGATTAGTATCTCTTAACTTCACTCGTCCGCCGGTAATAGCGGCGGCAACTAGATAAGTACCAGTTTCAATTCGGTCCGGCAATACATCGTGATGACACCCTTTTAACCTTTCCACCCCTTCCACTGTAATAATGTCCGTACCTGCGCCCTTGATTTTTGCACCCATACCAATTAAACAATTCGCTAAGTCGACAACTTCTGGCTCTCGTGCAGCATTTTCAATGATGCTTGTCCCTTTTGCCAATGTTGCAGCCATCAAAATATTTTCCGTGCCGGTTACACTGACTGTGTCCATAAAAATTCGAGCGCCTTTTAAACCTTTCGGAGCTCTAGCTCGGACGTATCCATCAATTACATCAATTTGCGCGCCCATCGCCTGCATTCCTTTGATGTGTAAATCAACAGGACGAGAACCAATCGCACATCCTCCAGGCAGAGAAACATCAGCTTTTCCAAACCTGGCCAAAAGAGGCCCTAATACTAAAATTGATGCGCGCATGGTTTTGACTAGTTCGTAAGGCGCTTCGAATGAGTGAATTGGAGTCGTGTCGATTTGAACTGTCATTTTCTCATCTAAAGTCATTGAGCATCCCAAAATGCCTAATAACTCAAGAGTAGTAGTAACGTCATTTAAGTGAGGAACGTTACCAATAGAGGTCTCCCCTTCTGCCAACAAAACAGACATTAGGATGGGAAGAGCAGCATTCTTGGCGCCAGAAATACGGATACTACCGTCTAATTTTTTACCGCCGGTAATTTGTAATTTATCCATCAGGACTCCACTTGATTAGGTAAAAATCGTGCTTTAGGAATAGCGTCAACCACTATTAATTGGCCGCTTCTTCGGGTGTTAGTGTTTTCAACGATAATGCATGAAGTTCACCGGATGCAATTTGAGGCTGGACCGTTGCGTATACCATTTGTTGGCGAGCGACTGGGCGCTTACCTTCAAATGCTTTTGAAATAACGACCGCTTCGAAATGGTAGCCGTCACCACCAATTTCTACAGAGTCACAGTCCATACCCGCTTCAATCAAGTTTTTTACTTCTAATTCAGTCATTTACCTTCTCTTCATTAGCGACTTTCATAAAATTAGCCGCGCATTGTACCGCGAATTAATCCCAAGTATAAACTTTCTGTTACCTATTTTTATGTTTTTCTGGCGTACAAACCTGACCGAATTGAGTATAATGGCCCGCTTTTTAAACTTGAACTAGAAAATTCCTGCTTAAAAATACCGAATGGAGACTTCTGTTTTCAACCTGCATTTAACGGATTGAAACATTTTTTTTCTTGCTAATCAGATAATTAGCTAACTAAGATAAATCGTTGGCTGCGGTTTTAGGGTTATTTTGGGGTAAATATCTAACACATGCTTTTGAATTTCGCGATGGTCATTTCAGGCATTTCGCTGCTGGTGTGGAGTGCTGACCGGTTCACCGATGGTGCAGCTGCAATTGCTCGAAACCTAGGGATCTCGCCCTTGATAGTAGGTTTGACCATTGTTGCAATGGGATCTTCAGCTCCAGAAGTCGTTGTATCCATTAACGCGGCGCTAAATGGAACTCCGGGTCTTGCCCTAGGAAATGCGATCGGTTCAAATGTTGCCAATGTCGGCCTGGTATTGGGGATTGCGGCAATAGTCACTCCTTTACATGTTCGTTCCGCTACTCTGAAACGAGAAATCCCTGTGTTGTTTGGAATAATGATACTGGTATTTGCGCTTCTCATTGACTCAGAAATAACTTTACTCGACGGCTTAATTTTACTTTCCTCGCTAGGTATTTATCTCATCTGGCTAACTCATTCTGCAATTAGTTCGCGAAATAAGAAGGACTTAATGCTTGAAGAAATGCTTGAAGAGTTACCGGAACAAATGCCCAATTGGAAAGCCATTCTGTGGGTTATTATCGGCCTGCTATTGCTTCAAATTAGCTCGCGACTCTTGGTCACCGGAGCAACCAGCATCGCTTACACCATGGGCGTTAGTGAGTTTCTTGTGGGTGTTACGATAGTTGCGGTAGGCACGAGTTTACCGGAATTGGCGGCCTCTATTACCGGCGTTCTCAAAGGTGAACACGAACTTGCAATTGGCAATGTTATCGGCTCCAACATTTTTAACTTGCTTGCTGTTCTTGGAGTTCCAGCATTAATCACGGTTGTCGATGTCCCACAGCAAGTTTTAGTAATTGACTACGCCTTTATGTTCGGGATCACCGTTGCAGTATGTTTTATGGCGTGGGGACAAAATAACAAGCCGGGCGAAATAACACGGCTAGAAGGCTCTATCTTACTAGCGCTATTTATTGGCTATCAAATTTACCAGTTTATCGTGGCTGCTAATGCCTAGTTCCTGTATTTTCAATTTACTGAAAATGCCTGGCCTTGATAATTGCTAATAAAAATTGCTAAAACTTTCTTAAAATTAGCGATATACTTTTGAACAATCATTCTACTTTAAATGCTGCGTACTTCATTTAAATGCTGGACGGGCTTTGAAGAGAATAGCGACAAAAAAGTTTCAGCAAAAGAACCCCATATATATGCCAAGTCACTCCCAGTTTATTCAACGCGGTCAAGATGTTGTCGATATAGAACATATTGCCGTCTCCCAGTTAAAAAACAAAATTGACGAAAGTTTCGCCAATGCCTGTGAACTCCTATTTAATTGTGAAGGTCGAATAGTTGTCATTGGCATGGGTAAATCAGGCCACATTGGAAACAAAATCGCAGCTACCTTAGCAAGTACAGGAAGTCCATCTTTTTTTGTTCATCCCGGCGAAGCTAGCCATGGCGATTTAGGAATGATCACCGAAAAAGACGTAGTACTTGCGTTATCAAACTCAGGTGAAACAAGTGAAGTTACTAGTATATTGCCTGTCATCAAACGTAAAGGAACACCGCTAATAAGCATGACCGGCAACAACAAGTCTACCTTATCCAAGTTTGCCAACGTCAATTTAGACACTAGCGTTGAAAAGGAAGCGTGCCCAATGAATTTAGCTCCTACGGCATCTACAACAGTAACTTTAGTGATGGGTGATGCGTTAGCAGTCGCGCTATTGGACGCCCGAGGTTTTACTGAGGATGATTTTGCGCTGTCACATCCAGGTGGAAGTTTAGGCCGACGACTCCTTTTAAAAGTCGAAGATATCATGCACAAAGATAAAGATGTTCCAATTGTAAACGAAAAAACATCAATCAATGATGCACTCTTAGAAATGAGTAATAAGCGCCTCGGCATGACTTGTGTAGTTGGGGAAGACGATACGCTTAGAGGTATTTTCACCGATGGCGATCTGCGTCGTACGTTGGAGTTAAATCTCGACTTTAAAAAGACACCGATTGCAAAAGTAATGACGCCAGGCGGCAAAACGATTGATAAAAATAAACTGGCGGCAGAGGCATTACAAATAATGGAACTAAGTGCAATAAACGCACTCATTATTACCGATGAAAAATTTCGACCTATAGGTGCATTGGATATGCACGATCTACTGAAAGCAGGAGTTGTTTAGCTACCATGAAATACTCAGCAGAATTAATCGAAAAAGCAAAGAAGATAAAGTTGCTTATTTGTGATGTAGATGGCGTACTCAGCGATGGCAAAGTATATTTCGGTAACGATGGTGAAGAGTTAAAAAATTTCAATATAAAGGATGGCCTTGGCATAAAGCTGATGCAACGAAATGGGATTGAAGTCGCGATTATTACGGGTCGCCAATCGAATATCGTTGATCATCGCGCTAGCGAACTTGGAATTAAACACGTCTATCAAGGGCGTTCCGATAAGCGTGAAATTTATCAGGAAATTCTAAACAAGCTCAACCTAGTGCCTGAACAAGTTGCGCATATCGGAGATGATTTACCAGATTTACCATTGATGCAGATTTCCGGAATTGGGATCAGCGTTGCAGATGGTTATTCGTATGTACAACAAAATTCCGATTGGGTAACTCACAATACAGGTGGCAATGGTGCTGTGAGAGACGTCGCCGATTTATTCCTGTTTGCACAAGGCAAGCTTGAGCAAATCCAGCGCGAGTATTTAAAGTGAAAACAACTACTTTACTGATCTTTGCTTTTATTTTAGTTGCAATATTGTTGTTTTCTTTTCAGTGGCAACAAGAGTCCACGATAGTTACAACACCTACTCCTATCCCCAAAACAGAAGCCGATTATTTTTTAGAAAATGTGGTAATGACATCTTATAACTCTGAAGGCGACGAGGCTAATCAAGTTATCGCGAAGAGAATTGAACACTTTAAACAGAAGCAACTATCAATAGTTCAAGAGCCCCAGTTGAAGGCTCAAAACTCAGCGAGCTCTAACTGGCACATAACATCCGACAGCGGTAGGCTTGACCACCATCAACAAGCTCTTATTTTTGAAAAATCCGTTGCAATTGAAGGCAAAATCCAAGTTGGCAAAAAACATGGTGAGCAATACAGCATTCAGACTCAAGATCTCTCTTTCGACTTAACCAACAATACGGCCGAATCTAAAACTAGCGTATTGATAAGATCACAGGCTATTCAAACTTACGCTAATAAATTCTACGCTGATTTAAATTCCGATGAAATTCAGCTCACTGGAAATGTATCCACGTCAAAAACGACCTTAACTAGTACGAAATAACTAGAAGCTTTAATTATGGGAAACTATCTAGGACCACAAAAGAAACAAATTACTTGGCTTGTCGGCTTTGTATTTTTGATTCTAAACTTCGCGGCTATAGCGCAAGAAACTGAATACAAAATACAGAGTGACACGTCACGATATGAACTTTCTAACAATTCAGTTCAATACCAAGGAAATGCCCGCTTTGTAAATAGACACTTTAAATTATCCGGGGAGTTGATCAACGCAATTAGTGCAGCTGAAGATTCAACGCAAATTAAAGTCAGCGGAAAACCTGCCGAACTCATATCGAAACACCTGGAGTCAAATCAAGAGTTTCAATTTTCTGCTTTTAACATTAATTATCACCTTGGAAATGAGCTTTTATTGGCACAAACCCAAATTGATTTGAACATTATCAATGCCCAGGGTGATCGGTTCATTATCAAAGGTGACAAGCTGAAAATTGGCAAAGTACCTAACGGAAAACTTCATCTGACCGGATCTCCCGTAATACTTACGATTACCCCAAAAGGAAAAGCACCTATCTCAGCACAATCAAACTCAATCGTTTACGACCAACAAAAAGAGCTATTTGAACTCACTGGCGATACCCAGATGAAAACGGCCCGTGAAACGATCAAAGCGCAAAAGATCCGGTATGATGCCAAAACTAAAATTATCGATATTCCCAAGTCAGATCAGCAGGTTGAAATGATCCAAAACAAAGAGAGCAATTGATGAGTAGTCTTGTTGCAAAGCACTTAGCCAAGGTTTATTCCGGTCGTAGCGTTGTTTCGGATGTATCACTAAAGGTAAATATCGGCGAAGTCGTTGGATTGCTTGGGCCGAACGGCGCGGGTAAGACAACTTCTTTTTATATGATTGTAGGGCTTGTTAACGCCGATGGCGGTGAAATCTGGATGGATAACCAGGAAATTACCGGCATGGCCATGCATCAACGCGCCAAGATGGGAATAGGCTATCTGCCACAAGAAGCTTCTGTTTTCAGGAAACTTTCTGTCGAGGAAAACATCATGGCGATATTGGAATTAGATCAATCACTAAATGATCATCAGAGACAGGACAAAATGATGTCTCTTTTAGATGAATTCCAAATTACCCACATTCAAAAAAGCAAGGGTATGGCTTTATCGGGGGGAGAAAGAAGGCGCGTAGAAATTGCCAGAGCCTTAGCCAATGACCCTAAGTTTATTTTATTAGACGAGCCATTTGCAGGGGTTGACCCAATTTCAGTCTCAGAAATAAAAAATATCATTCAACAATTAAAAAACCGCGGTATCGGGGTATTGATAACGGACCATAATGTCAGGGAAACTTTAGATGTATGTGAGAGAGCTTACATAGTTGAGTCTGGAAAACTTCTCGCGGAAGGGGCACCGCAAGAGATTCTCAACAATCAACAGGTTAAACAAGTTTATCTTGGTGAAGACTTTAAAATTTAGAACACCCGCAGTTAGTTTAGCCTGAAGATATCTAATCTGAACACACTTGCCAGTTAAAAGATTGACGCTTTTTTATTCAATTGGTAATAAAAAGTAATTTTGTTACGCTTTTCACTTGAAACCGATTTAAAACGTCTTCATATTAGTAGCAGATGGTTCTCAACTTGTTAATTTTTGAGACTCAAAATTCTCTCAATTGTCGGGTAAAACTGCTATAGTTATAGTTAAGAGAGGCGAGGAACATAGAGCCTCCGGAAAACAATATTAATGAAACAGTCCTTACAGCTTAAAATCAGTCAATCTCTCACTATGACGCCCCAGTTGCAGCAGGCAATTAAGCTTTTGCAACTTTCCAGTCTCGACCTTCAATCAGAAATTCAGCAAGCATTGGATTCGAATCCGTTATTGGAATCAGAGAATTCGGAAGAGGCTTTAGCTGAAGCGGAAGTTAATGGAGCAGATAAAAATGAGTCTGCTGTAGCTGATTCCGAAGATGTTGATACTAGCGATAAAATTCAAAGCGATAAAATTGAATCTGACTTAAGCATGGACACCCAATGGGAAGACTGGGGTTATACTTCTCAAGGCGCTACTTCGACCCAAAACTTTGATGATTCATCAAGTTTTGACTATCAAGGGGAAACTAGCGAGTCACTTCAAGATCAATTGCAGTGGCAGGTAGATATGATGAATCTTTCTGAAGTTGATCATGCTATTGCGACTACATTAATTGATTCGATTGACGAACGAGGCTACATGCTGGCCGAACTCGAAGACGTGGTCGCAATGTTCTCAGAAGAGAAGGATGAGCTCATTGAAAATGACCAGGATGTCATTGTAGAAATTGAAGAAGTTAAAGCTGTATTACACCTGTTACAAAGCTTTGAACCTGCAGGAATTGCTGCTAGAAATCTGCAAGAGTGCCTGCTTATACAGCTTGAAAGATTGCCGTCAGCTAGTGTGCAAACAGAACTTGCAAAAGCGATTGTTGAGCAAGAATTTGAGCATCTATCGAGTAGAAATTATCGCCAAATCATGCGCGCCATGAGCATTAATGAAAACCAACTCAAACAAGCTGTAGATATTATCCAATCACTCGATCCCAGACCAGGTGGCCAACTAACCCAAAACACAGCTCAATATATAATTCCTGATGTGTTTGTTAAAAAAGATAGCAAGGGTAATTGGACTGTAGAGCTAAATAACAACAGTTCACCTAAATTAACTATCAACAGCACATACGCTTCTTTGATTAAACGTGCAGATAATAGCGCAGATAATCAATATTTAAAAAATAACTTGCAAGAAGCTAAGTGGTTTATAAAAAGCCTGCAAAGCCGCAATGAAACCTTATTGAAAGTTGCCACTAGTATTGTTGAAAAACAGGTCGGTTTTCTCGAGTATGGTGAAGAGGCGATGAAGCCATTGGTATTAAATGACATTGCAGAAGAAGTTGAAATGCACGAGTCAACGATTTCTCGTGTGACGACGCAAAAGTTCATGCATACACCTAGAGGTATATTTGAATTAAAGTACTTTTTCTCAAGCCACGTGGGTACAACTTCCGGCGGAGAATGCTCATCTACGGCGATAAGAGCGGTCATAAAAAAACTTATTGCTGCGGAAAATCAGGCCAAACCATTGAGCGATAGTAAGCTCGCTAACCTATTGAAAGAACAGGGAATTAAAGTTGCTCGCCGTACCGTTGCCAAATACCGCGAGGCGATGTCAATTCCACCGTCAAATGAAAGGAAAAAATTGATCTAAAACACTATTTGGCTTGCGGGCTCAGAGTAATCTAACAGTGAAGCAAGCAACAACTACATTAAATGTAACTGTTTAAGTTTCGACAGTTACCGCAGGTTTCCATCAACTAAAGAAGGAATGTTACTATGCAAATTAACTTAACTGGCCACCATTTAGAAATCACTGATTCTCTAAGAAATTATGTCTACGACAAATTCGAAAGAATCGAGCGGCACTTTGACCATATAAATAATGTACATGTGATTTTACAAGTGGAAAAGCTAAGGCAGATTGCGGAAGCGAAACTTAACGTTAACGGTGGTGAAATATTTGCAAATAGTGAATCCGAGGATATGTATGCAGCAATCGATAATTTGATTGATAAGCTCGATCGCCAAGTGATCAAACATAAAGAGAAATTAACCCGCCATTAAGATTATTTTTTAGTCAAACTGTAAAAAATAACTAATCTTTTTGGGGCTGGTTGTGCTAAAGTTATTTGCCAATCAGCCCTTATAATTTGTGTCAGCATTTTTTGACCTATGAACATTAGTCAAATTCTTTTACCTGAAGCTACTTTCTGTAGTCTTACCATTTCCAGCAAAAAGAAAATTCTCGAAAAAGTCAGCGAAGAAATGTCGAAATCAATCGACTGCCCAGCGCAAGAAATATTTGAAAGTTTGTTTGCTCGTGAAAGGCTAGGCACCACCGGTCTAGGCAATGGCATAGCCATTCCACATGGCCGAGTTAGTTCGTGCACTAAAGCAACAGCTGTGTTTATCTTGCTGGATGAAGCCGTAGACTACGATGCCCCTGACGGGCAACCGGTGGATATCATATTTGCTATTATGGTGCCTGAAAATGCCGATAAGCAACAATTAAAGTTTTTGGCGGAAATTGCTGAAGTACTTTCTCAACCTAACGTGGTGTCTCAAATCAGACATGCCCATTGTGGGGATGCCCTTTTCCAGATAATTGACCAGGCTACAGCTAAGCTTCAATAAATTGACGTTTGAAATAGTTCAGAAACTCGGTTAGCTCAGTTCCTAAAAGTGTAGCCATTGAGCACTCACGCTATCCATAACAATAAAACTATTGTTGAATTTAATTCAGCTATTGGAGCAATATTCAATCAATGAGTTATACTTAAGTTGCTCGCTTATAACGATTTGGGATTTAAAAATCATCTCATTCTGTTATGCTCAAGTCATATTAAATTAAAAATTGCGTGCTGTACTTACAAGTAATCATTTAACTAGGAAAATAAGTGTTTGATGAAAAGGATAATCGTTAGCGGACGCTCCGGATCAGGAAAAACAGTTGCGTTGAGGGCGTTAGAAGATCAGGGATTTTACTGTGTAGATAATATTCCTATAAAGCTGATACCTGAATTACTTAATCAGATCGATTCAGATTACCCCGGTCTCGCGATTGGAATTGACGCTCGCAATGTTACCCATACCGTTGAAGAGTTTGACTCATTAATCAAAACCATTGAGGCGAGCAAATTTCAATTTGAAGTAGTTTTTATTGATGCCAATGATACCACTTTACTTAAGCGCTTTAGTGAAACGAGACGGCGACATCCTTTAACCAACGAAGGACTGTCTCTTGCGGAGGCTATTACTCTCGAAAAGCAACGACTGGAGCCAATAACTCGATACGCGCAACTAGTTATTGATACGACTTCCAAATCCCCCCACGAATTGTGCGAAGTGATTGTCGAGCGGATACTCGGTAATGAATCAAAACACTTAAGTATCCTGTTTGAATCTTTTGGGTTTAAAAATGGTGCCCCCAACGATGCTGACTTTGTATTCGATGTTCGTTGTTTGCCAAACCCTTATTGGAACGAGGACTTGCGACCTTTTACTGGTAAAGACAAGCCTATCGTAGATTTCCTCGAATCGCAGCCAGCCGCACAGGAATTTTATTGGCAACTGAAAATTTTTCTTCAGACTTGGATCCCACGATTCGACCAAGACAACAGAAACTATTTAACTGTCGCAATAGGTTGTACT
This sequence comes from Kangiellaceae bacterium, assembly GCA_026196875.1. Classification (GTDB taxonomy): domain Bacteria; phylum Pseudomonadota; class Gammaproteobacteria; order Enterobacterales; family Kangiellaceae; genus Aliikangiella. The sequence continues at coordinate 19,106 of JAPHTP010000062.1, forward strand.
GGTGGACACCACCGCTCAGTATATATCGCCGAAAAATTGGCTGATAATTTTAGACAGCTCTATCCAGATACTCAAATTCGCCATCGTGAACTCAAGTCATAGCAGGTCAACTAAAACGAAATGCCAAAAATAACCTGTGAGGTCATAAACCAAAAAGGAATGCACGCTAGAGCCGCAGCTAGAATTGTTTCTCTTGTGTGTGAATTTGACTGTCAGGTAACACTTTCACATGGTGAAAAGTCAGCCTCAGGCGACAGTTTGATCAAACTTCTGACTTTAAACGCCCCTAAGGGTTCGTTAATTCAAATTGAAGCTGAAGGTATTGAGTCTTTATCGTGTTTAAACGATCTCCAGCAATTATTTCAATCGGGATTTGGCGAATAAACAACCTCCCTCGATTAGGCGCTTAGAGCTCACTCCAATAACGACCGGAACGTGGCAGATAATAATTATCATTGTCCAACGAAATGATCACCCTTTCCGCACGACCAATTAATTCTGCACGAGGAACAAAACCAATCCAACGAGAATCTTGGCTATTATCCCGATTGTCACCCAACACTAAGTACTGCTCCTCCGGAACTTCAAGCGGGCCAAAACTGCTTTTAGGATTCAATCTTATTCGGCTTACTCTGATAGGATAACCTGAGATAGGACCTTTACTTTCAACCACAGACTCATGCAAATACTCGGCTTCATCACGATCTGCCAAAAACTCGTCAAAAGACTGACCATTTTCGATTTTCTCGATTGATACCCATTCACCATTTACCTGTAGACGGTTATTTAACATGGCAATTTTATCCCCAGGTACGCCTATAACTCGTTTGATTAGTCTTTCGTCCGCAGACTTTGATTGAAACACGACCACGTCGCCACGCGACGGCTCATGGTGCCGGTTTAAATTGTAATCAGTAAAGGGGACTTTAACATCGTAGGCGAGTTTATTAACCCAAACTCTATCACCAATAAGGATGTTTGGCTTCATTGAACCTGTCGGAACATGATACCAATCAGCAATCGCACTGCGGAAAAACAGCATAAGAAATAAAAATACTATTATGCCTTTATTATTTTTCCAAAACTTTGCCATTTGTATTTACCTCACGTTTTAAATGGTTCAAGCCTAGTGTCTTGGTCGCGACACCTTCACATGACTCGATGAGCCGCCTGAAAACTCAGAATATCTCGTACTTTTTGTTAAGAGTTCCATTTTGGTGACGAGTTCATCAGATTCACATCTAATTACAATATTGACCCGAAATTTCGGCATTAAACGCCTGGTATTGCGGGCTAGCTCATCAAACCGCCACTTTCTCTTTTAACCGTTTCCTGCAACCAATCGGTAAAGGCCTTAATCTTAGGACGCTCAGCCGATTCTCTAGGGCAAACAATATCGTATGAAAAATCACTCTCCATCGTCATTTCAAATGGACGAATCAAACGGCCCGCTTGCACATCTGCCTGCGATAAAACCAAATGCCCCATCGCGATGCCCTGCCCATAAATAGCTGCCTGCTGCACCATCGCAGTGTGACTAAACACCGGTCCGTGATTTAGATTAATACCCTTAACACCGGCAAATTTTAACCAACGTCGCCAATCCGCGGTACTTCCATCGTGTAACAGAGTGTGATGCTTTAAATCTTGGGGCGAGCGCAATGGCTTATCTCCCTCCAATAAAGCCGGCGAACACAGTGGCGTTAACTTCTCGCTGAGCAGCGTAATGGAATGCATACCGGGATACTCTCCCGTATCATAGTAAATTGCGATATCCACATCTTCCCTGACAAAGTCGACCACATCGTCACTGGCCTTTAGTCGGACTTCAATATCCGGATATAACTCACTGAAATGCGTTAGTCGAGGTACTAACCAGACCGTAGCGAAGGTTGGCACCACACTAACGGTTAACGCTCCGCTGGCACCCTGAGCCTTAATTTGTTCAGTTGCGCTACTTAGAATTTCAAAAATATCTCGTATTTTTGGCCAATAGTTTTGACCCTCGTCAGTTAATAAGAGTTTTCTATTACGTCTCACAAATAATGGGACGCCTAAAAAATCTTCTAAGGACTTAATTTGGTGACTTACAGCAGCTTGTGTCACAAAAAGTTCATCTGCAGCCCTTGTAAAACTGAGATGTCTGGCCGCGGCCTCAAATGCTCGCAAACTTTTAAGAGGAGGTAATCTTCTCGGCATGGGATAAAATCTTCATTAGTTTTTCTAATGCGAATCATTATAAATGATCGTTTGAAAAGGAACAAATTGATACGTACTATTCGTCCTGTGTTCAGCGGCAACTGAGCGCAACCGAATTTACTTGGCAAGTTTGGGTTCACCGAACTTGAGTTTGATTGAGAAATATCCCATTTGGATCCTCGCAAACTCAGCCAAAAAGATGAAAATTCATCTTTAATGTGTAAATTTTTCCAGCATGCAGGTTATGCCAATTAGGCATAAGCGACTAATTAAAACGGAGAAACTCGTTCCGTTTTTTCCCCTAAGGGGTTAGTCATGGATTTGAGGTGTTACCTCGTAGTGCGAGCAATCGTACTGGCTTACCGGGATGTCTGCCCCGACGCGGTAAGCTCAACCAGACCTAGTAATTAAGTTTGGTTAATTTGAGAGTTGTTTTTTTGTTTCTGTCCCAACAGAGTTAATTAGTGAATGCTGTGGCCTCCTACCCCTTTTTGGTCCTAATTTTCACAGCAGATTACTAGTAAGGCTTGCATTTGCAAGCCTTTTTTTTTTCTCAAAAATCATTATTATTAGTTTTTACTTCAACTATACCGGGTCTTAACTTATGGGTAACTGCACTCAAAACCATTTAACCGATGCAATCATTATGGTTCGTCCGATTGACTTTGGTTTCAATGAGCAAACTGGTCAAGATAACGAATTCCAACATAAGCCAGACACAACTCAAACCGAAGCGGTTCGAGCTAAAGCTAACCAAGAATTTGAACAGATGGTTGCTAAAATAAAGAGTAGAGGGATCTCTGTAACCGTTCTTGAGAAAAAACACACTACAGACCAGTTACCAGATGCTGTCTTTCCCAACAATTGGTTTTCCACCCGAGAAAATGGTGAGATTTTTGTATATCCAATGAAAACCATCAATCGACAAGCTGAAGTTCAAATAGAGCAACTGCAATCCGCAGTAACTCAAGAAGGATTCGATGTTAAGCGGATTACTGACTTTCGCGGCTCTCTGGCACATTTAGGCGCGCTTGAAGGAACAGGCAGTTTAATTTTTCATCATCCGACCGGCCGTTTGTTTGCAGCTATTTCCGAGCGCTGTACAGCTGAAGCATTGAAGCAATTTGCCGAACAAAATAGATATGAGCTAATCGCTTTTCAAACTCAATCGACCAAGGGGGCTCCTATCTACCACACTAATGTCCTGATGTCGTGTGGCGAGGATTTTATTGTGATCTGTGAAGAAGTCTTGGCAGCCGATCCGCAATCGCAGGCCGCTATGGAAGTGATGAAGAAAACGGTTAAAGACCTAATTATCATCTCTGAACAACAGATGACCGAAAATTTTTGCGGAAACATCATTCAGGTAAAAAACCAGAAAGGTCAGCCTGCTATAATCATGTCTGCATCAGCATTCAATGGGTTTACTCCACAGCAAAAAGCTTTATTGGAGCAACACGGCGAATTAATCGTTTGCGATATTCCAACAATCGAATTTGTCGGCGGAGGGAGTGCTCGGTGTATGGTGGCAGAGAATTTTCTTCCTCGTTAGGACGGCCGTCTCTGCTTATGCTTCTGGCCCTTCCAGGTAAGACCTGAGATATTCGGCCACGATTCCAAAGCAAATTTTAAGTTTGTTGTCTAAAATAAAGATATTCCTTTAAAAACAACAACAAACATCGTTAATATGGGTCTTCCACAGCTCCATGGTTACAAAATAAATAGTGAGCTAGCTTCCGGCGGAATGGCGAAAATTTATGACGCCATTCAAGTATCTTTGAATCGTCCGGTTGCAATCAAATTTCTTGATAAACAATTACTCAGTCATATTGAGGCAAATGAGCTATTTGAAAGAGAATCGCTCATTATTGCTCAACTCAATCACCCCAACATAGTCCAGGTTATTGATAAGGGAATTTCGGACGAATCCCAGCCTTACTTCGTGATGGAAAAAATACGTGGGCTGGACTTGTCACAAATTTTAACTGATGGTGAACTTCCATTTGGAAAGAAGCTAGATATAGCAATCCAAATTTGTAAAGGACTCGCTTATGCACACAAGAACGGCGTTATTCACCGCGATATAAAGCCGTCTAATGTCATCATTGATCAGCATGGAAACGTAAAAATACTCGATTTTGGCATTGCCCTCGCACAAGGTGAAAAACCTCCTCATCAAGATCAAACCAGTGTCCTAGGTACCCAGGGTTATGTAGCACCTGAACAAAGAGAAGACTATGGAAATGCTACCATAGCGAGTGACATATATTCTGTTGGAATTCTCCTACTTGATCTTTTCGCCGGACCAACCAAAGAATTAACTAAAAAAGATTCGACACGTTTTCAATCAGATATTGATCCCGAACTCAAAAAGCTGATCCTAAAATGCAGTCATGATTCTGTCGGCCAGCGATATGACTCTTTAACTCAAGTCAGAGATGAATTGCTAGCCATCTCCCAAGGTAGTCACTTAGGCAAAACATCTGTAAAAGAAGTTGAGCAAGAGAATAAAGATCTCGCACAAAACTTTAATCTTTTAGACGTTTTAAGCAAGACCAATAACAAGCGAGTTTATCTGTTTCAGAAAAAAAGCAATCGTCAACTATTGGTAATCAAGAGAACATTTGGCGAATTCTCAGGTTTTAAAGAAGCGAAATACCTCTCCAGTTTAAAGCACCCAAACATCGTCAATATTTTTGCGGCGGTAAAAAACAATAATAGCGCCACAGTAATCTCTGAATATTTATCAGGTGGTAGTTTAAACAATCAACTTATACAAGATTTGGACGAACAGACTTTTTTACTGCAGGCTTGCCAAATATGTTCAGCATTGTATTTCGCGCATCAAAATAATGTATTACACAGCAATTTGTCGCCTAATAATATCTTGATTGACGCCAAACAAAACTTCAAATTATGCGACTTTGGTCAAGCGCATAAGTGCAATGATGATCCGGAAGCTGCTCGAGCTTATCAACCGCCCGGGCAACAAGCATTTTCTGAGGCATATGACATCTATTCTATGGGCGCAATTTTTCATCACATGCTATTCGGAGTACCCCCTGGTCATCCGCTGCCTTCTCCGCCGAGAAAAGTCTCCTTTCGGTTGGAAAAACTAATCGACAACATGTTGGCATTAGATCCGATTAATAGACCTTCCACAGCACAACAAGTGCTGGTTGAACTACAAAGAATAGCGAACAGTGCTAATAAAAAATTGCGCTCTCAAATGGGGCAAGCTAACGGCGACGGCCAAGCCAAAGTCAGCCATCAAAAAAGAAGCAAGCAAACAAACTCCGGTGGCAGCTCAACCTTTCTTTGGTTGGCGCTCCTACTATCTTTAGCTTTGAATGTGTTTCTTATCGTAAAAGAATTTTTGTCTCGATAATTTTATTGGTTACCTAATTCAAACCGAAACAATTATCTACAAGTAATCAACTCTAACCAGAACTTGGATTGGGCTAAGGGCAGATATAGGCCACTAGCCAATTACTCCAGAAAAAACCAGACCGGCAACAATTAAAGCAACAACAACCAAACCACCGATAACTTTACCAACTACTGACTTTTCGTCTTGAGGTTTAGCATAAGTTAATGGTTGCTCTCCTACACTTTGAAATTTTAGCAAAGTTCCACCAACTGTAATTTCGTCACCGTCTTGCAAAATTGCCTTAGCTTGCATTTTTCCGTTAACGAGTAAACCGTCAGCAGCGCCATCATTTTTGATTTCCCAACCAATATCGGTTTCGGATAAATAAACATGTCTGGCAGAAACACTCTGCTCGCTAGTGGATAAGTGGTGGCCGAGCAGTCTTGAGATATGGTTTTGTGCCTGGGTTATGGTATAAACTTTACCCGCGAACTTATCTTCCATTCCATGCATAAAAACAACATGGCTTGCTTCGCCCGTGCGCATGACTCTTTGAGTTTCCGCAAGAGAAGGTTTAGATTTTTTCTTCGACTTACTGGACGTGTCACGAACGATTGTTCGCGGTTTACTTTCTACTTTTGACACCGGGCCGACAACAGAAAAAATAAACTCGTCCAATCTGAGTTCGTCACCGTTACGAAGTTCACACGACTTGATTCGCTCACCGTTCACGTAAGTGCCATTAGAGGAATTAAGATCCTCGATATAAAGCTTTTCATTCCTTACAGCAAACTTAGCGTGCTTGCGTGACACATAACTTAACGGAACCACAATATCAGACGATTTCTCACGCCCCAAGATTGCGCTATTGGTCAAAGAAAAATACTGTCCGTCTAATGGAGCTGACACTGCTTTTAGCATCCAGGGACTAACCGCGGGGCGAATAACGGTTGCTTGCTCCGGTACTTTTTCTGGTTGCGGAGTTCTTTCGCTGAGAGGATCAACAATTTCTAATTCGCTGTCGCCGAGCCGGATAACATCCCAAGCATTTAGTTTTTGCTCTTTTACCACCGGCACATCATTAATGAAGACGCTCCGGCGCTGACTTACGTTTTTCAACGTAATTTCATCTTGTTGGATTATAAGCTCTGCATGTCGAGCATCGACAGCTTCTTCATCGATAACAATGTCGCATTCAGGATCGGAGCCGATTGCAAACACTGAGTCAACTAACCAGATTGCCGGCTTCCTTCGATCCTTGAATTGAATCTTTAGCATAAACGGAAAAATTCCCTACTTTGTATCAAAACTAGCTTGTTATTATTTAAGGATTCATTATGTCTTTCGACTTTAGGGGCTTTATAGTGCTCTTGAAGCCCCTAGTACAAGTGTACCAATTTTTCTCTATATAATAACGACTTGTGTCAATTTACAAAATAACTTTTTGCTGAATTTGGATGTAATTTAGACCATTCTCTATAACTATAGTTAATTTATATAGCACAAGAAGCTCGGATCCATTGAAAAAGGGGCTAAATTGCCCCTTTAACTCTAGTCTTTATAGGTGAAATTAACCTTAAAAAGCCTAAACAATCGCTGCGGCTTGCATTATTAAGCCACACAAATACGCAGCGTAGGTGCCTAACGCATATCCTAGTACAGCTAATAAAACCCCGACAGGCGCTAACGACGGGTGAAATGCTGATGCGACAATCGGAGCTGAAGCCGCGCCACCCACATTCGCTTGACTACCTACCGCCATATAGAAAACTGGCGCTTTGATCAGCTTCGCAACAATAAGCATTAATGAAGCGTGAACTAACATCCAAATTGCACCTACAACAAATAACCACGGACGCTCAACAATTGCCGAAATATCCATGTGCAAACCGATGGAAGCAACTAACACATAAATAAATACTGAACCTACTTTTGAAGCCCCCGCAGCTTCGAACTGGCGAAGTTTGGTCGTTGAGAGAATTAAGCCAATCGTAGTTACCGTTACTATTAACCAGAAAAACTTGCTAGTTAAGGAATACTTAGCTGCCTCAGGCCATGCTTTACCGATAAAAGGAGCAAGGTTGTCGGCCACCAAATGACCAAACGCAGTAGCCCCAAAAGCAACCGCGACAATCAACATTAGGTCAGTTAGATCTGGAATACGGGCATGTTTTTTATGAAATTGCTCAACTGTGAGTTTCAGCTCTTCAATTGCACTAGTGTCAGCGCCTGCTGCCGCGTCTATTTCTTTTGCTCGACCGGCCATAAGTAACAGTACAGCCATCCAGATATTAGCAATGATTACATCTACAGCAATCATACTCGAGAAAAGTTCACCTGAAACATTAAACACTTCCTTCATTGCCGCCTGATTAGCACCGCCGCCAATCCAACTTCCAGCAACAGTAGTCATGCCACGCCATACATCACCCGCAACCACATCCGGGTTAATCGCGGCCATAACTAAAATTGCAACAGGTCCTCCAATCACAACTCCGGCTGTTCCAGTTAAGAACATAATCAACGCCTTCGGGCCAAGCGCTTTTATTCTCTCAAAGTCGATACTCAGCGTAAGCAATACTAAGCTAGCAGGTAGTAAAAATCTTGAAGCGACATAATAAAGATCAGCTCCACTAGCTTTAATTTTCGCTTCGCTCGGGTTATCAAACGCCTGGCACTGAGCCAGGACACTACTTCCCGCATCAATAGTACCGGCGATAACATCTTTACAAGGGTAGTCATATGGGACAATGTGAAAGGTATGTAACAGCGATGGAATGAAATAGCAAAGTAGTAGCGCAGGTACATACTTATAAAAGGCCTTTAATGTTGGGTGATCACTTTTATAGGTATAAAAAACTAGCCCGAGAATCATAGCTAAAATGCCGAAAACAACGGCATTGTTGGTAATTAAATAGGTAATAGGTTCTTGCATGTCCGCCCTTAAATGGAATTATTCTATGAATTTATTATTATCTAACCTGAGCTGGACACATGGTTAGTCTATACTATCGGGTCCGCTCAGTTCGGTGCTTAAAGATATCAGCCAAACAGCTAAATTCATAATGAAATTGAAAAATTAGACGGCAAATAGAGGAATAATCGAGTAAACCGTAACTCTATTTACTCGATTATTCATTGTCGTCTTTAATTTCCACAGGATCGACTTGGCTAGTTTTAATTCTACCAGAGCGCCGCAGAGCATCCCTTAACAAGTATTCGATCTGCGCATTCAGGCTTCTCAATTCATCGTCCGCCCATTTCTGGGTGGCTTTCAAAACATCTTCATTAATCCGCAAGGGAAAGGCTTTTTTGGCCATACTCACCTCCTTACTCGCTAGCTCCTAAACTAGATCAGGCCTGAAACTCTTGTGGAATTCGAACCTGACTTAGCACTGAGTATTTAGAGTTAGTACAAACTTCCGGTATTGACCACAGGTTGCGCAGCCTCATCGCTGCATAATACAACTAGCAGATTACTCACCATAGCCGCCTTACGCTCACTATCAAGCTCAACAATTTCTCTATCGGACAAATGATGTAATGCCATCTCAACCATGCCTACAGCACCTTCAACTACCTTTTTGCGGGCCGCGATTATTGCCATCGCTTGTTGTCTGCGCAACATCGCATTAGCTATTTCTGGCGCGTAAGCAAGGTGGCTGATGCGAGACTCAATGACTTTGACACCCGCTTTTTCCAATCGGTCCTGCACTTCGTTGCGCAATGCCGCCGAAATCTCGACCGGATTACTGCGCAACGCGACCTCCTCGTCCTCATGGTTGTCGTAAGAATAACTGGTCGCCAAATTTCTTAATGCAGCTTCACTCTGGATTGATACAAAATCTTCATAGTCATCGACTTGGAACACAGCTTCAGCCGTATCGACCACCTCCCAAACAACCACAGCCGCTATTTCAATCGGGTTACCGTTTTTGTCATTGACTTTAAGGCGACCGCTTTCAAAATTTCGTACACGTAGTGAAACCGGGGATTTAGAATAAAATGGGTTGGCCCAGCGTAACCCTGGTTCATGAACAGTACCCACATATTTACCAAATAACTGCAGTACCTTGCCTTCTTTAGGATTAACCATAAACAAACCGAACCAACACACAAATACCACCGCAGCTAATAAGATGCTCAAGATGGCAAACACAGGACCCGCCTTAGCAACCGCCACAACTAGTGCGATTGTTGCTGCCTGAGCGAATAGCAACACGAATATCATCATTATGCCGTTAGGCGCCTTTATTTCCTTTTCTACTATCATCACAAACCTCCAAAGCTAACTTTCTTAAATTTCGAGCGTTTAAATCTCCAAACAACAACATGATATCATTATGATATCAGTTTGAATAAATTGCAAAATTGACTTGTTAACAAAGGTGTATATTCTTATTATTCAACAAGTTAGCTCGCCAACCTGTGCCTATTCGGGTTATCTCATAATGGATTCACAGAAAAAAGAAGGTAATTCGAAAAATATTTTCCAGCAATCCAAACTATTCTGAGTACAAATGCGACATTAGAAGACAGTTGCAACGCTGATGAGCTTTCATAAAAAGGAAAGCCAATCGTACGGGGAAGTTGACCCAAATAGACGACTACAACAGCCAGGGTTACTGAATGTTTAATTTAAGTAGTGATGAAAAGCTAATTGACAAGGCGCTTGGAGGGTCTCAAGGCTCCTGGGTCAAATTAGTAAAACGCTACGAAGGTTTGGTATTTAACTATTGCTTGCGAATGACATTTAATCATTCAGATGCAATGGATTTGATGCAAGAAGTATTTCTTGCGGTGTATCGAAACTTACCGGCTTATCGTGGTGATGGAAAATTTAAAAGTTGGATGATGCGAATCGCAGCAAACAAAACTACTGACTTTCTACGTGCTCGGGGAAGGAATCCGCTTCATCAAGCAGATGAAGTTGAGGACATTGGATTTCATTCACATCATTCACCGGAGTCAGAATATCAAGCGATATCTGAAAACAAACAGATAATGCAAATGTTGGCAACTTTGCCTGAAGACCAAAGACTGGTCGTGGAACTAAAGTTTTTCCAACATTTCACGTTTGAGGAAATAAGCCAGCAAACGGGCACTGCAATCAGTACGATTAAAACCCGTTTGTATACAGCATTACAGAAGTTAAGAGGTCAGGTGGAGGTGCAAAATGCGCTGTGATCATAAAATCGTTACCGAGCATTTAGTAGATTACATTGACGATAAGTTATCGCCAACAGTCCGCAAACAAGTAGAACATGCCATCGATCATTGTGAAACTTGTATGACTACTTATCATCAGGCCGTGGCAATGCAACAAGCAGCATTTAACTGGCAAGATCAGGAAGTGCCCGAGTGGCATCGAACAGAATATGCGGTTAGGCCGCGACAATCCGCTGGCGGTTGGCTGAGTTGGACCGCATTAGCAACTTCAACTTTGGCAATATTAATGGTGGTTTTCCAAGTGAACATTCAAAGCAATGAATCTGGCTTTAGCGTAGCATTTGGAGGCAATCAATCAAATGCTCAAGTTGAAGCATTAGTAGCCAAACGGCTTAATGAATACCAAAAACAACAAGCAGTGCTGCTGGATGCCCGTTTTGTGGCTGAAGGTGAAAAACAATCCACTGCGCATAAACTTTCAATGGCAGACCTACTAGAGAAAACCCGCGACGAACGTCGTGATGACTTGAGCTTTTTAGTAACCGGCATTCAAAATCAACGCGACTTAGATAAACGTAAATATGACCGACGTCTAACTGCGTTAGCCGATAACCAGCTCGAAAACAATCAATATATAAATCAATTAATTCAGTCTGCAAATACATCTGTGGGAGACAACCAATGAAATTCAATGTAGTAAAGAAAAGCGTTTTAGCGGTCGCTGGGCTTTGTACTTTATTCAGCGTCAACCTTAGTGCTGCCGATAAAAAATATGAGCGAGCACAAAAAGAATTGAAAATTATGAGCAAGATTTTCGAAACAGCTTTGTCTGAAACGAGGAAAAGCAAACGGGTCTTTTTGAATTCAAGGGAAGCCAATGCTACTTATTTGGCAAGGCAAGGCATGGTATTTAGTTTTAACTTTGGGCGGAATGAGTTTGTTACTGCTGGTGACTGGGCCGCCTTTGGAGAAGGCGTTGGTCACCTAGTCGGAGAAATTGCTTCTGAAGTCGGTCATGCAATCGCCGATGCCCCCGTTGCCCCAGCGGTTCCAGAAGCGGTAGTAGATCTTGAGGATTACTTTGGAGAATACCAGGATCGTATTGAAGCGCAAGAAGCTATGCGTGAACGACTTGCTGAACAACGAGAACAAGTACGCGAAATTCAAAGGGAAATCCGCCGCGTAGAACGAGAAAAACGAAGGGAAGAAGAAAGAGCGGCTTCTGAACGTCTTAAGTCAGAATTAGAAAGGAAAGTGGAAAAACTAGATAGGGAAAGAGCTGAATACGATCGTATGATGAAAGAATACCGAAACAAACGCGATGAAAAATATATGGTCAGCTCTAAGAAAAAGTCAGATGCGATTTTAACTACCTTGTGTGATTATGGTGCAACCTTAAGATCCTTGAAGAATAATGAATACATTACACTGATTTTCAAAAACTATTCAGGAGATGATGACCAAGTTTATGTGTTTGAGTTTAGTGATGTGAGAAACTGTAATTCAGCTGATAAGCTAGTTAAGCAGGCTATTAGCTATAAGATTTAATACTGGCAAGGCTTAAAAAGTAAAGGGCGCTTAAGCGCCCTTTTTAACTTCGTAAAGTTGTTCAACTCAAAGACTATTTCTTTTTACTACTTCCGCAGGTAACATCATAAGATTCAGATAACCACTTCTTCCAAATAGGTTCAGGTAAAGGTTCTTCGGCAGAAAAGCGAGTCGTCACCCAACCAGTTTTGCCGACCTCAAACTTCTTAGGCTCTTGCTCGGCTAGTTTTTGCGCTTCGGACATCGATTCTTTGAGTTTGAACATTGCTTTAAATCCATGACCTTTTGGGCCAGGACCAATAAATAAGAAGCTTCCCTTGCCAACTTTGAAAGACGTTTGATTGCACGATTGGCCAGTTGTGACTTCTGGGTATGAAGCTGCTTCCGCTTCGATTTGCTCTATGGAATTAAGTTTTTTTGTCATCTGTTGCCCTTCCGTGTGATTATATAAATTGAGTTAATGTAATTACTGTTCCCCATCATGGCTTTACGCCTAACATGGCCTTACTACACATTAGCTCGACTTTCTTTTCTTATGACTAGTTTTAGTCCTGACCAAGTTTCATCGACTGCACAGACTTTAATATCTACCAAGCCTAATGGCAGTATGATTTCTCTAATTATATCTTCTGTAACGTCAGTTTCCACTTTGGAAACTCTCTTAGGCCAAGAAACCCATATCATTCCATTTGGTTTTATTCTTGCCATATAATCATTAATACAATGAGCCAGCTCACTTTTCTTTTTTGTAAAAAAATGAATGATATCTAAACTACTAGACAACCGCTTATAGATCATCACGTTATCGGGGATAGGCTCAATTAGCTGAAGATAATTTTCTGGCGGATTCTTCACATATATTTTGAACCCTGCTTTTATTCCTAATTTCTTTGCTAATGGTGTGCCGGAATATCCAGCCATTTTTCGACTCTCCCTACAATGTTTAGTGCCCTAAGCAGCCGAATGTGGTTTTACTTTACTTGCTAAGTTAATCTTCATTTTGAAATCCACATTTAATACATTTCATCTTTGTCAAAATATTTGGAGAATCACCAAAAGCCTGCTCACCGCATTTCGCGGCATTTTAGCTTCTTAAACTTATGAGCGGTTCTCAAATATAATAATTGCCAGCAAAGTAATATGGCTATCGCAATTATAAAATTGAATTTAAATCCTAGAGCCTCCATCCAAATATATGCTAAAGCCATACTGAACGGAATCCAACTTGCGAAGATAATCCTTAATAAACATCTATATTTTTCTGCTTTACTCCAAAAGTCTTCAGACATGCTTCTTTCACTTAACGCTTATTATATGCCGCAAATCACACTAGACGATTAACTTAACTGCAAATATTCAAATTTACCTTTAATAATCAGTAGCTTACTTATTCCATTTTAAAAGCTCAAGAATATTGTGTTCAGTGAATCTTACCAATCCCCCTCCTTAAAAAGAATTATTTTAAAATTCAATGAATTATCCTATCTCAAAATCCTAATATCATACTACTCCGCTTAATGACTAGTCGAAAAACTAGATGATTTTAGGCCCATTTGACTCAGATAACTTAAAGTGCAACCATTCTAAAAAAAGCGACTTTATCCTATGCAAAAAATACTAATTCCAATTCTATTTGCGACTCTTTCGTTAATAACTCATTCCGCCAGCGCAAAATCCTACAAGCACTGGTGGCAAGAATGGAAAAAAGAATATGAAAAAGAAGTAAGCGGTCCCGGCGGTTGGCTAACACTAGCAGGGCTTTATTGGTTGGAAGAAGGCAAATCGTCTTTAGGGTCGGCTGAGAATAACGAGCATATATTTCCGAAAGATACACCAGCTCATTTGGGCAATATATCAGTTAAAGATAATGCGGTTACTTTTTCTACAACGCTTAACTCAATTCAAGTCGACGGCAAGCCAATTAAATCAATCAAATTATCCGAAGAAGACCAAACAAAGGTTCAATTCACCCATTATGAGTTTTTCATTTTAAAACGTGAAAAAGGCTTTGCTATCCGTTTAATTGATACTACTCCCCTTGCAGAAAAAGATTTCACTCGATTTATTCCCTTTGATGAAAAATGGATTGTTACCGCTCGACATGTGGCACCAAAGCCGGAACAAAAAATTCGCATGGCGACCGTTTATGGGACAACCCGAGAAGACTACTCTGCCGGCTATCTTGAATTTCAAATCAACGGAGAATTACAAAGACTAGAAGCGGTGGATTATGGTCCGGGTGAACCCATGTACATCATGTTTTCCGACACGACCAATGGAGAATCAACTTACTCAGCAGGTCGATATATTAAAGTAGGTTGGCCTAACGAAAAAGGCATTACCTTAGTCGATTTTAACCGAGCTTATAATCCGCCCTGCGCCTATACTCTCTATGCAACTTGCCCTTTGACTCCCAAACAAAACCGCCTGGAAATCGCCATCAATGCAGGCGAGCTTGATGTGATAAAAAATTAGCCATTTATCATCTGCACCTTAGTATATTTTGGGTGTCCCCTCCCCTATGCATGAGCCCATTTATAAGCGCTCGCAAATGCGGGTGATTTATGGGACCAGAGCAACAACAATGTCCACTATTGGCTGTAATGAAAACTTAATCAAGTTTGCCCGATGACGTTTGACCTTGTTGCATTTCAGAAAGAGAAGCATAGCGATTGAGTTAGGTCCGTGAGTAAAATCGTGCTTTTGCCAATTTTCATTTAGCTCTATTGCAAATAAAAAAGCCCGGTATTAACCGGGCTTTCACCAAACAACATTAAGCATGCGACTTAATGTTAGAAGCTATAGCGAATACCAAAGCTAGTTTGATCTAAGTCGGACTCAGTCTTATATTCCAAAGTAAATGCTAAGGCATCGGTCAAATTATAGGCACCTCCAACAACGAAAAAGCTTTCTGAGTCAAAGTTGTCAATATCCAAATACTCGTAGGCAGCTTTTACTTCGAGATTCTTTGTCCAAGCAGTTCTCACACCAAAGCTAGCGCGATAGCCGTTTTCGTCAAATCCGCCCGAAGTTTCCATTTTGGAATAATCTAACTGAGCAAATACTACACTTGAATTACTTACCTCTGATTTATATCCAAGGCCCAAATTAGTTAATTGGAGATCTGCACCACCTTCTTCTATGTCAGTATAATCAACATTCAAGTAGATATTGTCAGTCAACTCATTATTCCACTTCAGTTCAAAACCATCAGGTTCACCACCATTATCAAAGTCGACAGTAGTCTTACTAAGCTGTAAAAAGTCAAAGCTTGGCGTGTCTGCCTTAGCTTCGTTAGTAAATGCCGCCACTGATAAAGCAGATACAACTGCTAGAGTTAAAATTGATTTTTTCATGTGTTTTTCCCTCATGTGTTTAAAAAGTTCCCGCACAGATTAGCCTCAAGAAAATTAATCGAAACTGAACAGAAATTTTTAGTTACATTTAGCAGAAATTCTCCTAGAATTAGTTTGGATAATTTATAACCAACTCGTAGTCGTTGGGTATAGAGCGAACAAGATTGAAGCTGAACCCAACCTTAATCGATTAAGCTTTAACAATAATAATTTCTAAGGAACTAGGATGAAAAAAATAGCCACGGCACTTCTATTGTTGATTTCCCCATTGCTCGCAGCCGGAGAATTATCTCGAGATAAAATTAAAGGCTCTTACCATTTAGGAACGCCTGAGCGAGGAAAAATACAGGTTGAAATGGACTTTGGAAATATGGGGAATAAAGTCGTACTTGCAGTTGGATGCAAGGGATGCCCAACAGCTACTTACTCCTTTTTAAAAGAGGAGAGCTCGACGCTGGGAGTTGCTACTTTTTTTAATAGTATCGGCCTCTATGTTTTTCAATATGATGATGAAAGTTGGGTTGTTGTTCAACCAGATGGTCAGCTAGGCCGAAAAATATGGAGCAAAATCGGTCACGCTAATGTCTACTCCAAAAGTCCGGCCAAAGCCAAGTCGATTTCTCGCTCTCAAATAGAAAAGTTTGCCATTGGCTTGTCTTCAAAAATCATGAATCAAGAAGTTGGCAAAATGGATCACGCCGGAGGCACTTATCACCTGGCTGTGCCCGTCAAACATTTGGGGCGTGCTCAATCATCTTATCAGATTGCCTTCAAAGCTGAAGGCAAAAAACGAATTGATATAACACCCTGTGAAAAATGCGGTACAGATAAATACGAGCACCTACCGCAAGAAAGTAACATTGCTGGAATAGATATTTACCGACACGCTACCAGTTACTATTTATTTGACTTAAAAGACGGAGTATTGATTTCAACATTTGCCAATGCGTCCGGCTTAGGTAAAACACTTTGGGGTAAAAATAGTCACTATAACGTTTTGTCGAATAACAAGGCATATGTTCGCCAAATACTAGCCAGCAAAGAAAAACAAAATACGATAGATAAAATGATGGCCGAGTATTTTACCGCTGTTAAAACTGAGTTTGAAAGGCAGGCAGAAGAAAAAAGGCAGAAAGCAGTCACAAACCGAGAATTGCCATCCCAAGGTATCTCTGACTCAACTCAAAAAACTCAAGCGTTAAATGCGGCTAAGCGCTGGGCCGGCGCGTGGAATTGGAAAGAAAATATCAAAGAAGCATTCTTCACAAGCAGTGACTGGTCTATAACTCGAAATCGTTTAACGGGAGTGATCACCGGCAAAGTTGCCAGAGGATTTGTTACTATGACTCACCCAGATGGACGCTGTAGATTTCAATACGTTAGTTTTCGACAAGACTTCGATGGTAGTGAATATATGAATTTTCATATGACAGGTGTCGGCCCTATTTATGATCTCCAATGTACTAAGATCTAGTTAAATCAGGCCCGACCGTATTTTAAAGAACAACTTATTAGAGAACAACTTAGATTGTGAAAATTAATCACCGGTCTCGGTAATTTTCGAGGCCTTTTTTGTTTTTTAGCTTCTCAGCTCAAAGACAAATTTTCACCATACATTAAGACAGCTAGAATTCCTATTAAGTCAGCGCGCGTAACTCGGCAATTCCAAAGTTAGCTCGTTCGATTGATTTCTTCCGTTCTCTTTTGAAGTATATAGGGCTTGGTCCGCCATTTTGATCGCTTTTAACGGCGAATAATCAGCGTGAGGGCTGGCAACACAAATACCAAGACTAACAGTAATAAATTTGCCTATAGGGCTACTCGGATGAGGAATTGCTGCTTGCTCTACATTAACTCTGATTTTCTCCGCAATGTTTGATGCCTGTTCCATATTAGTATCAAACAAAGCGATTACAAACTCTTCTCCTCCAAATCTAGCAACTAGGTCAGATGATCGCTGCACCGAATCTTGAATTAAAGACGACACTTTCACAAGGCATTTGTCCCCCTCCAAATGCCCGAGTTTGTCGTTATAATTTTTAAAGAAATCAATGTCCACCATAATTAAGGAAAGCTTGAGTAATTTGCGGCTACAAATACGCCATAGGCGTTGGTATAAATTATCAAACTCGCGTCGATTTAATAGCCCGGTCATTTGATCGATGTTGGCACTTTGAGTTAACTGGCTGAGTTTTTTTGATTCCAAAAGTCTTTGTCGAATCTTTGCTAATAGGTTTTCGGTAGAGCCATCTCGCATAAGAATATCAACCGCCCCGAGTGAAAAAGCAAGTGACTCGTCTTCCTTTCTTTCAAGGCTGTAAAGCGTTGGAATGTCTCTTATTGATATGTTTGGATTTTTTAGAATGTCAATAGTTTGGAAGTTCTTGTCACTGTCGTTGGCAAAATCTAAAATAATCAGTTCAGGAGGATTATTCTCGGCGTTACGTATTAACTCATTTAGGCTATCGTAATGAATAAATTCCATCGAATGGTCATTTTGTTGCAATTTCAGATATAGCTCAGGAGATTTAACGATTGCTATCGAATTTTCTCTTAAAATTCTACACACAAGTGCATTATCAGTTAACTCCTCCAGCTTATCTGAAACAAAACTAGCAATATTATCACCATGTTGCAGACCAAGAAGCTTGTTTCCATGTATAGACTCAATCGCTGGAATTCTTTCATCGAATTGCTCGTCCTGCCAGTACTGTTGCCATTTTTGCTGAATGCTGACAGCCTTCTCATGAAAATTTAATTCGTTGATGCCAACAGAATTGAGTAAATTTCTTAAAACTAAAGTACTCGAAATGTCTTTACCATCCTTCCAGTAAGCATCGAATAACGCTGCTTGGTAGAGTGGAGCAATAGAAGGCTTCAATAACTGCACGGAAATCAAAGAAAGAATAGCAAGCCTGGTGTTAACGCAAAAACGAGGTTTGTTTATAACCACGTCCTGTGCTCTTTGGCAAATCAAATTATATTCCTGAAGCAAGGTGTTCATTGCCGCAGGAGAAGACACCTGGCTATTTAAACCTGGTGCATGCTCGATAAAACACCACTGAACATCCGTTTCAAAATCTTGCGACTGAAGGCGTTTGTGCTGTACGTAGCAAAAAGGACAGTTTAGATCTGCAAATACTCGAATCATTATTTTGATTGTTTAAAGTCGAAACCAAAGAATACTCTCAAATCGAGCTTATCAATCAAAGTATAGCTACAAATTCCCTCAAGGTGTTTAAACTTCTTAGCGGGAATTGTTTTAAGGCCTGGATTCATACACGCTTAGATACTTTAACACCAAAATATTTGTCGCGATAAATTAGAATCCGACACTAATCTTGGTACCGCTAGAATCACTGATCACATCTAAGCTCAACTGATGCGCTTCACAGAGGCGATTGACAATTGATAGTCCGATACCAAAGCCCTTGCTTGAACGTCCTTTAACAAGAGTCTCAGTGACCTTAGTTCGGATACCTTCTTCTATTCCTCCACCAGTATCACGCACGATTAACATATTTTCGTCAAATGCGATACTAACGCGCCCATTCAAAGTATATTGGAATGCATTTGAAACCAGGTTTGCAAGGATAATATCGACTACCCCCCGCTGGGCTAGCAATTTATCAGTGGGCTTAACGTCAACATCGACTTCTATATCTTTATTTTCAATTAAGTATGCATTTTGAATGACTGTTTTTTCCGCTATGGGCAACACCGACACCTCGCTCTTATCGAGTTGACTGCTTTCTTCCCGAGCTAAAGAAAGCAAGGCGTCTACAGATAACTGCATCTGGTTAACCGCATATTCTATGCGCTTTAAAACTATTTTATCGTCATTGTCCGTTAATCTTAAGGCCAGTAATTCCGTAGCACCTTTAATTGCGGCAATCGGTGTTCTTAGTTCATGACTCGCATCCCTGGTAAAATTCTGCTCACGCTCTACAAAGCGTTGAATTTTTTGCATAGCGCTTTCCAAAGAATTGGCAAGAACCCCAATTTCGTTAGGCGGGAATTGTTCAGAAATATTTTGTGGCAAGCTATCTGGCTCGGCTTGAGAAAACATTGTGACTAAGTTAGAAAGCGGATTAAGTGTTTTGACTGCAAACCAGTAAGCCAGTGCGATAGCGAAGGCAATCATCAACAAGGACAATATAACGAGAACAGCAAGAACATCTTTTGCCAAGGGCCTAACTACCAGCATTTGACTAACCTCGGCAACGAGATAAAATGGAGGCGAACCTGTCGAATGATGAAGATGGTAATGCCTCCCTTCCTCTCCATAAAACTCGATGCGCTTAGGCTCCTCTTTTAACATATCAAGTACTTCTTCAGGAAGTTCCTGCAGCGAGAAAAACAAACTAAGCGACGGATTGGTTGGAGTGGGATTGGCTACTCCCTTATCTAAAGAAGCTTGAATATGTTGAGCTTCTTCCCGCAGCATCCTTTCAATAAACGCGTCTTCAACCGTATAGGCAAATAAAAAATTAAATGAACTGTAGGCGGCGGATAAAAACAGAGCAAACAACCCAAAAGCGAGTATTAACCTGCGCTTTATGCTCATATATCCTTCTCCAGGCTAAATCCAACACCATGGACGGTTTTGATAATTGCTTTGTCAAAAGGTTTATCTATCACTTGTCGCAATTGGTAAACGTGTGATCTTAGCGAATCTGATTCAGTAAGATCATCCCCCCAAATTCTTTGGCACAATTCAGAACGGCTAACTACACGAGGATATGCTTCGGCTAAAGTTAGCAGAATAGTATAAGGAATTTGGTGTAATGCGATCTCCTTATCGTTACGGGATACGATTTGCTTCTGTCGATCAATTTTTAGGCTTCCGATGGATATGGAATGATCCGTTTGTAGCTGGTTTCGACGCGATAAAGCAACACATCGAACTTCAAGTTCTTCCAACGCAAACGGTTTGGTTAAGTAATCATCGGCTCCAAGCTCAAACCCTTTAACTTTGTCTCCCAAGCTATCTCTTGCGGTCAGCATTATGATTGGGATGCTACGCGTTGCTTGAGTTCGAATTTGCCGACAGACCTCCCAACCATCCATCGCTGGAAGCATCAAGTCCAACACGATGACATCATAATAGTTAGCAAGGGCTAAACTCAACCCTTGCTTGCCATCTACTGCGAAATCTAAAGTATGGCCCTTAATTTCCATGTAGTCGGCAATATTCTGCGCAATACTGGATTGGTCCTCAACGACGAGTATATGTAATGCCGTATCACTTGAACTCTGCCTTGAGCTACCTGAGTTACCGACCGTATTTGTATTCATTCTACTCTCTATAATAAGAAACGACGCGCTAGTTTGCCGCCACCAGATTATCTAACATTTCTTTAGCCGCTTCCATTTCTGGGTTGCTTTTAAGCAGTTTTTTTAGCAACGACTTGGCTTTCTCTTTTTGCGCGAGCTTCACATAACCTTGGGCCAAGACTAAAGATAACTGTGGGTGCTGCATATAAGGAGAAGCCAATTCCATAAGCATAACTGAGTCTGTCACTTGCTGCTTGTTTTCTGAATGCATCATTGAATAATATCCATACATAGCAACTAGCTCGGGTTGATAGTGCTTCACATTATCTATGAATTGAGTTTTTGCACTATTGCTTCCTTTTAGAATCTCAGCTACTAACTCTATAGTTCTGTCTTCCTTAAATAGTTCGAACGTCTTTGGCTTTATCCCCATAGATATTAGTAATTGCTTAGCTGTTTGTGATGTTGAAAATGGATTTTGCCCGGTAACTAATCTCTCATCGGTGGCGACATGGCTTAACATCATCGGAGAACTTTCAAATTTTGCGCCTCTTTCTTTTAATCGGTCTTCTAGCATAAAATCAAAGTGCTTAGCCCACTTTTTACCGAAAGCCTTTTCTTCCAGGTTAGTAAAACCATTGACTTTTTTGCCTCTGACCAAGTACTCACCATTGGAAAGCTTCACATCAACTAAAGCAGCAGGGCCATGGCACACTGCTGAAACACTACCCTTATTTTCGTAAATTTTTGCAATAGCATTTTGCAGTTTTTGATCCTTAGGCAGATCAAACATCGCTCCTTTACCACCAACAATAAATATTCCATCATAGATTAATGGCTCTATGTTTTTGGTTGCAATCGTATTTTCTAGCTTATGCATAATTGTTGTATCGGCAATTACTATTTTATTGTATTCTTTTTCCGGATTATATTTATCAGCAACCACCGAACCACCTTTGGGGCTAGCGATGTCAACTTCGACCCCATTGTTTTTAAACACTATGTAGGCTTTTGCAAATTCATCGAACTCATAGCCAGGCTTGGTTTCTCCCTCATCTTCACCATAACCGGATAACACCATTAGTACTTTTTTGCCACTACCAATCGAGGCAGTTAAATTCGCACTCAACACTAAAAACAACATTGCTATCAGACTAGTCAACTTTTTCATACTCTTCTCCCTCATTCTAAAAACTATGGAGAAGATTAAGGCGAATGGTGTGAAACAAGTGTGAAATACCCGCTAACATTCTCTGAATCAACGCATAGTTTAAAACTCACCGAACTATTTAAAATCACAATTACCTACACCTTTACCTAAAGTTAACTTGAGGTTTTATGATTAATTCAACTTAAACATATTTAGGAGATTAAAGATGCAACCTACTCAAACAAGACAAGTTAACGGATCCGACTCATTTTGGAGCGTGTTCAATCAAGCAATGCAAAATAAATAGGGAGAATAAATATGAGACTGGAACACTTAAATTTGGTTGTTAGTGACTTAGAAAACTCACTCCACTTCTATCAAGCGGCGTTTCCACACTGGAGAGTACGCTCCCGCGGCGAAAGCCAATGGTACGGAGTTAATAGGAACTGGCTACACTTTGGCGATGACTATCAATATTTGACTTTTAATGATGATGGCGTAGAAGAAAACAGAGACTTAACTGGACATCAAGTTGGTCTCGCACACTTTGCATTTGTAACTAACAACCTGCAGGCGGTAATCGATAGACTAGCCGATGCCGGCTATCCAATAAATAAAGATGGTGCTGACAATAAGTATCGACGAAATGTTTATTTTATCGATCCAGACGGATACGAAATCGAATTTGTTGAATATATCAGTGATATTCCAGCGCAGAGAAATAGCGACGAATAGAAGCGGACTTCGATTGATTTTACAAGGCTGTCCGACAACACGTTCCGGCAAATATAAAATGAAGACAGCCTTGATCTTGTTGTTGGTAATAATCTAACGATAAAATATAGCGAGCCAAATAGTTTCGGCGTTAGGAACTGTCCAGCTCACTTTGTGTTTTTGATGTTTCGGTATGTTAAGATAATCACCAGGTTCTAGTTTTAACTTTCTGCCATCCTCAAATTCGAGTTCGCCAGCGCCTTGCAAGACAATAACCCATTCATTTTCTGCTTGGTCGTACCAACCTTTTTCAGGTGAGGTGTGACCTTTGGAAATAATTCTCTCAACTCGAACATCTTGAGCATTAATCAAATCTTCAACGACTTCAGCAGTCAGTTTTTCTGGAACTGATTGAAAAATATTTTTCATAGGAGACCGATCATTTTTAGTCGCTTGAGTAACCTTCAACATCGACTAGTTTGTTCTTGCTTCGCACAAATATACCATTACCACGAGCGATTTCTTTACCTTTGCCATCGTACAAAACCGCTTCTGCTATAAACTGCGTACGATTTCTATTAACTACCTTGCCGACCGAACGCATTTTACCTTCTGAAATCGGGCGTGTTAAGTAGGTCGTAAAAGAAGTGGTTAAAACGAATACTTCCGTTTCTAAAGAGTTTGCAGCAAAAAAGGCAGCGT
Source organism: Kangiellaceae bacterium (assembly GCA_026196875.1). Classification (GTDB taxonomy): domain Bacteria; phylum Pseudomonadota; class Gammaproteobacteria; order Enterobacterales; family Kangiellaceae; genus Aliikangiella. The sequence continues at coordinate 42,591 of JAPHTP010000062.1, forward strand.
CATCCAACATTTTAAAATAGACCGAACCATGTACAGCCATGCCTGCATGAAAAAACTTTTTATCAATGTCGATTTCAATTTCGGATTCGGCATATGAAACTTTCATTTTCGGCAGGTAGAAATCGTTGAGTGGGGCAGCCTGATACATACTTTCAAGACAGCGATAGTGAGTTTCCAGTTGGTTATTGTTCGACATTTTTTTAATATTCTTGATTAATATAGAAATAGTTTAGCTTTATTCAACTAAAAAGGCAGCCTAAGCTGCCTTCAATTTTTCGGGTTTGATATTTAAATATTATCTAACTGAAAAATGCGTTTTTCGCCTCTTGCGAAATATCAATTCCGCTCAAGTTTGCTCGCTGCAGTAATTGCCAATAATAGCGATAAGTTGCTCTATCGTGCAGCTCGCCTTTGTATTGAATAGGCCCCCAGTCAGCTTGTTGCGCGGCAATTAATATTCCCTGGGCATCTTCGACTTCAGAGTAATCTGGTTTCATCGCATCAACGATAGCTTGAATTTGAGTTGGGTAAATACTCCACATGCGTAAGAAGCCAAATTCACTTCGCGCTCGCTTGGCATCAGCTAATGTCTGCTCTGCATTTTTAAGATCAAGTGTCACGTTGTGTGCTGGGATTATGCCATTTGCTAAAGCCGCCGCTACCATTTCAGTTTTAGCCCTGGCTAGCAATGGGTGGTCGAATTGCCCGGGGCTTCGCATACAGGCCGCAGGAATAGCGCCATTGTGACCACTGACAAAATCCATCATGCCGAAATCTAAAACCTGGATCCAATCAACTTCTGCGATTTGCCATACCTCTCTCAATGCGCCATGAGTTTCAACCAACACGTGGATCGGGATTTGGCGGTTAATGCCGTTTTGCTCCGCTACCCGCTTAATATAGTCAACCATCTCTGCTATCTGAGAGGCTTTGGTGCATTTAGGCAAAGTGATATAGGCAGCTTTTTCGCCAATTTTAGGGACCAAGATGTCGACATCTTTGCGCCAATGAGGGTGAGTATAGTCGTGGATCCTAACCCCCATCATTCCATGGGCGTTAGCGTCACTCGAAATAACTCTGGCTACCATTTCAGCGTGTTCCGCTTCCTGACCTGCCGCGGCCCCGTCTTCACAATCACAAGTAATATCAAACACAGGCCCCATCTTATTCTGTAACTCAAGCGCTTTTAAAATCAGCTTTTCACTTCCAGCAAAGTGCTCACAACTCGGGATCACTGGAAAAGGTTTCTCTTCATCAAATAATGCATCATTTGGATGAACACTTGCTGACATGGTTGTCTCCTTTAGTTAGGTTTGGACGCTAGTATAGTTTCCACTCAGTGGTAATTTTAGACCTTATCGAGTGATGATTACGCCCACTACTTTAGTCTAATTAGTTATTTTCAGCTTGCAGCTTGTTGCTTCGATATTAGCTTAAAAAAGGCCTATCATTTCCCCTCACTTTTTCACCAAATTCGCTTAAAATTCGTGATATTCGGGCAAACTGCCTGCTAAATACGCATTTCTTTTTATTTTATCTCACCATTTTTAATGTGACGCAACTCTCTTCTTCCTATACTACCTATAGGCAAATTATTGTACGAAATTTAATCTCGATAAATTATTCTTATAGCGAAGTCGGCAAAAAGTGCCTAAATTTTAAACATGGTTTAGTTTTAAACATTTGTTTGAAATCTAGCAGATTTTCGGTATGATTAGCAAAAACGCAAAGACATCCGACCAGTTAAATTTAAAATTGGCAATAGCCGTATTTAGATAGCGTTGAGTAAGACCAAAATCTAATCATTTTCGCAAGCTGATCGTTTTAACATAGAGTTTCGAACAGCGCTTAATTAAGCCCAATGACTAACTCAAGCAAACGCTCATCAAGGCTTAAGCAGCAACCTGAAAAATACTGATAATTAAATTGCGTTGACTAGCTAGACCAAAATTTGAAATTTAAAAGACAATTAAGGACAGGCATCCAATGAACTATCACAATGAATTCCTTGAGCAAGTCAATGAGCAGGACGTTCTTGGCGGCTTCTGGCCGGGCATCCAACTATATTACCCACCAGTAAAGTACTCACCGGCACAAGGTGAATACGAAACGATGGAACAAGCTGTTGAACGCTTAAGACGACACGCCCACAACTGCCCTGCCCACACTTTATTGTTTGACCTTGAGGATGGCTGTCGACAAAAAGAGATGAGTCGAGAGCTTCTACGAAACGAATTGCCGCGCTTTCCGGAACGAGAATTTCAAATTGCGGTAAGAATTAATCCGTTTCGCACCGAAGAATATGAAAAAGACCTGGAGATGATCCAGGAAGTCGCCGAGCATATCGACGTAATTATCCTCGCCAAAGCAGGTGAGATGTATGGCCCCCCGGAAATCCGCGACCTTTCAGCCTGGCTGGTTGGCGTTAATCCTAATATTGAAATTCAGCCGATAATCGAACATCCCCGCTCGCTTAAAATCGCACCGGATTTGATGGCTTTCTCTACTGTTAAGCATGTGGTGTTTGGGATCCACGACTTCTCAAAAGCAATGGCCATACACCTGACTCCAGAAGGCTGGATTGATGAGTTAAAGACCTACTTACGTAACCTCTTACTGGAAGCCAGAATTTCTGGAACAGGAGTTATAGGTGGAGTAGAAGTATTAATCAATGACACGCCCATGCCCGAAAAGAACATTGAGCCTCATGATGTTAGGCGTTGGCTTGATTTACATGGTGATCATGAAAGCCATGTGGTCCATCGCCATGCGACGGTGGAAGCGCAAATGGGATTGACCGGAAAACAAGTCATCCATCCATATCACATTCATCTATGTAAGGTCGCTTTTACGCCCTCGCCTCTTGTTATTCAACGCAACGTCAATATTTTAAAAGCAGCAATTGAAGCCGATGCATTACTTGGCGGCGCGATTAAATTTGAAGGTGAAATGCTTGATCCACCAATGTTTGGTAAAGCCTTACAAACTCTGCTTCGTGCCTATGCGTTGAAATCATTGTCGACAGAAGACAAGACCTTTGCGATGGATGTACTGAAAAAACTCCCAATCCACGTAATTCGAGAAAACTGGCCTTACGGTCGAATTTAATCTTGATTACGTGTGAGACTGACATTATTGAGGGAAACTAAAGTGAGCTATCAATTTGAAGATTTTCTAAGCCGGCAAAACGATAAATGGCATTGGAACTTGCCGGAAAAATTCAATATTACTCAAGCATGTGTTAGTCAACATGTAGAAAATGGAAATGGCGAAAAGCTTGCTTTGGTGGTTGAAGATCATTCTTTGGGTACAAAAGAACTCACCTATCATTCGCTTGAGCAACAAAGTGCTCAATTAGCGTCTGTACTAGCGTCATTATCTATTGAGAACCAGGACAGAGTATTAATACGCTTACCAAATTCGACAGATTATCCTGTAAGCTTTTTTGGCTGTATTCGCTACGGCGCAATAGCAGTTCCTACTTCTACACTATTGGCTTCATCGGAAGTTGCTTATTTAGCTAAAGACTCAGGCGCAAAAGTCTTAATCACCTCAAAATCCATGTGGTCAGAATTGCAAGAGATTATTAAACAAGATACAGAGCTAAAATTTGTATTGTTAGCCGGCGACGATGAAATGCCCGTTCAACCAGATGACTCCTCAATTAAACTCTTGGATTTCGATGCACTATTAGGTACAGCAGATACAAATCATCAGATTGTTCAAACCAGTCCACACGATCCTGCCTATCTAGTTTACACCTCAGGCACCACGGGTTATCCCAAAGGAGTGCTGCACGCCCATCGTTCTTTGATAGGCAGATTACCAGCGAGTCGTTATTGGTTCGACTTTCAAGAAGGTGATCGTATTATGCATTCAGGTAAATTTAACTGGACTTATGTGCTTGGTTCAGCGCTGATGGACCCGCTATTTCATGGCCATACTGTTATCGTTCACGAAGGCCCGAATGATGCCAATACCTGGCCCAATCTAATAAAAAAACACGGCTGTACAATTTTTATTGGGGTACCCACAATATACCGCCAAATTATTCAGAAAACGGAGTTTGGCGCTAAAGATGTACCTTCATTAAGGCACTGTATGAGCGCCGGAGAACATTTGTCTGACGAAATGTTGGCAGCCTGGCGGGACCGTTTTGAAATGGATGTATATGAGGCAATAGGCATGTCTGAGTTTTCATATTACATTTCTCAACGAACAGATTTTCCAATTAAACCCGGCGCTGCAGGTTTTCCACAACCAGGTCATGATGTGCAACTACTTGATGGCGAGGGAAATCCAGCCTCGGTTAACGAAGAAGGTATGATTGCGATACCAGAGAATGATCCAGGTCTATTCTTAAGTTATTGGCAACTACCTGAAGAAACTAGCAAAGCCAGACACGATGGTTTCTTTTTTACCGGCGATTATGCAAGGCAAGACGAACAAGGTTACATCTGGTTTTTAGGCCGCAAAGACGACATCATCAATACTTTTGGTTACCGAGTCTCACCACACGAAATTGAGCGGGTAATTAAAACGCATGAAGCCATTGCGGACTGCGTTGCTTTAGGCGAAGAGATTGGTAAAGATAAAACGCTTGTCAGTATTTGTGTCATACTAACTCCAGATAACCAAGTAAGCGAACAAGAACTACTAGATTTTGGCACTGCTAATTTGGCCAAGTACAAGGCCCCAAAAATCGTTCATATTTATGAAGACTTTCCGCGAACTAAAAACGGCAAAGTACTGCGTAAACAGTTATTAAAAGAGCTTCAACAAAAACGCGACGCTCAGCCATCCGCCAATCAAGAATCAGATTCAAAAAAACAAGGAGCCGCATAATGGGTTTTCAATATCGACCAAGACGCAGTGTGCTATACGTACCGGCGCATGAACCCAGACATATTGAAAAATCACGAAAACTCCCTGTTGATACCATAGTTTTTGATCTTCAAGAATCTGTGCCACCTAAACATAAAGAATCGGGTAGAAATCTACTTTTAAAGTCGTTACAAAACGGTGACTTTGGCTATTCGGAAAAAGTTGTCCGCATCAATTCTCTAGACTCGGATTGGGGAATGGATGATTTACGTGCTGCAATTAGCTTAGACATTGACGCAGTGTTATTTCCAAGCGTAGAAAGTGGTGGGCAATTAAACGCTGCGATTGCCACGCTGGATGAACTTGGCGGTGGCCATTTAAACGTCATGGCAAATATAGAAAGTCCCAAAGGAGTGTTACGGAGCGAAGAAATTGCCGGTGCCACCGATCGCTTGAATGCAATTGTTATGGGCACGACTGATTTAGCCAATTCGCTGAGAATAAATTTAACTCAGGACCGCAAGGGGCTATTAACCAGCCTGTCTTTAACCATCCTTGCTGCCAGGGCACATAATCGTTGCATAATTGATGGCCCCCACTTTGACTTAAAAAATATAGAGGCATGTGAATATTCTTGTCGTCAAGCTCGAGATCTCGGTTTTGACGGAAAGGCTGTTATTCACCCTGTGCAGCTCGCTTACACTAACGACGCTTTTACACCTAAGGGAGAAGATGTAAAACGCGCCAAAAAAATTATCGACGCAATAGCAGAGGCCCATGAAAGAGGTCGCAGCACAGCAGTTATTGATGACAGGTTAATCGAGCCGTCTTTGGAATTATGGGCAAGGAGAGTAATTGCACTTTACAACCAGGTTCATGAGTTGGGTCAGGCAGAGCTTATTGGACCGGAAAAATAACTCAGATTAGAAGTAGAATTTAGAGGCGAATTAAATGGCTAGAAAACTGAGTACGCCGCAAGGAAATTATTTTGAAGATTTCTCTGTTGGACAAACATTTGAGCACGGTGTCCCACGGACCATAACTCAAGCAGATTCGGCTATTTATACAGGTTTAACCGGTAATCGTTTCGCACTATATTGTGCTGAAACATTGGCGATTAAGTCGGGATTTAAAACAACGCCTGTAGATAATTTTTTGGTATTTCATATTGCATTTGGTAAAACCGTAAACGATATATCATTAAACGCTGTGGCTAACTTAGGCTATGCCGAAGTTCAATTTAACCAGGCTTGCTTTGATGGCGATACTTTAACAGTTAAAAGTGAAGTCATTGGCCTCAAAGAAAATTCAAATGGTAAAAATGGTGTTGTATATGTCCGTTCGGTTGCGACAAACCAAAACAATCAGATAGTCGTCAGTTGGATTAGGTGGGTCATGGTGGAAAAGCAAGTCGCCAACCAACCGACAACTCAAGCAACGCTGCCGAAATTCCAAGCATTTATTCCAGGTGAAGAATTATCTTTTTCTACAAATTATAATTTTGATAATTGGAAACCAACTGATAGCGATAACCAAATTAAGTACGATGACTTGCAAGTTGGTGACTATCTATTCCATCGTGATGGCATGACAATTAATGATTCAGATCACTCATTGGCCACTCGACTTTACCAAAACAATGCACGCGTCCATTTCGATCAACACTTGATGCAAACCAGTCAAAAAGGAAAGAGATTAGTTTATGGAGGCCACATTATTTCAATCTGTAGAGCGCTAAGCTACAACGGATTCAGTAATGCGATTTGGCCGTTGGCTATTAATGCGGGCACTCATGCTAATCCCAGTTTCGCAGGAGATACCATTTTTTGTCAAAGTGAAGTGATTGCCAAACACCAACCGGAAAATCGTTCAGATATTGGTTTCGTTAGAGTTCGAATGCTCGGGATCAAAAATGATACGCCAGATAACATGGAGTTTTTGTATGATGACTCAGCGGGAAGAACAAAATACCACTCTAATTTAGTCCTCGATTTAGACTATTGGTGCGTATTTTTAAATTAGAGTTTATTCAGGTTCTTTTGCCTTGAAGTCCACCACAATGCACCAGTAGTATCCTTGAGCCTGGTTTGAAATATCCCTGTTGAATCAGGTCAAAAGTCGCGAAAAATGATTTACCCGAATACACTGGCTCTATAGGAATGGCATGGATACTTTCAAAACTGGTAATAAACTGCTCTAATCGCTCATCTCGCTTAGCAAAACCGCCAAACTCATATCCTCTTACTAAATCAAACTCGGTCGAGTTAATTGACTTCTTGGTTAGCTGCCTTACTTTTTCTTCTATTTCATCATCATTATTCAAAACTCGTACGCCAACAATTCGAACGTTACGTTTTAATTGCTCAATACCTTTCAAATATCCTGCTAGAGTAGTTCCCGTTGCTGCTGCACTCACTAAATAATCAAATCCAGCATTCTTATCCAGTGGTAACTCGTAAAAAGTTTCCTTCACTCCCTTAACCGCAAGTTCCGAAAATCCTCCCTCAGGGATCCAAAATACATCTTTTGGCAAATTAGGTGCCTGCTGACGAATATTTCGAAATTCTTGCTTGTCACAAAAGATTAACCTTGCTCCCCAGCCCTTTATGTCTTGTAACATTGGTGTAAAACTTTGCTGAGGGTAACCCCTCACATAACAATCACAGTGCCAATTTAAATGCTTACAGACATAGCTCAGAGCATGTAAAAAATTTGAATAACGGCCTCCCATAGAGGCGACCTTTGAAAACCCACTCTGCTCAACATGATGCAGTAAGTGTTTGATTTTTCGCCATTTATTTCCTGAAATAACGCTGTGGATCGCATCATCACGCTTTACAAATAAACGGACCTGGTGGGAACTTAGGAGAGGAGAATATATTTCTTGAATATTACTGGGGCGTAACAGTGAATAAAGATGAGAAACTTGTCTTACATTCATTATACTTCCAGTTTTCTTTGATAATCAAAGACTTATAGCCATACTAACAGGCATAAAAAAAGTCGACCTGCTCTAAAGGTCGACAATTATGGGGAAACTGGACGTATTTATCTAGCCAACTACTGATTTTTCAGAGGTTTACGACTTTCTGAGAAGTTACCAACCATGAGGTATCTTTACGACGTCGCTCAACCCTGAGCCTGCGATCAAGACCGAAGTTTCTAAGTAAGGTCTCTATCCGCTCATTTCGGTGCTCACGGCGTCTTTCCTTGCGTCTTTCAGGACCGACGTATATACGTTCACCGTCAATAACTTTAAAATTTAACTCTCGCGTACTACTACTGCTCATATATGAATTAGCCATCTCAGGCCCCTCACGATGTAGCCAGATGCCCAGGTCACGGTAATTCCAGTAAATTTAGCCAATCCATTTATGACATAAATATACCAACCCGCTCAATCCCAGGCGTTTAGGTAATTTTAGAGCTTATTGTCTAAAAATCAAACTGCAAGCTGATAATTGGATCAATTTTACCGATTAAACGGGGCTTTTTGAGCAAAATATACCCTTATGAGATTTAAGGAGTCCAATTTTTGAACATTCTAATTGTTTCATATTTATGTCAATTTTCAGCAGGGATAGAGCAAATTAACTACAATTGAGCCTAATTAGCTCCACTTTGTCACATTTCTGTCAAATATAACCAATAGAATGCGCAGCGTTAGCATTTAATAAAAAACTCATCGGAGAACTTCAAATGAAAATTAAAACTTTTGCTTTATCAAGCATGGCTTTAGCGTGTATAGCGGCTACTGCTCCAGCAGTTGCTGACGACGAGTGGGTCGATGTATACGGTAAAATAATTCTGACTGTTGACAAAGTGAACGCAAATAGCGCTTCTGAGGATCAGTGGGAAGTAAACAGTAACGCCTCTCGGTTTGGAATTAAAGGCAAAGGAAAAGCAGGATCTTTAGAAGCATTCTATCAATTGGAATGGGAAGTTGATCTAGCAGATAACTCAAAATCTTCTGATGACCATATTAAGGCCCGTAACCAAATTGTTGGACTTCGAGGTTCTTTCGGTGAAGTTTTTGCCGGTCGTCACGATACTCCAACAAAGAAGCTCCAAAAGAAAGTTGATCTTTTCGGAGATCTTCAGGGCGATATCAAACACTCTATGAATGGTGAGAAGCGCGCTGACAACATCATTCAATATACAACTCCTAAGTTTGCAGGCGGATTAAAGTTAAAGTTCGCGCTTCTTCCTGGGGAAGAGTCTCAATTTGATAAACTAACCGAAGGAACTTCAGTTGCTGCAGAATACAAAACTGGAAACCTGAACCTCGGCTTATCGGTAGACTCAGATGTTGAAGGCGAGAATATTCAAACGATGAGAGCCATGACCCAATACAAAACCGGTAACTGGCAATTTGGTTTACTATTCCAAAACACTAGAGACAAAACCATGGATTTAGAAGGCGACGCAACCATGGCAAGCGTCAAATATACCTCTGGCGACAATGTATTTAAACTTCAGCTAATTGATTCTGAATCATATCAGGCAGAGGTAAGCTCTAAAATCAAATACAGTGAACAAACGTCTATTGGATATGATAAGAAACTTGGTAAAAAGACCACTTTCTTTACCTACTATACTGTCGGAGAATATCGTGACACAGGTGTAGAAGACAATATATTCGGTATTGGTGTAGTTCAAAAATTCTAATTGAACAATATTCAGTATTTAATGAATAAAGAAAGGCGTCTTTAGACGCCTTTCTTGTATCCGCTATTCAAGATTTTCTTAAATTGCTCTCAAATACTTCTCTATTTTCTTCAACCGCTTAGGCTTACTATAAAAATACCCTTGAGCCCCTTGCAGATCCAGGTCTCTTAAATAGTCAGCATCCTCTGATTTTTCTACCCCCTCCGCAAACACCTTAATATTTTTGCTTGCCAAACTAATTAAAAGTGATTTTAGTAACAGTTGCTGGTGCGCTTCCTGATGAATATTGTTGATCATTCTTCTATCAATTTTCACCATACGGATTGGTAACAAGTCTAAGTAGGTTAACTCTTCATCAGGTGAACCAAATCTTTCAACACACCACCCCACTCCTAAATTAGAAAGCTGTGGCATGACAATTTTTAGCTTTTCGAGGTTTTGATTGATATTAACTTCCTTAATTTCAAATACAATGTGTCTACATAATTCAGGAAAACTAGACAGTTTTCCCACTAACCAACCGACAAATCTCTCATCCAACAAGCTAGAAATGAACAGGTTGATTGAATATATCTGATTGCTAAGTTCCATCTCAGAAAACAGGTAGTGTTTAATCACCCCATCCACGACTTGTCGATCAAATTCTGCTGCCAAACCACACTGATTCGCCATAGGTAAGAATGTATCTGCAGCAAGCACTTCATTACCGTCTTCAATTCGTGCATAAACCTCATGGTGATCAGTCTTGCTTTGGTCAAAATACTTAATTCTTTGTCCATAGAGTTGGACTTTCCGTTTATCCAAAGTCCTTTGTAAAAAACTCCGCCACTTCAAATTACCACGAACTTTGTCGCTAGAAAGCGCTTCTCCATACATAAACCAGTTGTTACCTCCTTGCAATTGAGAATTGCGTAATGCCATATCGGCTTCAGATAAGACTTTGTAATAGTCAAATCCCTGGTGGTAAGCAGATATTCCAACGTCGACGAACTGTTCTTTAATCTGGGTTTTATCGAATACAGTTTTCTCTAATTGTCTAATCAAGGTCTTGCAGATCATATCAACATTGTTTTTAGTTTGGTTCGGCAACAGCATGGCGAAATCGCTGCCTCTAAGCCTGGCAACCAAAGAGCCAGGGATCTGCGCTATATACTGGCGTAAGATATTGGCGATCCCGCGCAAGCGTGAATCATTAAGCACTTGGTTACTTTCAAAATCCTTCTCTACAAAACTGAGTAATATAAGTAAGCCGCTTTCAGGCTCTTCGTGGTGATGCAACCTCACTTGAAACTCGGCCTTGAAAAATAGCTGATTGCCAAGTTCTGTTACTTCATCCACGTAGGAAGTCTTACGAATCTGCTCCGTCAATTCAATTTTATCTCTATGCAGCAGAGTATTGGACAAAATCAATTGATTAATTGCGCGAGTTACGGCATTTGAAGGGCCCGAAATTTTAGTCGAATTGTTAGCCCCGCCGTGTTCCAGAATATAGTGAGCGTATTTTTCGAGGTTAAAAACCCAGTTAAATCGCCAGAAAATAAAACCGGACAATAGACAAATAACACCAACAATTATCAACCAATCGAGAGGTGTTAATAACTCGGTGCTTGCTGGAGGGACACGTAAATTAACTTCAATAGTTAGAATCGTGTTTTGTTGTGTATTAAGATAAAAATGATACCAAGTAGGAGTCTCCGGTGGACTACCTCTCTTAGCGTCGACAACTTTATTTTGTTCGTCTTTTAGTCGCCAAAAGTCAATTTGAGGCAAGGTGTCTAGACGGCTTAACAGGTCACCGAGATTCTGTCGTGTTATAGACTTATTAAAATGCTGGGCGAGTAACAGCTGAATCTTTGCCAGTTCGCTAGCAATAACTTTTTGTTGGGCTTGTTCGATTGTGGTATGACTAGTCGAATACTTTGCCAACATAAAGCCGGAAAAAACGACCACAGCCATAAACCAAACAAGTGTTTTAAATTGCCGGCTTACCACTCTTACCTCCTTGCTTGGGTGTACGCTATCAGCAACTACAGATCGCTCAATCTGCCTCCTGAGATCTACCTTCATTTTAAGCTTAGTACAATAGACCTCTTTGTGTTAGTGCATTACGCGATAATAACGCGTCAGTTTTATTGCATGATACGTGCCTAGATGGTTTAATAATTTAACCGCTAAAACTCTACATTACACTGAATAAATACAAGGTTAGAATCATTATGAAAAGCATACTTATTCTTGTAATCGCCCTGTTCACCCTTAATTTGAGCGCTGCGCCCAATGTTTGGGAGGGTACACCATTAAAATCATTTTCACTGCAGGATCAATCAGGTAAAAATCGCACTGACAAAGATTTTTCTGGTAAATGGCTCATCCTTTATTTTTATCCCAAAGATAAAACCCCAGGATGCACAATTGAAGCTCAAAACTTCACTGATGACTACGCACAATATCAAAAGCTCGGCGTAGAAATAGTTGGAGTGAGCTATGATGATGTAGATTCACACAAAGACTTTGCTGACACTTACGAAATTCCTTTTACGTTGCTAGCCGATACGGATGCCAAACTCAGCAAAGCGATGAAAGTAGATCGAATTTTACCCTGGCCTCATGCAAGCCGTCAGACTTTCATCATAAACCCAGACGGAATAATTGTGGAGCATATTGAGAATGTCAAACCCAAAATACATTCGCAGCAATTGCTAACCAAACTAGAACAGCATCTGTCTAAGAAATAAGAAATAAGAAATGAGAAATTGGGAGCTTGCCTTTGAGTTAATCACTTAGTGGGTTCCTTTTTTGGACGCTCCTCGACTTCGAACGCTCAAGTTCGAAAACTCAAGTTCGAAAACTCAAGTTCGGCCAGTCAAAAATATCATTGCATCAGCTTGAATGTTTAGGATTTTTTTGAAGCAATACAAGTTAAACTTGGTCCCGGCTTATTCATCTATAAAGCCAAGAACCCCGTCTTCACTTATGGGTTTAGTAATGAATCCGATCCCAAGTGCTTCAGCTTTTTCTTTTGTTGCGGATTGGATATTTGCTGTCAACAACGCAACCTTGGCGCAGTCTTGAGAAGCTAAAATCTCAGGTGCAGCTTCCAAACCGGATTTACCGGGCATATTTAAATCTAGTGTTACATAGTCAAATTGAGATTGATTACATGCATCTACGGCCTTTTCAGCAGATGCTGCCTGTACACATTCCCAATCGGGATATCGAGACATCACAATTTCTTTAATCATCATCCTTGATACCAAACTATCATCAACGATGAGAACTCTCTTCGACATATAAAACTTCCCCGAGCGATTTATGAGATACCCAATAAGTATAGGACGGTATTATTGAAAAGGCGGAATTAAATGGACAGGCAAAATTCACACTTAATAGCGAATTGAGTTTCTTCCACCAACTGATGAAAATTGAATTATTTCTAGCAAACGCCCAAAGAAAAACCCAATAGAAAAAGAAAAGCCTCTAAATTTTAGAGGCTTTTCAAATACTTAGAATCAAAGAGTATCGGACTAATTAGAACGGAATATCATCATCAAATGAATCACTAAACCCGTTGTCTGCCGGAGCAGATTGTTGTGGAGCTGCTTGAGGCGCCTGAGGTGCAGATTGCTGGTAACCTCCTTGTTGTTGTTGTGGAGCTTGGTTTTGGCGAGGTGCTCCGCCCATACCACCTTCTGCTCTTCCACCTAGCATTTGCATAACGCCAGTAAATGAGTCGACTACAACTTCAGTGGTGTAGCGATCTTGACCTTGTTGATCTTGCCATTTACGAGTCTGCAATTTGCCTTCTAGATAAACCTGCGACCCTTTACGCAAGTACTCACCTGCAATTTCTGCTAACTTGCCGAACAATGCAACACGGTGCCACTCTGTTTTTTCCTGCATTTGACCAGTATTCTTGTCTTTCCAGCTTTCGCTTGTAGCTACGCTAATGCTAGTAACGGCGCTGCCGTTAGGGGTGTAGCGAACTTCCGGATCTTGTCCAAGATTACCGACTAATATAACTTTGTTGATGCCGCGACTGGCCATTCAAACGCTCCCAAAATAAATTTCTGAATTTCTACAATTGCCCAAACCAACCTCGATTTACTCAATCGACTTAAAGCTTAATGGGCTAATCCTCTACTATATTTCTCGAGGCTCTTTGGATCAAGGGACTTTTTATCCACTTTTAAATAAACGGCTCCAGCTTCAGGCAGAGCTACCGCCTCTGATACACCTTCGATTGCCTTAATCTCTTCAACTAGCGAAGGAAATGCGTCATGAGAAATATCCGGCATGGTCAGGGTATAAGAAGTTACCGCAGGTGGATTCTTAAGTCCCAATAAAAAGACCGCCCACACAATGGCCAAAAAAGCACCGATAAGATAAACACCGTCCATACCATAATATTGAATGGTTATCCCAGCGATAGGTCCGCCGAGAAATGCGCCGCTAAATTGACTGGTTGAGTAAACCCCCAGCGCAGTTCCTTTGGCAGACAAAGGTGCGATACGCGAAATCATCGAAGGTAAAAGCGCTTCCAAAAGATTAAAACCGGTAAAATAGATCACCATTGCGACGGTAACCCAAAGTAACGAAAATTGAGACATCCCAAAAGCAAACTGCACAAACGCAATAAGCAACACGCCGAATAACATGACTCTGGCGTGTTGTCGCTTTTTCTCTGCCACAATTATCATCGGTACCATTAGTACAACTGCGCATACCATGGTAATTAGGTAGATCCAACTATGCTCTGCCAGTTCGATGCCTAAGTCATTAAGCCGAATGGGAAAAGCGACAAAAAAAGAAGTCAGTAAAAAATGCAGAGTAAATATGCCAAAATTAAGGCGCATTAACTGGCCATCTTTCAGTATTCTCCAGAACTCTCCAGGTGTAGCAATCGCATCGCGTTGCACATATTGAACTTGCGGATTTGGCGTAAGGAAAAAAATAACTAACATTGCAACTAACGCCAGTATCGCGATCGCAATAAAAATACCGCTAAGCCCTAACCATTGGGTAAGTCCAGGACCTAAAATCATCGCCATCGCAAATGCGGCACCAATGCTCATACCAATACTTGCCATTATCTTAGTGCGTTGCTCGTCACGAGACAGATCAGCAGCCAACGCCATCACGGCACTTGCAATTGCGCCACAGCCTTGTAACAGGCGCCCGGCAATCACACCGTAAATATGCTCTGAAAAAGCGGCTATCAAGCTACCGATAGCAAATAGCAAAAGACCAAACAATATTATCGGCTTACGCCCGAATCTATCGGACAACCAACCAAAAGGAATTTGAAAAATTGCTTGGGTTAAACCATAAGCCCCAATTGCAAACCCAATCAAGGCAGGGGTATAACCACCGAGCTCCTTTCCCGCAATACTAAACACAGGCAGAAGCATGAAAAGCCCTAGCATTCGTAAAGCAAACACGCTACTCAAAGTAAGTGCAGCTTTCTTTTCGGTAGAATTCATCCCGGAGTGGTTATTCATGTTTTCTATATTTTCTTTCTATCATTGCTTTGTGGATACCTATCTACCCAGCCAATCGCCGTATTTAAAAGTGATCTATTTTTGCGTCGATTGCACTGCTTGCGTTATGATGCGCAGTTCACTTTTAACTCGATTTTTCGAATCGGCATTATACTAGATAGCTCATGGATCACATAGAAGTTCGCGGTGCAAAAACCCACAATTTAAAAAATATTGATGTAACTTTGCCCAGGGACAAGTTAATCGTAATTACCGGATTATCCGGTTCCGGGAAATCGTCTTTGGCCTTTGACACGCTCTACGCTGAGGGTCAGAGAAGATATGTTGAATCGCTTTCCGCTTATGCGCGCCAGTTTCTCTCGCTTATGGAGAAACCTGATGTAGAGCATATAGAAGGACTATCGCCGGCGATTTCTATCGAACAAAAATCAACCTCTCACAATCCTCGCTCTACGGTTGGTACCATCACTGAGATCTATGATTACTTAAGACTTCTCTTTGCCCGAGTTGGCACACCATTTTGCCCTGAACATAATTTGGCGTTGGAAGCTCAAACTGTCAGTCAAATGGTTGACCACACTCTTTCACTACCGGAAGGCAGCAAACTGTTATTACTTGCCCCTGTTGTACGCAATCGTAAAGGGGAACACGTGCAGCTTTTTGAAGAATTGCAGGCGAAAGGATTTATTCGTGCACGTATTAATGGAAAAACCTATGAACTGAGTGAGGCGCCTAAACTAGAGCTGCATAAAAAACATACAATCGAAGTCGTCGTCGATCGATTTAAAGTGAAAAAAGATCTAAAACAGCGTCTAGCTGAATCTTTTGAAACCGCGCTTGAATTAGCCGACGGAGTTGCAACTGTAGCAGCAATGGATAAAGACTCAGAGATTGAAGATATATTATTTTCGGCAAAGTTCGCTTGTCCCGAATGCGGGCATAGCTTATCCGAGTTAGAACCAAGACTATTCTCTTTTAACAATCCGGCAGGTGCTTGTGGTACTTGTGATGGATTGGGTGTTGATCAGTTCTTTGACCCCGACAGAATTATAGTCAACTCGGAGCTATCCTTAGCTGGTGGAGCTATTCGTGGATGGGATAGGCGCAATGTTTATTATTTTCATATGTTGAATTCACTCGCTGATCATTACAATTTCGATATCGAAAAGCCATTCAACAAACTTGCTAAAAAACACCAAAAAACCATTCTTTACGGAAGTGGTAGTACCAAAATAGAATTTACGTACGCTAATGATCGTGGTGATGTGATGACTCGTAACCATCGCTTTGAAGGCGTTATTCCGAACATGCAACGACGCTATCGAGAAACAGAATCGATGGCGGTGCGCGAAGAACTGCAAAAGTATATGAATACTCAGCACTGCCCTTCTTGTGAAGGTAGTCGTTTGCGCATAGAAGCAAGACACGTATTGATTAAGAAAAATAACCTCCCTAGCATCGCTAAAATGCCAATTGACGAAGCGCTCACTTTTTTCCAAAAACTTAAGCTTCCGGGCAAACGAGGAAAAATAGCGGAGAAAATTCTCAAAGAAATCTGCTCTCGATTAGAGTTTTTGGTTAATGTCGGGCTCGAATATTTATCGATGGAGCGTAGCGCAGAAACACTTTCAGGAGGAGAAGCGCAACGGATTCGTTTAGCCAGTCAAATCGGTGCGGGCTTGGTGGGTGTAATGTATGTATTGGATGAACCATCTATCGGCTTACACCAAAGAGACAATGAACGATTATTAAAAACGCTGACTCACTTGCGCGATCTAGGTAACACCGTTGTCGTTGTCGAACATGATGAAGATGCCATTCGCACCGCCGATCACATTTTAGATATTGGCCCAGGTGCCGGTGTCCACGGAGGACAAATTGTCGCTGAAGGGAAATTAAAAGACATCCTTAAGAGTAAAAAATCACTCACCGGCCAATACTTGTCAGGTAAGCAGGAAATCGAAATTCCAAAGACGAGACACCAAGCCATCGACAAGCAACATATGGTACTGTCCGGCGCGACCGGGAATAACTTGCAAAGTGTCGAGCTCAAATTGCCGGTCGGCGTGTTCACTTGTGTAACAGGCGTATCCGGCTCAGGAAAATCGACGCTGGTTAACGATACTTTATATCCTATTGCAGCGACTCAATTAAATAAGGCAACCACCTTAACCCCATCTCCATATGATACCTGTGAAGGCATGGACCTATTCGATAAAGTCGTCGATATAGACCAAAGCCCAATTGGCAGAACTCCGCGTTCAAACCCAGCCACTTACACAGGGATCTTTACCCCAATAAGGGAATTGTTTGCGGGAACTCAGGAAGCACGATCGCGCGGTTACAAGCCAGGTCGATTTAGTTTTAACGTAAAAGGGGGTCGCTGCGAAGCTTGTCAGGGTGATGGCGTTATTAAAGTAGAAATGCACTTCTTACCCGATATCTATGTCCCCTGCGATGTGTGTAAAGGTAAGCGCTATAATCGCGAGACTTTAGAAGTCACTTACAAGCAAAAAAATATTCGTGAAGTACTTGAAATGACCGTTGAAGATGCGCGGGAGTTTTTTGATGCTATCCCGGTAATAGCCAGAAAACTACAAACTTTAATTGATGTTGGATTGTCTTATATACGGCTCGGCCAAGCGGCCACCACTTTGTCTGGTGGTGAAGCACAGCGGGTTAAGCTTTCACGTGAACTGAGCAAAAGAGATACCGGTAAAACGCTTTATATTTTGGATGAACCAACGACCGGACTACACTTCCATGACGTGAAACAATTGATGTCAGTTTTGCACCGTCTGAGAGATCACGGCAATACCATTTTGGTTATCGAGCATAATCTTGATGTAATCAAAACTGCTGACTGGATTGTCGACTTAGGTCCCGAAGGCGGTAACAAAGGCGGCCAAATCATTGCTGAAGGTACACCGGAAGATATTGCCAAAAATAAAAAGTCACATACCGGTCGTTTTCTTAAAGATATGTTGAAGAATAAGTAAGCGTTTCGCATGGCGGGAATATCAAAGAATGCTCCTGAACAGGAGCTTTACTTTACGGTAACTCCAACTCCACCAGCCATTGCGGCCTGGAAGTTATTAGTGACAACGACTAAGTACAATGGATAACCAATCAGTCAATAAAATAAAAACTGTTTTGGTTGTAGGCTACGTTTGGCCTGAACCCAATTCTTCGGCGGCCGGAAGGCATATGCTGACATTGCTTCAGTTTTTTAAATCTAATGGCTGCCGAGTTGTTTTTGCTACTCCATCCCAACCTACAGATCATATGATCGATCTAAGTGAATATGGTATCGAGAGTAAAGAAATCCTGTTGAATGATTCGAGCTTTGATGAGTTCGTCGAAAGCCTCAACCCACAGATAGTATTGTTTGATCGGTTTATGATGGAAGAACAGTTTGGTTGGCGTGTAGAAAAAGCCTGTCCTGATGCTATGCGAATTCTAGACACTGAAGACCTTCAGTCTCTACGAGGTGCAAGACAGCGAGCTTTAAAACTAGCAACCGAATTTACTATTGATTCTCTCAAGGCTAGCGAGCTCTCTAAGCGCGAAATAGCGGCGATTTACCGATCCGATTTATCACTGATTATTTCGGACTTTGAACTTAAATTGCTAAAAGATGAATTTGGTATAGATGTTCAGTACCTTCATCATTTGCCATTTATCATTGAAGACGAATTTGAATCAACCACGACGCCTAGTTTTGATCAGAGAAATCACTTCGTTACTATCGGCAACTTTAGACACGCGCCTAACTGGGATTCAGTACTTTTTTTACAAGAGATCTGGCCGCTTATAAGAAAGGAATTACCTGAAGCGGAGCTCCACATCTACGGCTCTTATCCGCCCAAAAAAGCAACTCAACTAGATAATCCCAGGACGGGTTTTAGAATCAAAGGATGGGCTGAAGATGCTTACGAAGTTCTATCACATTCGCGTGTGTGTTTATCCCCGCTTAGATTCGGCGCCGGAATTAAGGGCAAACTTATCGACTCGATGCTAGCCGGTACACCCAGTGTTACAACAGATATTGGCGCCGAAGGAATGTGCGGAGAATTGTCGTGGCCAGGATTGGTTGCAAATTCGAAACATGAGATAGTTAATTCAGCAGTTTCTTTATATCAAGATCCTAAACTATGGAATTCGCTACAATCTAATATTCATCCAATTTTAACTAGTCGCTACCAGAAGGACATCCTACTTCCTGTTTTATGGAGTAAAATAACCGATACTTATAACAATCTTTCTTCGCATAGAAATGATAATTTTGTCGGCAGGATGCTTCTCCATCACACCATGAAAAGCACGCAATTTATGTCAAAGTGGATTGAAGCCAAGAACAAACTAGAAAAGTAAATGCTCCAGTGCAAACCCTTCTTTGGCCTGTTGCTTCTTTAATTCAACGGTCACTTTGTAAGGATCTAAGAGTGCGGATTTAATACCTTTGCTTAAAGTTTCGGGTACATTCACACTGCCTTCCACCTCAATCGCTTCTTGGGCGGTAAAATCGACCAATATACCAAGATCCGAAAGAGCGGCTTTTCTCACTGACATTACTGCCATGATTTTCCTGTCAGAATCTCTAACTGTCTCACAATTAATTCAAGTCCTTGTTTAGCGCCGCAACGGAGTGCTATTCCACCACCGAAATCAAAATGTGTTTCTCTAGGATTAATACGAATCAATGTACCAGGCGATTGCTCACAGAAATACCTAACTGTCGGGACAGCAGTTCCCGCTCCGCATTCGATAATTACGGGCCTATTCATTCGATTTATGTTTTCTCGCATACGAAATCCCTGCTCGTCAGTGCGGCCTGGATTCCAAGCATAGTCTCCGAACATTAGAATATTGGGTCTAGCCATCGCACCACATTGAGGACACTGAGGTAACTCTGAAAGGGCAATACAATTAGTATCATCAATTTTGATTTCTAATGAATCTGATGACCAGATATCATCGCTACAAGGGCGAGAACATTGTAAATGGTGGATCGAGCCATGACATTCATACACTCGTTTTTCGTCAAACCCAGCAAGCTGAAACTGACCATCAACATTGCTAGTAAAAACTTGATAGCCTGACTCCAGATGGCTGGCTATTTTTAAAAGAAAATGAAAGCCCAAATGCGGAACAGTCTGACGATACAGATTTAAACGGTGACCGTAAAATCCCCAAGCTTGATTAGGATTATCAAGGAAAGCTGTTGGATTAGCCATTTGGGTAAAGTCTCGCCCTCTAAGCGCAGGATAGGCTTTCCAGAAACCCTCTTTGCCTCTAAAATCAGGCAAACCAGAATCCACGCCCATTCCGGCCCCAGCTCCAATAACTAATCCGTCTGCTTCAATTATTAATCTTGCTGCTCTTTCTGCTTGGCGTATTAGTTCTTGATCTGATTCAATATCGCGCAACTAGTTGCCCTCTGCCACAGGAGGCGGAGATATATGGTGAGACAGTTCTTCTTCAAAACCGAACATAGACATACTTTTCATTCTCATTGGATAAAGTATCCCTTGCAAATGGTCACATTCGTGCTGGACAACAATTGCATGAAATCCTTTCGCCTCTCGTTCAATAGCGTTACCAAACTGATCAAATCCTGAATAACGAATGTGTGATGGCCTTTCTACCAATCCACGCATTCCCGGAACGCTTAAACATCCTTCCCAAAAGCTTTCAGTCTCTTTTGACAATACTTCTATTTGAGGGTTCACCAACACTGTAAAAGGTACAGAGTCAGTATCGGGGTATCTAGATTGTTCAACACCGCCAAATATCACAACCTGTTGCAGTATACCGATTTGGGGGGCAGCCAATCCAGCTCCATTAACAGAATGTACAGTATCAACAAGGTCCTCGACTAATGCTTCCAGAAAAGCAGAATCGAACTCTTTCACAGGATCACTCGCTTGCAATAAGCGTGGATCGCCCATTCTTAATATCGGTCTAATCGGCATAAAAATACTCTTTCCTGCGATTTAAATCACATTAAAAATTTAGACACTCGTTCAGAAATATTAACACCGCAGAATTATTTTGAAAGCAATTATCTCTCAATGTGCAAACTGCTGCACGGCTCATTGGTTGACGATACGGCAGAAGTTCTTTGGATTCCTCTTTAACAATGAAGCAATAGCTGAGACAATTTGCAACAATATTGAAAACTCAGATATCGATTAATCTGATAGAGTTTTAAAACTTTACAAGTTCTCAACCTAACTAACTCGTAGTATTGAATATCCGGAATTTATGATTAATTTACTTTTACAAGGTCAAGTCGAAATTTTCATCATGATAATGATAGCGGTGGTAATTTCGCTTAGCTTTCATGAGTTTGGGCATGCATGGACTGCCAAGTATTTTGGCGACAATACTGCCGAAAGAATGGGGCGCCTGACCATTAATCCAATCGCCCACATCGATCCAATGGGACTGTTAATGGTCGCATTCATTGGATTTGGGTACGCTAAACCTGTACCGACCGATCCACGAAACTTCAATTCTCATATGGCATCACTGTGGGTTAGTGCAGCAGGGCCTGGTATGAACTTAGTACTGGCTTTCCTGGCAATAAATTTACAAGTGCTTGGAGCGAACGGTCAAATTGAAATACTCGGTGGAGCTGGGCCTCAGATCTTCTTGAGTTACATGGCATTCATTAATTTAATTTTGATGTTATTTAACTTACTGCCGATTGGACCTTTAGACGGACACTATATTTTACCTTATTTCCTCTCCAGGGATAACGCTATCAAATATCTAAGGTGGAATGAGCAATATGGAACCATGCTGTTAATGGGTTTAGTTCTTTTGAGCATAGTCGGCGTACCCATATTTTCGTTTTTGATGCGTCTGGCTCAGAATATTTCCAGATTTTTGATCGTTTTTTAGCTAATACTGGCTTTTGAATTCTTGTTATTCAAAAGCCAGAGCTTAATCCAGATAGTCCTGCCAAAGAGGCTTTAGCTCTTTATACTCCCTACGCTTTTTGCGCTCATACCAAATGCATATCAGCATTATTCCGCCAATCCACAAAGTCCCAAAAATCATAAAGCCAGATTGAACAACTTTTTCATCACCTGCTTCCAACATTGCATTAGCCGCCACCCATATCCAAAAAGCAGCCAACATAAGCCAACAAAATATTTTGCCGAGACGACCAATCCTCTCTCCGGCTTCAATTCGCTTTAAGTATAACTCGAGTACATCTCTAGTCGAATTACCCTCATTGCGAAGTATTGGCAATCGGATCTTAAAGTCCATATACACACCGTAGAGTAAAAATGGCGCCATTAAATAATGCCAACTATTAAGTAACCAGCTACGATCCGAATCGACAGTGATAAAATACACAAAAGGGAAATAGGCTATTAATATGACAACATCCATCACTAAGATCAGGTACATTCTCCAAGTAACCCAATTAATTTTCTTCTTTAATTTCTGGATATCCGGCTGATAAGACTGCCAGTCATTTTGAAGGTCGTCCCACTCAGTCATCGGTTCGCTCATGCTGACGCTTCCCCCGATAATAATTGATTAAGTTTAGATTTAGCTCGATTGAGCTTAACGCCCACATTGGACACGGTAATACCTAGAATTGACGCTATATTTTTATAACTCACGCCTTCCAGAGCCAAAGTAACCAATTGGCGGTCAAGCATTGGAAGGCGGCGTATTGCTTGCAGCAGCTTTTCCATTCTCTGTGTTTTTCCCATGCTTTCACTAGGACAGTCGTCTCCCCTAATTTCAAGCTCTGTAATTTCCGCAGTGTATGGTTCCTTAACATGTTTAGCTACATGTGACACCGCTCGCTTATGCGCAATACTTAGAATGTAGGTTTTAATACTTGATTGGTTATCAAATCTCGCTAGGGCTTTCCATAAAGCGACGGAGATTTCCTGGTACAACTCTTCTTGCAAATGGCGATGCATTTCGTAAGTACTTACTACTCTAGATATTGCTGCATGGTGCTGACTCAGTACCTGTTCGAAATATTTATCGTAGTTCTGTCGCTCGACTCGAGACATTGAAACCATCTCAGCAGTCGTGGGCTTGAATTGTAATTGAGAAGTTGTTGCAATCAAACTGGTCTGCTAGTGCCATATTAAAGTTACCCCTATAGTCTTCCCTATTTTCATTTTATTACGACAATTTTTAAATTATTCAGCTATTAGGTCCGTCGTTATTTAAGATATGTAGCACCAGACCTAAATTTTGTTAAACGAAGCGTGACGAGTACGGTTTGATTAATCCAAATAAACTGGAAGCAACGACATTTGACAAAAACTCAACGATCCCTAAATTTCTTCGACTTTAGCAAAGCGTGGTACTTGTTTGCCATCTATATCTATTAGTTCAACGAACATTTCGTAAGGACGCACCCACATTCGCGCTTCCCCATATAGCGGCCGGTAAAGCACGAGCAATTCTTCTGTTTCACTATGTAATACTGTATCAATCACTTCATATTCAGGCCCTTTGTAATGGCGATACTTTCCGGGCTCGATGGTTCTCTGATCGAGAGTAAGGCTAGACACTGATAAATCCTTAGGTTAATTATTTATTATTCAGAACCTTCTACCCAAGCTGACTCACTTTGGTAGGTTTCTAAACGTTGCTGGAATTCTACTAGAGTTTCTTCTTCTATATCATCAGGTAAGGCTTCAATGGCCTGATTTTGCAATTTTATAGCTTCAGCAAAATTGCCGGCCAATGCATATGCGGCGGCCTTGGTATCGAGAAAAGTCGAAGCATTTTCAGGGTATCTAGGGTCAAGCATTAGCTTTTGCGCCCAATACATGGCTTTTTTAGCACTGCGATAGGACCGACTTTTATTGGTTGCGTATAACCATGCCAGGTTATTAATACTCATGCTGTGATGCTTGCTGGCAGCCTTTTTAAGCCATGAAATAGCCGCACTTATATCTTTGGTTCTCCCCTGACCATTATAAAACATCATTGCTATAGCATATTCCGCCTGCGGATCATGCAGTTTTGCCGCTTTATTTAGATAGTTAAAAGCCTTATTAAAGTCTTCATCCACGCCATCGGCATAAAGATAGGATTCACCAACAAAAGTTTGAGCTTCCGGCAGTCCGCTATCAGCAGCTTCAACAAACCATTCGAATGCTTGGGCTCGAGTTGTATCTTGCTCAGCTAGATCGTAATAATAGATGTTAGCAAGTAACCACTGCGCCCTTGCAACTCCATGTTCAGCCGCTTTCAGACACGCTCTACTCGCCACCTTATAACTTTCGGCTCGATAATGGTTATAGCAGTCCTGGAATAATGCTAGCTTTACTTCCCTTTCATCTTCACATGACCATAACCCACAAGCCAAGGCCAGGAGTACAGCGCATCGACCAATCTTTCCGAACAATTTTTTCATAAAACCGATAAACCTCAAATCACACATACCAGTTTCAAGCCGATTACGGCGTGTTTATCTTTCATTTTTTAATGATTGCCAACGTCATAATTTTGTTCAGCAAGGCAAAAGATGGAAGATAAGCTCACCCTAAATGGCCTATATCTCATATTAGTTTAGTTACCCAAGCGCAAAATTGCCTATACATTGAATCCGCTCTCCGATAAGCAGTCAACCAGAAATATTATTTCGCTCTTGCATCACCTAGGAAAAACAATCTCATTCAAAGTGTTAAATGCACTAACCATATAAAAACGTTTTCTTATACTTGTTTCACATATTTAACAAAATATTTGTGCGATCGTCCAAATTTAATCATTTATTGCTTTGTCCTAAATTGAATATTATTTATACTGAAATTGGATTAATTGAAAAGGACGTTCTTTTAATGGCAGTTGAATTAACCCCTGAAGACAAGGTCTTCATATGGCGAGTAGTGGATCATGCAGTCGAAAAAGCCGGCTCGCACGCGCAGCTATTCGCAAATCGACTAGAGTTCTTTGAAGAATCGGGAAGGATCCGATTTCATTGGCCAGTATGGATGCACGCAATAAAAGGCTATTTAAACTACCAGTATGGCGAGAAAAAAACAGATGCAGTGTTACTCTCTATCCTAAGAGAAATTATGTCTGAACCCAATTATCACGCTTATCTACGCCAAACGCGGGATGGTGGTGTAAAATTTGAAAAGAAAATTAGTTAACGTTTAAAGTCCGTTGCTCTTTCGTCAAGTATCACCGTTTGCTTACCCTGTTAGAGGTGAATACAGCGGTGTTTGATAAAAGAGCAACAGAGTCTAATAAAAAACCGGCTATCGCCGGCTTCTCTATTTATTCAAATGCTCCTCAAACAGCAGGAAAATTCGAGTATATTCATCTAACCAACTAGATGGTTCCTTAAAACCATGAGGCTCGATAGGATAAATTGCAGTCTCAAAATATTCTGTTTTCTCCAGTTCGATCAAACGTTGTACTAACCTCACTGTGTCTTTAAAAAACACATTGTCATCTACCATACCGTGAGCAATGAGCAGCGGCTTATTTAATCCTTTCGCAAACTCAATAGGCGAGCTTCTCTCATAAGCATCAGGGTCAACTTGGGGCGTATTCAGGATATTTGAAGTATAGCCATGGTTATAGTGGGCCCAATCAGTAACGGGGCGAAGTGAAGCGCCGGCTGCAAAAACTTCAGGCTCTTTAAACAAGGCCATGAAAGTCATAAATCCTCCATAAGACCCCCCATAGACACCAATTCTTTTCGGATCAACATTAGCGTTTTCCGCCAACCAATTAGTACCATCAACCAGATCTTGCAACTCTGGCGTCCCCATATTGCGGTAAATAGCTGTACGCCAATCTCGACCGTAACCTTTTGAGGCGCGATAATCCATATCTAATACGACATAACCCATACGGCTTAAGAGGTTATGGAACATATATTCACGGAAGTATCCAGACCAGCCTTGATGGGAATTTTGTAAATAACCTGCGCCGTGAACAAAAATCACCGCTGGCTTTTTGCCATCTTCACCATTTTTATCACTGCTCTGAGCTTTGTAAAAGCGAGAATAAATTGGGCGCTTAATATGGCTCGAAGGCACTTCAACAATTTCTGGAGCCTGCCAATTAACTGATTTAAATGACGCGCTCATGGTATCTGTAATCTGCTGGGCAACCTGCTTTTCGCCGATAGCCTTAACAAACAACTCCGGCATTTTGGTAGTAGAAGAATGCCTGATAACTAAATTTTGCTCATCAGGTGACAGAGCATAATCGTTAACGCCTCCTAAATTAGTGAGTGCTTCTACCCCACCTCCCTTGATAGCCGTGCGGTAAATTTCATAGATCCCTGGGTGTTTTTTGTTTGCTTTGAAATAAAGGTAATCGCCATTTTTGGAAACAGTTACATTGCTAACTTCATATTTTCCTTCTGTTAATTGGCGTGCTCGGCGTTTGCCGGTTTTAATATAAAGATGGGAATAACCATCTTCTTCAGAAAGATAGAACACCGTTTTATTATCCGGAAGCCAGCCAAATTGATTAAATGTCCAATCATTAATCCAAGCGTCATCCGTCATCCAGTGAAGGGTTTTAAGCTTTTGCTTGGCAACATCCAAACCAACTAGCCAACGGTCCTTGTTATCATAAGAATATAATAAAATGGCTACTTGCGAACTGTCATTTGTCCATTCAACACCGCCATTCGCTGTCCAATTGTATGCGTAAACCGCTCGCGGCCCTTGCATTTCTTTATACTTGTAGCCAATCTTTTTGGCGGCCCTCTTTTTAAGAGAGTCTAATGGATCATCATTTATTCCGGGTAAACTAGATGTGTCAACAGGGTACTTCTTATGATTCTTAAGATCGACCAGATAAAATGTTTCATTGGTCGGTTTTGAAGTTCCAACAAGGGGGCGCACTTCTCGGTTTTTAACATAACCATCAGCAGCAACAAATTCAGGCATGTTATCGCCTTTGCCAGCAAGCCCTTTAGGAATAGTTCCTAAAACTAACCAATTCGCGTCTGGCGAAAGCCTGAATGTTCGGATATCGATACCACCGCCCAAATACCAAGTCTTGTTTTGACTCAGTTTATTTTTTTCGCGGCGATTTTTTTGGAAGGCTTTTTCCGCCTCGGTCTTTTCCACATATTTCAGTAGCCTTGGCTGGCTTTGTTCCAGATAGTTCTTCTCTTTTTTAGCTTCAGGATCTTTAGTCGTTTTAAAGTCAGCTATTTGAGTTGCTATTCTTTGGGTTAAATCGTAGACATAAATTTTATGGCCTTCAAAATAACTAAATTTGGAGTCGTCAATAAAACTCGCGCGGCTTTGTTGAGTTTCATCGGCGCTGAGTTGAGTAATTGACTCATCGTCTAAGTTAACTAAATACAAATCGCCTTGATAAGTAAATATCGCCTGTGTCTCGGCCGGATTTTTATCCGCTCCGTGGCTTGCCACTTTAAGCGCATCCTTCTCTTCAAATGCCATTACTTTTTTATCTATCAGATTAATGGCAAATTGCTCACTATGAGTATGAGATTTGGCTTTTTGTGAATAGATAACTGATTTAGCGTCTAGAGACCACCGAGGATTTGTCGGAGAACGCCCCATCCAATCAGGATCCGCCATTATCTTTTTCAGGCTAATTTGATTGGTGGCCCCTAAGGGATCAGGTGAAGTGGTATCAGCAATCGCTGGACCGGTTAAAAATACCGCACTTGATAGACCAAGCGCGACGAGACTTCTTGAAAAGCGCGTCAACGTCATCGGAGCATGTCCACATTCTTGTTATAAATTTGATTCGCTAGAATACCACTAAACCCCTCAAGCTTGTAGTTTATGATGGGTACATAAGCTGCTCATTGACATTAAAAAAGTTAAAAAATGTAAACCTAAGTTTGTATGCGTGCAAGAATTGCGAGTTAGTTGTTATCAATTTCCAATGAATGAGCACAAGTCACTTGGTTTCGTCCATTCTCCTTCGAGTAATAGACAGCCCTATCTGCCATCTGAAAGACATGGCTGAAGTTTTGTGACTTGTCTTGGGGGTCAAGCCCGGCGACGCCAAAACTAGCCGTAATGACGATACCTTCGGGTTTAAGCTCAAGCAATTCTTGTCTTATCACTTCTGCTTTATTAACCGCATTTTCATAGTGACAATGGGGCAAAACGAGAATAAATTCTTCACCACCGACGCGGACTGCAAAATCTTCTTTTCTACAAGCTTGCTTTAGACATGCACCGACACACTTTAACACCTTATCTCCGACAACATGACCATAGGTATCATTTATTCCTTTAAAATGGTCAAGGTCCAGTATAACCAAACTGAGTTGTTGAGAATGACGACGCGCCTCGTTTACCCTTTTCATTCCCACGTCTGACAAGTAGTGGCGGTTATACAGTCCGGTCAGAGGATCAGTAACTACCATGGTGCGCAATTGTTGCTCTTGAGCAACCACCTTATCGTAAAGTCGTTTTGAACGAATGAGATTTCTTACCCTAACAACCAGCTCGTCAAAATTAACCGGCTTAGCAATAAAGTCGGTCGCTCCCTGCTTTAATGCTTCGATTCTTTGATCGACATTATCAAGTCCGGATATTGCTAGAATAGGCAATAGATCCAAAGGTGGTGGAGAAGCTCTTATTTCTCTGATTAAGGCGATCCCCATCATTTTTCCTTCGAGTAAAATGTCGGTTATAACTAAGTCAAATACGGCTTCTGAATTAAGCTGCTCTAAAGCTTCTTCTCCACTGGTGACTATTTGGACAGTATGAGATTTTTCTACCAAAACCGTCTTGATAAGTTCTGCTATGGGTCTGGAGTCTTCAACCAGTAAAATGTTGCCTATCGGACTTTCACTAAGTAAGTCCTCTGTAACCAGTTCCTTTAAATAATATTGTATTTCAACGATTGATTGCCTTTGAATAACTTCTGTAACACCTTGACTGAAAGCATTATTGATAATTTCTTTATGATCGGATGTGGTGACAAGTAGAATGGGTACTGTGCCGCCAGCCTTCTCTCTTAGCTTTGCGACAAGTTCAACCCCTTTCATTTGCTCTAGTTCATTTGCGCAGCAAATTAACTGGAATTGATTGTTATCAAACAGCGCTAGTGCTTCATTGCTATTCGTGCAAATAACAGCTTCCAAGTTATGGGCTTCAATCTGCTGTTCAATAATCTGCTGATACAGCCCCGAGGGTTCTATGACGAGTACTTTTGCTTGTTCCATTGGTAATTATGAAATTTTGGTTGCTTGTTACAGGCTTTTGAATTGATTATAGTAGTGTCTGCACGAAAGCTCTAAAATAAACTTCAATCACTGAATCTAATTTAAAACTTACAATATCTGAGGAGCCTCCTGTGGCAGATGATTTTTATCAGTCGCCTAATTCCGAAATAACTCCCCCACCCAACAATAATTCTATGCGAAAAGTTCCGGCAGGAAGTGGTGTTAAGTGGGTAACTGACGCAATTGGCTATATCTTGAAAGCACCTGGTACCTGGCTTGCTGGCACATTTATTTTTATAATTTGCATTTTTATTCTCGCCTTCATCCCGCTGGTTAATATGGTAATTAACGTACTAGCCCCCGTATTTACGGCAGGCTTTATCTACGGTTGCGATCGATTGAGAAAGAATAAAGAATTTAAAGTAGATCACATTTTCGTTGGCTTTCAACAGAAATTCGGACCTCTGGCAATTGTCGGTCTAATTTATTTCGGATGCACTGCTGCGATTATGACTCTAACTATCATAATAATGATGGGGTTAGGATTTGAACTACTTGATATTCAAGACTTGAATTCGCTGCAAAATATTCCACCTCAAGATGTAATGACGATGGTTTTACTACCCATGCTCGTTGCTATGGCATTAATGATCCCTGTCCTCATGGCTTACTGGTTTGCTCCCGCACTAGTGCTGTTACGCAATGAAGAGCCTGTACAGGCGATGAAGAAAAGCTTCAAAGCCTGTTTAGAGAACTTTGTGCCGTTTTTGGTCTACGGAGTTGTTGCGACACTAGGCATAATTGCACTATTGATTGTGCTTTCATTTATAGGGGCCATCACAGTTGTACTACTGGTGCCTGCGATGTTTATTGGATATTTACTTATAATAGCGGTTGTATTTGCCACCATCTACACAGCTTTTGTTGATATTTTTCCTGAAGACGAGGACTCAAATAATATTGATTCTCAGGAAGATATTGTTTCTGAAGACGAGTCGAGTATTACGCTTTAGAATGCTGCAGATAAACTGAAATGGAATTTTGACTTGCTCTTGCTAAATAAACCAAAAGGAAAATACTGCTTTAACTGGCTGCGTATTTTGGCAGGCTTAGCTTTGCTATTAGCACTTCCCATTAATGCTGCACAGCTAGTCGATAGCCTACCGGCTCAACTTGAACTCAATTGGAAACAGTGTTCTCACTTCGATTCACGTCTCTCTGACTGTCAAACAACCAAATTACCGCTAGGCAATAATAAACAAGAGAGTTCAATTATTTTTCAAACATTCACCAAGGAATTTGTGCTTAGCAGCGAGCTAAAAAGAACAACAATTGGGCTCTGGATTTCCAACATTGATGATGTTGATGAAGTTTATATCAACAACCAGTTGGTGGGAAAAACGGGAGGCTTTTTGCCATCGTTTGATAGCGGCTTTCGTTACCCTAGACTTTACCTCATTCCTAGTGAGGTTTTGCTTTTTAATCAGTTCAATCAGATAAAAATTAAAACTTTCAGTTCACGAAACTTACCTGGGATCCAATCTGAGGCACCTGTTATAGGGGACTATGTTCATTTTCAACATAAGTTACAAGAAAAAGACTACATCTTTGTCATTTGTGCCAGCGTATTTTTAATCCTGATCATATTTCAAGTATTCTATTTTGTCGTGGTCAGAGACAGCAATGAACCCATCTATTTTTCGATGTTTTTGGTTGCCTTCGCTCTGGTCACCGTTGCACGCTCACAACTACCGTTAGAATTTGGATTGGAGTTAAGCTCCGCATTCAAACTCGAAATGTTTATGCTAAATTTTGGCTTGATTTCCATTTCGCTTTTCATTTTTAATTTTTTTGAATTGGAAGTCCGTAGGATTTATGTGGCCGGCTTAGCAACCTTAGGGATTTTGGGTTTGGTCATTATCATCTGGCCATTCTCCCTAAGCTTACGTCTAATTGCAGAAATCAATTACTGGCTACTTTCTGTCATTTGCTTTTTTGTGATCGGCAGCGCTTTGATAATTGGCCTGCATAAACAGCGTAAGTATGCTTGGCTGATTTCGGCAACTTGTCTGGCAGGCTGGCTCATTCTCAGCTTTGATGCAATGATGCATTCGCCAGGGCTATTTAAACTTGAACTCACTCTGAGAAACTGGCTGGTTCCCGTAACCGCAGTGGTTATCGGAGTAATTTACTCACTCACTTTAACCCATAAATATTGGCGATTTTTTAAGGGCTCAACTTACGACCATTTGA
This sequence comes from Kangiellaceae bacterium, assembly GCA_026196875.1. Classification (GTDB taxonomy): domain Bacteria; phylum Pseudomonadota; class Gammaproteobacteria; order Enterobacterales; family Kangiellaceae; genus Aliikangiella. The sequence continues at coordinate 74,016 of JAPHTP010000062.1, forward strand.
CAGGGACTCTGTTAAGGCCAGCTTTCTTTCAGCGCTTATCGGAAGAAATGCAGCGCAGTATGCGTGGAAACGACCAGTTACTGATCGCTGTAATCGATATCCAACAAGCAAAAAAAATCAGTGCCACCTACGGGTACAGTTTAGGCAATCATTTGTTGTCTACCGTAAGTAACGCTTTAACCAAGGTTTTAAGACCGTTCGACTTAATTTGTCGCTTTAGCGACGAGCAGTTTTGCGTAGCCGCGTCTATCGTTAGTCGTCCAGACGCAGAATCGTGTTTGAAACGCGTATATCAAGAATTAATTACCATTGAACAACCGCTCGACAAAAACGTTGAGCTGTATGTAGATGCGAGGATTGGTGGCGTTATATACAACCCAGACCAACATTTATCTGTGTCGCATTTGTTACAAGATGCTAATTTTGCATTATCCAAGGCTAAGAGTCAGTCAAAAAACAATTACCTTTTGATCCAAAATCCAACAGTTACAGCTTAGGTAGTCAGGTACTTGGTATAGTCATGGGATAAAGCTGAATAGACTGCAGGCGGCTACCTTGCCGCTCATTTTTTCAACCACTCTTTAAAATTATTCAACTGCAGGACAAAGAGAACTGCGATTTGGATCAAATTCGATCGACTCAAAATCGGTTAAATCTCTCACCCGCAGGATCAGAGGATTTCGCACATCAGAGAAAAAACGATACCCCACAATTGCCGTTGCAAAAGCTTCCTTATCGCTAGCCGCGCGAGCATCAATATCGCGCACTTGCACTATGTCGGGATATTCCTGTTTTAAAGTCTCCATCAAGGCAACATATTTCCGCTTATCGGAAGGTCGTAAATGAGGTGGATGGATATTGAATTCTTTTTCCAATTGGACAACTCTCAACCTGCCACGCCCGCCTTCATCAGAAACGACGCGAAAA
>JAPHTP010000116.1 GCA_026196875.1 Kangiellaceae bacterium
ATACTACCAAACACCCTGATTAATTTTGAGCCGAAAGATAAAAATATTGGTTCTCAAAACTAAAGTTGTCTTGGGTTGTTGTGTGTTTTTTTATTTCTGCGTGGGGTATGATTTTTGGGTTCTTTGGTAACTTTGCGGATAGCGGTTTGGCTTAGTTTTTACATGTCATGAGCGAAGGAAAGTTGAGGTATGAACTTGTAGGATTTTATATAAAGAGTTGCGTGGACGATTGGAAGTTGTGTTATGGGAAGGTTCGTTTATTTATTGAAAAAAACGTACCTGGCCCTTAAGGGAGTATTGAGTTTTTTCTCAAGTCCTATTGCTCGTAACTTAAAGGTATAAACTTAAAATATCTCTACCAGTTATTAAATGTCTTAATAGTTCATGTTTAAGTTGATTTCTGTCAGTAAGTGAAAAATATTTTTAGTTTTTCTCAACTTTTCGTCTTTTTTATCAGTGGTTTAGGTGATATGTTTTTGCTTTAGAGATAAATGTAAATTTTATAATTCAAATATAAGAAAGAATGAGCGGCTTTACTTAGGGGGAAGTTGTGTGGGGCGGTTTTTAAAAGTCTGTTAATAGATTGAGAGGGATAAGTTTTTTTGCTTCTTTTCGATTTTTGGAGGTATTCCTCGTTATCTTGGTAATCTATGCAAATCAAGATCTGACACAATAAGTCACTTTTGGTCATTGCTGGTTTCTATTCTATGGGGAAGGGCTAGGGAAATTGATTACTTTGAGCTCTTTGACTTTACTAGCCGAGTTTAAGCGAGTGGTAGTCTTGTGAAAAATATTGGAGCAAGAGATCTAACTCCCCGGTTTGCAAAAATCAATTGCGCCATTTATTCTTAGGGGAGTTTTATGTCATCCGAAGTACAGCTAATTGTCGAAGCTATAAATAATTTACGCCAACCTGAAGTGACAATAATAGAAAAATATATTTACCCAATATCTATTAGCCTATTTTTATCTATTTTTGGCGTAATCGCCGGCTATTTCTCTACTGTTGCATTTCAGCGAAAGCACGAGCGATTTGAAATTGAAAAAGATAAATTAAATAGCGCGAATAGATGGTTATTAACTGTTGCCGAATGCCTAGTAAAACTATTAACTATAAAAGAGTTTTATCATGGCAAACTTAATGAGCACCCATTCCAAAGAATGATGACTGTTAAAAGGATGTTTTCAAATTTGGAGTATATTCAAGAAGATTATATCGACTTGTCATTCGTGATTCCAAAGCTCAGTGAGCTTCAAGATACACATCGAAATTGGAGAAACATCGCCCGTATTAGGGCAATGGTGAAAAATTACAATCAGCTCATGGATGTTTGGAGCACACGTAATTCGCTAGATAACGTAATAAAAGAGACAATTGCGAATCACTGTGAAAAGGAAGGCATTTTAGCTAATGGGGAAAAGGAAATTCTAGAAAGCATTGTGCTAAGCGATCTTATGAAGTTCACTCAAATCAACGAACAAGCTATTAAGCTCACCGACGATTTATTAATAGAATTAGATGATTTTCTAATGAATTTTCCTAAAACTGTAGAATCCCTGTTAGATAAGGATCGAGTTAAGAATTTAGGTGGAATATTTGGTCACTCAGCAAGCAATGCGCCAGAATTATTCGAGCGTTCACCAGAAGTTAACTATAAGATTTGGGGAGAGTTACTTGGCTATTCGGCAGATGAAATGCGAAATGTCAATAAGTCACCGTATTTCACTAATAGTTGAGCTCCTTGCTCTCCCTTGCTTAAAATCTTCCTGATAGGCCGGAAAGATATAAGAGAGATTAACGGCAAAATGACCAGGTTCCGGCAAGAGGTTCCATTTGACGATGACGACATTTCATCTGTTGCCGAAGTTGTTAGCCCAGCTATAGAGCAAGGCGATTAATAATCCGGTTCGATGATCATTAACACACCACGAGACCGTTTGGTCATTCAGTCATCATTTTGGGGACTTTTAGTCGGGTAGTTTGGGTTAGCTTTGCGTAACCTAACAAATAGACTCAAGAAAAAAATGCATCCATCTGTTGAATACTCAGTTCATGGAATTGTTGGGTCAGCGGATCCCATTAGGGTATTTGTTCCTCAACTCAACCTAGCTAGCTGTCGATAATAGTATTTGATAGTTTGACTGTTAATTTCAATACAGTATTTTTACCGATAGACGTGAGAAAAACCTGGTTCCTAAAAGAGAAAACTAGTATATTTACAGGGCGGTAATTAAATGAACGCAAAAAAACAAAGACGTGACCGAAATGAATTTTGCATTAGAGACCTTTAAAGAAGAAGCTTTTTCTAGAAAGCTAAAAGATATCGAAAAAGAACATGGTTATGATTTCTGGTCTTTCAAAGGGAAGAGTCGAAGAAATGGTATGCACGGATTGATTTCATACCCGGCTATGATGGTACCATCACTTCAAGGATGTTTGATCGATTTACTCAATGATGATAACCCCATCGGAAGCATATTGGACCCGTTCGTTGGTTCAGGGACAACAATGATTGAAAGCATGACAAGAAAAATCGATTTTACGGGAGTGGATATAAATCCACTTGCAGGACTAGCATGTAAGGTAAAATCTGGCGTCTACTATAACAAAGCTTTCGTTAGAAAAGCGGGAGATTTAGAGAGCAAGCTCCACTATAAAACAGGAAATCTCAAAGCCCGTAGCTTTCGTGGAGTTGAAAAATGGTTTAATCCTAAAACCGCGATAGAACTTGAGTTCATCTGCCGCCTAATTCGATCAGAAGAGTCTTTATGGGCCAGGAGACTTTTTTGGCTTGCTTTAGCTAGAACTGTGCGAAAGGTATCAAATTCCAGGTTGTCTACATATAAATTGCACAAAAGACCTGATGACGACCTTGGAATATACAGAAATGCTAGATCTGAGTTTTCAAGTCAACTAAAAATAGTTATTGATTCATATGACTGCCAGTATGAAGAATTCTTAAGAACTGAGTCTATTGAGAGAGGAAGATATATAAAAAAGTCCGAAACACTTGTGGGAGATTCAAGAAACATACTTCCTAGTTTGGGGCAGGAGTTCAATTTGGTTATGACATCTCCTCCTTATGGAGATAACAAGACTACAATACCATATGGGCAATATTCATATCTCCCTCTCCATTGGATTGATTTGGAAGATATTGACAAAGACGTTGATCATTCGATACTAGAGAGTACCTATGCGATAGACTCTAAAAGTTTAGGAGGATCTCAACAATTGGTGAGAGATAAGGTTGAGCATATCTCGGAAGTGAGTTTTGTTGCCAAAAAATTTATCGAAACTTTAAATGGAAACACGAGCGCGATTAACCGGTTCGCAGCATTTTTCAGTGATATGGATGAAACTATAGAAAAGATCGCCGAAAAAACAAGTGAAAATGGGTATCATTGCTGGACAGTCGGAAATAGAACAATAGCTGGGAATACCGTACCAATGTCGCAAATAATAATTGAGTTACTCAACAATCAAGGAATTGAGCCTGTTGCAACTATTTCACGAAAGATAGAAAACAAGAAGATGGCAGCAAGAAATAATTTTTCCAAAACTATGGACCAAGAAAAAATTATCATAGCTCAGAAATAGGAATCTATAGATATGGACAGCATAAAGAAACCCGAGTTATCAATTTCTGCTCATGTTGTCGTTCAATTGGGCAAAGAACTTGTTACTGATAGTGAACAAGCACTATTAGAGTTGGTAAAAAACGCTTATGATGCAGACGCTGACATTTGTAGTATTTATATTGAACCTACCTGGGAACTTTGTCCAAACAAAAATCATGAGATGTTTTTTTCGCTATTTCCAGAACTAATTATAAATGACTTAGACTCTGACGAAGCTGCAGCAGAGAAAAGGAAGCTGCATATCAAAACTCCTGTAGGTAGGATAATGATTAAAGATGATGGTGACGGAATGTCTGAATCGATCATTAATGAATCATGGCTCAGAATCAGTTATTCTAGGAAACGACCTGATAATCAAAAAAGTATTAAACAAAAAACCACCAAGAATAGAACACCTGTAGGAGATAAAGGGCTAGGTCGCTTAGCTACTATGAAGTTGGGTGAAATCATACGTTTAGACACTTCTGTTGAAGGAGAGAAGAAAAAAAGAGGAGTTTGGTTTACATGGAAAGATTTTAAATCCGAGCGAAGTTTGTCTGATGTGCCCGTGCACGAAATTGAAAAGTCAGAACAAACTTTAGCTGATGATAAGGGATCTACTATTACTGTAGTCGGGCTCAAAGATAGAAAAAGGTGGATGAGTAACAAAGCGATAAGCTCGGATCTAAAATCAAGTTTTTCTACACTCGTCTCGCCATTTTTAGCAAAGAAGCACGGCTTTACAATTTCAATATTTCACAACGATAGTAAGTATGGATTGGCGCACTTAACACAAGATGTTCTTAATCTATGTACCTCTTCGTATAAGTGGGATTGGGATGGGACATCAATTAAGCATAATGTTGAAATAGACGAAAAATTCTTTTTTGGGACCGGTACAGGAGCGTCCGATTCAAATTTCAGAAAGGTCTTTTTAAACAAAAAAAGTAAGAACAATTTTTTAAATAGATTATTAACTTGTAAGAAGCTAGAGCGGTTTAACGCGAGAAGAATGGAGAATGATGGTTTTATTAGCCTTGAGTTTGATGATCACATTGGAGGGGATTTTCCTAAAAATAGTGAATTTGAAGTTCTAGAGAATCCAGGAATATTCCATATAAATCTCTACGACTTTAATCTTGCATCTGATATACAGAAGAGTATTGCGGCGGCCGGCGGAAACGTCGAGCAGATTAAATCGAGTCACGTACAGATATTTAGGGATAATTTTCTAATTCGTGGTTCCAAAGATTGGCTAGATTTGGCGTCCGGGCAAACGGAAGGATCTTCATATTATGGTTTAAGGCCGCTCAATGTAATTGGGTACTGTAATATATCAAATGAATTCAACCCAGGATTGGTTGAGAAGTCAGACCGGGAAGGATTTGTGGACAATGAAGAATATAGAGGGTTTATATTTCTTGCGAAGAAGTCAAGAAATATAACTAATCAATTTCGCGAAATACTACGTAGGGAATACAACGAATTTCTAAAATCACTTGACGGAAATAGTAGCGATACTAAATCGGCTGCTAAGACTATGGAGAGTACAAAAAAACACGCCAAAAAATTGAAAGAGGAACTAAGTACTGCTGTAGTAGTTGTAGAAGAAATATTAAAAAATGGTGAGAATGTTGAAGGCAGTGAGCTAAAAAAATTATTAGGAAAGCTTAAAGATGCTCATAACCAAAGTGACGAAAAAGCCAATTCATTGAATTTATTGTCCAGACATGTAGATGATACTGATGAGATGAATCTAAGGCTTATGGAAGCTGCTTCTGTAGGCCTGACAGCTAGATCAATTTCTCATGAGTTACATCAATATAGTCGACAACTTAAAGAAGTGTATTCAAATATAAAGAAGGAAAATTTAAAAATTAAAAACAGAGTAATTGCTTCAATACTTGTACTCTTGAATAGCACCGTTAAAGAACTTAATAAAATGATTTCGGCACTTGACCCTATGCTGCCAGGTTCTCGTTCGATTAAAGAAAAAATTGAAATAAGACCGTTTGTTGAAAAATATCTATCAGGAAGAAAACCATTTTTGGACAAGAAGAAGGTAAGCTTCGAAGTTATAGATAAAAGCGAGAGTGCTTTAACTATAAGGTTTAGTATTAGCCGGCTTTTACAAGTTCTGGAGAATCTTCTTCAAAATAGTGTGTATTGGTTATCTGCTATTGAGAAAAAGTCAACTTCAAAGAAGCAAATTATTTTGACAATAACGGAAGAGGGATTGTATTGGGAAGACTCTGGGCCAGGAGTCAATCCTCTTCTGGATAATACACTTTTCGACGCTTATGTAAGTGACAAATCAGATGGTCAAGGGCAAGGACTTGGACTACATATTTCAAGTGTGTTTCTTGGTGCAGAGAAATGTACTATCAATTTATGTGATGATAAAAACAAATTTGGAAGAAAGTACAAGTTTTTTATCAATCTTAGCAAAGCACGATTTGCTAAAAGACAAGGAGGTCTTTTTTAATGAACCTAGATGCATTCACGAAAGAAGCAAACATAAAGCAGATATGTTGGATTGACGACCAAAATGCAGAGACAGATAAGATTGATATCGATTCATTAACAACAAAAGTAGAATCATACTTAGAAATGGCTCCGGAAATAAGTAGAGCTATAAAAAAGCAGATACTCCGCGGCTATGATGACCATAATGTGAAAAAAAGAATTGGAGAGGTCTTTAAGGAGCCTGAGACATTAAGCGAGTTTGTGGAGGCGCATGATGAGCCTAGAGCATTCTTAGAGCAAGTTTTGCATGGGTTTGAAGGGATACTCAGTGAGACAGAGTTATCTAATATGGATGAGTTCTTTGCTGCTAGCCATTGTTACAAAAAACTGAGCTTTACAGAGTGGAATGAGTCAAAGGAATCACACTTGTCAAATAGTTCTCGGGATAACAAACTGTTGTTAGTTGTTGACCTGTTAAATAGTCGCGAAGAGTTTATTCCGCCTGAGGCCGGCCTAGAAATTCTTGAAGATGTACGTAATCATGAAAATAGCAGCCACATTTTCATTGTAGTTTTTACGAGCAAATGCATACCAGACGATGAATTTATTCAAGCGAGAGAAATTGCACAGACGTCAGAGGGTAAAATTGGATGCCCTATATTCGTTTTAAGCAAAATACGTGACTTTTCAGAGGAAATTTCTGATAGTTTTGGAGAAGTCTTTAATCGAATCGTACTTTCCGATTCTTATCTTAATATGAAAGTAAAGATTACAGAAATATATCTAGATTCCATAGAAAAAACATTTAACGAGTTACAATCGATTACTGCTGAAGAGCTTGTGTACTATATAGGAGGGAAATCTCAAAAAGATGGAACACAAGAAATCGATACTATATTGAGGGTTATTGATGCAAATGCGCGAAAGAATTTCCAGGTCGATGTAGTAGAAAACAAAGAGCTTTTAAGCACATTATCAAAATGTAGACGGTTAGATAGCCAAAATGGAATTAAGGAGAAAGATTTACCTGATGATTCTCTTATTGAGAAATTAAGGGAATACGAGTTTTATGAGAATATTGAAGCAATAAACACTCTTCATAATCAAATCTCGATCGGTGATATTTTTAAGGTTGTTGAGGGTGATGAAATCAAGTACTTTGTACTACTGGGTAACTTTTGCTTTGCTACATTAAGAAGTGATGGTACAAGAAAAGATAAGAATGCATTACTCTTTCCAATATGCGATGAGGAACCACAACACGAATCAAAGTTTCCGCTAGTAGATCTTTCAAAAGTGATCAGTGAATTTAACAGAAGCGACTATTTTGTCGACTTTACTGAACCTTACACAATCGAATATGAATTTCTTGATCGGTGTTGGTTAAATAGCTCTGGAAATGGGCATCAGCGAATTAGCGTAAAATCTTTAAAAGATTCTCCGCTAATTCGAGCTCAGCGGAATAGGATAAACTGGTTTATTGAACAAAAACTCGAAAACGACCTGAAAAGTATAATGGTGTACCTGAAAGAAATCGACTCTAGCAGTCTTAGGGTTGAAAGGGTTGCACGCTTGTCGAAAGAACACGCTCTTTCAATTGTTAAAGATTATGCTTCGAAACTGAGTCGGATTCCAAGGGATCAAGATCTTTCAATTAACTAGATCGCGGAATACTTGACCAGCAATTGTTTTTCGATAGAAATGAGAGTTTAAACGTGCCTTCTACTTACATGAAGTTTGATGGAGAGCTTATTGAAGAGCTTTCCAATAAGATACCTTCGGCATTATTCGCTCTAAATGAGTTGATAAAAAACTCATATGATGCATTTTCGCCATCGGTTATCATCGAAATTTCTCCGGCGAATCAAACAATTTCAATATCAGATAAAGGGAACGGAATGGGACCATCTGAAATTGATAAACTCTTTCACATCTCCCACAGTTCTAAGAACTACGGTCAAGTTATTTATAAAGAAGAAATCGAAAGGATTACCCAGGGATCTAAGGGGTTGGGCTTTCTTGCCGCATTCAAATTCGGTGACAGGGTAGAGTGGTCTACTTGCCGAAACGGAGAACTAAGCAAGTTTTCCTTAGTCAAATCTAAACTTGTCGCAGAAGATGACCTCTCCGGAATCGAGATAGAAATTGATACTGATAAATCATCGGAAAATGGCA
>JAPHTP010000045.1 GCA_026196875.1 Kangiellaceae bacterium
CGCCCATTGTCCAATATTCCCCACTGCTGCCTCCCGTAGGAGTCTGGGCCGTGTCTCAGTCCCAGTGTGGCTGATCATCCTCTCAGACCAGCTATAGATCGTCGCCTTGGTAGGCCATTACCCCACCAACTAGCTAATCTAACGCAGGCTCATCTATCGGTGCGAGGCCAAAAGGTCCCCCGCTTTCCCCCGTAGGGCTTATGCGGTATTAATCCGGATTTCTCCGGGCTATCCCCCGCCGAAAGGTAGATTCCTACGCGTTACTCACCCGTCCGCCACTCGTCGCCTGCTAGCAAGCTAGCATCGTTACCGTTCGACTTGCATGTGTTAAGCATACCGCCAGCGTTCAATCTGAGCCATGATCAAACTCTTCAGTTTAATATGTATAGTGCTCAAAAGAATACTGATTATTTTAGGAAAATAATTTCTCAAATCAATCAATGGTTTCTCTTGATAAATGTGTAATTCTCATCAAGAGTACCCACACAGATTGTTTTTTATTCATCTGTTTCAGAACAAAGCTCCTGAGGACCTGCTCAGCAAGCTTGGGCGCGAAATTATACATCCTTCCAACACCCTGTCAACCGTTTATTTTTAAAAGTTGTTAAACTTTCTAAACCGTTGACTCCGCTTCATTTTTTCACCAATCATTTTTGGCTGAAGCGGGCGCGCATTATACAGTGCGCTTAGTCGCTGTCAATACTTTATGTTAATCTTTTTTAATTAACTTAAAGCCTTGATAGCCTTGAGCATTTTGGCCTTCACCACAACCCTCAAGCGAGGCGCGCATTATACAGTGCGACTTGCCTCTGTCAACCAACTTTTTAAATCTTTTTTGAAGCTTTAAAACTCAGTTGACCCACCCCTGGTTAAAGCCATCTTTTAACGACCTTTCCCCTCGAAGCGGACGCGCATTATAGGCCCTCAATTTCCAAAAACAAGCTTTTTTTAAAACTTTATGAAAATTATTTTGAAATAGCTCATTTGGCAAACAACAAGCCCCTTTTTGGACAACTATTGACCAACTTTAATCGTGAATTAAGAGCGAAATCTGCGTTTGGAAAACAACACTATTCGGCTTTAAAAGCTAACGCTAATACAACCGGGGCAGATTTGACGACATAATCAGTTTATTATTTGTACGAGTTACCCTGTTTTATCGCTTTTAATTAATTTCCTTTAATTAGCACATTCAATAGTCATGACGAAAAAAGAAACCAAACAAGGATTAGGGTAATCAACCAAAAACCTGAAATTATCTGCCAAAATAATGCCTGACTTTTATCTTTCTTATAAGTTGGATCGTCGAGTAAGTAATCAGGGTTGGGGTGATGTAGATCAGTTAAAAACTCATTAATAGTGTCATATCGCTTTTCCAAGTCGAACATCACACCTCTTTCCAGGGTTCTATCAAACCACAGGGGAATGATTGGATTAAACTCGTTGGCGGTTCGATAACGCAGACGGTCATAATCAAGCATAGAATTACATTCTTCAATTTCGTTGCCATATGGCAATTCACCGGTAAATAACTCGTAGCAAATTGTAGCAAGGGCGTATAGATCTCCTTGTACACCTGAATTTATTCCCATCAAATATTGCGGATCAGAATAGGAAGCAGTGCCTAATGCGCTTTCATGAGTAATTGGCCGAAAAACTTCAGCCACTCCCGCGACATATACAGAACCAAAATCAACTATTTTTACCTGACCTTCTGGAGAGAGCATGACATTGCCTGGCTTTAGGTCCTGGTGAATAGTTTCCTGATTATGAAAAGCTTGCAAACCCTCAGCTATTTGTTCAACGATTTTAATCGCCACCCTGGGACGCGGAAATTGATTTTTTTTCATCCATTTTTCAAGTGTTTCTCCGTGAACATACTCCATTAAGTAATATAAAAAGTTACGCCTTCTTTTTTGCGATAACGTTTTTACTACGTAAGGACTATCGATTCTTTTGCCAATCCACTCTTCTTGAATAAAGCGATCAATGTATGAAGTATCCTTTTCGAAGTTTATAGACGGTGTCTTCATCACCATCATCTCCCCACTATCCTCATCTTCAACCATATAAAGCTGACTACGACTACTCGCAAAGATTTCCTTCTTGATCAGAAAGCCGTCTATTTTCATTCCTGGCTCTAGTTCCGGAGGGAAAGGTAATCGAGTCAATTTGGTATTGTAATCATTTAGACTTTCCTGAGGCAGCTTTTCTATTTCCAACACGATACAGCTAATATTGTCATCGCTGCCGCTTTGCTCAGCCAATTCAACAAGACGCTCGGCCTTTTGCTGCGCTTTCAGATTTTGCTTTAATACTTCTACGATTTTTTCGTCCGGTACAAAATCATGCACTCCATCGCTGGAAAGCATAAAACAATCGCCTTCCTTTAAACTAACTTTGCTGTAGTCGATATGCAAGTTGCTATCCATTCCAACCGCCCTAGCCAAAATACTGCGACCTTTACCGAGCGCTGCCACGTGATCTTTAGTCAGTTGTCTCAGTCCCTCACCCACAAGTTGATAAATCCGGCTGTCACCCGCATGAAATATGTGTCCGATCTGAGATTTAAGTACCATGCCGCTGAATGTACACAAATACCCTTTCTCTTCATTTACATATTCATGACTTTTCCGATAAAGCTTTAAGTTTATTGTGGTAAGTAGTTTTTGACCGGCATGACTTACCGACCAAGTATCCGGAGTCTGAAAATAGTCTTCAATGAAATTGTTGACCGCTGTTTGGCTGGCAACTTTACCAGCCTCTGCACTAGAGACCCCATCTGCAACCGCCACTGCAATCCCTTTAGTTTCTCTTTGCAATAGGTCATCAGGGATGTAGCTTCCGACAAAGTCTTCGTTTTCGTCTTTTATTCCACGTATGGAGTGCTGCCCTACTTTTACTTGCAGCACGGTATTTTCATCAGCCTCACCAAAACTTAGATCAGTATTTTTCTGGTCTAATTCTTGTCTGTTTTCTGTTTTGCTTTTCTCGCGATCGTTCATTGCAGAAGCTCTTAAGATTAACAATTAGTATTCTGTAGTTGGATATGCCTAACATAGCTTTTATTGCTAAATAAAAAAAGCCCCTGGCTGGCAGAGGCTTTTTATCAAGAACAAAAGTACATGTGTTACTCAACGTCAATCAGATGTACAGTCCCATCAGGCATTACTTCTGCCATATGGCCTTTAGGTTCATCGATAAACCAACAAGCAACAAAGATAAACAATGCAGAAGCAGATATTACATAGAAGAAAGTACTGTAATCAACAAATGACAACACAGTTAAGTAAGTAACCGCGCCGACGTTGCCGTAGGCGCCGGCCATACCTGCAATTTGCCCAGTCATTCTACGCTTAACTAAGGGAACAATCGCAAATACCGCACCTTCCCCGGCTTGCACAAAGAAAGAGCAGCACATAGTGGCAATAACCGCTAGCGGGATCCACCATTGGCTATCAATATGGCCAAGAGTAAAGTATCCAAGCGCCAGTCCACCGACTAAAACCATCAAGGTTTTACGACGACCAATTTTATCGCTTAAGTATCCACCAGTAGGACGAGCAACGAGATTCATAAATGCAAAACCTGATGCTAATAGTCCGGCCTTAACAGGGTCCAATCCGTCAAACGTCTCAAGAAAGAACAAGGGTAACATGGAAACAACTGCTAGCTCAGAACCGAAAGTTACGAAGTAAGCGACGTCCAAAATAGCTACTTGCTTAAATTTGTACTTTTCCAAGTCTGGTACGCCGTGTTTTAAGTTTTCTTTATTGACTTGATAAATCGCGTTGGTCTGTATTGCAAATAGAGCACCTAGCGCAATCCACATGATATACATTGTTTGCTCAGTCAATAATCCAACTCCTGAAGGAGATAGTTTCCATGCAAGCACGCCTAAGGCGAGGTACATCGGAATATTCATCAGCAAGTAAAAATAAAAATCCCCCTTGCTGGTTACTTCAAGACCACCTGATTTTTTGGGTTTAAAGTAAGTTGATCCCTTTGGCGTATTACGAGCAGCGGTGTAGAAAAATAAACCATAAGCACCTGCGAGAACACCAGTTAAACCTAGTGCGTATCTCCAACCGTCATCACCACCAAATAGTAGCGCTATTGTTGGTAAAGTCATTGCCCCTGCTGCTGAACCAAAGTTACCCCAACCGCCATAAATACCTTCGGCGACGCCGACCTGTTTCGCGGGAAACCACTCACCGACCAATCGAATACCTATCACGAATCCCGCCCCGACAAAGCCTAGCAAGAATCGGAATAGCGCGAGAGCTTCATAGGAGGTTGCCGTGGCAAAGCCAAGACAAATAAAGCTAGATGTGACTAACAGGCAACTGTACACAATCCTCGGACCAAATTTATCGACCAGAATACCAATTGCAATACGAGCAGGAATAGTCAAAGCGACGTTAAGAATTAACAACGCTTTAATTTGTTGTGATGACAGGTCAAATGCTTCTTTAATAAAAACCATTAAAGGCGCATGTGAAAACCAGACCACAAAAGTTAAGAAAAAGGCGAACCAAGTTACGTGGAGCGTCTTAATTTTAGGGTCTTTCAAATTGAGTAAATTGAGTTTGCCTTCATTAGACATGTTATTCCCCTTACACGGACTTCATGCATATAGCTGTTTGGGTTAAGTTCTGCTGAATCATCCTCCCTTTAATAATGCGTCAGGCTGATCTGAATCAAATGGACCAGACAAACCAAGCGGACTAACACTTAATAGTAAGGAAAAATATCACTAAAGAGGTATATTCAAATGAGTGTATTGAGGAGTTTTTGGTTACAATGACTTATTGCCGTACCAGTAAAATAGGTCGAATTTACTGGAGTTTATTAAAAACCCAATAACAGGTTTGACGTCAGATGGAATTTCAAGATAAACAAGCAACCCGCGTATTGCTAATGGCAACTTTGGCATTTGCTGCGAATTTTTCCGTATGGACTCTTTATGCGGTGATGGGGATAAGCATTAAGGAAACTCTTTCGCTTAGCTCTACCGAATTCGGCTTTTTACTTGCATCTCCCATGCTGACTGGTGCGATTCTCAGATTTCCAGTTGGATTCTTATGTGAAATTTATTCATGCCGCAAACTCTTTATCTGGCAGATGATAATCTTAATACCGGCGATTGCCTCACTTCCTTGGGTTGAATCTTACTGGGGTTATATCGCGGTGGGATTAGTAACGGGGATTTCGGGAGTTTCGTTTACTATCGGTATTCGCTATGTTTCTGTTTGGTTTGAATCTCGGCAACAAGGCTATGCGATGGGTGTCTTTGGTGCCGGTAATGCCGGAGCAGCTATTACACTAGCGTTAGCACCTTTAATTATTAAATATTGGAGTTGGGAGTCGATTGGCATTTTTTATGCGGTTGGCATGGCTGTGATGGTAGTCCTGTTTACACTTATAGCACCGGAAGAGACCGCCTATATGAAGAAGCGAAGAAAGACTGACATTTCATTTCACTTGGCACCATTAAAACAGGCACAAGTTTGGCGGTTCGGTCTATATTATTACTTCGTTTTTGGTAGCTTTTTAGCACTCTTACTATGGCTTCCCCAATACTATATGAATACTTATAAGCTAGATTTAGAAACAGCGATGCTATTTACCCTTCTATTTGTAACCAGTTCATCAATGGTGCGAGCGCTGGGTGGGTGGTTCGCGGATCGCTATGGCGGGCGAACTGTTAACTGGAGCGTTTTCTGGGTCTGTTTAGTCTGTTTGTTTTTCTTAAGCTATCCACCAACTACCATGATTATTCACGGAGTTGAAAAGAACGTTGAGTTTTTTATTAATATCAATGTTTGGGTATTTACCTTCCTGATTTTTATTATCGGAATCGCACAAGGCTTTGGTCGCGCTAGTGTTTATAAAGTTATCCAGGAACATTTCCCAGAACATATGGGGAGCGTGGGTGGAACGGTAGCCACAATTGGTGCCTTAGGCGGAGTGACCTTACCGGTGTTTTTTGGTATTGCAGTTGATATGTTTGGTATTCATACAGCCTGCTTTATGATCCTATATGGTATCCTGGCAGCCTGCATGGCAGTAATGTACTTCTCACTCAAAGCAGAGCAGCATAAGAAATTGCTACGTGATGCAATTGCTAATAATTTCTTGGAAAAATGAATCGCAGTTTTAGTGAGAAATCTTCTGCTCGACAGCCCAAACAGCAGCTTCAACACGGGTTTTAAGGCCTAACTTTTTAAGTAAGTTTTTGACGTGTACTTTTACTGTTCCCTCGGTAATACCTAACTTATTGGCAATAACCTTATTACTACCACCGGTGGCGATCTGCTTAAGGATTTCCATTTCGCGGTGAGTTAATTTATCCAGCAAGTTGACTTGTGTTTTTGCTTGTAATGAACGCGCCAACAATTGAGTCAAAGGACCACTCAAAACTAGCTCGCCATCAAGACAACGATTAATTTTTTCGATCAATTCTTCAGGCTCAGAATCTTTTAATAAGTATCCATCAGCGCCAAACTTTAAGGCCTGCAGCACATCAGCATCGCTATCCGAAACGGAAAAGATGACTACTTTTGCGTCAACATCAGCTCGCTTAAGTGCACTTAACGTATCAATGCCGCTAAGGCCTTTCATGTTGAGATCGAGCAGCACCAAATCAGGCTTTTCTTCAACCGTCAACTTAATTGCCTCTTCACCGGAACTTGCTTCTCCAATTACTTCTAAATTATCTTCAAGCGCGATCAACTGTGCTACTCCCTTGCGCAGCATAGGGTGATCGTCGACTAATATTATTTTTGCACCGGCCATTTTATTCTCGTTTATTGAGTTAAATAAGTTTAAAAGTCTCTAACTTTTTCTGCTCGACGAATTTTTACTGAAGGAAATTTCTACTTCAGTTCCTTGGTTTTCTCTATCTCTAATTTCTATCTGGGCATTAAGAGAATTGGCTCGTTCTTCCATAATACCGATCCCTAAATGTTCTTTTTGATCTTTAGGTAACTTTAGCCCCTTACCATCATCCCAAATATTAACCCGAACCAGCTCCTTTTGTTTTCCAATTTTTACTCCAGCATGGGTCGCTTCTGCGTGGCGCTGTACGTTGGAAAGAGCTTCCCTAACTATCTGCAACACGTGTATTTCCTGATTAGCGGATAAGAAGTTTTGCGGCAATTGAAAATCCAGTTCTACGGGATGATGACATTTTACACTAAACTCTGCCACAGTCCCTTGAAGCGCATTTTCAATTGATGGGTCATCGAGTTTGAGCCGGAAAGTCGTCAACAACTCCCGCAATTGACTATAGGCCTTATTCAGGCCCTGCTTGATATCATTGATTGTCTCAGTGACCAATGGTTGTTCTACTTGTTTTTCAACTTTGCGGGTTAACAGACTCAATTGAACCTTTAAGTATGAAAGAGACTGAGCCAATGAATCATGAAGTTCTCTTGCAATAACAGCCCGTTCTTCGGCGATAAGTAACCGATCTTCAGTATTTCGTTTTTGTTCTAAGTGAACCGCAGTACCAATGAGATCAGCCATAGCTTGCAATAGTTGAGTTTGCCAAACTTGCGGGGATTGATGTTTGGGTAACCACCAAACCAGATAACCAAACAACTGAGACTGTTTTTCAAGTGGGAATTCTATTCTATTAAAACTTGAGCGTTCATTTGATGAACTTTTATCCTCAGTTAATTCTGAGCCAGAACGTTCAAGAGTTACCTTACTAGGCTCAAGCATCAGTTCTATATCTTCAACTATACTTAAGCTCAAATCAAATTGGTGATATTCCTCGCTCGCAAGCTTGCTCGCGGCGTGAAACAGAAGTTCTAGCGAACGATTACTTTGTGTGAGTTCAAGTGTCTTTTGCTCAACTCGATCTTCAAAATCTTGGTATGTTAGCTTTAGCTGGGCTGACATTTGATTAATTGTTTTGGCAAGCACACCTAATTCATTTTCACCACGATAGTCCGCTTTGCCCTCAAAATCTCCCTGACCGGTCCTCCTTGCAACCTCGACGATTTGACGTAAAGGAACAACGACAACTTTATGCAATCGAAGCAGAACCGTTGCGGAAACAATTAGCACAGCAAGTAAGCTAATTCCTTGAATCAATCGTAAAGAGGTAAGTTTCTTTTCAGACTCAACCTGCAAAAGGCTCACAAATTTGTCAATGACTAGAACAAACGCGTCAAAATCGTCTAGCGTCCAAAGATGTTTTTGCTGTTTATATTTCTGCCATTGACTTTGCACTAACTGAAATTGATCGCTGATCTCAGCCAATTCTTTATCACTGCTCACTCCACCTGAATAGACTTTGTTCAGTCTTAGATCAAACTCAGCTATTTCTTTAAGTAAGCGGTCGCCGTTCCCCTCGTTAGCAGTTAAAGCGGAACGAGAAACGCGCAATGCTTGCATGCGAAGTGCACCAGCATTATTAATCTGTGCA
This sequence comes from Kangiellaceae bacterium, assembly GCA_026196875.1. Lineage (GTDB taxonomy): Bacteria > Pseudomonadota > Gammaproteobacteria > Enterobacterales > Kangiellaceae > Aliikangiella. Next base: position 8,438 of record JAPHTP010000045.1, read on the forward strand.
GCATCTCCACTTAAGCTTTCGGACACCAACATAGAAGAAATCATACTGAGCAAGCTCAAAAAAATGATCACTCCCATTATTTGACCTGCACGCGCGACGATAGAAGAACTTTTAGTCAGAACTTCTGCTTCATCAGTATCCTGGGATGCAAAGTCAGTCGGCTGATTTTTCATTTTAGTCATTCAATTAATTCTAACTTTTCACGATACTAAATGGGAACTATTTGCATTTGTTTTTGCATTCGTTGGCGGGGTATACACCACGCTTTGAAGCCTACTACCTCCAAAGAGTTCGACTCCAATAAAAATTATGATAGCAAACATCTTTTAGCTAAAAAAGAAAATAAAAACAATTAGTTAGAAGGAAGTATCAACTATTACTTTAGTGGTAGCTTAAGTATCCGCACCTTTTCACCTAAATTTGCCGAATGATCCAGATCAAGGTTGCCAATCTAGGAATTGTTAATTTCTCATCACCAGTAAGGATTTTTGCAGCGGCTCAACAATGAGACGCTAAAACAATAGCTAATGGCGTGTTAACTGAGCGCCTTATTCACATACTTAAAAGTGATTTGGAGTAACAAATGTCAGATATCAAGAAGTGGGATGTCGAAGACGCCCAATTTTGGGAATCTGAAGGAAAGAAGATTGCCAACCGCAATCTCTGGATCTCAATCCCTAGTCTCCTTTGCGGCTTTGCCGTATGGTTGTACTGGAGTATTATCACTATCCAGATGATCAACCTGGGTTTTCCTTTTCCCAAAGCAGACCTTTTTACCCTTGGCGCTGTTGCAGGTTTAACTGGAGCAACACTTAGAATCCCTAGTAGTTTCTTTATTCGTCTGGCGGGTGGTCGAAATACCATCGTATTTACTACTGCATTACTAATGATTCCAGCCATTGGCGCAGGTATCGCTCTGCAAGATATCAATACGCCACTATGGGTCTTTATGGCACTCGCTTTCTTATCTGGAATCGGCGGCGGAAATTTTGCTTCTTCGATGTCCAACATCAGCTTTTTCTTCCCTAAGAAACAGCAAGGTTTGGCGTTAGGGCTAAATGCAGGTCTTGGTAACTTCGGCGTTACCACAATGCAAATCCTAGTCCCGCTTGCAATGACTTTTGGAATCTTCGGCGGCGAGCCGATGGAGTTAGTAAATACTTCCGGAACGCTTATCGGAAAAATTCCAGCAGGCTCTGACGCCTGGATCCATAATGCAGGTTACGTTTGGTTGATTTTCTTGATTCCATTGGCGATTGTCGGCTGGTGGGGCATGAATAACATCAAGGCCTCTCATGTTTCTCCAGACTTACCCAACCCAGTCGGTTCTTTCTCGATCATCACAGGTATGTTGTTAATCGGTTTCTTCGCTGCAGCGGTAGGTCTATGGTTAATGCTCCCTGAAAAGGTTGGCGGCTCAGGTTTTGGTGTTAGTAAATGGATTGTGGTTCCTGTAGTAATCGCTTTAACAGTTTTCTTATTAAAATTACTGCCAGGCCAGATCAAAGAAAATCTATCTCGCCAATACAAAATTTTTGACAATAAGCATACGTGGGTAATGAGTGTTATCTACACAATGACCTTTGGTTCTTTTATCGGATTTGCAGCTGCGTTTGGTCTTTCTATCAAAGTCATTTTCGGCTTCCAACACGTAATGGTCGAAGGCGTGATGACTCACAACACCGTAAATCCAAATGGCCCTAGCGCATTGATGTATGCCTGGATGGGACCATTTATCGGCGCTCTGATTCGTCCTGTGGGCGGATGGATCTCGGATAAAGTTGGTGGCGCACTGGTAACTCAAATCTGTGCGTTTGTTATGGTCGGCAGCGCGGTTGGGGTAGCTTACTACATGCAAGCAGCTTACGCTTCGGCGACTCCAGAAGATTTCTTTGTTCCATTCTTAGTCTTGTTCTTAATTTTGTTTGCGGCAACAGGTATTGGCAATGGTTCTACATTCCGCACAATCTCAATGGTGTTCAATAGAGAGCAGGCAGGTCCTGTATTAGGTTGGACTTCGGCAGTTGCAGCCTACGGCGCTTTCATTATTCCTAAAGTTCTAGGTGAACAAATCAAGTTAACAACTCCGGAAAATGCACTCTACGGTTTCGCAATTTTCTATGGAGTTTGTATTGTCATTAACTGGTGGTACTACTTAAGAAAAGGTGCTGAGTTTAAGAATCCTTAAGAATCAACCCGAGATTTAAGAGGCGATACTCATCCTTAACCGAAGTCGCCTCTTAAGTCGTAAGAAAAAAGTTTTAGATAGTGACCGACTATTCCTCTCGGTCGGTTATAGGTCAACGGAGAATTAAAATGAGTCAATTTCTGGATCGCTTACAGTTCTTTAAAAAGAAGACTGGCGAATTCGCAGATGGACATGGTGAAACCACCAATGAAAGTCGCGAATGGGAAGATAGCTATCGCCAACGCTGGCAACACGACAAAATAGTACGCTCCACTCATGGGGTTAACTGTACTGGATCGTGTTCCTGGAAAATTTACGTGAAAAACGGATTGGTAACTTGGGAAACACAACAGACCGACTACCCAAGAACTCGTCCAGATCTACCAAATCATGAACCGCGCGGCTGTCCACGCGGTGCAAGTTACTCTTGGTATCTTTATAGCGCAAACCGCTTGAAGTATCCTAAGGTTCGTAAACCACTTCTCAAATTATGGCGTGAAGCTCGTGCAACAATGAGTCCGGTTGAAGCCTGGGGTTCCATTGTTGAAGACCAAGAGAAAGCGACATCTTATAAATCTAAACGTGGCTTAGGCGGTTTTGTCCGTTCTAGCTGGGATGAAGTGAATGAAATCATCGCGGCAGCCAACGTTTATACGACTAAAACGTTTGGTCCGGACCGAGTCATTGGGTTTTCTCCCATTCCTGCAATGTCGATGGTTTCTTATGCAGCAGGTTCTCGATACCTTTCATTGATCGGTGGCGTATGTATGAGCTTTTACGACTGGTATTGTGACTTACCACCGTCGTCGCCAATGATCTGGGGGGAGCAAACAGACGTTCCAGAATCAGCAGACTGGTATAACTCAAACTATATTATTGCCTGGGGCTCCAATGTTCCGCAAACACGTACTCCTGATGCACACTTCTTTACTGAAGTTAGATATAAAGGTGCGAAAACAGTTTCAATTACACCTGACTACGCAGAAGTTTCTAAGCTGACCGATGAGTGGTTGAATCCAAAACAAGGCACTGATGCCGCACTGGGTATGGCATTCGGTCATGTTATCCTAAAAGAATTCCATTTAGAAAATCCAAGTGAGTACTTTACTAATTACGTTCGTCAATACACTGACTTCCCGATGTTAGTCGTTATGGAAAAACATGCCGATGGCTCGTTGAAGTCGACTCGATTCTTACGTGCTTCTGATTTGGCAGACAACCTCGGACAAGAAAATAATCCAGAGTGGAAAACTATCGGTATCGATGAAAATTCAGGCGATATGGTTTCACCGCAAGGTTCAATCGGTTACCGCTGGGGTGAAAAAGGCAAGTGGAATATCGAAGAGCGTGAAGGCGGTTCAGGCAAAGAAACCAAACTAAAATTGACCCTGAAAGGCGAAGATGTTTCTCCGGTGTCTTTCCCTCACTTTGCAGCAGATGATACCAACAAACACTGGGTGTCGTGTGAGCATGATGAAGTTCAAATACGAAACGTTCCAACCAGGACGATCAAAGCAGCCAACGGAGAAGACATAGTTGTCGCTACGGTTTATGACTTGATGATGGCTAACTATGGTATCGATCGCGGCTTAGGTGGTGACAACGTTGCCGCTAGTTTCGACGACGATGTTCCTGGTACGCCAGCATGGCAAGAAAAAATCACTGGAGTTAAGCGTGACCGGGTAATTAAGATTGCCCGCGAATTTGCGGAAACAGCCGATAAGACTAAAGGTAAGTCCATGATCATCGTCGGCGCGGCAATGAACCACTGGTACCACATGGACATGAACTATCGCGGCCTGATCAACATGCTAATGATGTGTGGTTGTGTTGGTCAATCTGGTGGTGGATGGGCTCATTATGTTGGGCAGGAAAAACTTCGTCCGCAAACCGGTTGGTTGCCGCTGGCATTTGGTCTGGACTGGTCTCGTCCTCCACGTCAAATGAATTCAACTTCTTTCTTCTACAACCATTCATCGCAATGGCGACATGAAAAAGTCAGCATTCATGAAGTGCTTTCACCGCTTGCCAACAAAGACGATTTTTCTGAGCATATGCTTGATTATAATATCAAAGCAGAACGCATGGGCTGGTTGCCTTCGGCGCCACAACTTAACCGCAATCCACTGCAAATAACTAAAGACGCAGAAGCGGCAGGTATGGAGCCGAAAGATTACGTTGTCCAAGAACTTAAAAACGGTAATTTGAAGTTCGCTGCAGAAGCGCCAGATGCTCCTGAAAACTTCCCACGCAACTTATTTGTATGGCGTTCGAATCTACTGGGCTCTTCGGGTAAAGGCCATGAATACATGCTTAAGTATTTACTTGGTGCAAAAAATGGCGTGATGAATGACGACTTGGGCAAGCGCGGTGGATTCAAACCACAGGAAGCTGAATGGGTCGAAGAAGGTGCCACAGGTAAACTGGACCTGGTTACAACTTTAGATTTTAGAATGTCATCTACTTGTATGTTCTCTGACATCGTCTTACCAACAGCTTGCTGGTATGAAAAAGATGACTTAAATACTTCAGATATGCATCCATTTATTCACCCTCTTTCAACTGCTGTTGACCCAGCATGGGAAGCTCGTTCAGATTGGGAAATTTATAAAGGTATTGCCAAGGCATTCTCACAAGTTTCTGAAGGCACATTAGGTATCGAAAAAGACTTTGTTACCGTTCCAATGCTACACGATACTCCTGGAGAGCTAGCTCAACCTTTCGACGTTAAAGACTGGAAAAAGGGCGAGTGCGACTTAATACCAGGATTAACTGCACCCAATATGATGGTGGTCGAGCGAGATTACCCTAACACTTACAAGAAGTTTACATCGCTCGGTCCATTGATGGATAAACTCGGCAACGGTGGAAAAGGTATTAGCTGGAATACCGACGAAGAAATCCAGTTACTCGGGGACCTTAACCATCGTAATCTTGATGAAGGCGTTAGTGAAGGCCGCCCAATCATAGAGTCAGCGATTGATGCAGCAGAAACGATATTGACTTTTGCGCCGGAGACTAATGGTAATGTGGCGGTTAAAGCCTGGGGTGCACTTAGCGAATTTACCGGGCGTGACCACACCCATCTGGCTAAACCAAAGCAAGAAGAAAAAATTCGTTTCCGTGACGTGCAAGCACAACCACGGAAAATTATTTCTTCTCCAACCTGGTCTGGTCTTGAAGATGAACACGTGAGCTATAACGCTGGCTATACCAACGTTCATGAATTGATTCCATGGCGAACCATTACTGGCCGACAACAGTTCTACCAAGACCACAAATGGATGCAGGCCTTCGGTGAACAGTTTATGTCTTATCGTCCGCCAATAAATACTAAAACAGTTGACCTGGTCAAAGGCACTAAAGAAAACGGCAACAAAGAAATTGTACTTAACTGGATTACACCTCACCAAAAATGGGGAATCCATAGTACTTATTCTGACAACCTTTTAATGCTGACACTTTCACGTGGTGGTCCAATCATCTGGATGAGTGAAGTTGACGCTAAAGAAGCCGGTATTGAAGACAACGACTGGGTTGAAGTATTTAACGCCAACGGTGCGATTGCTTGTCGTGCGGTGGTATCGCAACGGGTTAACCAGGGCATGGTCATGATGTATCACGCACAAGAACGTATCGTAAATGTTCCCGGAAGTGAAATGACCGGAACTCGTGGCGGTCACCATAACTCGGTCACCAGAGTGGTAATGAAACCAACTCACATGATTGGCGGATACGCACAACAATCTTGGGGATTCAACTACTATGGTACGGTTGGTTGTAACCGTGACGAATTTGTAGTGGTCAGAAAAATGGATAAGGTCGACTGGCTAGAAGGTTCTGATTCAGACGACTTACCACGTGCATTACCAACAAACCCAGACGAAGCTTAAGAGGAGAGATAACCATGAAAATACGTTCTCAAATCGGTATGGTGCTCAACCTTGATAAGTGTATCGGCTGTCATACCTGTTCAATTACTTGTAAAAATGTTTGGACCTCGCGTGAAGGAATGGAGTACGCCTGGTTCAACAATGTTGAAACAAAACCTGGTATTGGTTACCCCAAAGAGTGGGAAAACCAGGATAAATGGAATGGCGGTTGGGTCAGAAAATCCAACGGCGATATCCAGCCTAGAATAGGGGGTAAGTTCAGAGTTCTTGCAGGTATTTTCGCGAACCCTGATTTACCTGAAATCGATGACTATTACGAACCATTTGATTATGACTATCAGCATTTGCATACCGCGCCTGAAGTCAAGCATCAACCTACGGCTCGTCCGCGTTCAGTAATTTCTGGCAAGCGTATGGAGAAAATCGAATGGGGTCCAAACTGGGAAGAAATTCTTGGTACTGAGTTTGAAAAACGCAGCAAGGACAAAAACTTCGATAACATGCAAAAAGAAATGTACGGCGAATTCGAAAATACCTTCATGATGTATTTGCCGCGTTTATGTGAGCACTGTTTGAATCCTGCGTGTGCGGCATCTTGCCCATCAGGTGCTATCTACAAACGTGAAGAAGACGGCATAGTTCTGATTGACCAGGAAAAATGTCGTGGCTGGCGTATGTGTATCAGTGGCTGCCCTTACAAAAAGATCTACTTCAACTGGAAATCAGGTAAATCAGAAAAATGTATTTTCTGCTACCCACGTATTGAGGCCGGTATGCCGACCGTATGTAGTGAAACCTGTGTTGGTCGAATCCGGTATCTAGGTGTTTTACTTTATGATGCAGACAAGATCAAAGAAGTGGCTTCTTCTACTTCTGAAACTGATCTTTATGAAAATCAGCTCGAGATCTTCCTGGACCCGAATGATCCTGAAGTTATTGCCCAGGCGCGTAAAGATGGAATTACGGATTCGGTTATTGAAGCAGCACAAAAATCACCGGTTTATAAAATGGCCGTTGACTGGAAACTCGCACTTCCGCTTCACCCTGAGTATCGAACGCTTCCAATGGTTTGGTACGTACCTACCCTCAGTCCGATTCAAAATGCGGTTGAAGCTGGTACCCTGGGTATGAACGGTGTGATTCCGGATATTCGTTCACTGCGTATCCCGATGAAGTATCTAGCGAACTTGTTAACCGCCGGCGACGAAGAACCGATCATCAGAGCCCTTGAAAGACTACTGGCAATGCGTGCTTACAAACGCTCAGAAAATGTTGATGGGGTCGAGGACCTGGAAGTTCTTAAGCAAGTCGGCTTGACCAAGAAGCAGGTTGAAGAAATGTACCGCTACCTGGCAATCGCAAATTATGAGGACCGTTATGTCATTCCGACTGGTCACCGCGAAATGAATGTTCCAGAAGCTTACGGTGAAAAAAGTGGTTGCGGCTTTACCTTTGGCAACGGCTGCGGCACAGGCACCAGTGATGTGAATATGTTTGGCGCCAAGAAAGTCCAGCGTCGTGACGTAATTAAAACCGTCAACGTAGGAGAATAAACCGTGATTATACTTAAAGTCATATCGCGGTTACTCGACTACCCCACCGCAGCGTTATTTGACGCTGTGGAGGAACTTAAAACCGTGGTTAATCAATCTCAAGAACTTGATGAAGCCAACAAAAAAGCAATGGTTAATTTTATTGAAGAGCTAACTGCGCGAGATATTTATGACGCACAAGAAAGCTACGATTTACTCTTTGACCGAGGCCGAGCTTTATCACTGTTGTTATTCGAACATGTGCATGGAGAATCTCGCGACCGTGGCCAGGCGATGGTTGACTTGATGAACGTATACAAGTCAAAAGGTTTTGAAGTTGACTCTTCACAATTGCCAGACTATATCCCGCTTTACTTGGAGTTTTTAAGCGAGCAAGAACCTGAATATGCGCAAGAGTGGTTGGGTGATATTTGTCACTTGATGACCATGCTTTCTGAGCGCCTGATCGATCGAGAGTGTTATTACTCTGTGCTATTTGATTCATTAATAGAAATCTCCGGTTTCGAAGTTGACCGCCAAGAAATTGCGGAAAATGTTCGTAAGGAAGAAAGAGATGATACTGTCGAAGCAATTGACAAAGAGTGGGAAGACAAAGAGATCAAGTTTGATGATCCTATAGCAGGACAATGTTCCAGCGCAGGATTACAGAACTCTAGAAATTCGTTAGACCCCAATACTATTCAACAAGTACCGATTAAGTGGCACGATGCCGATGCTGCTGAAGTAGCGGGATTGTAAGGAGAATACCATGTCAAATTTAAATAATTTACTATTTGGGATCTATCCCTACATAGCGATCTTTGTCTGCATTGTAGGCAGTTGGATCCGTTTTGATCGCGAGCCATATACTTGGAAAGCTGACTCAAGCCAAATGCTCAACAAAAAAGGCTTCCGTGCAGCCAGCAATATGTTTCATATCGGTGTGATCTTTATTTTACTGGGTCACTTCGTTGGCTTATTGACACCTGAATCCATTTACCACCACTTTATTTCAACTGCAGATAAGCAGATGTTAGCAATGGTGAGCGGTGGCTTCTTTGGCATCATTTGTTTTATTGGATTAGTCATGTTGATCAAGCGACGATTGACCGACGACCGAGTAAGAGCAACCTCTAAAACATCAGATATTTTCATTCTGTTTTTGCTTTTAATTCAATTGATTTTGGGTCTTCTAACTATCGTTGTATCAATGGATCACCTGGATGGTTCAGTCATGCTTCTATTAGGCCACTGGGCACAAAACATAGTGACATTCCAAGGCATGGCAGCGGCCGCTGCAATAGAACCAGTGCATATTATTTATAAGCTGCACGTGTTCGTTGGGTTGACTATGATTTTGGTTTTCCCTTTTACCCGTCTAGTTCACGTTATCAGTGTTCCGGTCTGGTATTTTGGTCGCCGCTACCAAGTAGTTAGAGAAAGATAAAGATTCGTTTTAAAGTAAGTTTTATCCCAAAAACTCAGTCCCAATAAACCCTTCAGACAGGTTGAATCTTCGGAGTTGGGACTCAGTTCAAATGAACTAGAGACGATTACCGGCAATAGACACATAGCTGATATGCCAACTATCAGTGAATTGAATTGCAACAAGAGAATTATTTAAGAGATTACGATTATGAGCTCATGTGGATCACACGCGCACTCTCACAGCGAACCTTCTCAATCATTACCTGTTGTTGAAGTTAATGGTTACACTATAAGTGAGGAAGATCTGGCTAATGAATTACAATACCATCCAAATAGGGACTTTGAAGTAGTAGTGCAACAAGCTAGCCAGACACTTGTTATTCGCTACTTACTTTTGGAAGAAGCTAAGGCCAAGGGGATTGAGTTTTCTTCAGAAAACGAAGAGGAAGTCTTACAGAAATTAATGGCAGAAAATGTTTCCTACGATGACCCTAGTGAACAAGACTGCATTCGGTACTTCAACAATAATCCCGAAAAATTCACAACCATGCCTTTGATTGAAGCAGATCATATTTTGCTAGCTGCAGCTCCAGATGATATTACATCTCGTGAAACAGCCAAAAACCAGGCTAAGAATATCATCCAAGAATTGAAACGCGATCCAATGCAATTTCCATCACTTGCTCAACAATATTCATCCTGCCCTTCAAAAGAAACTGGAGGTAACTTAGGTCAACTAAGCAAAGGACAAACAGTGCCGGAATTTGAAAGACAATTAATGACGTTGAAAACAGGCATTGCTGAAAATCCTATTGAATCACGTTACGGCTTTCACGTCGTTAATATCACCCGAAAAATTGAAGGAAAGCCATTGGAATACTCAATGGTTGAAGACAAAGTCAAAGGATACTTGGTGCATCGTTCCTCGCATTTAGCCATTCAAAAGTACATTCAGTCCTTAGTAGAAAAAGCAGACATTTCAGGCGTTGAAATACGCTTTGCTGAGGAGAACATCCATATATAGGCTAGTTGATTAACTATATTTCAAATAATAAAAAAGGTGATCTATTGGTCACCTTTTTTATATCAGTTTCAAATTTACAGTAGGTCTCTTTATAAACCTGTCATTCAGGGGATTGAATAGCTATACTTTATAGCAGCTTCCTATAGGAAATCGTTATTTTGCGTGGCCTGATTCTAGCAGTACTACTACTATACCCATTGCATTCGTTCGGCAAGTCTTATGTGGTGGGAGTGGAAAGCCTTGCATATTATCCTTTCTATGTTGATGAGAAAGGCAGTTACCAAGGATTTGCCAGAGAGCTGTTTGATGCCTTTGCCCAAAGTCAGTCTATTGAACTCACTTATCAGCCAATGTCGGTCCCAGAGCTATTCGCGTCACTTTTAGATGAATCCATCGATCTGAAATTCCCAGACAACCAATACTGGAAAAGCAATTTAAAACAAGGGCATAAAATACACTATAGCGTAGAAATAATTTCGTATGTTGACGGTGCGTTAGTCTTATTTGAGAACAAAGAAAAAGGGATGAATTTTCTAAAAAAGCTAGGAACAATTAAAGGTTTTACTCCCTTTCCATATTTGAAATTAGTTGAAGAAAAGAAAATTGAGGTTATCGAATATAATGAATTAGATCACTTGATTACTGCGCTTTTCAAAAAAAAAGTCGATGCTGGATACTTTAATATTTTAATGGCAGAACACTTCTTATTTAATGTGTCGATGGAAAACTTAATGAAAGTAAATACTTCTCGTCCTAATATCGTTTTTGACCCTTCTCTACCTTATAGCCAATCACACTACAAACTTTCGTCAAAAAACCATCCTGAGTTAATTGATGCTTTCAATGAGTTTTTCTTAAGCGACCAAGAGCATATTAAATTGCTAAAGCGAAAGTACAAAATTGGTGAGTTTGTTAACTAGCAATTGTGCAATGTTTTTCACAGACTAGCTGAAACTATCTTCGATATAAAATCAGGAGTATGAGTTGAGTGAAATTGATACCCAAAGGCGGCTAGAAAGCCACCTTTTAGTTATCTATTCGAAATAAATTTATCTAGGCAAAGTAAACAAGTGGTTTTTCCTTCTACCTAACTTTACTAAGAAGAATCTATCGAACAAGGCATTTTCTTTTGTGAATATTTCTGAAGTTTTCATATTATCTTCAGCCCCCTTTGTAACTCCATTTACTAAAACGGCATTTCGCCCCAGGGCATCTTTCACTTCTCTCCCAGCCTTCACCATTCCACATTCAGCCAACAAGGATGTTAGAGGCTTTTCGGACAAATCTTGCGGTACTTCCGAAGACGGTAATCCATCTTGGGCAAGTTGTTCCAAATCGTCTTCGCCAAGGTCAGCCAAAGTACCGCTAAACATCGCCTCAGTAATTCTCTCCGCTGCGGCAAGACCTTCTTCTCCATGCACTAACTTTGTTACTTCTTTGGCAAGAATTCCTTGAGCCGCAGGTCGCCCATGAGCTTCTTTGTCTTTTTCTTCAATAGCAACAATCTCTTGTTCATCCAAGAAAGTGAAGTAGCGTAAAAACTTATACACATCTGCATCAGCAGTGTTTAACCAAAACTGGTAAAACGCATAAGGACTAGTTTTCTTTGGATCTAACCAAATTGTTCCAGACTCAGTTTTACCGAACTTAGTTCCATCAGCTTTGGTAACCAGAGGTAGAGTCAGCCCGAATACTTGATTGCGATTCATTTTCCGAGTTAATTCGGTACCGCCAGTTATGTTACCCCATTGGTCACTACCGCCGATTTGAATAGTGCAGTCATATCGTTTGTTTAACTCAGCGAAATCGTAGGATTGCAAAATCATATAAGTGAACTCGGTAAAGGATATTCCTGAGCCTTCACGGTCGATTCGCTGCTTAACGGATTCTTTTTGAATCATTTGGTTGACTGAAAAATGTTTGCCTACATCTCTAAGGAAAGATAAAACATCAACTCCCTGTGTCCAATCTAGATTGTTTGCAACGACCGCAGAATTCTCACCACAATCAAAATCAATAAATTGGCTGACCTGCGATTTAAGACTTTCGACCCATCCTTCAACTACATCAGTCGAATTTAGCTGCCTTTCAGCCGCCTTAAACGAAGGATCACCGATTAATCCGGTAGCTCCGCCGACCAAAGCTATCGGCTTGTGACCGTGTTCTTGAAAGCGCTTTAACGCCAAAAGCGGCACCAAGCTACCGATATGTAGGCTATCTGCGGTTGGGTCAAAACCACAATAGACGACTTTCATCCCTTCTCCGAGGTGCTGTTTAAACTCATCTTCCGCGGTCATTTGCTGCACCAAGCCACGTGCAGAAAGGTCTTGAATTAGGTCGTCTTTATCTTGTGCCATTGTTATTACCAACTATATTATCTTTTACTTTTTACCAAATTATCCAATTTTGACTAAAATAAGATTACTAAAACCCTTTAAAAATCAATGTGTTTTAAATAACCTTTAAAGTGAATTTTACCTCGCTTTATATGTCATATATCATTAACGGCAAATCGCATCAGGCTATGCTTAGCAGGATTGCAAAAAAGGCGTTCTTTATGAATCGATAAAACGAATAAACCGCGGCGGATTCGATAAAATTCCCAAAGTCGAGCGCGCATTTTATACGGAACTCAATCAAAGTTGTATGATAAAACACGATTACAAGCCACAAAATAACCAAGAGTTCTCCAAAAACTCAGCTCAGCTGGCTATCCCGGAGTGGATGACCCATCCTTTCTTGATCATTGGTACTGCACTATCTGTCATACTTATCGGGGTACTATTGCTCCCATCGGAAGAACCAACCCCAGAACCGCAAGCGACGATTGAAGAAATTGAAACGGTCGCCAACGAAGAAAAACAGTATTCAGATCCGATAACGATACAACTTGAATTAAAACCCGAAGAAGCCCCAAAGCAACCTTATGTACCACAAATCAGTGATCGAAAATGGAAATCAGAAGCGGTAAAAAAGGGCGACAATCTATCCTTAATTTTTAAGCGAATAGGACTCTCTCCTCAAGTTGTTCATAAAGTAGCTACTTTGGACGACAATACCCAGCAGCTAAAAAAACTGAAGCCGGGTCAAGTTATCGATTATCAAATAGATACCGAAAAACAATTACAAGCCCTTAAGTATCAAATCAACATTCAAAAGACACTGTATGTAGAAAACCAAAACGACGAACTTGTCAGCCGAATCGAAAATAAGCAAATAGACTATCATGAGGCTTTCGCCCAAGGAACAATTACTGGTTCGCTATTTGCTGCCGGCAAAGACTCAGGATTGACCGATACACAAATAATTCAGCTTGCTAACATTTTTGACTGGGATATCGATTTCATTCTTGATATTCGCTCTGGAGATTCCTTTTCCATGGTCTATGAAGAAAAATTCATGGAAGGTGAAAAGATTGGAAATGGGGAAATCTTGGCGGCAGAGATTATCAACCAAGGTAAAAGCTATGTCGCCGTCCGTTATACTGACTCAAATAACAATACCAATTACTACACGCCGGAAGGCTTGAGCATGCGTAAAGCATTCTTACGAGCCCCTTTAAATTTCAAATACATCAGCTCTAGTTTCAAACCCAAACGATTCCACCCGATTCTAAAACGATGGAAAGCTCATCGTGGTATCGATTACCGAGCTAAAACCGGCACGCCAATTCGTGCGGCTGGTGACGGTAAAGTTATTGCTTCGAGCTACAACAAATACAACGGGAAATACGTCTTTATCCAACACGGCCAAGGAATTGTGACTAAGTACTTACATATGTCACGTCGCGCAGTCAGTAAAAATAAGCGAGTAAAGCAAGGTCAGGTAATTGGCTACGTTGGAATGACCGGACTAGCCGAGGCTCCACATCTTCACTACGAGTTTGTCGTCAACGGCGTTCACCGCAATCCGCGTACCGTGAAACTCCCCCAGGCGAAACCAATTCCTAATTCAGAAAAAACGCGCTTTACCAGTACAACTACACCTCTGGTACACCAGTTGTTCTTGCGTAATGGTAACGGCGCTCAGCAGCAAAGGGTTGCTCCTTAATTATTATGAGTACAAGTCATCCTTCTGAACTCTATATTGGCTTAATGTGTGGCACCAGCATTGATGGTGTTGATGTTGCACTGGTCGATTTTTCTCACGGTCGGTGCAAACTGGTTGACTACTACCTCCATCCGGTCGGTGATGACGTAAGACTACCACTGGGTCAACTTTGCGATTTATCTGAGCAATCAGATATGACCATGAACTTTCACCATCGCATCGAACTTATGGGCGAACTAGATGTAAAGATGGGTCATGTGTTTGCTGATTCGGTTAACACCTTTTTAAGTGACAACAATATCCCCTCTTCCAAAATCTCGGCAATTGGAAGCCATGGACAAACCATCCGCCACCAGCCAAGTCTATCTTCACCATTTACGCTACAGATTGGCGATCCAAATATTATTGCCTATTCCACAGGCATCACTACCGTGTCAGATTTTAGACGAATGGACATCGCCGCCGGAGGCCAGGGGGCACCTTTAGCACCAGCATTTCATAATGCTGTAATGCGTTCGAATGAGCAAAATAGAATCATCTTAAATCTGGGAGGTATAGCCAACATTACCTTGTTGGCAAAAGATCTCGATATGCCAGTTCTGGGTTTTGATACCGGTACAGCCAACACATTGATGGATGCCCACTTTAAAAAATATCACCCCAATCATGCCGATAATTTTGACCGAGATGGAAAATTCGCAAAAAGCGGAAAATGTAATTCAACTTTGTTAGCTAGACTTTTAAGAAATAGATACTTTGACTTAGCCCCTCCCAAAAGTACAGGAAGAGAATACTTTTCGTTAAACTGGTTGCAACAGCATTTAGACACGCTCGACTTTCCAATCTCCCCTGAAGATGTCCAAGCAACTTTGATGGAGTTTTCCACCAAAACAATTGCCGACGCCATTCAAAAGTTAGAGCTCGCAGACTTTGAGGTTTATGCCAGCGGTGGCGGTATGCATAACCAACTTATGCTCAATTCACTTGGCCAAAAGCTTGATAAGCATATCTATCAAACCAACGATATTGGCGTCGACGGGGATTATTTAGAAGCAATGACATTTGCCTGGTTAGCGAGGCAGAGAGTACTCAACTTGCCTGGCAATTTATCGAGTGTAACCGGTGCAAGCTGCGAAAAAGTTCTGGGGGCTATCTATCATCCATAATATTGATTTTCATTACTCATTAAATGATTGACCCCAACACCCCCATCGCACAGCTTAAAAACCTTGGCCCCAAATCAGCGGAACAATTGGCACAAGTAGGCATTCTCAATTACCAACAGTTACTCGAAAAAGGCGCAATTGAGAGCTTTGAGCTGCTTTGTTCCCTGGAACAATTCCAACCCAGTCTAAACTTTCTTTACGCTATGTTAGGGGCGATCGAAAATAAGCACTGGACGGAATACAAACAACGGAAAGGAAAGCTATTACTTGAACTCGAAAACCGCAAAGAATTTAGAGCCTTGTTCGATAGCGAATAAGCATGCCCCAATTCCCCTTTACTTTAGTATTTGATAATCCCGCAGTTTACCGCTTACTGGACAGTTAAATTTTAACCGAAATGAACAAAGTTGCAGATCATCCAATTCCGCGGCTTCTTGCTCATTGCCATATAATCTATCCCCTATTATCGGAAAGCCGACCGACGCTAGATGTTTTCTGATCTGGTGCTTTCTCCCAGTTTCTAGTTTAAGCACAAGTTGAGATTGATTGACATCGGGTAGAAATTTTCGAGTTACTAACCGGGTTACCGCTGCTTTTTCTTCAATTGGTAGGTCAATTTCAACAATCGACTCAGGAAATTCTCCATCAACCGTTGCACAATAAAATTTGTCTAATTGACGAGATTCAAACATCGCAGTGAATTGCTTGGCAGCATCTTTATTATGCACAACGAGAATTAGTCCGCGTGTCGCCCTATCGAGTCGGTGGACTAAAATTGCCGGGCGCACCGGCAAATTGAATTCTGCGTATCCAAATAATTCTATCCAACGACAGATCGCCGTGTGATCACCCCATTTTGAGCCTTGAGAGAACATGCCACAAGGCTTGTCCCATACAGAGTAATCCCCTTCATCAGCGATTAAATTTGCCCCTATAATATCCCCAAACAAGATCGATTCATCATAATAAATATGCAGCTCATCGCCTTTAACGACCAATTGTTTTGCGCGTCGAATCCTTTTGGTTTTAGCGCGCCTAGTTAACCACACAGCCCCAAACTTAAGTGCATCTTTAATTTTCCGCTTTGAAATCCCGGGTAAATTAATGGCTAAACAGTCGATTAACGCCTGTTCTTCTTGGTTGATAAGAATACTCTTTTGAAAACGAACCACGGTGACTAGGAAACTTGTTTTATCATTTATTTGTTTTTTATGCTTTGCGAAAGAGAGAACTAATCTCTATTGAGAATGCTAGCACACCCTCCAGGAAGTTTCTTGGTATGCAACACTGTGTTGAAGAATAACACCTGGAAAAAAGGCGGCTAAGAGCAAGCGGCCTTTGTGAATTTTGCTGAATTTAATTAACTAGATAGAGAAAGATGAACCACAGCCACAGGTGGTAGTTGCATTGGGATTTTCTACCACAAACCTGGAGCCTTCCAGATCTTCACGATAATCCACTCTTGACCCCACTAAATACTGAAAACTTAGGGCGTCGACCACCATAGATACTCCATCTCTCTCAATCACCATATCATCTTCGGCCTGCTCTTCGTCAAAAGTGAAGCCATACTGAAAGCCAGAACAGCCACCACCAGTAACGTACACGCGCAATTTGAGTGCTGAATTCTCTTCTTCAGTTACCAGCTCTTTAACCTTGCTACTTGCGGCTTCGGTAAAAATTATCGGTGAAACCTTTGCGACACCTACATCAGACATGGATACTCTCGTGAAAAAAGTGAGTCTAAAACATTCAGAGCGGGATTATTGCTTAAGCTCAATTATTAAGCAAATAAAACTCAGCCAATAATAGAATTCTACTATTGGCTAACTGATAGTTTCAATAATTCTGGTACCTTGCTATGGAAGTTCTTTGGCGAGTTTATCTTTCTTTTCAGAAGTTTTAGCTTCCTCTGCTGAATTATTGTCACTCGAATCGCCCGCATCTAGCTTCTTATGATGGCCTAAAAGCTTCTGCTTATCTTCCTTATGCACCATTTGACCGTTGACTTCCGCTCCCATCGCCATTTCGATAAGTTTGTAATAAACATTACCTTCAATGCGAGCATCTGACATCAATTCAACGTGTTCCAACGCATGAACATCCCCCTTAACCCGGCCAAAGATCATTATATGAGGAACATTAATTTCACCTTCTACACAACCGTTCTGACCAATGGTTAAAAGGGAATTCTCAAATTCGTCAGAGGAAATATCCCCCTTTACGTAACCATCAACATAAAGCACACCGGTGAAGTTGATATTACCAACTATCTTGGCCTCTTTGCTGATTAAGGTGTCTGCAGCACCGGCTTTAGCACGAGGTGACTGCTTTTTCTTACGACCCAACATGAATTAGTTCTCCTAAATATTCCATTCGAATTGTTTTTCGGCGGATTGATTTTTACGTAATCCTCTGGTTTTGGCTGTCACCGTCACTTGCTGTGCAACGAACCCGGTGGGTAATACTATAGCGCCTTCGATATTTTGAAAATATCGGAATTGAAACTGAAAATCTTTGGATTGGAAAGCGCCCAGTTCACGAAATTGATAGACTTTTTGGTTACCATCTAAGGTACCTGCCACTTTTAATATCACTTCTCCCTTAAGGAACTGTTCTTGTTTGCCCGCTTGGGTAAGCATCAGTTTAAAGTGGATTGGACTTTGCTGATTCAATTTGGATAGCTCCAGATCGGCAATAGTCAAGCCTTCTTTAGCCAACTCAGGTGCCATGATATTGCGGTAGAAGCTTAGCTCGGCTTCTAGCTCTCGCTGAGTATCCTGGAGTTGCTTTACGGTTTCAACCAATTGCTGATTAGATTTATTGTCAACTTTTGCCGATTGCGTTTGCATCACTAAGTCTTCATTCGCTTTTTGATATGCCTGTTGATATTCCTTAAGCTTTTGCTCCAACCAGGCAGCTCTTTGTAAGGTTTCTTCACGTTCTTTAACCGCAATATATCGTCCAATATAAAAACTGATTGCAAGTAAACCAATGACCACTGTACCCCATCCGGCATACCAAATTGCGGTCTTTTTTTGCTTGATTATGAGTTGAGGTCCCATCTTCTACCTATAACTTTAACTACTGAATCTTTGGAGTTGTTATTTTGATGAACGGCTAGTTTATCTCGAATAACAGATTCTGCCCACCATTATAATTAAAAACCCGACCAATATCGCATAATGAGGCATTTTCATTTGTCTTTTTTATCAATAGGTTATATGCTGTTCTTAAAGTTATTTAGTTAAATTAGTTTATTCTCGATTCTGGTTCGTCAATTGCTGGCAAATTAGCAGTTTTTGACAAAAGAGTTAGAATAAGTGAATCCAATTTAAAAAACCCAGGTCGATCTAAAAAACAACAAAATCGATGTCATTTTTTGAGTCAATCCGCTTAAAACTCGGTAGCCTTAATGCCTTACCTATCTTATCGGTAATGGGGCTAGTTAGTGGACTCCTCGCAGGCGGTGTGATTGTTCTATTTCGCTTATTCATTGAAAGTGGCTTTGTTCTTTGGCACCGAGGGGAAGGCGTCAATGATTTTGAAGGCGCTCCTTGGTGGTTTCGACTGACTTTACCTTTAGTTGGCGGCTTTCTAGTCGGCTTCGTATTACATAAAGTTGGTAAAGAACTGCGTCAGGTTGGTGTTGGTCACGTTTTGGAGCGTATGAGTTACCACCAGGGATACTTGCCCTGGAAAAACGCAGTTGTTCAGTTCCTTGTTGGGGGCATGACCCTGGCGACAGGTCAATCCGTTGGTCGTGAAGGCCCAGGGATCCACCTTGGCTCATCGGCAGGTAGTTGGCTCGGGCAACAGATGAAACTGCCAAACAACAGTATTCGTATTTTGGTCGGTTGCGGCACCGCAGCTGCCATTTCCGCAAGCTTCAACACACCGCTTGCCGGCGTTATCTTCGCGATGGAAATCGTCATGATGGAGTACGCAGTCATTAGCTTCATCCCTCTAATTCTTGCGGCGGTCTCAGCTGCGATTTTATCCAGAATAGTGTTTGGCAATGACGTAGCCTTCACTGTGCCCTCTCTTGAACTGGCGTCTCTCTGGGAAGTCCCTTATTTTGTCTTACTCGGGATAATCATCGGCTGCTTTGCAAGTTTGTTTATCAAAGCTACCCGCATGGTGTCGATTACCGCTAAAAACTGGTCTAGTTGGGTCAAATGTGGCATTGCAGGAACCTGTGTGGGCATCATAGCCTTAGGGGCTCCCCAGGTTATGGGAATTGGCTACGATACGATAAACGCTGCGCTGCATGGCAGTTTACCTTTTCAAATTCTTGCGATCGCCTTTGTCGGAAAGTTCCTTGCCACCATAGTGTGTTCCGGAATGTCAATGCCAGGAGGGGTTATCGGTCCATCCATGTTTATCGGCGCGATGATAGGTGGATGTATTGGTTCCGTGGGAGGATTGATACTACCTGAATACGCCTCAGAGTATGCCTTTTACTCAATGGTGGGTATGGCGACTATGATGAGCGCAGTTTTGCAGGCTCCACTTGCAGCATTAATGGCACTTTTAGAATTGACCAATAATCCAAACATCTTGCTACCAGGAATGATTTCTCTGGTAATTGCAAACTTAGTGGTATCACAACTATTCAAGCAACCTTCAATCTTTCAATCCCAGATGCAAGTCAAAGGACTCGACCTCAAGGTTAATCCACTTTCACAATACTTAAGGAGTGTTGGTGTCGCAGGACTAATGGAAAGAAAGATGGCAGTACATGAAAGGGAAATAAGTTATGAACAAGCTGAAGAAATACTGGAAAATACTCCCCGTTGGATTTTGCTCAAAGAAGAAGGTGTGCCAATTTCCTTAATGGCGGCCAATGATCTTGCACGGTATGTGCTTGAACAACAAGAGTTGGAAAAGGAAAATAGAGAACAAGCAGAAGAGGAAGGAGTAGATTACCAACCGCCAGAAAAAGAATCGATTGACCTGCTTAAAATCCCTGCTGATCGCCAAAATATCGCATCAGTTTACCTACAAGGTAACTTGGAAGAAGCACTTGATACCATGGATCGAGAAGATGTCGATGCAGTATATATCTTTAGAACAACTGCACCGATGACAGATAAAATATACGGAGTGCTCACCCGCGAGCAGATAGAGTCTCACTACAGCTATAAACGATAACACTCCCTGAAATTTTTTTACTAGCGAGCTATGTAATGTACGAATGGTATAACGTTATTAAGGCCTTACATATTATATTTTTCACTAGCTGGTTCGCCGGGTTATTTTATCTACCTAGAATCTACGTCAACTTAGCTATGACCAAAAACGAAACCTATGACCATCTTTTAGTAATGGCCCGAAAGCTTTATCGCTTTGTCTCACCTTTTATGTATATCACAGCTGGACTTGGTTTTTGGATGCTGTATCTCAACCCAGGACTACTTCATATGGGCTGGATGCACGTGAAGCTAACTCTGATTGTTTTGTTGATAGGCTACCATTTTTGGTGTGGGTATTACTTGAAGAAGTTTTCAGCCAATCAATCGGCACATGGACATGTTTTTTATCGATTTTTTAACGAGTTTCCTGTATTGATTTTATTTGCCGTCGTTATTTTAGCGGTAACTAAATCATTCTAATGTAGAGTGAACACATAAAAAGTGTTCACTTATTTCAAAATTAGTCAACTGCGACTTGAACCCTGGCTTCAAACTTTTGAACATCTGTACGTTTGATCGGGAAGGTTATTTCACCCTCGGACGATCGTCGTAACACCCATAAATTTTTGTCGTTGGTTTTGGTCAGCTTACCCAAATACAATGTGCCGTCGTTACGTGTAACCCTCACATCAAAATTGACGAATTTAGCTGCATTTTCTAGAGGTTGAGTGCGAAACTCCCGTTTAATGACGACAGTTTCATATTGCCTTTTGTTCGGCATTTCTCTTTGTCTTTTTCTAACCAGCTCGCGGGCTAAAATATCACTGTATTTTTGGTAGCTCCAGCCTTCCAGTATATTTTCAACCGGCTTACGATTGATTGACATTTGAAAACCGCTTAACTCAATTAATTCATTGTAGTCGTAATAGAATATTCCGCCCATATCGAAATTAGCTTTAGGCTGGATAAACCAATAAACTTCACTGTCTGGTTTGAGCGACTCAGCGTAAAGCGCCAAAAAATCAGGGCTGATCTGAATATCAACTTCATCTATCAGTTGTTTAAATTCTGCTGTGTGACCTTTATAGTATTCCTCCACTGATACGCCTTGTCTGGTTGCACAAAATTCCGCTTTGCGAGAATTGAACCCTTTGTCCATATGTCTGATTTCAAGTAAGGCAAGGTCGGGAACTATTTTTTCATCTGGCGCTTGTCCTATAGCCCTCGTTTTATTCGATTCCAACCACGAAAGAACGGAGCCGATGTTAACTTGATAGTCGATTTTAAAAGCGCCTTCCATATCCATGGAACCATTTAATACTGCACTACCACTGTATTTATCCAGCATGTAGTACATTTCTGAATCGAGTGCTAAATAATCAAACCCCATAGCTTCAAAAGCACCTATGTCAAATTTATCGGTACTACCACAATAAGCAGTCTGTAATACGTCCATACCGCTTTGTTGGGAGTGGGTCTCAAAAGCTTTGACTAGTTTAGAGTTAAATGGGACGAGAAGATCTTCAACCACAATATAGGCACTATCGGGCAACTCTCTTTTGCGAAATCCGAATTCGAAAAGCGCTAATTCATATAAATTGCCGATAGAAAAACGAACTTCCCCAACTTCCACAAAAGTACCTAATAAATTGACATAGGCGTTGATAGAGTTGACTTTGATTTCGCCGTTGTAAGAGATCTTGGCTGATTCATAGGAAACGTCGACAAATGGTCTAACTTGAGAAGTTAACTGATCAAGTTCTTTTTCCAGCTTCCATTGTGCAACTAACATTGTCGCAACGATCGCAATGATCGCAAATAAAAGAAATTTAATTAGGAATCTTAGCATATTTATGATTCTTCTTTATTAGTTGTTCGACTCGCTTGTCGCCCAGTAAATTCCTTGAAAAACCTGGCAGCTCGACATATTTAGCTGCGTTCGATTGGCTCATTTTAGAAATTACAGCCTCGCAATTAGCTATAGTGGAATCAGTGCCAACGATTAGCAATGAACTATTACTCAAAAAAGTTCTTTACTCTCAATATATTAGTCGATTTTTGAGATATCGTACCCAAAACACGAGATAAATACAAAAATAGCACCTCTAGCACTATAATTTCGAATAAGAGTTTTTCCTATTTCACGGCATTACCAGAAGGCTTGCAGTTTTGGCACTTTAATTCTGCTTTGCTCAGCTGAAACTCGAATGCTGAGCTTAATTCGGGTAAAAAAGCGGTAATTGAGTTCCAATAAGCTTCAGGGGAAATTCTATTTTTAAAATCGAGTTTAAAAGTGGACAATCAACAACTCTACAAAGACTTACAAGCGCTAGAAGATGCTTCCTTTCCAAAATCATGCGACAAGTGTGGGGAAATTTTTCAAAACGAACATGAGTATATTGCTAAGTCAACCGCATACAACGGTTCTAGCGGGTTAGCACAAGCGCGGGATAACCAAGGAGAACGTTTTGTTAAACTGGCCCGGCGATGCCTGTGCGGACAGCCAATTTTAGATCACTTCAATGATCGCCGTGATACTTCAAAACAGGGCGAGCTAAGGCGAATGGCATTTGAGAAAGTCGTCAACGATCTTGTTGCCAAAGGTATTAAGCGTGAAATAGCCAGACAAGAACTCCTCAATCACATGCGGGGAATAGAAAGCAAGATCTTAGTCGAGTTTGGAATTTTTAATAGTTGAACACTTGTAAATCCAGTTAAAGATTAACTAGTTTCAATAGCGCCAAAACCTCAAAAAGATTAAAATAACGCATCATTTCTGTCACAGGTATAACAAGTGAAATTAAAAGGCCAGCACCTCCTATCTGTTAAAGATATTTCTTTGGAATTAATCGAAGAACTTTTCAATGTTGCTGAAACAATGCGCCCCTACGCGGAAAGACAAAAAGTAACCCGCGTGTTAGAAGGCGCAGTGTTGGGAAATATGTTTTTCGAACCTAGTACACGCACCCGAGTAAGCTTTGGCTGCGCTTTTAACCTTCTAGGTGGAGAGGTCAGAGAAACCACCGGATTATCCAACTCCGCTCTGGCTAAAGGCGAGTCGCTATACGATACAGCGCAAGTGCTTTCCGGTTACTCAGACATTATTGCCATGCGACATCCTCAAGCTGGCTCGGTCGCTGAATTTGCAACCGGAAGCAGAATACCAGTAATTAATGGTGGCGACGGACCCAACGAACATCCTACCCAGGCTTTACTTGACCTCTTCACCATTCATCAAGAGCTTGCTCACAAAGGTAAAAAAATCGAAGATTTGAGTCTAACACTACTTGGCGATTTGAAGCATGGCAGAACAGTCCATTCATTGTGTCAGCTACTCAGTCTCTATTCGGGATTAAAAATTCAACTGATTTCGCCCGAAGCATTAGCAATGCCAACCAAATATATTGATATGCTTAGCAACGCTGGCCACCAGGTGAAAGTTGGCTCGCAATTAGAAGAAGGCTTACCTCAAGCCAACGTAATCTACCAAACCCGCATTCAGGAAGAACGCTTCGCGTCTCAAAAGGAAGCCAATCGTTACCGTGGCTATTTCCGACTAAACAAGCGCATTTACTCAGAACACTGCCAACCCGGTGCAGTCATTATGCATCCATTACCTAGAGATTCTAGAAACGATGCCAACGAACTAGATAATGATTTAAACCAAGAGCCAGGGCTCGCCATATTCCGTCAGACCGACAATGGCGTGTTAGTCAGAATGGCTCTGTTCGCTTGTATTTTGGGTGTCGAAGATCAACTCTATCAATATGAGCGCAACGTAAACTGGCACGTAGGATTAAACCAATAAATGCAGGTGCGAATTTATTCGCACTTTGCTAACAGCTCACTAAGACTTGGTCCGAATAAATTCGGACCGACAAATCAATTCAAGTTTAAGAGAAAAATATGAGCAGATCGCAACAACTTTTTGATCAAGCAAATGAGTATATTCCAGGAGCCGTTAACTCCCCTGTTAGAGCATTCAACGGAGTGGGTGGTACTCCCGTCTTTATAGAAAAGGCCGACGGCGCTTACTTTACCGATGTTGATGGTAAAGATTATGTAGATTACGTTGCTTCATGGGGACCTATGGTTCATGGCCACAATCATCCCAAAATTCGACAAGCGGTCATTGATGCCGCAGCAAATGGTTTGAGCTACGGTGCACCAACCGAGATTGAGCTCACCATGGCGAAAAAAGTTTGCCAAATGATCCCATCGGTTGAGCAAGTTCGTATGGTAAGTTCAGGAACCGAGGCCACTATGTCTGCTATCAGACTAGCACGTGGCTATACCGGTAAAGATAAGCTAATCAAATTTGAAGGTTGTTATCACGGTCACGCAGATTGCTTGCTCGTTAAAGCAGGTAGCGGAATGTTAACTCTTGGCGAACCAACTTCGCCCGGCGTGCCCGCAGATTTTGCTAAACATACTCTTACCGCAGAATTTAATAATCTGGAAAGCGTAAAAGCACTACTCGAGGCAAATCCCGATCAGGTAGCAACAATTATCGTTGAGCCAATTGCTGGGAATATGAATTGCATTCCACCTGCAGAAGGATTCTTGCAGGGCCTGAGAAAATTGTGTGATGAACATAAAGTCGTTTTGATATTTGACGAAGTAATGTGCGGTCTTCGAGTTGGTCCGGGTACGGCGCAGCAACTTTTTGATGTCACTCCTGATTTAACGACTCTTGGTAAAATTCTTGGTGGTGGTATGCCGGTTGGCGCATTTGGTGGAAAAAAAGAAATCATGCAGCATCTTGCGCCTGCCGGACCAGTGTACCAAGCTGGCACCTTGTCTGGTAATCCTATTGCAATGACCGCAGGGCTTACCTCTCTGGAATTGCTTTCTGAACCTGACTTTTTTGAACCACTCTACGATTACTGTGAAAAGCTCGTCAATGGTTTGCAAGAATTGGCGGACAAACATGGCGTACCTTTTACAACCAATCACGTTGGTAGTATGTTTGGTTTGTTTTTCACCGACGAAAAACCAGTTACTCTTTTTTCACAAGTGGTTAACTCCAATCAAGATCATTTCAAACAATTCTTCCATGCGATGTTAGAGCAAGGCGTATACCTGGCTCCTTCAGCTTTTGAGGCCGGTTTTATTAGTTCAGCTCATAACGAAGCAACCCTTGCTAAAACGCTTGAAGCGGCAGATAAAGCGTTTGCCCAATTAGCTTAAGAGTAAAAATTAATGGGTAAATCAAACTTGATTTACCCATTAATAAATTCAGCTCTACCTTTTAGTGATAGGCACATAGATTTCAGTTCTAAGATTTTCAGGTTTAGTTCGCCTCGGATCTCTATTGAGATATTTTTCAAAAGGCGGTAATTCCCTTAATTCAAAATTACTCTGCGGAAGCCACTGATGAAAAATTGCGCTATAGGTTTGTGATAAATTTTCGTAGCTTCCCTTATGTAAAAATATGGCGTACATACCTCCTTCAATAACATCTGAATAGATGTTTTTTTCGAGTTCAACCTTATCATTAACCGATATACAGGCATCGTAACGAATGTTTTCCGGCTCGGTAACCGAAGGATCATCATGGCATATACCAAAAGTCTCGGTTTCAGCTTTCATCAACTTATTTGAATAGGCAAACTTCATAATTTGTCCCCATGCCTCCTCAGCTGCTTGCGCGTATTTTCCTCTGGCTCGCGCGCTAGCCACATGAATGGTTTTTAACTGGCATATTTCTGCTTCCATTATTTCTATCTCCTCGAAATTAGGCTTTATTGGATTTGAAACTAATGAAAGTTTTTGTTTACGACAAATAGAAGGCGTCACCCCAAATAGCTTTTTAAATGCCTTGTTATATGAAGCTTGATTGTCATAACCTGCATTTAAGGCGATCTCAGTAATCGACTGCTCTGAATAACGAAGCTGCCTTACGCTTCGCTCTAATAGAAGACGCTTACGGTATGAATAAACACTTTCACCTAAAAAACTTGAAAATAATCGATGAAAATGAAAAGTTGAGTAGCAAGCAATATTTGATAACCGCTCCAACGAGAGCGGCTGATCTAAATTATCTTCAATATACTTTTCAACGGCTTTTAGACGCCTTTCTTGAACCATGGCAACTGCAGATTCATCAGCCATAAGTAACTATCCCAAAGTGGTTTTCAAAAACTTTCTACGCAATGGTATGCCTGATGCGCGTAGAAAACTTTTCCATTCTTGCGATTTATAGCTAAAAGGACAAGCAATAAAACTCTGTTTAAAAGAATAAAGGGAGGGATTATGTTTCTATTTTAACACCAGAATACCACCACACACCGCGGGTAACAGGTTCTGCTCGATTTGTTCATTTGTGTAGTGTTTGCAAAGTTTAGAGTATGACCAGCCTCGCTGAATGCGCTTGACTAGCTGGAATTGGAGATTGGAAATAGGGGTTACTTTGATTTGCTCCAAATTTCTTTTGATCATCCAGCATCCAGACTGACTCCTGAGTGTCTCTCCTGTCTTCTGAGAATACCAATATTCTAATTCGCCATGGTACGACTTATAAATCAAGCTACAATCGGATAGTTGAAAATGTAACGGAGACCAAAGTTTAAATAGCCTTGATAACATCCAGTTTTTGTATTTGGGTTTAGTCTCAGGCGTACAACTACCTGATCCAAGTTGCATAAGCTTAGATTCGAGCAGTAACAGCTTTTCAATAAAAGCCTCACTATGTCCCGAAGCGATATATCTACCTCTTACGAAAGATTCAATTTCTGCTTCTTTTTCTACTTTGCCATCAATATCAATCAACTGCTGAAGAAAAGATAAAAGGCCCATTTGATCTAACAGGCGATGACTAACGGATAATTCCAAGTAGTTCTCTAGCAAAATTGCTTTAAAGTAACTATCTGAATTTAAAGATAAATTTCTTTCCATAAGCTACAATCTATTGGTGTTATTAAGCTAAAGACCGAGGTATTGAGCAAATTCTTTCATATTGATTTCGTTAATTAGCATTTACCTTTATATACGCGGGATAACAATTAACTGATCAATTTCATCATTTGTATGAAAGAAAACTTCTAAAACCTCGGTCTCGGATAGAAAGTAGTAGGCTAAATGTAGCCTAATTGGAATCATTGGATGTTAAGTGAGCATTAAACAACAACAGTTCGAAAGTCTGGTCAAAAGCTACTATCAGCCGCTATACCGCTTTGCCTACTGGAAAACCAAAAGCCAATCGATAGCAGAAGATCTAGTGCAAGAAACTTTCTCTCGCGCTTGGAAAAGCTTGCATCAACTAAAAGATGCCAGTTCAGCCAAACCCTGGCTATATACCATTTTAAACCGTGAAAATGCGCGACGATTCGAACGCAAACAACTCCCCATGGTTGAACTCAGTGAGGAATGGCAACTAGAACAAGTAGCAGACTCGAAAGACGACTATGAGGTTCTTTCATTAAGAAGAGCGATCTTCGCTTTACCTGATAAATATCGAGAACCTCTAACTCTGCAACTGATAGGCGGGCTTTCTACCGATGAGATTGCAGATGCTTTGTCGCTAAATTCCAATACAGTTTCGACTCGTTTATTCAGAGCCAGGGCGGAACTAAAAAACCGCTTGTCCGATCAAACTCGAATCACCAATGAAGCAAGTCATAGAGGTAAGTGACATGAACGACATCGATAAAAAACGTCAGCAAATCGCTTCTGTGAATGAACATATAGAGTCAATAAGTGAACAGGATTTTGAACAAATGAGTGAACAATCTATAGAAGCGGTTAAAGAACAGATCGAGTTTGACAGGCAACTTAAAAGAGCATTGAATGTTCCAGTCCCAGAAGGACTTGAAGAAAGAATTATTCTCAACAATGCAACGCAGCAGCGTTCAAGCCGATTCAGCTATTTTGCAATAGCTGCCTCGATCACTTTGGTATTGAGTTTAGGCTTATTTCTACCTCTAGGCCCTTCAGGAACACTATCGGCTCAAGCGCTTGAGCATGTTCATCATGAAGAAAAGTACTTAACTTTGGACAACCAGGTAACCACCGAACAATTGCAAGCTAGACTCGATAAAATGGGGTTCAAGTTAGCGCAATTGCCCAAGGAGGTTATTCTCGCTACCCGCTGTGGCTTAGGCGGAGAAGATAGCATGCATATCATCGCAGAAATTGATGGCAAACCGGTCACACTATTTATTACCAAATTAACAGAGCCGGGAACAGTTGAGTTTAACGATAATTTTTTGGTCGGAAAAATGCGCGCTGGTTTAAACGCAAACTTAATTGTTATTGCCGAAGAAATGCAATTGGTTGATCGCTTTATGGAGCAAATTGGTGGCGTGTAAGTCGATACTGGCGCCACCAATTTTGTGCTTCTTCAAAGTCAGCTTCTCTTTCAAACCCCAACTTTTCTAAAATACGATAAGAGGCAGGATTGTCTTCCATTGCCCGTCCGATAATTGACTCCAGGTTATAAAAATTAAAACCAACGGCTAGGCTTAACTTAGTTGCTTGTGTTGCAATTCCCTGTCCCCAATATTGTCGCATAATACGATAACCGATATCAGTTTCTTTAGTCTCTTGACTAAATCGCAGCCCGGCAAACCCCAAGTATTGATTGTCTGTTTTACGGTAGATTGACCAACGGCCGTAACCATTATTTTTATAATGAGAATAATTGAGAATAAACGACTCCGCTTCACACTCATTGGCAAATGGTTCGTCTCCGGTAAACTGCAAAGCTTCAAGGTCATTATTCATCTCAAAAAATCCAGGAGCATCTAGAGTAGAAAACTCGGAAAGGTAAATTTGAGTGTTTTCCGCCACGATTTTCATAGGCAAAATTCTTTATTTTTAGATTTTAGAAGTAGGAGTGAAATTACTGGCAGTCAATATTGCTTAGTGAGCTTCAAAACCTGGCCAGAGTTTTCCATTTTAAGCCTGCTTAAGAAAGACATTCCCAAAAGCACTTCATTGGGGCCATCGCCTTTCACAACCATTCCGTCAACAGATGTTAACTCTATACTACCAACTCGAACCCTATTCAGCGTAATTGCCCAAGCAGTGACAACACCGGCCGCAGTGCTTACCGCGGTTCTTACACCATCCAACCTGTAATTCAACCCAAGTCTTTTTGCGGTCGATT
This sequence comes from Kangiellaceae bacterium, assembly GCA_026196875.1. Classification (GTDB taxonomy): domain Bacteria; phylum Pseudomonadota; class Gammaproteobacteria; order Enterobacterales; family Kangiellaceae; genus Aliikangiella. The sequence continues at coordinate 37,963 of JAPHTP010000045.1, forward strand.
CATTCATAGCAACTTGAGTTGCCCCGGTATCCACTAAAAACGAAACTGAAGTCCCATTAATTAAACCGGGCGTAAGAAACATACCGGAAGCATTTCTTAGAATTTGCACACTACCAGATGTATCGTTTAGTTTATTTGTTGCATGGTTTTGATTAGAAAACCCGACCTGGCGATTCAATTCAACCTCAACCTTCCTGCCATTGATTTCAAAAATGGTGATCGGGCTTTTAATACTAACTAATTTAATAGAGGGCGAAACGTTTTGCCCAATACGATAAAGCTTTTGCTTTCCCCCATAGTCCACCATGGCGGAAGATTTAAACAGAGCAATAACTTTAAGCGACTCTTCTTCCGAAGCAAAAGAAAAAGAAGCTAACAAAGTTAACGTAACAAGTATTCCAAATTTTAAAATTGATTTAAACGCTACCATAAAAGATTCAAGCCATGTAGACAGCCACAAGCGGCTAATCCCGCTAAGATATCATCCAACATGATGCCGAGCCCGCCAGATACCTTTTTGTCTACCCATTTTATCGGCCAAGGCTTCAAGATATCAAATAGCCGAAATAGAATAAATCCCGCTATTAGGTTCTGCCAAGTAATAGGGATAAATAAAAAGGTAACAAACATGCCGGCAAACTCATCCCAAACAATTCCAGGATGATCATGGGTTTTAAGTAGTTCCGCAGACCTGCCACAAATGTAGATCCCTGAAAGACTAACGAGCATTGTTGCAACAATAAAAGTATTAGCGCTTAAAAAACTGAACCCGAAGAGTACCGGAACGATAATTAGTGAACCGCAAGTGCCGGGCGCCTTAGGCGACAATCCACTGCCAAACCCGAACGCGAGAAAGTGGACCGGATGAGTCAGAACCTGCTTAGTCACGCTTTCACTGCTCATTGAATTTCTGTCCTTAACTAAAAATGCGTATAGCCCAATTGTTCGAGCTCAATTTCTTGTTTGTGATGCAACATTCTTACGCCAGGCTTTCCGGTCAAACGCCCAATAGGAATACACTGAGTACCAACGGTTTCAAGTGCGTTTTGGGCTGCGTCTAATTCATCTTCGTTAACTGTAAAAACAAGCTCATAGTCGTCACCGCCCGTTAGGGCCGCTCTTCGTCTTAATTCATCGTCTTTGACTTCAAGTGCAGCCTTGGAAAATGGAATTCGCTCATAACGAAGCAAAGCCCCGACTTCACTCTGTTGGCTTATATGATTAACATCCGCGAGCAAACCATCTGATATATCGATGACCGCCGTTGCGCGCCCGCGCAAAGCTATTCCAGCTGCAATTCTAGGGTAAGGTGTTTGGTACTTTTTAAGTAACTCGCTCGCTGTCGAAGGTGTCACCTGCAATTCATTTTTTGCAACTAATAAACCCAGAGCAGCATCACCTAATTCTCCAGTCACGCAAATCAAGTCGCCGGGATTGGCAGTTGAACGTTTATGAAAAACATTTTCGGGAACAAAACCGTGTGCCTGAATTGTGATTGATAGTGGCCCTCTTGTAGTATCTCCACCAACAATTTGGACACCAAAATACTCAGTGATACGTTTCAGACCGCGACTAAAATCTTCCAACCACTGCTGATTAAATTCTGGCAAAGATAATGCCAAAGTTATCCATGCGGGTTCTGCGCCTGCTGCTGCGAGATCACTCAAATTTACCGCAACCGCTTTGTGAGCAATATCTGTGGCATTTGCATCAGACATAAAGTGAACATCGCCGATCAATGTATCCATAGATACCGCCAGGCGTTGCCCTCTCGGGACCTTGAGCAAAGCGCAGTCGTCGCCTACACCTTTGATTACGTCTTTACGTTTTCTACTATCGAGCGTCAAATATCTCTCGATAATCTCGAATTCATTCATATTTTTCCTTTCTTCAATACCACTTGTTCCAAATCACATTCTTATTTTTAATAATGTGACTTTAAACACTTATCTAACCTTACTCTTCCTGAGTAAATAGCTACCTGAACTAACTTAAAATTCAGCATAGCTAAAGCTCATCAAATTAATGTGAACATGTAGATAATTTCGAGAAGATTACTTTTTTGCTTCAAGCGGCCTCAATTGACGGGCCAACTTGTCCAAAATTCCATTAACAAACTTATGACCATCTTCTGCGCCAAAAGTTTTAGCCAGCTCCAAAGCTTCATTGATGACAACTTTGTATGGGATATCCATACGAGCTTTTAATTCATAACAGGCCAAACGTAAAACAGCTAATTCAACCGGATTGACTTCTTCAAACGCCCTATCAAAATAGGGCGTTAGTAAATCATCCAGTTCTTTAACCGTTGTCAGCGTGTTAACCAGGATTTCTCTGAAATATTCGATATCAACCTTGGCTTGATTGATCGTTTCCAAGAATTGCAATTCGATTTCATTGATCGGCGAACCGCTTAAGTGCCACTGGTAGATACCTTGCACTGCATAGCGGCGAGCTTTTTTACGAGTAGAAGGTTTTTGGATCATAAATTATGCGTCCAATTGATTGAGCACATTGACCATTTCAAGCGCTCCAAGCGCTGCTTCAGCACCTTTATTACCGGCCTTAGTACCGGCTCTTTCAATAGCCTGTTCAATACTATCAACAGTTAATACGCCAAAGGTTACTGGAATTCCTGCTGACAAAGAAACTTGTGACAATCCCTTCACACATTCTCCGGCTACATATTCGAAGTGGGGAGTTCCGCCACGGATAACTGCCCCAAGCGCTACGATTGCATCGTGTCTTTTAGTTGCTGCAATTTTTTGTGCAGCAATGGGCATTTCGAACGCGCCAGGAACTCGAATAATTTCGATATCACTTTCTTTAACGCCATGTCTTTTTAGTGCATCAACAGCACCTTCAACTAAACTTTCAACCACGAAGCTATTAAAACGAGCAACCAACAAAGCGAACTTGCTACCGTCAGCGATCATGTTTCCTTCAATTGTTTTCATTCGATTCTCTCTTGTTTTCTAAATCTTCAAATCTATTTTACTTTTGAGAGCGCAAGCTCTCTCCCTAGCCCTTTGCTATCCCACTCCTCTTTGAGTACTCCCAATTGGAAAGGGGATATAAATTCCTAGCACCTAGCACCTAGCGCCTAGCGCCTAGCAACTATTTGTCTTCAATATACTCGACAACTTCCAGGTGAAATCCTGACAGCGCTCGATATTTTTTGACCGGGCTTAACAATTTCATTTTATGCACGCCTAGCTCCATTAGAATTTGTGAACCAATTCCTACCGTTCTTGAAGCTCGACTTTCCTGCGCTTGTGCTTTTGGACTAATTGCTTTTTCGCCAGACAAAACTGCAATACGATCAAGAATGGACTCTGGCGTAGACTGATTGCCAAGTAACACCACAACCCCATGAGGCTCGCTGGCAACTTTTTCGATTGCCCGCTGGATTGTCCAACTACCTAAACTTTTTTTAGCTTTCCCCAACATATCTGTGGCGATATCGGTGACATGAACCCTTACTACCGTAGGTTCATCCGGTTTGATTTCACCTTTAACTAAAGCGATATGAGTTTGACCGTCAATTGTGTCGCGAAAAGCATGTAATTTAAAATCGCCGTATTCGGTCGGCCAGTCAACACAAAGAGCTTCTTCTATTGTGTGCTCGGTATTCATTCGATATTCGATCAAGTCAGCAATCGTACCTATTTTTAAGCCATGCTCCTTCGCTACTTTTTCAAGGTCGGGACGGCGCGCCATAGTGCCGTCTTCATTTAAAATCTCAACGATGGTTGCACTAGCTTCTAGTCCTGCTAAACGGGCTAAGTCACAACCAGCTTCAGTATGACCGGCACGATTTAACACTCCCCCGGGCTTAGCCATAATTGGGAAAATGTGGCCAGGCTGAACGATGTCCGTTGGCTTCGCGTTTGCGGCAACGGCAGCTTGAATAGTCTTTGCACGGTCTGATGCAGAGATGCCGGTAGTTACGCCTTCAGCAGCTTCAATTGAAACGGTAAAGTTTGTTTCAAAAGACGCAGCATTGCGGCCAACCATTAACGGCAAGCGCAGTTGCTCGCATCGCTCTTGAGTCAATGTTAAACAGATTAACCCGCGGCCGTAACGCGCCATAAAATTAATATCTTCTGGCCTTACCATAGTGGACGCCATAACAAGATCGCCTTCGTTTTCACGATCTTCGTCGTCCATTAAAATGACCATTTTGCCTGCGGCAATATCTTCAATTAGTTCTTTCGCTGTGTTTAACTGCATTTGCTTTTAATCTTCTTTACTTATGTATCTGTCATTCCGACCGTGGTGGACTTGAATGCCCTTTGGGTAGGAGTCTCCCAGAAGTTTGTGCCTACCTGAAAGAGATCTCCCCACTACGGTCGAGATGACACCAAGTTTTAGCTATTTAATAAATCCACTCTTCATTAAAAGTTGATAATCAACTCCGCCTTGCTTTTCTTCGGTTTGCCCCAGCAATAGGCGCTCCAAATATCGCGCAAGCAAATCAACTTCCAAGTTAACTTTAGTACCAACTTGATAGTGCTTTGCCGTAGTTTCTTGCAAAGTGTGCGGTACTAAGTTTAGTTTAAAAATATTGCCTTCGACTTCATTTACAGTAAGAGAAACACCGTCTACCGTAATCGAGCCTTTTTTCGCGATATACTTTGCTAGAGACTCAGGTGCTTTAATATCGTACTGAATACTGCGAGCTTCATCTTTAATAGCGATAACTTCACCGATCCCATCAACATGTCCACTGACTAAATGTCCACCCAAGCGGGTGGTAGGAGTCAAAGCCTTCTCAAGGTTTACCGACGAGCCGAGAGCAATATCGTTTAATGTCGTTAGTGCCAGAGTTTCACCAGAAACATCGGCCGTATATGAAGTATCATCAAATTCGATTGCGGTAAGACAAACGCCGTTACACGCGATACTATCGCCTAATGCAACATCGGTCATATCTAGCTTGCCGACGTTGATCTTAAATCGCTTATCGCCGGACTTGTTTTCAATTTTTTCGATCTTTCCGACCGCTTCAATAATGCCTGTAAACACTTAATAATCCTGAATTCATTTTTAACTCAGCTGAAGAGTTAATCTAATATCACTACCTATCTGAGTCAGATCAGTTAATTTTAGATTATGAACATCTGACATCGACTCAATATTTAGCTCAAACAATCCTTTGCCTTGGTCTCCCATTAATTTAGGCGCTTGATAAATGACTAACTCATCAATTAAACCCGCTTGCAAAAATTCTCCGGCAAGTTTATGGCCAGCCTCTATTAACACGTTATTCATTCCGCATGAATTTAATGCGTAAAGCAGACCTTCTAAATCATCACTACTCTTCTTTATCTGGATATGTGATTCAGAAATATCTAAAGGCTTATCAGTGAACCAATATACCTCGCCTCCAGCGTTAAAGATCTTCGAATCTCTTGCAGCCAGACCTAGCCTATCAAGTAGTACCCTGGCAGGTTGTTCAAAACCCAACTTAGATACCCTTTCAAACCAGTCATCTAACTCCGGTGCAGTATCTTCCATACGTATATTCAAACTTGGGTTGTCTGCTAGCACCGTTCCGATGCCTGTGATTATAGCATCCTGGCGCGCTCTTAATTTTTGCACATCCGCTCTTGCAGCCGCTCCAGTGATCCATTTACTCGAACCATCGGCCAAAGCTGTGCGCCCGTCCAGGCTCATGGCAAGTTTACAAGTTACCCACGGACGCTTTCTTTGCATCGCCGAAATAAATCCCGGGTTAAGCGCCATGGCTTGCTGCTCTAACAAACCGTACTCAACTTCAATACCTGCCTTTTGTAAAATATCAAATCCCTTGCCCGCCACCAATGGATTAGGATCTCTCATCGCCGAAATAACTTTTGTTACACCTGCTTCAGCCAGTGCCTGGGCGCAAGGTCCGGTCTTTCCGGTATGCGCGCAAGGTTCCAAAGTCACGTAGCAAGTCGCGCCCTTAGCTAGATCGCCAGCCATTTCAAGCGCATTGACTTCTGCGTGAGCTCGACCGGATTTCTGGTGCCAGCCTTCTCCAACAATTTGGTTACCTTGGGTGAGAACACTACCGACCATCGGATTGGGCCGTGCGGTATACTGACCTTTCTTAGCCATACGCAACGCCAAAGCCATCATCTGATAATCAAAATCAGACCATTGAAAGGATGCAGTAGGAGTTGCTGGCGTAGACATATTCAACATTGAAATAAGAAGACTTACTGCTTTTCGCCGTTCGATTCGAGCCGTTCGATTTCTTCCCTAAACTCACTCACGTCCTGGAATCTTCGATAGACTGAAGCAAACCGAACAAACGCCACTTGGTCCAACTGCTTAAGTGCATTCATCACCATTTCGCCAATCACCTGGGCGCTGACTTCACGCTCCCCCATGGCTCGCAACTGGGACTGAATACCTAATATGGATTTTTCTACATCTTCGACTGAAACAGGACGTTTTTCGACAGCCCGTAAAATACCGCCTTTTAATTTTTGATCGTCGAATGGCTGGCGACTTCCGTCGCTTTTAATTACGCGGGGCATGACTAACTCAGCACCTTCAAATGTGGTAAATCGCTCCCCACATTCATTACATTCGCGGCGTCTACGCACTTGATCGCCTTCCGCGACCAGTCTAGAGTCAATCACTTTAGTATCTTGAAAAGAGCAAAATGGGCAACGCATGGCGGCTCCAAATAAGCGGAATATTGATAATATTCCAACATCTAAAACTAGTTTATGTCGTCAAAAAACGACAAAAGCCATCCCAGCTAGGCTGGAATGGCTCGCAAGTATACCAAATAATTTAGGAAATTAACCGTATACTGGATATTTTGCTGTTAACTCAAGCACTTTTTCTTTAACTTGAGCTATCACTTCTTTGTTATTGATATCGTCAAGGATGTCGCATATCCAACCAGCCAGCTCGGTTGCTTCAGCTTCTTTCATACCGCGAGTGGTAATTGCAGGAGTCCCCATACGTAAACCGCTAGTAACAAATGGCGAGCGAGGCTCATTTGGTACGGTGTTTTTATTTACCGTGATATAAGCTTCGCCTAAAGCAGCTTCTGCGTCTTTACCGGTAATCTCCTTATCGATTAAGTCGATTAGGAACAAATGGTTGTCAGTTCCACCAGAAACAATTTTGTAGCCTCTTTCCTGAAGGACACTAACCATTGCTCTTGCATTCACCAATACTTGCTTTTGCGTTTCCTTAAACTGCTCGCCTAAAGCTTCTTTAAACGCTACAGCTTTGCCCGCGATCACGTGCATCAATGGGCCACCCTGACCACCAGGGAAAACCGCAGAGTTGAATTTCTTTTGTAGCTCTTCATTAGCTCGAGCTAAGATAATTCCGCCACGAGGGCCGGCCAAAGTCTTATGAGTGGTTGAAGTAACTACGTCTGCGTGAGGAACAGGATTAGGATAAAGATCTGCTGCGACTAATCCAGCTACGTGCGCCATATCAACCATAAAGTAAGCACCTACTTTATCGGCAATTTCACGGAATTTAGCCCAATCTACAGTTCGGGAGTAAGCTGAGAATCCGCCAAGGATCATTTTCGGCTTGTGCTCTAACGCTAAAGCTTCAACTTGGTCATAATCAATGTAGCCCTTTTCGTCCAAACCATACTGAACAGACTTATAAATTTTGCCCGAAAAGTTTACCGGCGAACCGTGGGTCAGGTGACCGCCTTCGCTTAAACTCATACCTAGGACTGTATCGCCCGGTTGTAATAGCGCCATATATACAGCAGAGTTAGCTTGCGAGCCTGAATGGGGTTGAACGTTGGCATAATCAGCACCAAACAATTGCTTTACTCGCTCAATCGCTAAATCTTCAGCGATATCAACAAATTCACAGCCACCATAGTAACGTTTGTGAGGATAGCCTTCGGCATATTTGTTGGTCAAAACAGAACCTTGCGCTTCCATTACACGCTGACTGGTGTAGTTTTCTGAAGCGATCAATTCGATATGTTCTTCTTGACGTTGCTTTTCAGCTTCGATGGATTGCCACAACTCTGGATCGTATTCGGCAATGGTTTGCTTGTTATCTAACATAAACAAATTCCTAACTTTTCAAATTACGCTCACCTTACATTTGATACCGGGAGCATTAGTCGCCAATTTGGGCGCGTATTGTAATGCAATTTACGCTCAATGTCGCATTTTTAAACACTCGTCGCTAGATCGATTTCTTCTTACTTCATCTCGCTTGAGTTAAAAATGCCTTATGCTTATAAAAAAGGCCTAGATCTTTCTCTAGGCCTTAAATTTGTTGGGCTTAGCCCAGCTATTTTTTTCCTTAAAAATCATCATTCGTGATTTCAAAAGCCATATTACTATCGCTCAGGTCGATCACCCCGATACAGGTTCCTTCGGAATAAACAGCCATACGATCACCTACTACCCAATAATCTGCAGAATAATTTTCTCCATTGGCTAAGGGTCCATAATCGTTGCCGGTGTTTGCTGCCCCGCTTGAATTATCAACCCAGTGTAAATTAATCGTATTAGAAGAGTTGTTAGTTACGCTAACTGCAGCACTGTCACTAGTACGTGAATAGGGTGCTAGCAAAGTCTCGCAGCTGCCTAAACTACCAACAACAGGCTCCGGCTCTTCCGTTGCAGCGTCAGCTACAAGTGCGTTATCAATTACAAACTCGTTATTTGTATCATTGACAATGGCAACCGCAATACAAGCATTTGCAGCATCTTTTAGCATCATTCGATCACCAATCCGCCACCACTCAGAGGTATAGCTTGCGCCTGGGGCCAGGCTGTCAAATGCGCTGAACGCCTCACCATCGTAGTTTCCGATCCAGTGCAAATTAACCGCTTTATCAGAGTCATTGGTAACCGTGAATTGAGGTGCATAAGATAAAGTATCTCGCCCATAGGTTTCTTCCAAAGTACAAACGCCGAATGCTCCTTTTTCCGGCCAATGAGGCAAATAAGGCTGCTCAACACTTACCGTTTCTTTGGCACCAGGCAAGGCGACCTGACAACTTGAACCGCTACACGCGGACAGATATAGATCGACAATATCGGCTCCGGAAAAATCGGAACCAACAGTAACATAGTATGTACCGGCTTGCGGATTCGCTATTGTACACTCTTCAGTATTACTATCTTCGGTAACCGACGAACAATCAAACTCTGTATCTAAATACGGATGTACCGCCGTTGCGCGATTGACCCATAGATCCACATTACCGGAACCACCAGTCGTTCGAAAAGAAATCGAATCGCTATTGTCAGGGATCTCGACCGAAAATAACCAGCCTCCTCTCCCTTCAACTAACTGGTATTCACCAATTGATAACGTCTGAGCGCTTTCTCTAAACTGAGTTGGAATTTCTTGTTGATAGAAAACTTCGAAATCGGCTTGGTCATTTTGCGCGATGTCAGCCATCAAAGCATTAAAATCATCCCATTGCCCTGTTCTCATATGACTCAACATTTGAGTGACTTGTGCTGGGCGTTTTTCGAAAAGAAAGGCAACGGCTAACTCACCCCAACTGTAAACGTTTACGTTGTCTTCTCTACCAAAGATCTGCGCAAGCGTGTATGGATTTCCATTATGTCCGTGGACTACACGTTGATACGGAAGCTGATGATGGGTTCCCAAATATTCAGCAAGTCCTTCACTCCACCAGCCCATATCCCATCGGTATCCGCCTTCTTTATTGTAACGACCATCAAGCGCATGGATATACTCATGAGACAAAGATCGAGAAACAGGTAATCCTCCCGTCCACTCTATGCCGTTAAAAGTAAGAATATCCGAACTATGCCACCATTCTGTTGGTGACGTTTCAAAATAGATTCCACTGCTATTACTTGAACTCCAAAGATGCTCTACCCAAGACATATGATTCGACAAACTACCAAACACATGTAGGTTGGTTACTTGGTTCAGATCGTTAGGGACCGGTGATCCGAAATCAGGATTGATTTCGCTATTAATTAATTGATCAAAACGAGTTTTAGTCGCGATTAATTCTGCACAAGCGGCATCTGCTTCTGTTTGATTCATCAATTGCGAACGCAGATTAATTTCGTCGTTACAGTTTTGGGTTACAGCAAACAACCCAGTAGTTGCATAAAGCGTCGCGTCCGACACCTGCGCGCTAGCATCGATTAAGATTTGGTAATTGCCCGATTGCGGGTTATCGATAATACAGACTTCGTTATAATCTGAAGAGTTGTAGGAAACACAATCATTGGTACCGTCGTCAACTCCTTGGCCAGCTGTTGGCGAGCCTTCAAATTTGACGTAAAGATCAGGGTCTCCCATTGCTTCACCTGCAACACCGGATGCCAAATAAATAACTAATGACTCAGCAGATTCAGGAACATAAAGTGAATAGGTTTGTGGTGCGTTAGCACTAATTCCCGTTTTTAAAATGTCCAATCCAAGCCAGTCATGACCCGCATTAGCCAAATCATCAGCGGTATTACAATCATAAGCTACCTGATCGACTTCGTTTGAATCTAGTTGACCATTACCGTTATCGTCTTGTCCACTCGACTCTTCAGTTCCGCCATACTCACATTCAGCATGCCCGGGATCGATCTCCACCGACACGCTTAGATTCTGCGGAGGCTCCTCTTCTGAACTTCCTCCTCCACAGGCTGTTAAAGCCAGCAGAACAGCTGCAGATACAGCTGAAAGTGTTATTCCCCTTTTCATAAAACCTCCGATAACTTATTGAAATAATTGTTTTTTATTTAATTTAAATCACATCAATAGTTGCCTGTGAGGAGATATAGCCACCAACACAAACAATTTATTGCGCACAATAATACAGATAATAAGTTATTTTGTGCACAATACACAAGTGTGATTATTACCCTGAAACTGGCGTACATTTTTAGAGGAGGTTAATTGGTGGTTTGAAAATTATGAAAAGCGAGATAGATATGGCCTCTCATTTACTTTTGGGTTTGATTAAAATTAAGATTGGCAGATTATCTAATTAAAATATGAACTCGTAGTGTCAAGGAAAGAGATGTTTCAGCAACACAATAACTATACAAAAGCTCTACTAATTATTTTCTGTCTCAATTGTTTAGTTGGCATAGTGTTTATAGGAATGCTCCTTCCGAGTCTGGCAGCGGAGCAATCTATCTTGCTCTATGTTTTAACGACTATCTTAAGTTTGCTAATAGTGCTTAATATCTACTTAGCATATCGGATTTATCTAAGAAATATATCTGCTTTAAAGCTATCTCTCTTGCTATATGGAATGCAGATTTTTGGCTTCGAAACTAAAAACTGGGCTTTGAGCCTGAATTTTGGAATGATGTTTAGTCTCTCTTGGGACTACGAAAGTACTAATATTACAATTAACTTTCTGCCTGCTTTCATTTGTTTTTTGATTTTTTTAGCACTTAGAAGTGTAAACGAAATGGGTAAAAAGGAGGCTACACATAAACTATGAAGATTCCGACGCAAAATTAGCTGATAGCTGAGAGAGTTTTCCTGGTTTAATATATCCCGTGACCTTAGTCAGAAAGTGTCCTTCCGAATCGAATATCAAGGTGTAAGGTGTTACCTCAGGCTTTCCCACTAAAGCAAGTAATTTATCGGAAGCATAGGCCGTAGGAATCGATGTCCCTGCCCTCTTCGCCCAATGACGGAGCTTCAATTTGCTATCACCAACACCCACCATAACAAAATCAGCATTAATCTTAGTTTTGAACTCTTCATATGCAACCATCTGACGTAAGCACCAACGACATTTATCTTCAAAGAAAGTCACGAACAACAAGTTGTCTTTTCTGGACTTCAAGACAACAGGTTGTTCGGCAAATAAATTTTGCAATTCAATAGCTGGGAGGGTCACACGACTAGTTGTTTTTGCACTAACATCCAGATTGCCGACTAACAATAATATTCCAACTGTCAGACTAAATAATTTTAAAAATCTCATGCGACTTTCCTAGTAAAGTTATTACTACTCGTGACTACTTTTGATGACCATATTTAAATCCGATATAGAACTCTCTCCCCTTAAGCGGACCATAAATATGCGCTACATCGTAGACAGGCTCACCACCATCATCTTGCCAGTAGAGCGTGGAATCCATATCGTTTACTTGGGTGAAATCAAGCAGATTCTTGCCGCCGAAATAGACCGCCAGGCTTGAGTTAACCTTGTAGGAAAGCTTGAAGTTGACCATAGAAAATGATTCTGCATCGGTAGACTTTAAGCCTTGCAATTCGCCAGCATCAACTAAGTCATTGCCGTTGGCATCGAGGAAAATATTGTATCGGTCAGAATAGCCATAGTCGGCCAGGTCACGGCTGCCAATCCAGGTAGCATCGAGATAAAATTTCCAATCATTCTTTTTGTATTCGATACCTACCCTTGCGCGCTCTTCTAAAGGCACAACTGCAAAAGTTGACTGATAGCTTTCTTCGTAATTGTAGAACTCTAATGCGCCATCAATGGTCCAGAAATCATTCAGGTCGTAACTGAATACCCAGTCGATAGTTGACACTTGCATTGTTTCATCAGAGTTAATTAAATGTGGGCGCTCAAAATTATCGAAATCAATGAAGGCAAGATTCTTAATTTTGCTTAACGCCAATGAAGTCGTCGAAGTGAAACCTTCTCCTTCATAAGACAGGCCATAACTTAAGCTCAAAGATTTTTCTATATCAGTCACTGCAATTTCAAAACCATCGTCTAAGATGCCGTGATCAGATTCAAAAAATGTTGCCGGTGTTCTGAATCCTTGGCCAAGGGATAAACGAGAAGTCCAGTCGTTGCCATGGTCGTAACGCATATGCAAACGCGGAGTGAAAAGTTTCTCATCGATTTCGTTTCCAACAACCGTTTGCTCTATCCAGTCAGTAGTTAAGTGGTCAAGGCGTATAGCAAGGTTAAACTCTAGTTGGTCATTAAAATACCAGGTATCTTGGAAATACAATCCTACGGATTTAGTATCAAAGCTGTCGCCTGCAATAGTTGGGTCGGCTGCTTGCAAGGCCTCAAAAGCTTCAGATTGCGAGCGCATTTTTTCATGTTTACTGTCAACACCGAAACTCAATAGGTGCTCGCCATCGAGCGCATAGGTCCATTTAAAATCGAAGAAGTCGATAACATCGGTATTGTTATAATCAAATCCCTCGTAGAAAGAATCCTGTCCATGATCGACCCGACTGAAGGTTGCTTGCCAATGGTTTTCCCCATCAACTTCATGGATCCAGCGCAGCATCACTTCTTCACGGTCAGACTGAATCATTTCAGCGGTTTCCCAGGGATTAGCAAGAAACTGCTGACGCACGTCGCCATTCTGAAAGAATTGACCCGGTGCGGTTTCACCTAGTGCTTGTGATGCGATTACACTGTCCCAGTCTTGATTTACAGGCCCCCCAAAAATGTCAGACTCAAAAAAGGAATAGCGCGCTTGTATATTGTTATGGAAATTCACTTCATAATTTAGTTTCAACATAATGGAAGTGTTTTCCATGGCGGGGTTTTCGCTAACCCCATTACCGTCTTCATCAGATTGGTCAATGTCTTGATATTGGATGGCAGTGGTTAACCCCAGGCTTCTATCGTAATTTACCAGAGTGCCTAATCCCGAAAACATTCTGTCTCCGTCGTCATGCAGAGCCGCGTTTAGTTGGATTGAATCTTCAGTTGCGTTTCGAGTAATTAAGTTGATCGTTCCTCCAATTGCTTCCGGTGCAATCAGAGAAGCCCCGGCCCCACGAGCCACCTCAATTTCAGAAATACCAGTTGCGGTTATCGCATCCATTCCATAAAAAGATGAAACCACCGAATGCATCGGAACCCCGTCAACTAGAACAGTGGTGTGCTCACCTTTAAGACCATTAATCATTACTCGCTTCATACCACACATGGAGCACTCATTGTTCACCCGAATTCCAGGTTCATTGGTAATCGCTTCAGTGAGAGTCATAGCCTGTTTACGGTCAATTAGTTCTTCAGAGATCAGTTCGGTTTTTTCGATTACGTCTGCGAGACGCCCCTTACGATAAAGGCGTTCTTGCGTACCTATGACAGTGATAGTTTGTTCATCTTGTTCAACTTCGGTGTCTTGGTTGTCGGTCTGAGCGGCCAGGGCAACACTCGATAAAGGCAGGGTTAATGCGACCAGAGGCAGCAATTTAAAGTTGGGTTTATGGGTCATTTTTATTCCAAATACAAGCTTTAAGCGTTAATTTTCGCGCTATATTAAAGAAGAATGATTTCGATATCAATAATCATTCTCATTTGCATTTGATCTTGATCAGTGTTTTATTAAGCTCAGGAAAGCTCTCTATCCCCAAAGAGGTTGCCTGGAAATTTGTTTAGCAGAAATTTAGATTTAGAAGCGTCGACTTAGACTATCTGCCTGCCCCTGTTTGTTCCATCCCGCATATTAGTCGTATTTAAAATCTACTCATACCCAAAAAATATAGTGAACAAAAAATGTTCAAATTTAAAGAACTTCAAAATGCCTGAGTCTGGCGTTGAGTATCTCTCCATTACTTGTTTCTGCTTGAACGGATAACTTGTAACTCCCGGTCGCAACTTGCCAGTCTAACCACTGCTCGCTTCCCTCTGCAATAAGTTCGTTGTTTAAGTACCATCGAATATTTGTTAAATCATGTTGTGCGGCGATTTGGAAACGAAAAACCTCGTTTTCATCGGGGATCCGAGGATCTTTGGCAATCCGCAGATTTAATGTCGGTTGTACAATTCTAATTGCTGGCAAGCCTATACCTAAAGATTTTGGTTCGATCAATGGATTAACCAACTCATGGTACGAATTGCAATTTTGCGTTTGTTTTATGGATCCGTTATCGATACAAACTTCTTTTCTTTGAAGTTTTTTACTCAGAAAAAGTGGAGCGCTATGACGGTGGCGATTTAACTCATTCATAACAGAACGAAATACCGGCGCGGGACCTCTAGAACCAGTTATATTTTTCATCGCTTGGTAGTCCATATTGCCCATCCAAACACCAAGTGTGAAACGATCGTTAAAACCAACAATCCATGCGTCATGATAGTCGTTCGAAGTGCCGGTTTTTACCGCAGTTTGAAAAGGCAAATTTAAAACAGAGTTACGCCCAAATTCCTTTTCACGAGCAGCGGCATCAGACAAAATATTCGCTATTAAACTAGCCGTTTCTTCGCTAAAAACCCGGCTTGCCGGCTCAGTCGTTTGACGAAAACCATTTAGCGGATAATAAACTCCACGCCTTGCAATAACAGTGTATGCTTGAACTAGTTCAAACAAACTGACTTCGCCATTACCTAATGCGATCCCATCGCCATAGATATGTGCATTTTTCTGTAAATTACTAAATCCTAAATCGGAAAAATCTTGCACCACTTGTAAGAAATCGAGTTCGCGCATAACACGTATAGCAGGCGTATTTAGTGAATTACCTAAAGCTTCTCGCAGGCTAATTGGACCATAATAATGCCGACTATAATTCCGGTAATTATGCTGGCCGGTCCCTACAGACTCTGTTAGCGGCATATCATCAATTTTTTGTGCCGCGCTAACACCTTCCTCTAAAGCTCTAGCGTAAATAAAGGGTTTAAGCGTTGAGCCCGGTTGGCGAGGTGTCAATACAGCATTATAAGCGCTACCTCCACGCTTTAGCTCCGATTCTCCTGCAACTACCCAGGCGAGGATTTCGTTACTTAAATGATCGACCAACAACAAAGCCGCGTTTTGAACTTTGCTTGCTTGCAGCTTTTTTAATTGGGTGTTTAATATTGCTGATGCTTTATTTTGAATGGCTAAGTCGAGACTAGTATTAATCTCACCATGTGCTTGCGGATTCTGCTCTAAAACAAAGCGGGCAAAGTGGCGGCTATCTACTCGCTTTCTTTGGATGTTCGTTTTTAGTTTTTGTAATTGTAGCACTCGAAATTCGGAGTCATTTAAACGGCCCTCTTCATACATTCTATTCGCCAGGATCTCTATCCGTCGCTCGACCAGTTTAGGATTTTTATCTGGATGAAGAATACTTGGTGCTCGGATAAACACAGCCAAGGCCAAAGCTTCTTTATGATTTAGAGTTGATAAGTCTCTGTCAAAATAGTAATCGGCAGCTTGTGAAACTCCTCTTTTGTTACTCGTAAAAGGGATCTGATTAATATAGAACTCAAGTATTGAAGCTTTATCCAATTGTTTTTCGAGTAGTCTAGCTTCCCAACCTTCTAACCAGCGATTCCAAATTGTGCGCGGTCGAGGTCGTAGCATTCTAACAACTTGTTCACTAATAGTGCTTGCCCCTCGCACTACTTTAAAGTTGATCAAATTGCTCCAAGCAGCACGCATACGCGCTAACCAATCGGCGCCTTGGTGCCGCCAGAAGCGCTTATCTTCTGCTGCCACAATTGCTTGCAATAACACTTCCGGCACATCGTGCAGTTCAGCTTGATCAATAAAATTAAAGTCGGACTTATTATTCTGCTCAGGGTGTTGCAGATAAATCAACTCGCCATATCGATCGAGCACTCTCAAGCTCAGGGATTTGTCTGCATTCGGTAATGGCTTTTCTGACCAGGGTTGAACTTGCCACCAAGTCAAAAGTACCACTAAACAGCCGACAGCAAAAAAAGTGACAGTTGCAATTCGAGCAATCCGATACTTATTTTTTGACAACCGATTCATCCGCACTACTGCACGCTCAACTGAGCAGGTAAACCAAGCCCAAACACATCGGGGTCATACATTTCTTCAGCCTTTACGGGCATAATAGCAAACTCACCATCAGCAATTGCTTGTGCGGTATAACTTAAGTGGTAACTACCGGCGGGTAAATAATCCGAATAAAAACGAACAGAATCGTGCAGAATTTCCTGATGATAAAAACTCCAACGACTATAGCCATATGGCGTCCAGTCATCATACCGATACCACCAGGAGCTGTCGCTACGCTTCCAATTAGCTAACTCCGCATCATTTTGCGAACTGGTTGCCAAGTCGGCGTTAATAGGCTCCAATCCTCCTGGCACAGGATCGTCCACGACCACAAAGTGGCGCGCTGCAGGCAAGTGCACAAATATTTCAACACGTACGATGTCCCCGCGTTGAATAGCTGATTCCCGCTCGAGCTTTTGCCAACCATCTTTAGTCTGCTTGTAATACTCTCTCGCAACTTCGATTCCAGCGTTGATTCGCTTGGCGACTTCGTCTTTGGGCGCATATTTTAATCGCGTCGTATAATATAAACGTCCTTTACCTTGCTTTTCGATTAAGACTTGTTTGCTTTGTCCTTGGTCACCTTCTTTAAGCGCTAACCGGTGAGTTGCCGGTTCATTTTCATACGACTCAAATGTCGTTTCTCCAATCGTTTTATCGTCAACACTTGCGGTCGCCGTGAAATTGGGAACCTCTCTTTCATAAACCTCAGCAAAACGATATAAAGCGCGCATACAGAAGACGTTTTCTTGAGTGTTTTCCCAATGGTCACGGTTACCGCGAGTTTGAGTAATCATGCGCACCAGCTTAAATGGGATATCTCCCACTTCACTTCGATGTTTTGATTCAGCTTCCACTCTGACTAACGCAGATAAAATACTGCAATTCGCGCGCAAAGGTGTCGACAATATATAAGCATTTTCGCTTTGAAACGGCTCTAAAAACTGAAACTTACCGGCTGTTTGATCGAGGTAAGAATATAGAGCATCAATGCTACTTTTTACTGCTACTTCGTCACCTGCAGTCAATGCTGCTTCAAGAAAATTAGCTTTACCAAACAGAGTCATATAACTTAGTTGCGATTGATATCGCTGAACATCCCTGGCACTTGCCTGACCCGCTTCTAACAACGCATTTAATGCGACAGCTCTTACCGTGGATGCCATATTGCGGCTGTAATAATCAGGATAGACATCTTGACGAAGTAACTTGCGCAAATAACCGTGCAATTTCTTCTCAACGGATTCTGGAACTTTATACCCTAATGCTCGCATTTGATTAAAGGTGTAAGCGGTATAAGCACTTAAATAAGGACTTACGTATTCGTTGCTCGGCTTCCAATAAACCATACCGCCATTGGGTGCTTGAAACCCGCTCGCACTATCTAGCATTTCTTGCGGAAAAACCTCCACGTTCTCCCAAGTAACGTTTGCTAAACGCTTTTTCAAACTGATGTAGTTAGCAGCTGACATCGCTTTACTTAAACGCTGTTCCCAGCAGTAGTAGGGATAGTTATACATGTACTTAAAAGCACCTTCTAGATTCCCTAGAACTGTCGATGAAAAACTGACACTGATCTCTCCCACATCCGAATAAATCTCTTGTGGAACAATGATATCTTCTGCAGCAGCAGACTGTTTTGTGGTAGCGTAATTTGCCGCCACCACTAATGAACGCCGCTTATGGATTGGCAATTCGTGTACCATCGCATCACGAATATTCTTATTCTCGGCTTTGACTTTGAACTTCAAATTACCTGCCTTCCGGGTTTTAATTGGCATTTTAATCGCAACCCTTTTAAAAGGCGGCAAGTCAACTTTCTGTTTTAGAATTTGTAAACCTACACCGGGTCGAACTTCATCAGCCGCTATCGGACCTTCAGCATGAATAGTCGCATTTACCGTTTGCGTTTTTTCAGTACGATTCATCAAAGTAAACATCGCCGTAAAGCTATCACCTTCGGTAAGTTGATTGGCAGTAGTCGGTTGAATTTCTAATTCTTGATTGACTTTAAAACTGGACTGCCCCATGCCTAATCTTTTTGCTTTATCTGCCGCTAATACAAACACTCGAAAACGAGTTAAATTGTCAGGCAGGCTAAATTCAAATTGATGGTTGCTATCACTTACTTCAACCGATGGATTCCAATAAGCAACGTACTTGATCAAGTCTCGCATAGAGCCAAAGTCATCCTCAGCTCCACCACCGCCGCCCGGATTCGCGCCCTTCTTGGAAAACTCTTGTCGACCAACTAACCTTTTCAACAAACTAAAATCTGACACGCCTCGAGCAAGCAGATTATAGAAACCTTTATACACATCATAATAACCAGAGCCGGCAAGGTTTAACTGAAATACTGCTTCATCTAGCACCAGAACCGCTAGTTCATTTCGATGCGGGAAGCTCATCCCTTTACCGCCCAAATCGACGTCAACCTTGACGGTTTCCCTTGGTCGATAGGTATCTTTGTCTGTTTTCACTTTTACTTTGGTTTTAAAGTAAGGCTCATTAACTTCCGTCTTAACCCAGCCATGTTTTTGGGTGGGCTTGCCTAAATCTATTCTTCCAAGTTTTAAGGGCTTATCTACACGCGGAGAAAATATTGTTACCGACAAATAATACCCTGGTGAATATTCCTTTTTGATTGGCACTTCAACAATGGGTAAGCCACTATCAAAAGTTTCCACCCAGCTATCTAAAACCCCATAGCGCTCAACGCTGATTAATGCTTTGGCGCCAGGATAAGGGTTCTTAACCATGTAGCGCGCAGTTTCTCCGACATTCACTTCGTCCGATTCGGCAATAATTTCTAATCCACCGCTATTGTCGTCTCCCCAACTAACGTAGCCAGACCCTGTTATATAAGTGTATGTCTGCGCCTTATTAGTAACCCCTTTAGAGTCTTTGGTCTGTGCTTCAATTTGATAGTAACCTGGTTTTTGTGGTGTAAATTTACAAGCGACCGGAACTTTCTTTGATTTCAACTCGCACTGATGCAGCGTGTTCCAACTCCACTTTTGTTGTGATAAATAGGCATTTCCAGGCCCCTTAACTTTCACTGTTTTAGCCTCTCGTCTCTGAATGCTAACAGTGAGAGGATGGCCAATTTGTTGCTTGCCTTTAGCATCGGTTACTACTGCTTCAAAGCTGGCTTCTTCATCAACTTTATAGAACCATTCTCTGGCTAAAATGCCAACCCAACGATCAACAGAAGCGAAGGTAGCGCGACTAGTCGTTGCAACGTTTTTACCTCGGTCATCCATCACCGAAGATTCAACCACAACTTTTCCGTAAGGAATATGCGTGCTGGAAATATTCAGCTTTTTCGCGAACTCTCCTTTGTCGTTCAATTGATGATGCTCATTTAAAAAATTCTGTGGCATCACACTGAAAGCATGAAATTGAAATTGCTTAAGCGCAGGCTCTTTAGGTACAAAAGGTGTTGGAACTAACTTGCCCTGCAAGCGAATCGGCGCGTCTTGATAAGGTCCGCCCGAAAGTAAATTCGCTCGTGACAGAACTTCAAATGGCTCATTCGGCCCAATGACCTTTTTATTAATGTCAGACTTCACTTCAAAGCTGGCCGGCGTAAAGTCGGTAACCAGAAAGCGAAAAGCTTCTAACGATATATTTTCACCTTTGATACGCGTAGTCAGCTGAGCCGTATGCCATCCTGTAACCCCGCCTTCTATCAAACGAAAAGAATCATTAAATGCTCCAAATGCGTTGGCTGAAACTTTTTTGCGGCTATATACTTCAGCTCCAGAAGGCCCTGAGATTTTAAGCTCAAACTGCTGCAACGGGTTCGCCACAAATCCGAAATTATCCTGATCTCTCAGGTATAATTTAAAATCAACCACATCGCCCGGTTTGTATACTCCTTGTGTCGTTAATCCCCACGCTTTGACAAACTGGTGAGAACGTCGCCCATATCCACCCCAGCTTAATCGAAATTGGTAGCGCAGCGGTAACTCAGCGGCTGTCCCTTGATAATGTACCAGGAGCGCGTCAACATCCCAGAGCAAATCATTGCGGTCATACTGACTTCCACCACCATCCCAATAAGCCAAACCATCATAACCGGTCACAACCGCAGGTAAATCTAGTTTTTTAGTACGGGCCAGACCGCCGGTACGAGTAGTTAACAACTTGTGAAATTCTACTCTAGCCCCTTCAACGGGCTCCCCGGTACGTAAATCGGTTACCCACACGCTTGAGCGAAAATATCCAATTTTTGCATGAATATTTAAGTTTCCACTTTGGATAAAGAACTCGCCCGCATTAAAAGGCTTGCTCCCTTCCAAGTTAGAATGAGCAGTCATTCTTCCGGAAATCACGGCAGACTTTCCTTGCATCATTTTGCGAAAATCTACCGGAGCCAGATAAGTCTTGTCTTTTATATCTGTGAACGCTTGTTGGTATCTCTGCTGGCCAATTTGCTGACCTGATGAGCTGGAACCAAGAGGCTGTTTATTTCCTTGTTCGTCAAAATACCAACCGTCGTAAACAAAATCGACTTTATCTACATTTGTCACCCAAGCACCTACTTCGCTGTCAACTTCATGCTCTAAAACAGCAGAAGAATATTGGCTTCGGAATTTTGGGTCGCGATGTGCAGTATAAATATAACTCTTATCAACAGGTTTTATTGTCCTCCCAAAAACGTCAATAAGTTTTTGTGGTTCAAAATCCAACTGGTATTCTTTATAGGCTTCTAACATCGGCTCAAAACTATAGACAAAACCATTACCTAAACGATAAGTCGCTCTGGTATTCCAGGAGTGTCGTGACCCTCTTGGTACTTCCCCTTCTTTATCTTTTTTAACATTTAATTCTGGGCTAATGGTCATACTCGGGTAAAGAACACCATCCGGAATAGGCACAGTAAACACCATACTGGTCCCGGATTGCGGCATACATCTATGGGGAGAACCTGACTGTAATAACTCTTCTGCCAAAGTATTTTGCCAGCGACGTTTTGGACTTTTTTGCAAACAGCTTATCCCTAAAAACTCAAATTCAGGAAAAGTATAAAATTCCAAAACGTTACGTTTTTCGTTGCCAGGAGAACCACCAAGCGAGGTGACTAGACCCGGCTCTATTGAGAGTAGGTAGACAGATTTCAGTTGATTTCGCCGGTTATAACCTCTGCGCTCTTTCCAGATCTTTGCATTCTGCTTCTCTCTCTCAAGAGAGCGTTCAGTTTGAGGTAAAATTTCTTCCGGCAATACAAGCCAGCGATTTCTCGCCTGACTAAAGTAACCGTCTGGCACTTCTGTTATATGCTTATTGTCCACCCGGTATTCATTTCGAAAACCAAGCGCTATTTGCTCGTCCTTTTTAGTTAATCCTGCAGGTAAGGGATGCTGCAATAAAGGTGGAACAAGCTTGACTGGAATTCTTTTACCGTCAGCTAAGTAATATAAACTTTGCCGAACCGAATCGGCGGTAACCGGCATATTGAACGACACGCTATGAATCGGTCGTCTCGGTGAAAGCCAGGAATACATACCGACATAGGTTACTTTTGGGCCAACGGTAGTAAAACGGTGTTCGTAGTCTTGGTTTAATACCTCACCACTTAATGTTTCCAGCCCTGCTTTTACTTTTACCAAGTATTGTGTTGCCGGTGCCATTGAAGATTCATTAGGGATCCGGCAAGACAGAGAAGAAGTATTTAACCAGCGCCATTGGCACGCTAGCTCCGGAGTGATTGAAACCGGTACTTTAGCGTCATCTACAGCCATTTTACCTATCGCAACTACCGGTTTATCAAACGTAACCACCACTTGCTTTGATAATCCTTTACTCCCCTCTGCCGGGGTTACGCGTAAAACTTTAAGTGGTTTGTCCTTGTTTAGTTTTTTCTTTTTACTGTCATCATGACTAATCTGTGAAGCTAGCTCGCTGATACGATCTTGGTAAAGTTTAGCAAGGCAACCATTATCAACTTTCCCATCTTCTACACAGTTAAACCTTTGTTTTAACCATCGTCTTTGGGACTGTTTTACTTGTTTGCGACTGGCGTTGTTGTCACTGCTAGATTTAAAAAGCTCGGCGTAAACTTTTGCCATTCGTTTATCGAGCTGGGCTAACGATGATGAATCACAAATAGCCTTTTCCAGCCGATTACCGGCCTTACCACAGTCAAATGATGGTTGAGCCGCGAATGCAGGGGAAGGGTTTAATAATAAGAAAGTAAAAAGAAATGATACTAGCAACAGCTTTACCATAAGTCCCTCATTAGATTGGCTTTTCGACTTATTGTGGTTGAGCGACAAATAGTAGCACTTCCCACAGATTCACAGGTAGACATTTTGTCTGCTCCGCCCCGCCCAAGTTCCCACTTTGGTGCTCCGGTCAGATACTTTAATTTTCTCGCCATATTTCTTAATGTTCTTGCCAAATATCATAATTTTTCCGCCATATACATCAATTTTCACAATTCAATAGCACAACTGTATTTAAATAGCATACTATATAGTATTGAGACATTGACATTCATATCAAATACAGATTAATATTCAATCTAAATACCAGCTTATTATTTAGCCATTGCAAAAATTCACAAAACAGGTTGCTCAAATGAGAGTTAAAAATCCATTTAAATTCGATATTGAAGTCGCCGGTGACTTTTTTTGTGGCCGCGGTGAAGAAATTGATGAGTTGCTGGAACACATTGACAATGGCACAAACATCATTATGTTTGCCAAGCGCAGAATTGGTAAGTCATCACTTTTGAAAGAGGTATTTACTCACCATTTACCCACAGAAATTCTCAAGTCGCATATCGATATCTACTCCATTTCCAATATTAGAGAGCTCTATCTAAAGCTGGTTAGGGGTATAGAAGAAAGCTTGATCGGCTTTGAAAGTAATTTGAATAAGTTGTCCCGGCTAGTCGATATGCTACAAAGCTATTTCGCGAATGCCAAGGTAAGTCTGGTGTTAAGTGGCCGGCCTCAACTTAAAATAGAGGCTACTGAAAAGGACTACTTTTCGGCAATTGAGTCTCTTTTTGATAATTACTTTGCATTTTTGCAAGACCACGACTTACATGCGGTTATCGCAATCGATGAATTTCAGAAGATCGTCTCGCTTAACGAGTCGCAAAAAATTGAGGAGCTATTACGTACCATCGCCAATAAGCGGGTTAATACAAGTTTCGTATTTACCGGCTCAAAACGCAATATCCTACTTGCCATGTTCAATGACTCGGGACGCGCATTTTTTAAGTTAGGCACTGAGTTTGAATTACCACCGATAAACAAGAATGAGTTTTTTGTTTGGGTAAACCAACGTATGGAACTAAAAAAAATCCATGTTGAAAAAGCTGCTTTTGAATATTTGTATTATTCAGCAGATGGAGAAACTCGATTTATTCAGCAAGTTTGCCACCAGATTTTCAGGCAGTCAGAAAAAGCGACGAGTGTTGACTTGACGACTATTAAAAAATTAATTAGCGACGTTATCAAGAAGAAAACTTATAACGCACAATTACTTAATCGCTATACGGCGGCTCAGCAAAATACACTAAAGCTTATCGCAATTACCGATGGTAGTAACATTTATCAAAACGAATTATTAGCGACAAGCGGTATCAGTAAAGCAACCGCACAGTCGGCGGTAAGATCATTGTTAAAAGAAGGTGTTATTTTCCAGGAACCGAATAAAAAGCTCAGTTTTGAGGACGTGGAGTTCAAATTATGGCTGCAATTTATCAGCCAGATTTGAGTTCTCTAGCCTAAAAAGCAATTTTTAGTTGAAAATGTAATAACTGCAAAAATTTAGTTTTCCAATCAATATAAAATATCTCCTACTTCTTCCGTAATTAGCGACCATACTTATCTCTATGAGAGATTCAAACAGATCTTTCGTTTCATGGAATGCAGTATTATGGGAGTTAGTCGCGGTATGACAAAATTAAATTCTCTTTCCTTCGCAGTTGCACTTAGCCTTTCAGTTATTCCTCTAAAAAGTGAAGCCATCGGTCTTGGAAAATATGAAAATTATGCTCAGCTTAATCAACCACTTAATTTGAGCATACCTTTATTGAGCGAACATGATGACTTGACTAGTTTTAAGGCTTATCTCGCTGACTATAAGCAACACGAAAGATTCGGCATCATCTTTCCTGGATGGATGCCCAAAATAAAAGCTAATGTTGTAAAGAGTGTCAGCGGATACCAATTAATGCTGACGACCAACCGTCCCATCAAAGAGCCGGTAGTTAACTTTATTTTGGCTGTCGACTACCAGGGAATGAAGCTTTATAAAGAAATTACCTTATTTCTTGACCCACCGACGAATATGCAAATGGCCAATACGGATATTAACCAACCGATTGTCATTTCAAACGATACAACGGAAAGCCCTTCCCAGACTCAATCAGCACCGTCAATACCACTCACTCCTTCCCAATTCACCGGGCCTAATAGAGTTAAACGCGGTGATAGTCTATGGAAATTGGCTTCTCAATGGGATCTGAAAGGCACGAGCCAAAACGAAAAAATGGAATTATTATTTCAAAACAACTCCCATGCATTCATTGACGGCAACCGAGGATTACTTAAAGAAGGCTCAGTAATCAGTTATTCTACGGAATTAATTGGGAGTAACCATCTTCAGAACGAGTCACCGTCAGCCAATTCTAATACTTCAGCTCCACAAGCTATGGTAACCCAAACTTCAACAGCACAAACGGTAATTCTTGAGAACAATATTGAGCTATCTACGGAAAATGCGGCTACCACATCAGGCCAAACGGGTTACCAACAAAATAGAATAGATCAAATGCAGCAAAAGATCAGTTCGCTCGACCAAACCATTAGTCGCCAACTAGAAGAAAACCGGCAACTAAAAGTTCAGCTTGCTCAAATTGAAAACCTGGTTGCTAAAATGCAGCAGAACTCGACGACCGGTGCAACTATTCCACTAGCTAGTGCGACACGCTCTGTTAGCTTACCTGTGCAAGCAAATATAGATCCCAAACCGCTTGGCCCGGCAATTTATCCTGATCCCGAGCCAAAAATTCAACCAAGTGTATTTGAAAGCCTTTCTCCTAACCTCTTCTTACTCTATTGGTCCTTAGGTTTATTGGCTATAGGCTTGATAACCCAACGGCTGTTTAATCAATGGAAATTCAACAGATTTAACAAGCGGTTGGATAGACAGCTAAGCAAGTTAAGCGCGTCGACTTCAGAAGTGACTATGTCTGTCCCCGGCATTGATGAATTGGAGTTACCTAAGGAAAGCTCGATAACAAATCGAATTAAGTACATTCAATCAGCAGCCAATTTTTACTTAAGGTGTCATCGCTTTGACTTGGCAAAAGAACTTGTGAATGAAAGCTTGATTCAATACGCCAGTAACAGCCGAGTAGTCAAGGAACTACTAGAGCTACGTCGCACTATCTACCGGACCATCGATAAAGGTTTGAAAACAGATATCGTTGAAAAACTCGATACTCACGGCTCAGATCATAACGTTTCTGATGACAATGTAGAACCTTTTGATCGATTCGGGCAACGTTGGAACCGCAAAGTCTCATAATACGCAGTTGAGCACAAGCCGCTAGCCAAAGAAGGAAGTGTAATCTTTCTCATTTGCTTCTAGATCCATTAATTAATTTGTTTTTTGACTGCTTTTCTCCAATAATATATTGATAATTAAAAGATTATTGCTTCTCGATCGGGGATAACAAGCCACGTCGAATAGTTTTACGGTCAAGCTCAATGAACAATCAAATTAAACTAGCGCTAGTAGGTACAGTGCATTTATGTTGTCTACAACTTTCATTCTCAAATATGCGGTTATCTTTCGCCTCAGATCCTTTTGTATATTTCGATAAGTTTCAACTACCTTCCAATTTATCTGCCGGAACACTGCCAATTGGTTCCAGCAAACTTGCTAAATTTTTTTATAGTAAAAGTTCCTACATTGCTCAGTTTATAGAAGAACGAAAATGAAACTACTGAGTGCTCTGAGCAAGTTACACCTAAAATTTCTTATCAGGAGTATATTTGTTCTTTCACTAGGGGTGGTAACGTTTGAAACTATAACCTTTTACAAGATGTCTGAAATGGTTAGAACTCTCACGCTTGACAATATGCGTAGTTCTGTTCAGGCATCAGCACTGAAAATAGATGATGAAATTTACCGGTTGAAAACCGATTTAGAAATTTTTGCGGGACTACCTTCACTGGAAACCTATTATCTAAACCTTTCCTATGATCTGGATAATGAGGCAAAGGAGTACGAACAATCACTTATATCGTTTTTCAACAAACAGAATAAACGAAATCCAGCTTACATCGCTTTCAACATTTGTGATAGTAAAAACAAGGTACTTTTGAACTACCAGAAAGAAAGTTCAGCTATAGAGCTAACCACTGTTCAAAATTGCCAAGCACAGACAAAAAAAGAGCAGATAGTCTTCAAAAAGAAAGGGCACTCAACGGAAATTCCATTACTGATTATTAGTAAGACGATTGATTTTGAGGGTGAGGACTTAGGTACAGTTGAACTGTTTTTTAATTTGCAGCCTTACTTTTCTATGGTTGAATCTTATCAACTGTATGAGTCGGGATTTTTGTCAGTTATGGATAAAAGAGGAAGATCATTATCAACCGATCAAGCTTGGCGTATCGCGCTACAAAAAAATGCCTTTGAATCTTGGAAAAATGAGTCAGATAACATCCAGTTTATCACTACCCAAAACCCGGCTGGGGACAGCGTTTTATCATTCAGAAGCCAACTAACTATCATTGACTGGACAATTTACTCTTTTGTTTTTGAAGACGAAATATTTGCCCCCCTTTACCAACAGATCCAACTCGCAATTTGGATCATTTTGTCCATGGTAATAACGGAAACGCTATTTTTAAGCTACTTTACTAAACGCCTTATTACCAACCGCATCAACTCCCTGGTAGGCGCCACTAAAAACATTCTATCCGGCGACTATGCTAAACGACTTTCAGAAAAAGGCGAAGACGAGATATCAGAATTAAGCCGCAGCTTTAATCACATGACAGACTCACTGCAATCTCAACTATTGCAATTACAGCGAGAACAACAAAAACTAAAGGAAAGCCAACATCAACTTCAAGGGATCGTCGACAATACTTCAGCAGTAATAAGTATCAAAGATATTGATGGAAAGTATATTTTGGTTAATGGTGCTTACTGCAACTATTTTGATTTAAAAGCAGAAAATGTTATTGGGAAAACTGACCGAGAGCTGCATAACGAATTACTTGCAACGAGTTTTAGAGAAAATGACCAGTTGGTTGCAACCGCAAAAACGGCAATCCACTTTGAAGAAAAAGCGATCAGTCCCCGAGGTGAAACAAATACTTTTATAACAGTTAAATTTCCGCTACTAGACACCAAAGGGAAAATATACGCTACCTGCGGGATCGCAACAGACATCACCGAAAGGATAGAAGAAGAAAAGTCTCTGCAAGCCCTTAACAACAAGCTTTCACTTAGTAACACTTTACTTGAGAGCATTGAGGAAGGTGTCGTGATTACTGATGCTGAATTTAATATAATTGACTTAAATCCAGCTTTAGAGAACTTGTTTGGTTACAACCGAAAAGAACTTATTGGCAAAAAGCCAAGCATATTTAGATCAAAAGTCCACCCTCAGTCATTTTTCGATGAACTTTACCAACGGCTCGAAGAAAAGGGGAGTTGGCACGGTGAAATTTGGGAAACAACGAAAGGTGGCGATACCATTCCTCAGCTTCTTACCGTCACGTCTATGCGAGATGAAGATGGAGTCATTACTCATTATGCCGGGATTTATTCCGATATTACTGACTTAAAACAAACAGAAGCAAAATTACACAAGCTAGCACACTATGACTCACTTACCGGATTAGCTAACAGGCTCCTCTTAGAAGAAAGAACATCTCAAGCAATCTTGCGCGCGCAACGAGGCAACCATAAGGTCGTCATGCTTTTTATTGATCTGGATAATTTTAAATATATTAATGATACATTAGGACATGACATTGGCGACCAACTACTCAAACAAGTTGCGCAAAGATTCCAGCACATTATTCGTGATACGGATACGCTTGCCCGCCAAGGTGGCGATGAGTTCGTTGTCTTGTTATCAAAAACAACCCGCACAAACGATGCGCATATTATCGCAGAAAAAATTAAAGCCGCAGGTAGTCAGCCTTTCAAAGTTAGCGAGCATGAACTATTTATTTCCACCAGTATTGGTGTAGCCATTTACCCTGATGATGCAACTAATACTAATGAGCTTTTGAAATGTTCCGATATGGCGATGTACGCCGCGAAGGAATCTGGAAAAAACAACTTTCAATTTTATTCTGAAGAGCTAAATCACGTGGCTGTTGACAGATTGAAAATTGAACGAGCTTTAAGGCGCGCAATCGAAAACGATGAGCTCGTATTATATTTTCAACCGCAGGCTGACTGTCAGACAGGAAAAATAGAAAAGGTTGAAACGCTGCTTCGATGGCCTCAAGCTGACGGGCACTTTATACCGCCGGATCTGTTTGTTCCAATTGCTGAAGAAAGCGGGCTAATCGTACTACTAGGTGAGTGGGTACTGGAAAACTCGCTTAAAAGCATGCAAGTATTAAATAAACATAGAGAAGAACCAATAGCAGTTTCTATCAACCTTTCTGCTCGCCAGTTCCGCCACTATGACTTGGCCAGTAGCTTAAAGTCAATAGTCGATAAATACCATGTAGATCCAAAGTTAGTAGAGTTTGAAGTGACCGAAAGTTTACTAGTTGATGACTATAAGTTGGCGGAGAAAATTCTTAAAGAAATAAAATCTTTCAACTTTTCAATCGCGTTAGATGATTTCGGCACGGGTTATTCTTCCTTAAGCTATTTAACACTATTCCCCATAGACACACTAAAGCTGGATAAATCATTTATGGATGATCTAGTCGACAACCGGAGAAATCAAGCAATTGTTAGTGCATCAGTTAATATGGGGAAAGCACTCGATATGACAATTGTATGTGAAGGCGTAGAAACACAAGAGCAATTTGACTTTATTAAGACCATTCAAGGAGTAAAAATTCAGGGATACTTTTTTGCCAAACCGCAACCGCTTGAATCACTCTTGGAAAGCTTCAACTTAGGCGTAAGTTAGGCTATTTGTGAACTCGCTTTTTCATTACCCCAACAACGAATGGAGTTAGCATAGTATTGAAGCAAAGCTCTATGTTCTTTAGCTAAAACGATTTCCTCGTTTTCTTTTGCCAGTAGTTTACGCAAAGCCAATCTTTCAATTGCTGCGTCCAATGCAATTTCCTTATCTTTGTGTGGAAACACAACATGACCACCTCTTGATTCAATAAAGCCGACTTTCTCGTGGCAAAGCTGTTTCAAATGCGAATGGGTAATTTTATCGGATTCATGTTCAACCAACACACTAGCAACCAAAACTAATGGAACTACTGGAATAGTATATTCAACTTTGACCATTAGTTCATTTGCCAAGTCAGAAATCTGTGAAAACCTTTTGTCGACTTCTAGCTGGCTAAAGTTCACCTGCTTAGCTTTGCAATATTGACTCGCAGAAAATGGCTCAGCAAAGCTAACGCTAGCATAGCCGAACCTTTTCCATTGATGTTTGCGTGCCAATTTAAAATTGTTCCAAATAAATTGGATAGTGGTTTTAACCGCAAACCAGCGGCTTTTTCTCTCACCATTAGGTGATAAACTTAATAACAAAGTTCTATCTTCTAGTACTCGGTCATAGTTGATGCCAACAGGAATAAATACCACATCCCTGTCACGTTGATAGTCAAAATGGCGCAGCATATAATCTAAAAAGCCAAGTTTCGGCTCTCTGATCTTTCCATCTTTGGTTAATCCACCTTCCGGAAAAACGGCCTGGCAAACACCCTCGCGCGTGGCCATATCAATATATCGCTCAAGCACTTTTCGATACAATGGATTACGGGAATTGCGCCTTACGAAATAAGCTCCCATTGACTTTATCAGCCCCTGAATTGGCCACACTCTCGCCCACTCTCCAACTGCATAAGATATCGCCATTTTTTCAGCGACCAAAAATGAAACCAGAATGTAATCCATATTGCTGCGGTGATTCATCACAAATACAACTGTCGCATCTTTACTAACGTTGGCTAAATGGTCTCGCTCTCCTATTCTTACTCTGACACGATACAGCAACTTGGCCAGTTTTTTTGAAAGCCAGAAACCAAGTCGATAATAAATATACGCGTTGAAAGAAGGTACGATTTCTCTTGCGTAGGTGTGGACTTTTTCCAAGAGCACTTCGCGAGGTACATCATCTTCAACAGACTGTTGTTGAATAAACGCGAGTACTTCTGAATCGTGAACTAAACGATCAAGCAACACCTGCCTTTTAGTTAATTGAAAGGGTCTAATCTTGATATTAAGACGCTGATTAAGCTCATGAATTGCACGGTTTATTTTTTTTCGGAGAAACCAACGAACACTTGGCATTAGCAATTTATTAATGATTACCAAAGCAAAAACGACCAACAGCAACAAGAAAAACCAAGTAGGTATGGATATGGTATCGGTCATGAAAACTCCATTTGTTTTTTATATTACCAGCAATTCCCTTAGTACTACCTTGCTTCAATCAAAGAGACTTAATACCGGGCACCCCATCTATTACTCATTATTTAGGGCTTATCATTTAGGGCTTATCATTTACGCCTTATTATTTGCGATTTATCATTTACAACTTATCATTTAAGATCTGTCGTTTACTACTTGTTACTTAGCCCCTATAAACTAAAACCAACTATCGACTTTATCGTCCAATCGCGCCTGGCAGGTTTTTAGTTGTCGATTATAACTTGAAGCTTTTCTTTTAACTTTTGCCGCAACTTTTTTCAGCCAAGGTTTGCTATTATAGGTTTTCCTTGAGTATCCTCCACGCCCTTCATGATAAGCAAGGTATTGACCATACGCATCCCACTTAGATAGCTTCAATCTTTTCTGACTAACATCGGTGTACCAGCCGATAAAATCAATGGCGTCTTCAAAATCATCGCGATCAGCTCCACTATTGCCTGTTTGCTCAATATATTCTTCCCACGCCGGGTCTTGGGCTTGAGCATAACCGTATGCGCTAGAGGAGCGAGGCAGTGGAATTATGCCTAAAAACCAATCTCTGTCTGGCTGCGCATCATCTACAAATCTGGACTCCTGGTGCATAATCGCCATCATCACATAAATGGGGGTTCCCCATTTATGTTGTGCATCACGGGCGGCTTCATACCAATCAGTTTCTCCCGAAAAAATGTCACAAATGTTATCTGGATTGGAAGGGCGATAGGTCGCACAAGCGGTCAATAAGCTAAGTAAACTCGAAATTAAAATTAATCGAAGAGTTTTAACAAACATCTTGGTCAATGTTGGATTTATGAATTTGTTTAATCATAACAAAGGATTAGCTCAGAATTAAAGGATTGTTTATAATGTCCCCCTTGAAGTAACTTTACAGGGTCTCACAATTAGCGCTCAACCCATTGGAATATTTGACTCGGGAGTCGGCGGTCTTAGCGTGCTACGCGCTATTCATCAGTTGATGCCCAACGAAAATCTTATTTACGTTGCTGACAATAAGTTTACCCCCTATGGCGAACGCACAGCCGAGTTTATTGAACAAAGAACCCATCAAATCGCAGAGTTTTTATTTAAGAAAAACGTAAAAGCGTTAGTGGTAGCGTGTAACACGGCCACCGCTGCTGGCGTTCATAGCTTAAGGGATAGGTATACGATCCCAATCATTGGTTTAGAACCAGCTTTAAAACCAGCGGTGGAGTTTACCGCAAATGAAAAAGTCGGAGTTTTAGCTACTCAGGCAACCTTAGATAGCGAAAAATACCAAAACTTGCGCGCTCGTTTTTTATCTCACGCAGACATCATAGAAAAAGCATCTCACTTTTTTGTCGAGTTGGTTGAACGCTCTCAGAGTATCACTGAAATTGAATTTAAAAAAATCCAAAAAGAACTCAGCCCTTTTGTTGACGCCAAAGTCGATTCATTAGTACTAGGTTGCACTCACTACCCTTTTTTGACGGATGCTATCCAATCAATCATGGGATCGAACGTGAAACTATTTGAAAGCGGTATGCCTGTGGCACGGGAAGTAAAACGTCGTCTTGAAGACCAGCTTGCACCTACTGACGGTAGGTCTAAAATGGAATTCTATTCCAGTGCACCGAGGAACTCGATGCAAGTGTTCAAACAAATTTTGGGAAGAGAAATAGACCTAAAGCTTTTTTAACTAGCTTACTTTTATCTCAGCTAAATTGGTAAGGGTGAATAACTTCACCCTTACCAGCATTAGATTAATTATCCAATTTTTCGATACTTGATTCGTGTTGGCATATCTGCATCGGCGCCAAGGCGGCGTTTGCGATCAACTTCATAATCAGCATAGTTACCTTCAAACCACACCGTCTGACTTTCACCTTCAAATGCCAGAATATGAGTAGCGACACGATCTAGGAACCATCTATCATGGGAAATAACCACCGCGCACCCCGGAAACTCTAACAAAGCTTCTTCTAGCGCACGTAAAGTTTCTACATCTAGATCATTAGTTGGTTCGTCAAGGAGCAATAAATTACCACCACTCTTCAATAGCTTTGCTAAATGAACCCGATTTCTTTCGCCTCCGGACAGA
Source organism: Kangiellaceae bacterium (assembly GCA_026196875.1). Lineage (GTDB taxonomy): Bacteria > Pseudomonadota > Gammaproteobacteria > Enterobacterales > Kangiellaceae > Aliikangiella. The sequence continues at coordinate 71,335 of JAPHTP010000045.1, forward strand.
TCCTTGATGAACTTTTGCTGGTCACCGCCCTTAAAGTTAAAGCGACCCACATACTGTCGCGAAGGCACCTGATAATTACCCACAGTGATGGTATCTGAGTCATCAGATATTTCCTGCCACACAGTTTTATCGCCATCTAAGGCATCGCGTGACTGATCGACATAAGCGATCTCAACCGTTTCGCCAATTTTTAATTCACCACCGTCAGGTTGTTCTATGCCCGTTAGCATTTTGAACAATGTTGATTTACCGGCACCGTTAGGACCAATAATACCGACAATACCACCTTGTGGAAGACGGAAGTTTAAATCGTCGACTAAACACTTTTCAGCAAAACTTTTTTGCAGATGTTCTGCTTCAATTACTTGCGAACCAAGACGCGGTCCCGGCGGGATATAAAGTTCGCGAGTCTCATTGCGTTTTTGATAATCTTGTGACGAAAGTTCTTCAAAGCGCGCCATACGAGCCTTGCTCTTAGCTTGACGTCCCTTTGGATTTGACCGCACCCACTCAAGCTCCTCTTTCATCGATTTGATACGCGCAGTCTCTCGTTTTTCTTCAATTTCAAGTCGTTTTTCTTTTTGTTCTAACCAGGAAGAATAGTTCCCTTCCCACGGAATGCCTTCACCGCGGTCTAGCTCGAGGATCCAACCGGCTACATTATCCAGGAAGTATCTGTCATGGGTGATGGCCACAACAGTGCCTTTAAAGTCTTGCAGGAATCGCTCTAACCAGGCAACAGACTCAGCATCCAAGTGGTTGGTAGGCTCATCTAGTAACAACATATCCGGCTTCGAGAGCAGCAATTTGCACAAGGCAACCCGACGCATTTCACCACCCGATAAGTGCTTAACGTCAGCATCCCATGGCGGTAATCTAAGAGCTTCAGCGGCCTTATCCAATAATCGATCAACTTCCCATCCGTTGGCGGCATCGATTTTATCTTGTAACTCAGCCTGTTCCTTTAACAAAGCGTCAAAATCTGCATCAGGATCGGCAAATGCGTTGCTCACTTCTTCGAACCGATTGAGGACAGCTTTAATTTCAGCCACTCCTTCTTCCACATTACCACGCACATCTTTAGATTCATCGAGCTTGGGTTCTTGTGGTAGATAGCCGATATTGATCCCCTTCATAGGGACAGCTTCACCTTCAATATCGGTATCAACACCGGCCATGATTCGGAGTAATGTCGATTTACCGGCGCCATTTAGCCCTAGCACGCCAATTTTGGCTCCGGGAAAAAAGCTCAGTGAGATATTTTTAAGAATCGTTTTCTGTGGCGGGACGATCTTACTGACCCGACTCATTGAATAAATATATTGCGCCATAAAGCGATAACCTTCTACGTATCTATTTTGTGACAGCTTTTATTTGCAACAACGTTTATTTGTAACAATATTTTCTGCCGGCTTGAGAAGCAGTCGGCTTGTCGACAATATCAATTTGTCGGACAATAGCCTCAATAATAACTGACCACTCTTGGTAAATTCCTATGTTTCGACAAACTAGCAAACTACTTAATTCTGGATTGTTGGCAGCCGCCATTTCTATTTCAGGAACCACGAGCACTTCCGTTGCGGCTTATTCAGCGAAACAAGAGTTATCTAATAAGACGCAAATAATACATCAAATTTACCAGCTTGTAGATGATAGAAATCCGAATTCACCAATATTTGCCCAAGGCCTGGCCCATCAGGATAAGTCTGTTGTGCTAACAACATTAATTGGCTTAGGCCGAATTGGCGGCAAAGCAATAATTCCTTTAGTGGCTCCTTTTCTCGAAAACCCAGATGAACAAATTAGACAACATGCTGCTTTTGCCCTCGGCCTATCCGCCAATAAAGAATCCGCACACTATTTATGGCAACGCTTAGAAACTGAAACCAGCGATATTGTTAAGCACGAAATCTATTTAGGGCTAGGCAACCTAGGCCAAAATGGTTTAGTGACAAGAATGCTAAAGCACTTGGAAAAAGAGAAATCAGCTTCAGCTCAAGCCTCTTTGTTCCAGAGCCTGGGCATTGCCATGGTGTTTCATCGTGAACTCCAAGATGATTATGATGATATCGACTTTGAGGACTTAATCGAATTATTCGCTAAAGGCGATGACCTGGCTGCTCGAGTCGGGTTCTTTATTGACCGTGTACCAGGGGTCGGTAAATTAGTGGCATCTGATGAAATTCTGCCGTTAACCAAAAAGAAATTATCACCTCTGGCGGCAATATATCTCACCCGTTTGATAGCTAAAGTGAGTAAGCATGACTCTACGAATAATCGTGAACTACTGGCCTGGTTAATCGAGCAAACTGAAAAGCGCTCACTCGGTGAAAGAATAGAGGCTATGCGCGGAATGCAAAATATGATGGACTTTCCGCAATCATTGGTTCAACTCGGCAAGATGCAAGCTTCCAGAGAATCTATCATCGCACAGACAGCATTGAACGTTCTTGCGACCTCAGACAACAATTCGCGCAATATTGTTAGTCTGCTTAAACGGCAGCTAAAACACGGCAGTGAAACCATGGTTGTTGAAGCAATGCGCGGACTAATTAAAAGACAAACCAAAGACGAAATGAGCTGGGTGGTTACTTTATTAAAACACCCTTCCGCTTATGTAAAAATTCAATTGATGGGATTGCTAAAAGAAAAGTCGAAAACAGATTTTAATAAAACTATCGAGTGGCTTACCCAAGACCCCGATCCCAGGGTAAGCAGGCAAGCTAGGCGATTGCTTGCAAATTTGAAAGAGCCGGAAGAAACGCGTGCACCTGTGCCGAGCTACGCGGAAGTATCGAAAGCTATTGGCAAATTAGTAACCCTAAAAACCACCGTCGGGGATATCACGTTTAAATTACTCCCAGACTCACCCTACACCGCCTGGCATTTTGTTAACAACGCGCAGAAAGGCGTTTTCAACAACAACTATTTTAGTCGAGTAATCGGTAATTTTGTCGCTCAAGGCGGCGATACGATTGGTGATAGGACAGGTTCCAGCAATAAAACTATTAGAGAAGAAATCAATTTTTTAAAGTCAGAGCCTATGACTGTTGCCATGGCGACAGCAGGAAAAGATACCGGCACTTCTCAATTTTATATCAATACCGCTCGCAATTTACATCTTGATCGCAACTACACTATTTTCGGGCGTGTTGTCAGTGGATACGACAAAGTACTGTGGATGACCAACGGAGCTAGAATTTTGAGTGTTACTATCGAGTAACTGATATAAAACCGATATGAAACCGACTTTGTGTTTATTGATAACCACTCGTTGTGGCATTAAGAAAAACCTCGATCAAGGATCGAGGCTACCTAGCTAGTTTTTGATTACCGATCCCCAGCCATCATAATCAACTATAGATAGCGCTGCAATACAGGCCATCATTGAGATTGCCGAAGTCATTTTTTAATTCAGCTTTTAACGTCGCTGGGCAAGGTTATTTTGACAGCCACAATATAGGTATTCACTGAACTCTTGTAAGAAATTTCTTCGTTGTGGCTGTCTAATAATTCTTTGGTATGCATGGTTTTATTTTTAGCAATTTTGTTTGCTAACAGCTTTAACTTCATAAAGACTTTTCTGGTTAGTGCTTGGACTCAAGCGTGCCTCACCGACACCTAGTACACACTTTTCCATTCCCTTGCCAAAATAGACTTCGTAGTGCTTATTTTCTTCAGGAATGAAGGTAAATGACTTATTACATGTATCAGCTGCGTTTCTTCTTTCCACTTTAATCGTCTTGCCCAATCCGGTTCCTTGAGGTACTAGTTCTGTTACTTCATCTCCTATCCAGAGAAATTTATATTCAAACGTAATTTTTCTTTGAATAGGGATTTTTAATCTATGTTTGGAAATATCAGCAGGGTCTTTTTGTTCAATTAAGGCATTGTCTATTTTAGAAGTACTACAACTATCAATAATCCTTAACTCAGGCGTTTGCCGAGTTAAATTTGAAAAAGATACCGTTGCGAAATTTTCATCAATCGATGGTGTGTAATGTTTAATGGTGCATGAGCTAGTTAAGGCGATGCCTCCTACTAAAAATAATTTCTTAATATACATAGTTATCCAGTGTTATTTATTGTTGCTTATTAAGTATTTTGGGGGAATTAAGAGTTATTGATTTGTTCTAATATCAACGCTGCTTCTTCTTCTGCTTGTTGTTTTTGTTCTGCTGTTAAATCGCCCAAATAGCCTTCTTCCAATATTGTTGAATATTCTTTCGGCCCAACTTTTTTTATAGCAAGTAGATAAGCGTAAGCTTTGGTATGATTTCTACGAATATAAGCATGCATTGCGTCTTGTAAGGATGCAGTGTTCCCCATTTTAGCTGAGCGCAATGCCCATTTAATGCCTTCCTTAAATTCAGAACTATTTTCTTTATGTCGACGAAGTGCCAATTTATATGAGTACATAGCAGCGCCTTGTATATCTCCCGACTCTGCTAGCGATTTTAGTTGTTCATAGTCATAACTATAATATGGGTGTTGTATTGCTCGTTTATAGGTTGTTCGACTATTAAATCCATTCTCATAACCGTCGATATAGTTTATTCTCTGACGAATTATCTTCTGTCTACCATCTGTAAGAACACGTCGATATATTTTGAACTCAACGTCCCCATTTGCGAGATAGGTTTCCTTTATCAGCTCGTTACAATAAAGGCCTGTTGAACAGTCGGAAGATAAAGCAGGTAGTTTTAGTAATTCCTCATCAGATAACGAGTGTAGAGTATTTTTAACTTGACTATCTGGCTCTACCTTCAATACTACTTTTTCAGTTTCTGACTGTATTGAATTAACTGGTTCAATGGAATTGTCGTTAAGTGAAATAGTCGTATTTTCAATTGGTTTTTCTGGCCCTGTAGCGGCGAAAAATATAATAGTCATTATGAGGACAGTAGCGCCAATACCCCAATATAAATATGTTTTCATGATTTTCCTTTTTCAATGAAAGTAAAGACCCTCATGAGAGGGCCTTATAAGCGTATTTTAAATTAATCACACCGTTGTGCATAGTCATAAAAGCTGATATGCGTAGTAACTCGATGATATGTTGTTACTGAAACACCATCTCCCCATACTGTGGTTTGGGGTATATAATCGTCAATCACAAAATTGTAGGGGCCTTTTGTTCCCGTGGTACATGCATCGAAACCGCCCGGAACGCCATTGCTTGAAATATTTGCAGAAGGCATAAATCCTTTTGCCGCGACCGCCATATCTGCCGCTTCGCATTCGTTCGGTGACGTATAAGCTGAGTTAGGCTTGAGTTTATATGAATCCGTTGCATCGCCATCTTTTTGAATAAAATCACTTAAGCGAATACCACTTGAGGTTTTTGAATTGTCAAGATCTAAGACAGCTGTTGGAATGCCATTACTAACATTAACACTAAAGGCCAAAAGCCCACCATCTGCGGTGTTAAATCTCCCTACCTCCCTATTGTTTGACCAAGTTAAACCCGCACCAATAGATACTTCTCTGGCACCAAAACTAAACTGAAATCCATTTATTCTTGCTGGTACTTCACTAGGAAATTGTCCTTCAACAAAATCCTTTACTTGGTTCCTAAAGGCGTAGTTATGATTACGGCTAAAGTAGTCAAATACACTATCAGCATCTTCATTACCATTGGCAGCACAGTTAGGCGCAGATTTTGAGTAGAAGTCTCCCTTTTTAGCAATCTCATTATTATCAAACTGTGCATAAAAGCTTGGCCATGCTGTTTCCATTTGAGCTTTGGCCAATACAATATCATTATTGATACTCTCAAATTCTACTTGCTTTGTCAGATCTTCAGAATTTAAATTAACTACATTGTAAAGCACCCGCTTATTATAAAGCTGTACAATAACTTGATACTTTTTTATCTCCGAAGTCTTGTAATTAAGAAAATACCAATATTCACTATAGCCAGGTAAGCAATTGTCCCCACTGGACAGAGGCTGCACACTCTTCGGAATAGCGCCTCCTCCACCGCCGCCTCCACCACAATCAACATCAGGCAGAGGGTAGTAATGAGCATTCATCAATCCCCACTCGGCGTTAGTATCAAAACTTTCAACATAAGTCATTTTGTTCTCAGCGTATACGGACGAACAAAACAGTACTAAACAATATAATAAAAACCTTTTCATGGCTTTCCATTTCCTCTTATTTATTTTGGTTAATGTAGATTCTTTATATCTACTCATTAAATTTAATTTTCTTTTCATCAAGTACAAATTTCTTATTTCATATTTACTTCCTTTTAAATTGGCGTTAATCGATTTATCGTTTCGAGTTTTTAATTTCCCTATCGATGCAGTTGCCTTACTAGATTTCTGGCTTTTCCTTCATTCTGTTTTTTGCTTGTCGACTTTTGTGCTATGTAGTCTTTAACCAGCGCAACTAAATCAACGTCTAGATAGCTGAGGTTTTCAAATGAACTGGAGCAGTAGGGGCGATCTTGACAATGTAGCCCGCGGGAAATTAATTCGATCTCGATACTTTTTACAGAGCGATTTAAATTACTACTTAAGTTGTAAATGATGTATTGCTCTGGTTTACTTTCGAAGTGGTGAAGGTTGAGCACCAGATAGTCTGCGGTGAAGCCACAGATGTCTCTAACGGCTAATAATTTTTTTGCTAGGTTTTCATCCTGAATTTTTATATTCGTCATTTAAATTCCCTTTAACTTAAAATTTTTGCTTAGTATTTATGACTTCGTACTTACAATTTGATCCGTGCTAGCGGCCAAGAAAGCTCCAACAATCAAAAGCCCGCAACTCTTCATTTCGCGAACGCCCAGCTCTCAAACTGGGTTATGGCAGATTGTTTATTTATTGAGCGATTATTGAGAGTTTCGCTTTTTAAAAGGCGAGCGAAATCCCTGCTTAAAACCAATCTGAAAACTCAAATGGTAAATGCAAACTGCCTGAAACTGTTGGGAACGTTGAGTAAACGCTTAGATAAATAGTGGTTTTTTCTTTAAAAAAGAATAGGTTATCCGCAAGGCGTAGAAGTTGGTGATATGAGATATCAATAAGAAAGGTTTGAGAAACTGGGGTCGCAGTGTTAGCTGCGACAGAGTATAATCCCTGTACGTCATTGTTTGACTCCTTGAGCGAGTTGAACATTGACCAATCTTCGACCGAGAGTTGGCGCTCTCAACTGAAGGTGGCCGCTAACTGAAAGGTTGGCGGTTTCTTAACTTAAACTCGTGTATTCCAAAGC
>JAPHTP010000033.1 GCA_026196875.1 Kangiellaceae bacterium
CAATGCTATAACCAAAGCCTTCAGCACCACCAAAATGAGAAAGCGAAAAATCAGCTTCAACTCCATCGTGAACTCCCGAGACATCTCTTGTTAATTTTAAATTCACATCGTAGCCGTGAGCAAAGTGCCAGCGCGCAGCCAATCCGGCCATATAGGAATAATCACGCTCTTCAATAAAAGGAATGTCTGGATCAAACGGCAGAATAATTAACACATCCGCTGATAAGAAATTGAGAAAAGTGTTAAGCTCGTCATTATTAGTGTGAAAGTAGACTGCATCTAAATTAAACTGGCTCAATAGATCTAAAGTCCACTTTTCGTTCTCAACTAAGCTATACCCAAGTGTAGTATTTTCAAAATAAAAATTATCACCATAATAGCTAATTTTTGGAATGACGAATAATTCAACATCTTCATCAGTATTAACCGGCGAGTTCATATGAAATGAACCTAGCAATAAATCAAAATTGAATTTGCTGGTCGTTTCGAAATTTAGACTATCTTCGGGTAGATCTTCTTGTTCAAGTAAATAGTCTTCTTCGAATAGATCATCTTGGGACAGCTCATTTTGTTTAGTTGAACCATTCTGTTTAAGTTTGACACCCTTCTCGGGCGATTGAATGATCCGGCTATTAACTTCGTATTCAAATGGTTCGGCATTAACCTGGCCTATCGATGTAAAAATCAACAAACACAAACCAACCAGCCATAAGCTATTCAATTGTAGTTTATCCGCGCAAAGGCAAGCATCGCAGGCTGCCGAAGCGACTCGCGATATGAAATGCCTATTAGATTGAGCAGTTTTCTTGGGGTACAACTGAAATACTATTTATAAGTTTTCTATCACATCAGTATAGCAAAGCATTTTCGACAGCCGTAAAAACTTAGTTGTACAAAAATGTACAGATTGTGGCGATCTACACATCTTTGTACAACCCTCTCATATTCACCATGGTTATATGTTAACCGGCTCACATCTCATCAGAGATGACACGCTAACTTTCTCAAAAGAGAAATTTCAATTTCGATTTTGATTTTATATAACTATAAAAGGGGGTTTACTTTGAAACTCAAATCCTTAACAGTTGCAACCTTGACCGCGCTCTACGCAGCCGGAATTGGAGCTGCGACTATCAATAAAACAGCTCAGGCTTCAAGCGGATGGAAGCCCATCGACCTTACAGCCGAGGAAATTAAACAAAGGGAAGAAATTCGCGACAACCGCAAAGCGCAATTTGATGCGCTCAGCCCGCGCAACAATCCGGGCGCGCTAAATCGCCAGCTCCATCGCAAATCGGCAGCAGATAAGTTCAAAGCCGAACCCAATCTAACGGGTGAACATGTTTATATCATTCAACTAAAGGACAAGCCTGTTGCAACTTACACCGGTGGGATCGCAGGTTTACAAGCCACTGCATTAAACTCGCTAAATGCAGTAGCGACAAAACAATCGGCAGCTCCACAAAGCAAAGGCACCTCGGTAAGCAGTAAGCTTTTCACAGCGTCACGAGTTAACAACTCAGCAATTTCTGCTTATCGTCATTACCTGGGTAATAAACAGGCTCAGTTCATCACTGAAGCAAATAAGCTAGGTGTGAATTTGAAAGTAGAACAGCAGTTTAACGTGACTCTAAATGCGGTAACTGCCAAATTGTCGCAAAAACAAGCTGCACAACTAGCTGAATCAGATCAAGTCTCTTACATTCAACGTTCCGTTGTTCACGAACTAGATAGTGATGTAGGTCCGCAAAATATTAAAGCAGATCAAGTTTGGACTGGAACAGGGTCGCATGATGGTATGCCCTATAAAGGTGAAGGCCAAATCATCGCAGTAATTGACACAGGCATTAACAGCGACCACGAGTCATTTGCAGATATAGGAGATGATGGTTATGACCATACTAATCCACTCGGTGCAGGCAATTACCTTGGCCAGTGTGCGGAAATGGAGTTTGCTGATCGTTGTAACGACAAATTAATCGGAGTGTACACTTGGGACAAAATTTCTGAAATGTACAACGCCATTTATTTCCAAGACGGTTATCCCGACAATCCACCACAATATGAGTGGCAGTTTGAACAAATTCGTCCGATCTTTGGTGAAGACTACAACGGGCATGGGTCTCACACAGCGAGTACTGCTGCGGGCAATGTGATTTTGGATGCGCCTTTGCAGTTTGCCAGCTACGACATGGATCCGAATGAATTAGGTGCTTCTGGTGATGGACGCGATACTGGTCTTACTCGTCAAGTATCTGGTGTAGCGCCACACGCTAACGTGATTATGTATCAAGCCTGTTGGGCTGGTGATGGCGTAACTAGTCCTTACTATGGCTGTCCAACTGAAGCAACTTTAGCATCGATTGAACAAGCAGTTTTAGATGGCGCAGATGTCATTAACTACTCAATAAGCGGCTGGGGTTTCCCATGGGATGATGCAATTGAACAAGCATTCTATTCTGCATATGCTGCCGGTATTTCTGTCGCAGCTTCTGCGGGTAATGCGGGCTTTGGTAATCCAACCAACCACAACTCGCCCTGGCTGATGAACGTTGCAGCGACTCACCACGATCGTGTTTTTGACGTTGAAGAAAAAACGCTTTCTGCCATGAGCGGAGGAGATACAACACCACCTGAAGATATTGGCGGCTCCAGTATTTCCGGCAGCATCACTGGTGAAATTGTATTGGGCGAAACTTTTGGCGACAAATCCTGTGATACAGCCTTTGCCGCAAATACCTTTACCGCCGATCAAATCGTTGTATGCGAACGCTCTGATCAACCACGTATTGATAAGGCAAACAACTTAGTTGCTGCGGGCGCAGGCGGATTCATTTTGTATAACAAAGATTCGTGGGGAACTTATGGTAGTGAAGTACAAGATATGTACCCGTTGCCTAGCATTCATATCACCAAAAATGAAGCGACACCATTACTTACTTGGTTGGCTACCGGTTCAGGACATACAGGTACAATTTCGTCAGCGGAAGCTTTTGTAGATTTCGAAGTGCGTGAAAAAACTAAAATCGCGACCTTTACGTCCGCAGCAGAGAATCCAACCTGGGATGGCAGTTTAACGCCTACCATTGGTGCACCCGGCGTAGAAGTTATGGCAGCCTACTCCGACGATCAACCTTTTACCGCTTACCCTTCGGCACAAGATTGGCACGTGATCAGTGGAACTTCCATGGCCTCTCCACACGTTGCCGGAGCTTTAGCATTGATCCGCCAAGCGCACCCTGACTGGACGGTTTCTGAAGTGCAATCGGCGGCCCAGATGACGGCTAACCCCAACACTGACGATGGCTCAGGCGCAGATCCATTTTTTAGAAGTGGTTCGGGCCTTATCGATGTAGCTGCAGCAGTGAATGCAGGTTTCATCATGGATGAAACGGCTGAAAATATGATGTTAGCTAACCCGATGAATGGCGGCGACTCGACGACTCTTAATTTACCTGCTTTAGTGAACACTGCTTGTAAGACTCGCTGTAGTTGGATCAGAACCATTACCGCAACTAAAGATGGCACCTGGAGTGTAACTGCCGCGCCAAATCACGATCCTGTGAGTATCAAAATTGAAGCTCAACCTTCACAATTTGCCATCAAAGCAGGTGAAAGCCGCTCGATTGTAGTGACCGCGGAAATTCTGGATGCAACAGCTCGAGTTGGTAACACAGAAGATCCTTATCTATTTGGCGATGTAAAATTCACCGCTGCCGAGGATGATATTCCTAGCGTTCACTGGCCGGTTAAAATGAAATTTAGTCGAAACAACATGCCGCAAATGGTTCCTGTTGTAGCTCATCGCGACAACGGCAAATACCGTCTCAATAACATTCCGGTAGAGAAAGTAGTTGAGTTTACAGGCCAGGCTTATGCTGCCGTTGTTCCAAACGATATCACTATCGAGTTAGATCAAGATGACGATTATTCCTCTCCAATTTTTGATCAAGACATGAACGGTACTGCCACCTACTGGATTGATGTTCCAGCAGGCGCCAAGCGAGTTTTTGCTGAGACCTTGGACCGTGTAGCAACTACCGCTGACCCGATATGGCAGCGTGGTGATGCCGATGTATTTGTTGGTATAGACGCAAACGAAGACGGCGAAATTGATTTCTCGAATGAAGCCATTTGCTGGTCTTATTCAGAAAGAGAAAAAGATTTCTGTAGTATCAATAATCCAAATCCGGGACGCTACTGGATTATCTTCCACAACTACAAACACAGTAATGAGCCAGTCAAAGATACGTACCGATTTGCTTACGGCGTAGTTACCGATGAAATAGCTTCCGATATTTCCGTCACTACAACAACTCCAATCAATGCTACAACAACAATGGTTGATGTTGACATAGAATGGGATTTCTCAAATTTTAACGAGAACGATGTTCGTTATACTGCAATTGATTTTGGCACATCCTCATCCGACGCAGGTAACTTGGGACTAGTTCCGGTAAATGTTAGACGCGGAATCAACGATGTTTCAATCAATGGTAGTCAGACTCAAGCTCGCCCCGGCGATCTAGTTGATATGAATATCCATGTGCTTCCCAATATGGAAGGTGCAGATCGCTCTTATACTTTAACAGCAACTCTTCCAGAGGGTACTCAATACGTTGAAGGAAGCGCGATGTTAAATAACATGCGTCATGTCACCGGTGATATTACTGTTGAAGGTAACCAGCTAACAATTAGCGGCACTCAAATAGATTCTTCCTCCTGGAACAGAAACTATATTGTGACTACAAACGAAACTGATGAAGCATGCCGGATGCCGCTTAGCACAGATGGCGGCTATATTGATTTCAATTCAGAATACGGTTTCAGTCCAAGCTTCGGCGGCCACTGGAATGACCGGGTCCGTTTCAATTTCAAAGACTGGTTCCCGGCAGAAGATGTAGCATTTGCGCCATATCACAATACTGAAACCATGCCGTATGAATCGATAAATATTTCCAGCCAGGGCTGGGTGCAGTTCGATGAAATGCCGCAGTTCTGGGCAGACCATTATCCTTTCGCACCGGAGAACATTTTCTATGGCGGGATTCCAGATACCATGATCGCCCCTCTTTTTCGTGGCGGTATGTTTGATGGTCAACTTGGAACTCCTTATTTTGCTCCACCATGGTGGGATCAAAGTGCAGAGCCTTCAGGTGTAACCATCGCTTATAACGATAATCCAAAAGCGCTAATCATTGAGTGGGACGATGCACGTACGGAATCTGCTATGTGGGATCCAATGATAGGTGATGTTGTTTGGACAGAATGGGGGGATCGCTATGACTTTGAGACCTATATTTCATTGGAATATAATTTTGGGGACAATCAGCATGAAATTGTAATGGCTTATGACAATCTGCAATTTGCTGATGAAAATAACTTACCGGTAACACCGTGGTTAATGGACGTACAAGGCGGCTCTATCGGTCTTTACGGTTTCTACGGTCCTCGTGGTACCTTCTCTCCACTTCAAGGTGCTTCTGTTACCCAGTTTGCTTTTGGTGATATTGATCGGGTATTACACGATGGATTAATTGTTTGTTATGACTACACCGGCCCTGAGGCCACTCAATTTGACATAACTTTCCAGTTAGCAATAGACAACAATGCTACCGGCCGTACGATGAACGTCGAAGTTGTTAGCCAGGTTGAAGGTATTGCCGATACCACTGCGGTGCATACGATTACTTCGCCTTCCAACATTACTGTTGGGGCCATAGCTGATCAGATGACTAATGAAGACGTTACTTTAACCGGCGTTGAAGTTATCTATAACGATACCGATCCATCGTCTAACACAATTAGTGCATCCGGCGACAATGTTACCGTTACTGTCAATGGTCACGAATCCGGTTCGACTATCGATATAACACCTGATGAAAATTGGTATGGAGAAACAGAAATCACCGTTATTGTTGCGGATAACAGCTATTCAAATGACGCTCACTCGGTAAGTTTTATGCTAAGTGTAGTCTCGGATGGATTAGCGGCGGGTTGTACCGATCCAACTGCAACTAACTATGATGCGAATGCCCAGGAAGATGACGGCAGTTGTACGCTTCCTGCTCCCGAACCAGCACCTACACCTTCATCAAGCGGAAGTGGTTCGATGAATCTCTTCTTACTCTTACTCGCCGTGTTTGGCTCAGCAGGACTAAGAAGAAAAAAATAACCTAACTTCAAGTTTGGGTTCCTTGTTGTCACACAAGGGTCTTGGGGAGCGACAGCTCCCCTTTTTTTTGTTCAAGTGATAAGAACAAGTCAGATAGAAAAGTAGAAAAAGGACTCATTCACTTTTTCATCAGATTTCGATTCTCCAACTCTTCAATAGTTTTAGGCCAATCCTTCTTCAACAGCCTTGAGATAGCTCTGTCAGCCAACAATTTTCCGCCCGTCTGGCAGCGAGGGCAATAATTTGTTTCATTGCTCGCGTAGCGTATCCGTTGAACCTTAGTGCCGCAATCGGGACATTGCTGTCCGTATTTGCCGTGCACCGCCATTTCGTCATGAAAGGCTGTCACTTTTTCCGGAAACTTGTTTTTGCTCTTCCCTCGCAACAACCGAGTCCATTTATCCAAGATGAACTTGGTTGAATTAAACAGCGAATCAATTTCATCATCAGATAATTTCTGCGTCTGTTTTAATGGCGATATTTTTGCGTGGTGTAAGATTTCGTCGGAATAGGCATTACCGATCCCACTGAAATAATGCGGATCCGTTAGCGAACGTTTTAAGGTATGGTTGTTGGCTACAAGTTGTGATTTAAACTGTTCTAAAGAACTTTCGAAAATTTCAACGCCGCCAGGATTGATTTGTTCGAGCTCTTCGCCGTTATGTAGTATGTGTAAGGATGCTCTCTTATGACCTGCTTCTGTCAAATATAGATACCCTTCGGCAAACTCCAGGATAATTAATGCACTTCTACCGGGCTTTTTGTTACCTGACTTTTTCCAATGAAAACGCCCCGCAATCATTAAATGAAATACAAACCAGATATCATTATCAAAACCGATGGCAATCCGTTTTCCGATCCGCTTTAGGGCAATAACATTGTGGTCGATAACTGAATCAAATGGGATTTGAGCGGTACGCAGCAAGAACGGACTTTGCATCGTAATAGACTTAACCGGATGGCTTAAAATACGTTGTTCCAGGGCTTCAATATAAACCGTAATATCAGGATACTCTGGCATTACAAACTCCCTTAGTTAGTACTTTTATACTGGCTCAGTAACAATATACCTCCAATTTTGTTAAATGGAAAACACGCGGGCCTCTTATCCAATCTTGGCAACATTGAAAAGGCAATACTCTTAGGCGTATCTGTACAAAACAGCTTAGACGCCATGTTGTTGTATTCGGTAGGAGACAGACAGCGAACTAACCGATGGTTTCTATCGGCTAGTAGACTGTCTGTGAGTTATTCACTATAGATTATTCGTCTGCTAAATATTTCATTGCCCATAAAAAACAACGATTTTCAGTTTAATCAATATTGGATATTGGAAAGTCTAGAATCGGCGTAGAAAATTTATCGTTCCGAATACGAGCAATCATCTTCCGTTTCTTAATAATTTTATTGGTCTCATTATCTTTTACATAGTACATAAACTCAGAAATACCATGGTACATATCAACCGCCAGAATATTTATGTTCGTACTTTGTGATGTGTCTGAAAAGTCCACAATAGGAATGGTTAAACCATAGGTATCAGTATCCGTACCTAACGAAGTAAAAAAGAAGTGCAGTTCAATATCAGCCTCATTAAGTTCATCTGTAATGTTCAGATTAAAACGCCTCAACAGATCTAATCGCAACATCTGGTCAGCATAACTAAGCACTTGGTTTTCTTTAATAAAGTGGCTCTGAATATGAACTTTCTTTTGTCCAAGTTGAGCAAAATCTTCCGCCGGTAATTCACTGATCAGTTTTTCAATACTGTATGTCACTAACCTCTGCGCCGTTGAGCCGGAAAGCTCAGGTGCAACTTGTCGTGTTGAGCAAGCTGAAAGAATAAAAGCAAAAACTACCAAAAAGTAACGCATTATAAATCCCTGTCCAATTTAACTATCATCTGAAAAACGCGTTATTCTATGGTAATTTCGCCATAATGTCTTTGGTATAGTAATAATTCACCTATCAACCACCACTCGTCAAAAACTCATTTGAATTTCGGACCATTTGCCTTTCCGATAGCCCGGTTGTCTGAGTTTCTACGGTTTTGGCTATTTCAATTTAGCCATTACTTCTATTTTATTAACCGTTATTTCCATTTTATCGTCCGGTCCGATTCCGCAAGATTCCACTCATTCTCTCGTTAGTATCCGCTGTTTCCCGATACATTCCGGATTTATTCGTGAAGCCTATTCAACAATCGATTAGCCTGACCTTCATCCACCCCGGGACAAAGAAACTGAAAGCCAGCACCAAATAAAAACAACTAAACAGGGATAAATAACGATGGTTAAATTACTTATAAATAAAATTGGTATAATTTTACTGAGCTTACTTCTCATATTGTTATCTGGATGTGGAAGCGGCAGTAGCAGTCCCCCAGCCACCGAAGGCATATCTCCTCAGGAATACGTAGCAGAAGTACTCCAAATCATGCGCGAAAATGCGATCACTAAGTACCAAGTCGATTGGCCGCAACTTGAAACCGAAGTAACAAACCTCGCTGCATCGGCAACAACAATCTCACAAACTCGAAGGGCTTTAGAAAGGGCTTTGTTAGGGCTCAATACAAATCATAGCTTTATCCGAATGGCAAACGGGGAGGTAATTTATGTTTCTGATATCGTCTGTGGTCCCGATGAACCTATCACTCCACTAGAACATAATGAGGTTGGCTACATTCATATTCCCGGTTTTTCTGGTAGTTCCACTCAGGCGGTTGAATTTGCAAACGGCAAACAGGAGGAAATCCGCGGACAAGATAATGAGAATATCAGAGGGTGGGTTGTCGACTTAAGAAACAACTCAGGAGGTAATATGTATCCTATGATTGCGGGAGTTGCCCCACTTCTTCAAGAAGGAATATTTGGGTATTTTGTTGATGCAGATGAAAATTTCATACCATTTGGCTTTCAAGATGGTGCTTCATTCTGGAATTTTAATCCCAGCGTCGAGGTCAATACACCCTATCAAGTTATAAACTCATTGCCCAAAATCGCAGTACTCAGTAACAACGCAACGGTAAGCTCAGGCGAAGCAACTATGATCGCATTTAAGAAAGTACCAAACGTACGATTTTTCGGCGACCTTAGTTGCGGCCTTTCAACCGGCAACAGTATTTTTGAATTGAGTGATGGAAGTCAGTTAATTCTAACTACCTCGATCGATGCAGATCGGGAAATGGAAAAATATGGCGCGAAAATTCCAGTGGATGAAGGGATTCCTAATGACGAAGTATTGGATCGGGCGGTTGAGTGGATATTAGGTGAATGATGGAGGTAATAAAACATGGCATCAATGGAATCAGCGGCTACCTTTGGTTGGTTGCCGCATGTGTTTATATATTTAAGTGAACAGTCCGTTTATTTTGCCCTCACTTGTCAAAATTCCTTTTCACATATGCATTAACTTTTGGAGTATAAACTTTATGAAGATATATTAAAATCAAACCTATCCAAAACAAAACAATCATTTGATATTCAAAGGATGTATAAGTCGGCAAAAATATCTTCAACTCAATTGAAAAGCTCCATAGTTGAAAACCGAACAAGACTACCGTAATTATTCTCGTAACTAAAAATAAAACAACCGATTTAACCTTTTTAAGCATTCTTAAAGTTCCCTCAAATACCAATACCGAAATAATGATATTCAAGAGAACTAAAAATATAGTAATTAAATACGTCAAAACTTACTCGCATTCACACTGATTTTTCTTACCGCCAGCTTCCATTCTTGCTCGTTCATCGGGTGATGAAGCTCCATATTCAAGTAACATTTGCGAAGCGCCTCGAATACTCCTCATTAATCCAATTTGTATTCCAGCAGCTAAATTCGAGCCCCAAATACTATCAAAAATATGCCCTGTTCTATATCTCGATGCAATCATTGTAGGGCTCATCATACCATGAGGTAGAGGAAAATGCTTAAGAATGCTTAAGCAGACAGTCTGTTTATCCACAAATTCCTACAACCACCTCAGAAATGTCTCAGTTTAATTTAAGACTTTCCAGATTGAGCTTATTGCCTACCTTGATAAAATGAGTTTCATATCAACTCACTAATCAAGGACGATTAGATGGCAACGCCGCGAAAGCACATTGTTGACCAAGAAAACTTCGGTTTTTATCACGTTACCAACCGCTGCGTTCGTCGTACATTTTTGTGCGGTGTGGATGAAGTCACTGGCACAGATTTTTCTCATCGAAAAGATTGGCTTGAACGAAGAATGTTTGAGTTGTGTGAGACTTTCGCGGTTGAGATTTATGCTTATGCAGTGATGGACAATCATTATCATATTGTTTTATCTGTCGATCCGAAAGCCCCCGAAACATGGACTGATGAAGCAGTTGCCGACCGTTGGATTAAGGCCTACCCAGGACAGCTAGACTTACCTGAAAACCGCAAACTTCGCGAACTGAAAAAACAAGCAATCATGGCCGATAAAGATAGACTGACGACCTATCGCAAACGGCTTGGTAATCTGTCTTGGTATATGGGACGATTGAATGAGCCGCTGGCAAGGCAAAGTAATCTTGAAGACGGCTGCACAGGACGATTTTGGGAAGGACGTTATTCCGCACAAGCGTTATTGGATGAAGCGGCCTTGGTTTCTTGTATGGCTTATGTGGATTTAAATCCTATTCGCGCCAATATGGCTCAGAAGCTGGAGGATTCGAAGCACACCTCAATTCATTGCCGACTGGATAACATTAAGCAGCAAGAACCAATTAAAGTCCAAGCATATCTCGATAGTCCAACGCTACCGGTTTTATCTTCTGACAAATCACTCCCGCTAGCGCTGTCTTTAAAGGACTACATATTATTGGTTGAATGGACTGGAAAGTCGATTGTTTATCCTCACAAGCATGCAATACCTCAAGGGGTTGCTTCAATACTGGAATGTTTAAATCTTCAACAGAATCATTGGCTGAAACACATTCAACAATTTAATGAGAATTATTGTCATGTGGTTGGACATTTTCAACAGATTAAAAACAAAGCAACGAGTTTGAAACAACGTTGTATGCGAGGAATATCCGCAGCCAAGCTGGTGTATCGCGACTCGAAGTAAGTCATCCCAAAACGCCCAATTGACTCCTTATCTCGAACATTTCTGCTCGTCTTAAATTTGAGATTAATAGTATTTTGGTAAACTTCTAAAGTGAGTTTTTCTTTTCAATCTATTAAGTGAGTAACTCAAACGAAAAACAGACAGAAAACTTCCTAATATTGCTTTTTGATAAGTAGACTGTCTACTGTTCTTTTTTTTTTATGTTAATTACTAACTTATGTTCTTCACCCAAACATTGAAAGACCTTTGCTAAACTCCAATGTTGAAGTTAAGCCTTCGAGTTCTTCTTTGAGACTGGGACTAACAAAGAGGTTCTCATTATTTAATGCGTAGAACTGTTTACCAATTAGCTCTAAATCAGAGATATTTCTTTCATTAAACTGAGAATCCACGTCCATCTTTTCAAATCCAGTTTCATAAGCATTGGTCTTAGGGTCAAAGATTTCTACACTTGTGAAGCTGGCACCAGTAGCTTCTGTTTGCCTGAATATATCTGCTATTTGATTACTAACAATTATGTATCCTGGACCAGTCATTAATTCTGCTAGTTCTCCTGATCTTGTTTTTTGATAGCAACCATCTTTTTTTAGATAGAGTGGCACACAAAAACTTTGAGTGAATACAAAGTATGGCATTTCTTTACTCATCATTTGTTAATCCTTAAATAAACTCTTTTTGATGTTTAGTTTGTTCTCAATAAACGATAAAAAATAAAATTTTGGCCCACAGAAGTAAAGTCCCTTCCGGTTTGACCATCCATAAATCTGACAACACCATTTCTATTTTCAACGTTAAAGTAATGCCCAGGAACTCCATCTCTCGCTCCAAAAACAACTCCTCTAGCACCATGTCCAGCATTAGAGATTTGAGCCTCTACTCTTGTTAAGCTTGTCGGACTTCCAAATATTCGTCCAAAATGATTTTGAACGGCTATCACGCTTGTGGAATCACCTAAGTTGTTTAAGGCATACGCAGGTCTTCCTGCTAAAGTAGCATCTAGAGCAATGGCACAATGTGCGCAATTAGTATTCCCACCTACAGTATTGATTCTTCCTAACAGTCGATCCAAATTACTTCTAGTGGCAGCACCGGCAGCACCACCCGCAACCGCAGCCCGACTAACAGCCATCCTTCCGAGAATGTAACCTGCAAGTCTGATTTCCGCAAGCCCGAGAGTAGCCCCTAAGAACATTCCTTCAAGACCAGCATGCCCAACTTCTCCCCAGTCTATCTCTCCACATTCTAGATACTGGGATGCAGCATTAACACCAGCTCCGACAGCTCCACCACCAATAGCTCCATAACCAGCAGCCTGACATGCAGCCGCATTTGCAGGATTAGCACAAAGATTTAGTGTTGAATAAAGCCCAAGTCTGTCGGTTGCGTTAATCGGGTTGCCTTCTACGTAGGCATAAGTATTAATCCCCCCATTCAATCCAATCGGGTCAGATTGAATGTACCGCCCAATCTCCGGGTCGTAATCCCGGAAGTAGTTGTAATGGAGTCCAGACTCCACATCATAATACTGACCAGGGAATCGAATATTATTCACAACGGTTTCATTGGTCACCGTCGCTTTACCAAACGGCGTATAACTCGCTTGCCAAACAATACTCTGATTAGCATCGGTCATCATTTCCGGGGTACCTAAATGGGAGTTGTGATAATAATAAATATCATCCCCCACCATTTGCGCTAAAGGTTGTCCATCAAAATACACATATTCTTTAGTGACATTACCCTGCCCATCGGCTTCAGCGATTAGTTGTCCGTTTAAGTCATAAAGGTAATGGGTTTCAACCCCGTTTCGGATCTTAACACTACGCTCGCCTTTGGCGTCGTACTGGTAAGTGGTGATGATACCGCCAATTGAGCTTGCTGCCATTCGGTTGGCATCGTTGTAAGTGAAAGTTATGTCACCTTTTTGGATGGTGTTGCCGTTGCCGTCATAGGTGAAATCAGCGCCATTTCCAGAACCATTTTGTGGGAGAGCAATCGCCGCAACTTGCTCAGCTGTCAAGGGAACATCAAACAAACGCACATTATCAATCCAGCCATTAAACGTTTGAATACTCCCTGCATCATTTCCTGAGCCAATTGTTAACCCTCTACTTTGGTTACTGATGTTAAATGTAGTCGTTAAAACATGCTGTCCATCCACATATATCTGACTACCGTCAGTTACACCATCGTCAAAGGTGAAAACAATACGATGCCAATTATCATCATTTAAAAAGACTCCCGTATAGATTTGACGACTTGCCGCCCAGTCATATAAAACGAGCTCACCATCGCCAAGAAACATTCCGTAAGCATATTGTTTAACAACAATGCCACGCCAAGCACTACCAGCATCGGGCGTTTTTATCCAAACTTCTACGGTCCCTCGATTTAATTGAAGTTCAGTTGCATTACCAAGTCCAACATAGGAACCTGTTTCACCACCGAGTGAAATGCTATACGCACTGTTAGGCGCGGCAGGTTGTTCTATACCAATATTTCCGTTATATACACCATGATTTCCACCGACGGAGTCTATTGCACCATATGAATTCGCGGTATCTTCAAACTGCCATTCGCTGATAACAGAAGAACTATTTGGGCTGTCATTAAATGAGTCTGAAATTTCTTGTGCAGTTAATTTTGTGCTATGAATACGGACATCATCAATATCACCCATAAAATTTTGTACAGAGCCAGTTTGATTGCCCGCACCAATGACTAGCTTTTGAGTTTGTGCATTGATTGAGTGAGTCGTCGTTAATACTGCTTGACCGTCAATATATAGCGTACTGCCATTTGACACGCCTCCATCAAACGCAAATGCGACGTGATGCCATTGACCATCATTAAGGTAGACACCAGTGTAGCTTGCTCTTCCAGCTTGCCAATCATATACCGCTAACTGGTTTCCATTTAAGAACATGCCATAAGCCAGTTCTTTCACAACAATACCGCGCCAACTGTCACCTGCATTACTTGTCTTTATCCAAGCTTCGATAGTACCGGAATTTAATTGGACATCACCTGGGTTACCAATTTCAACATAGGTTCCAACAGCCCCGGTCAAAGATATGCTGTTTGAACTTTGCTTATGCCCCTCAGTTCCTAATCCAACACCACCTAAGTAACTGCCATTGTTATTTCCTATACTATCCGTTGCGGTGTTATCGCCATTTGAATTATCGAGCTTCCATTCCGCAACAGGAACGATATTTACTTCTTCGTTACTTGCCCCTGAGTTCAATAACTGTGACGCCTCTTGATAGGTATAATTATCAGTAGTTTCATTAACTGATTTTTGTAATCGATTGCCAGTAGCATCGTATTGATAAGTAATAGAATCATTATCGCCAGTTGCGTTAGTTAATCGACTGATATTGTCATAAGTGTAAGAATTGCTGTTGGCTGCAACTAAACTGTCAGTAATGGTCGAAATATTATTAACTAAGTCATATTGATAATCGACCACCTGTAGAGAGTTACTTTTATCATCCAGACGATAATCCAAATCATAAGTTCTTGTTGAAGCAATGCCGTTCCCGAAATTGAAACTAACTAATGGCCCAAACGGAAGGTAAGTGGCATTTGATGCCAGTGTGGTCACAGTGCCATTTTTATCGGTGCTTAAAGCATCTATTTGGCCAAGAGAATTGTAGGTATAACTAATTGTTCGACCACTCGGATAAGTGATGGTTGCAATGCGACCAAAAGAGTCTAAATCGTAACTGATTGCATAAGACTTGCCATTGATGATTCTTGTCTCTTTAGCAATCAACCCAAATGAATTGTATTCATAATTGGTACTGCCGGTAGCTTCAGTTACTGAAGTCAATCGGCCAATACCTTTGTTGCCATTTGCTACGTCGTCATAGGCATAAGAAACGTTTTGCGTCGTATCAGGATAAGTTTGGCTAACCAGTCGATTAAGTACATCGTAGCTATAAGTAACCGTAATGCTCTTCGCATCGGTTTTGGTTTTTAAGTTTCCTGCCAAATCGTACGTATAAGTTGTCACGCCGGTATCAGGTGAAGTCAGCTTAGTTAACTCACCAAAATTGTTGTATTCATAAATCGTTTCTCTGTTTTCCGGGTCAGTCACTTTGGTGATTTGATTTTTCTGGTTGTAAGCAAAGCTGGTTTCACCTTGCGCGGCATCCACAGTTTTAGTGACACGTTTGATGGCATCAAGTGTTGAACTAGTGGTTTGACTTTTAGCATTAGCCGAAGTGGTAACTGAACCGTCCGCATCATAAGAGGATTCAGTAAACTGACCGTTGTTGCCCAGTGTTTTCGCTAATTGCCCGAGTGCGTTAAACACCTGGGCTTGGCTGAATTTAACCACGCCTTGTGGGTCTTTAATTTCAGACTTGGTGATATTGCCCATCAAATCCAAAGTGTATTCCATACGATTACCGGCGTTATCTTCCACTGCAGTTAATCGCTCACCATCATCGTAAAAATAAGTTAAGGTTTGCCCAGCAGGCATGAGTACTTTTTTCAGCGAGCCGGTAGCATAATATTGATATTCAGTGGTTAAGCTATTAACGGTGGTTGTTGCGAGCCATCCCCTCGGCGTATAGGTCATTGTGGTGGCGATACCATTAGCATCGGTCACCTGACCAACACGGCCACTGGCATCGTAGTTATCCAAAGTCACTACATGATTTAAGGCGTTCGTAATGGTATTAACGTTTCCAGCACTGTCGTAACCATAGGTTGTGAGATCAGAAACATCCGTTCTTGGACCATCAATGGTCTCGACTAATCCATCGCTATTATAGGTGTAAGTCGTTGTTCGCGTTTCACCCGAAACCAAATCCGTTAGAGTTACAGACGATAATTGACTATTGGCATTATAGAAGTATTCGGTTTTTAAATTGTCCTTAGTCGTTTTAGTGACTTGTCGTTTTGTGGTGTCCCAAACCGTATCGATAGTCTGTGCATCTGGTGTACCGACTCCAGTAATTCGTTGAGTTTCAAAACCATTCGCATCATGAGTAAACTGAGTGGTCACTCCGGAAGGGCTCGTTGACTTGGCCAAATAACCATTAGCGTCATAACCGTAATTCCAACTCCCAACCGTACAATCAGTACAAGCAAGTTGCTCATAGCTAACTAGTTGTTTTTGATGCTCAGCATTCACATAAGTATTTTTGTAGTGATAGATCACTTCATTGGTCTTGGTACTCGAAATATAACGCTTAACTTTAGTTTGATCTTCGACAGAAAAGTCCAGTTCAACTTTTTCCAAGCCATTGGCATGTTCACTACTTATCGCTTTACCATTAGCGTCATAATGCCAGGTAGCAACCCTAATACCTTTTTCATTAATCTTGCCGGTTAGATGATTTGGAAATTGACTGTTTTCAAATAGATATTGAACCGCCGGATTATCAGCTAAATCACCAGGCGTATTGTCTGGATAGGTAATTTTTATGAGATTTTTGGCGGCATCATAATTGAACAAATAATCACTGTTGTCGGGTGTGGTAATTTTGGAGACCAACCCACCTGAGTTATAGTCATAAGCCAGCGTTTTACCAAAATGATTGGTTACCTTATGTAACTCACCGCTACTGTGATAAACGTATTTTCTAACGAACCCCGTCGCCGAAATTTTGGTGACCAGTTGACCATTCGGGTTGTATGAATATTTCACTCCACTAGGCAAAGAGTGCGTATAGGAACCATCAGCCTCCACAATTAGGGAGCCACTTTTTTTATACTTTGCCTTTAAATTACCATCAACTCCTGAGAAATAATGTCCAGCTTTGTTTTTGCTGTTAATTCGATATATCTTGTAGTCGTTATTAGCGTAGATCGTATCCAGCTTTTTAAAGTGACTGTCCGTCCTTCCAAACCCATTATAGACATTCCATATATCAGTTGGATTTGGACTACCATTTTCATAAACCGGACTTTCGTAATGAGTCACGTAACTTAATGGATCAGAGCCACTGCTGGTGTAAATAACATCAGATTGAATTTTTCGGCCACTCGAACAGCTGATGGGATTACCAACTAAATCCTGTAGGCCAGAGACGAGTGTATCCCATAATGATGATTGACTGGATGAATTGTTAGCGGTCGTTGCAGATGCTTCTTCATCTCCAGAGCAAGGATCAGGCACACAAACATCATAAACTCCATCGTTATTTTCGTCCATGCCAACTGAATAGCCTGCTGGGCAAACTGTTTCAGGTGCTTGAGCTTCACGACCAATATTATAGGTTCCAAATCCACCGGCTCTCTCACAACTTCTTGACATAGGAAAAGTTTTTACTACAAACCTCACCACATCATCGGCCAGAGTCTCCGTATCCCCGCCAGCCAGAACTCTTTCAGTTCGGTACTCACTACACTCTTTATAGTTAATCACTGCCATGTCGTGCAGTAAAAACGCATCAAAAGCCTCAACCGCAGTTTCCCCATAAAAGGGAGTGTAAGGGTAATAATTTGAGCGCTTAACCCACGGATAATCGGTGTGCGACTCAGGATAAACCCAATCGACCCCTTCCGAAGCCTTTAAAGAAATCGGAAAATAAAAGAATATAGAAACCAGCATTAATCGAACAAAAGACATAAGCAACTGTAAACCTCAAAAATACCAATAGTGGCAATTAATTATTACGACTAGCGAAGAAAACTCGTTTTGAATTTCAAAACATAGCTAAGCGGCTAATGGAGGAAAGCATCCAAGCCGATACAAATACTCTTCCCTGATATAGCGTCGCGAGATATTAATTGAAATACTGGTCAAAATCCAGCCAATTAAATAATTAATATTCACATACTCAAATAAATATGATCTGGAGCAATCTCGCCGCTGGAGATTAGAGCACAGAACGGATGGAGCGAGATAGCAATATTCAGACTTTATGCTGTAAATATTCAGACATTTATCATTTTTGTGGGTTTAGGTTATTGCTAAATATAAGGAGATCCCTTCGGCAAGTTGCGAGACGACAAAAAAGAAAGCCCCCTTCTAACGAAGAGGGCTTAGTACTACTACTTTAAGTTATCGATTACTCAAAACCTTATTGCCAATTACCAGAAAGCGTTACACCAGAATAAGTGCTATAAGCTCTTACACCAATGTACCAAGTTCCCGAAGCAGGATTGTTAAAACTACAGCTCTCGGTATTACCCCAACGATAAGGTCGGCAATCATAACCTGAAGTGGTTACTTGCGATCCATGTCTAACATATAGATCTGCGTCACCGGAACCGCCGGAAATGTTCAACTCTAGCGACGACATACCTGATGGCACATCAATCGTAAAGTAGTTCCAATTTCCTTGGCTGGCCGACAGGTTAGTTTCGTTGATGCTACCGGAGCCGCCGCCTCCGCCGCCATCTTCATCGAAACTCGCGGTTAACGAAACACCTGAGTATGCTGAATAGCCTCTTAGCATTACGTAGTAGCGTCCAGTACTTGGCGAAGCAAATGAACAAGTCTCATTGTTACCATTTCTGTATGGACGGCAATCATAGCTTCCTGTAGTTGGAGCACTACCAAATTTAACGTATAAATCAGCATCACCTGTACCGCCGCTGATATTAAACTGAAGGTTAGTAGCACCAGCAGGAACGTCGATGAAGTAATTGGTTTGTGAACCAGAAGCACCGCCGATGTTAGAAACGGTTTGGCCGTTGGTGAGCTCGTCGTCACCTCCACCGCCACCGCCGCCGTTACCTTCACAGCCATATTGTGCAAGATAATCGTAAGCCGCCTTCGCTTGAACTAAACCGTAACCATACGCCTGGTCGCGTCCCGATGAACCGAGATCTTCAGCCGAATCATTAAGTGCTTTACGCATTTGGACTGCAGTACAGTTGGAGTAATGACTCCAAACCAACGCCGCTACACCTGAAACGTGTGGCGTTGCCATTGAGGTACCATTCCAAGAAGCGTACTGATTGTTAGGCAATGTTGAATTAACACTGACACCCGGTGCGGACAATTCCACCTGGCTATTTTTTTGCGAGAAGTTTGCAATTTGTTTGCTGCTATTTAACGCGCCAACCGATACCACTGAATCATAAGAAGCAGGATAGGAAAATGCGTCATTGCCGCTTGCGCTACCGCTGTTACCTGAAGCAGCGATAGAGAGTACACCATTGTTTAACGCATTTTGGAACGCGTTAGACTCAGTCGTACTTGAACCGCTTCCACCGAGGCTCATGCTGATCACATTGGAACCAGCGTTTACACATTGGTTTACCGCTGCGACAAGATCTGAACCATACGCCCAGTTTCCAGAATCGTTAAATACTTTAACAATATGCAGGCCAAGCAAATCGCTTGGATTAACACCAACAACGCCGACACCGTTACCGCCCTTGGCAGCAATTGTTCCAGCTACGTGAGTGCCGTGACCATGACCATCGTTGTACCAGTTCCCCGTGTCGTTACCGTTACCGTCATTGTCATTACCGCCGATGTTGCTCGCAGTGTATGATCTCAAATCTTCATGATTAGGCGCGTAACCAGTATCAGTGATACACACTTTACGGTTTGCTGTGTTTGAATCACTCACTTGATTAGCTTGGACTAGTCCGATGCCATAAGGCGTTGTCTCCGCCATAGGTGTAACATCACCAGAGGCCATTGGCTCAATTAAGAAGCGTTTTGGATCAACTTCGACATAATCGATTAACCCAGACGCCTGCAATTGGGAAACTTGTCTTAGGCTCATCTCTGCAGCAATCGCATTGCTGAATTCTAAGTTTCTTTTAACTACACCGCCTAAGCTCTGAATGTGCTGTTTGTTTTTAAGCGCTCGAGTTTGCCGTTCAACATCAGACATCATAGAGATAGGCGTCACGTTGCCGTCCCACCCTTCTTTGAACTTAACGATGTAACGTTGTTCAGCCGAAGCTGCCCCAACAGAACACGCGCCAATAATCAAAGAAGCCGCGATTGACTTTTTGAAAAATGATTGGGTATTGTTTTTTTTCAAAGGTCTTCTCCTCATTCGTTATTTTTGTATGGAATTTAGGGAGTACTTTGAAATCAAGAGAAGCAAATCAGAAAATCTCGATCGGGTCCTAAGTCGACCGAATTTTGATTTCTTGATTAAAAATTCATCAAAGCGCTGACAGCTTAGTGAGATGATCCAGCCGCTTCAATATAGTTAGTGACAAAATACTACTTTTTTTACGGTAATATTCACACTTATCTCAAAGCAATTAATTAGTTTCACGTTCAAATAAATTTTTCATTAATTAGTGAGATGTCAGTGTTTAGGATATTGATCTAAATCAACTCTTCTTGAGCAAACTTTGTATCAAGTTCGCTAACAATTATGAAGCAAGTTTTGTCATGCAAAAGTCATTTTGCTTATCTACGAATTAACCGCTTAGCGACTGGTTAACGACTGAGTTTATAAAAAACTTCTTCAGATTTAAAAAAATTCATTTTTTATTTTTGCGAAAAGCGCTAACAAATTATCGTTTCGGCTAGCGATATTTACACTCTTAAAACTTGTAGCGCTTTGACTTGTTTAGTTTTAAAAACGAACACTATCCAGATTTTTTGAAATGATTTTAAGGCTATATAAAAAACCCTCTTCAATTGAAGAGGGTTTCAATTAGATATATTGATTAAGTAGACACGAACGGCCTACCAAACCTATTCTTGCATATCTATTGCCAATTTCCAGAAAGTGTTACACCAGAGTATGTGCTATAAGCTCTTACGCCGATGTACCAGGTTCCAGCAGTTGGATTAGTAAAACTACAACTTTCCGAGTTGCCCCATTTGTAAGGTCGGCAGTCATAGTTTGACGTGGTTACTTGAGAACCTTGCTTCACATAAAGATCAGCATCCCCAGAACCACCTGCGATATTCAAGTCTAGACTTGTCATACCTGCAGGCACCTCGATTGTGAAGTAACTCCAATTACCACTGTTGGCAGAAAGATTGGCTTCGTTAATACTACCTGGGCCGCCACCGCCGCCTTCATCGAAAGAGGCGGTTAAGCTAACTCCGGAGAACGCTGAATAGCCACGAATCATGACGTAATAACGACCTTCGCTAGGCGTTGCAAAAGTACAGGTTTCGTTGTTACCAGATTTGTACGGACGGCAGTCATAAGTAGACGTTGTTGGAGCTGCTCCAAACCTGACGTAGAGATCACCATCTCCGGTACCACCGGAAGTCACGATATTAAGATTGCTCGCACCTGCTGGTACGTCGATGAAGTAAGCAAGCTCTGCGCCTTGCGCTCCTGAGATGTTAGTCTCAGCCACACCGTTAGTGAGTTGGCCGTCACCTCCGCCACCGCCATTGTCTTCGGTGTAACTCGCAGTAAGTGAGAGACCTGAGAACGAAGAATAACCACGGATCATAACGTAGTAACGGCCTTCGCTAGGCGTTGCAAAATCGCAGTTTTCACTGTTACCAGATTTGTAAGGACGGCAATCGTAACTACTAGTAGTTGGGGCGCTGCCAAATTTTACATAAAGGTCCGCATCACCTGAGCCACCGCTCATCGTAAACGATAGATCAGTTGCACCAGCAGGTACGTCAATGTAATAAGCAAGTTCTGCGCCTTGCGCTCCACTTAGGTTGGATTCGGCTTGGCCGTTGGTGAGCTCACCTCCGCCTCCGCCGCCACCGCCTCCGCCGTCATTACCTTCACAGCCGTACTGCGCAAGATAATCATAAGCCGCTTTAGCTTGAACAAGTCCGTGACCGTATGATTGGTCACGTCCCGAAGAACCGAGATCTTCAGCCGAATCATTGAGTGCCTTACGCATTTGAACCGCAGTACAGTTAGTGTAATGACTCCAAACCAACGCGGCTACGCCCGAAACATGTGGCGTTGCCATGGAAGTGCCGTCCCAGGAAGCGTACTGATTGTTAGGTAGTGTTGAATTAACACTGACACCAGGCGCAGATAATTCCACTTGGCTATTCTTTTGCGAGAAGTTTGCAATCTGTTTGCTGCTGTTTAGCGCGCCAACGGAAACAACTGAATCATAAGAAGCAGGATAAGAGAATGCATCATTGCCGCTTGCACTGCCGCTGTTACCTGAAGCGGCGATTGATAACACACCGTTATCTAGAGCGTTTTGAAATGCGTTAGACTCAGTCGTACTTGAAGCACTACCACCGAGGCTCATGCTGATCACATTGGAACCAGCACTAACACACTGGTTAACTGCTGCAACTAAGTCTGAGCCATAAGCCCAACTACCAGAATCATTAAATACCTTAACAATATGTAGACCCAATAAATCGCTTGGGTTTACGCCAACAACTCCTACCCCATTTCCGCCTTTGGCAGCAATCGTTCCAGCTACGTGAGTGCCGTGACCATGACCATCGTTGTACCAGTTCCCCGTGTCGTTACCGTTACCGTCATTGTCATTTCCACCGATATTACTTGCGGTGTAAGCTCTCAAATCTTCATGATTGGCTGTATATCCAGTGTCTGTAATACACACTTTTCTATTTGCGGTGTTCGAATCACTCACCTGATCAGCTTGAACAAGCCCGATACCGTAAGGTGTGCTCTCAGCCATTGGAGTAATGTCCCCGGACGCTGATGGTGCAATTAGATAGCGTTTTGGGTCAACTTCAATGTAATCTATGATATTTGATGTTTGTAATTGAGAGACTTGTCTTAAACTCATCTCTGCTGCGATAGCATTGCTGAATTCCAAGTTTCTTTTAACTACACCGCCTAAGCTCTGAATGTGCTGCTTGTTTTTTAGCGCACGAGTCTGGCGCTCAACATCAGACATCATTGACATAGGGGTAGAGTTGCCGTCCCACCCATCTTTGAATTTAACGATGTAACGTTGTTCAGCCGAAGCTGCCCCAACACTGCATGCGCCAATAATCAAAGAAGCCGCGATTGACTTTTTGAAAAACGATTGGGTATTGTTTTTTTTCAAAGGTCTTCTCCTTGTTTGTTATTTTGATAGGGCTTTTGCTGCCAAAAGAAATCACTCAGTAGACTGAGAGATTCAATTTTAGGCCGGGTCCTAATTCAACCTGCAATCAACCTCTTGTTTTTAGCCGATTCGTTTAATTAGAAAAGAGGCTAAAAATGCAACAAAGCATTTTCAGCTTAGTTATATGAGATGTTTGCTTCAATATTGAGATTCAAAAAACATTGAAAAATTTGTGGTAATATTCACAGATATCTCAAAACATATAATTTATTGAATGTTAAAAAATTTACATTAGAAAACAGCGATATAGTGAAGGTAATTACGAAAAAAAACGTATTATTTTTTTGATAGAATCCTGAGCTTAAGCGAAGTTGTTTTCGAACTTGTTAAATTAAACAACAATGATCGAGTTAGCTTAGTTTTACTTAACTCATTGTCGCTTGAGATTGACTATTTTATAATCTTGTTAAACTAAATAATTATCTGTTAAAACTAAAAATAGGAACCTTGTTTTTATGGCCATCATTAATTGCCCCGCGTGCAAAGAAAGAATATCTAGCAAAACCAAAGTTTGTAATCACTGTAATTTTAATTTGGTTGCAGGGGAATCTACTGACGGGTTAACAGAAGAACAGCTGGAATCTAAAGCAAAACTTGCTCGCATGAAAAAACGTTATTCGCTTCAAATGCAGGCGATGGCTGGCATCATATTGTTTCTGTTGGGCTTTGTACTATGGTATTTTTTAGGTAATAGAGGCCTAAGCCAACCTTCTCATTTTATCGAATTAGGGATCGCGATATTTGGTGGAGCTTGGTATTTGATTACCCGCGTTCGATTGATGACTTTTAAAAAGAAACAATAAATTCACGCTTTATCAGAATGCTTCGAGTCGCTTAAGCGTTTACTCGGAGCATTTTTGTAAACTCTTTATGGCTCAGTTTATCTGCTTTAGCTTCACTTAATTTTGGAAATCTATCGAATTTCTTACATTGACGCCAGTATGTGTCCATATTTTCCGGATCCCAATCAAAAACTTGGTCATCTTTTGGAATAAAAAGTCTCACTATTTTGTCCTCAATTTCTTTTTGCCAGGGCTAAATAATAAAAAGAAACTCTGAAGACGCTCTGAGAGAAAAAGTAAACCATCAGTCGAATAGTGGCGAAATTATGCGGAGTGAGTTGTGAACACTCGATTACGCGGAAATACTACGAAAAATGAAAATTAATAATAAAGGAGCTTATGAATATATTATATTGACACATTAAATATACACACTAGTCTGAATAAATATATACTACACAAAGGGCACTTTTCCAGGACGAACCAATGAAGCCACATACGCTGCTATTTCAGTCATTATTGTTTTCGCTGTTATCTACCTTCGCTATAGAAGGTGCCGCAGAGTCAAAAATTTACAAATGGGTCGATGAAAATGGCAAAGTACATTACTCAGATAAGCCAATCGAAAATAATGCGAAAGAACTTAAAGTGAACTCAAAGATCTCCAAAGATCGGCAACTAAAAGCTCAAGCGGATGCGCGTAAACTAATAAACCAACAATATAAGCGGATCTTTACTCAGCTTGAAACGGAGAGAGAGGAAAAACAAAATGCTCAGGGACAGGCTGCTCGTCAAAAAAAACTCATCGAGACTTGTAGGCAGGCTAGAAAACAACTTGAGCAATTGCAAATGCCTGTGAGGATCTATAAACCTGGAAAGAATGGTGAAGTGGTATTTTTAAGTGATGAAGAAAGAAAAAGTGAACAAAATAAATTGGTCCAAGGGATCAATAAACATTGTTCGGATCAAAAATAAAAAATCGGCGATTATCGCCGATTTTTTCCATCTAGAATAAGTTAGACTTACTTTTTCGAACCACTATCTTCGCGTGCGATTGCTGCCGCCCTAACGCTGCTTTGCACAAGAATTAATAATTCTCTAAGCGCTACTGAAAATTTTGCAAACTCATGTCGCTTACTTGCTCTAAAGTCGGCTAACATCTGCTGCCAACGAGAGAGCAAGTTAGAGTTTTCGATGATCCAGTTAATGATCCTCTCTTCAGCATTCATTGATTTCTTGGACATATGCAATACTGCAACAGTCAAACTTCGTTGCTGCCAATCTAAATCTTCGCGGAAGGAACCACGCGCAAATGCTTGCCAGTGATTATCAACCGGTTGTAGATTGATTTGTTCAAGAAACCAATGCAATTCAAGTTTAGCGCCAAGCTTAAAGTAAACTTCTGCCACCATGGGTACATCCAAGTTAGTCAACTTTGACATTTCAACAATGTCTAAAGCCGAAAACATGGTACTTAAATAACTCACTCGCTCCGCTAGTTTTTTCGGTACCCCATGCTCTACCCAATGATTGATACCTTCTCGTATCGCATCGTTTTCAGACTTCTCTAAAACCTTGTGAATACACTTCTGCAGTGCTACCACACCATCTTTGAAGTAATCGATCCCTTCTTGAATTGCCAAGTTCTTTCTACGATGGCGTAAGAACCAACGAGTGCAGCGCCTTACCATACGCTGAGTTTGATATATCATGTCATGCTTTATCGAAGCTGGGATAGAATGATCCATCGCCTCAATCTGTTTCCACATAGCAGGCATATCATAGATTTCTTTTGCCAAAGTAAAACAGGTTACAACATCCGTTGGCGTTGCACCGGTTTCATCCATTGAACGAAACGCAAAGTTACTCCCGAGGTAATCGACCATTTCATTGGCCAGACTCATTGCTATAATTTCGTCCTTGAGTGGATGAGACGCAGTTTCTTTTGAGAATTTTCGAC
>JAPHTP010000053.1 GCA_026196875.1 Kangiellaceae bacterium
AGGTGAATATGAAATACGCTACGCATCGGGCGATGGATATAAAACACTCGCTTCTACCACGATTAACTTAACAGCAGCTACAGCGAGCATGAAAATTTTGGGTCTAGTGTATACCAATCGACCTTTTAAAGTTGAATGGCAGGGACCAAACAACGAGCGCGACTATATTACAATCGTTAAAGTCGGTGCTAAAGAAAAAAGTTGGTTAAGTTATACCTATACTCGTTGGGGGAATCCATTGTCTATTAAAGCGCCGAAAGAAGCCGGCGATTACGAATTGCGTTACGCCACCGGCAGTTCTTATACTACTTTGGCAAGAATTCCAGTTAAAGTATTAGCTTCCAAAACTCCCGGAACTTTATACGTTTCTCAAGCAATCAACACATCTTCTTCGAGCGAGCAAACGAGCAGTTCCAAAAATGCTGTCGAAATTATTCTTGATGCATCCGGCAGCATGTTGAAAAAACAAAATGGACAAAGGCGTATCGATATCGCCAAGCAGGCTCTCGAAAGCCTTATCGAGCAAACCTTATCAGACAAAGATTCGGTCGCAATTCGCGCGTTTGGCCATATTAAAGCAGATTCTTGCGACGGTGAAGTTGTACTACCACTTGCCACTTTAGACAAGCAACTCGCACTGAAGACAATTAACGGTGTTACCCCTAAGAACCTGGCCAAAACTCCGATCGCTGCGTCACTTGCAATGGTAGAAAAGGACTTAGCCAATGTCAGTGGAATGAGAAAAGTCATCCTTGTAACGGATGGTGAAGAAACCTGCGATGGCGATCCAGAACAAGTAATAGAATCGCTAAAAGAAAAAGGAATTAATGTACAGATTAATATTGTTGGTTTTGCTATCGACGACTTTGGTTTAAAACAGACCTTCCAAAAATGGGCGGAGTTAGGCAATGGTAGATACTTTGATGCTAATGATAAAAAGGAATTAGCGAAAACAATTCAGGAAGCAACAAAGAGAACCTATCAAGTATTAGCCTCGGACAACAAAATCATTGCCAGTGGAACGGTTAATGGTTCCCCTATAGATTTGTTGCCTGGTACTTATCAGATTAAGCTGGATGATCGAATTAAAACCGTAGAAATTACCAGTGATGAACAGTCATCTATTTCGTTTTAATGACTCGTTAAAATCTAAATACTCGTTGAAACTCAAAATCCACCAGCCAAAGGCTAACCCTAACTAGAGTTAGCCTAAACACACTCTCGCAATCGCGTCGTTCCTTATCCTATTGTTCAACAAGAAAGAACAATCATTTCATTTTTAGCGTGTTTTTCTTTTCCTCTGGAACCGTAAAATGGTACTCAGATTAACGAAACTTAGCGGAGAAAATCATGAAACTTATTGAAAACTATGGGAATTTAGTTGGAAGAATACTTATCAGCATTATTTTCCTTATGGCAGGAGCAAGTAAGATCCCAGGCTACGAAGCAACCCAAGGCTATATGGAAGCGATGGGAGTGCCCGGAGCGCTATTGCCGATTGTTATTGCAACCGAAATTGTCGGCGCTTTAGCAATTATCCTGGGATACAAAACGCGCCTGGCGGCTTTTTTACTGGCCGGTTTTAGTTTGGTATCAGCCTTATTCTTCCATCTGGATTTTGCCGACCAAACGCAATCGATTCTATTTATGAAAAATGTCGCTATCGCTGGAGGTTTTCTATTTCTAGTTGCCAATGGCGCTGGTTACGTGTCCGTCGATAACGGAATGCCTGAGAAGCAATAGGCCAGCCGCTTTGCCTTCCTCTTAGCTCCTCCCTATAGAAGGGGCTAAGTAGGTGCAATGTTAATTAGTAACTGAATATCAAAAGGTAAAAATTATGAGCAATACAATATTACATATAAATTCCAGCGGACGTAAAAATGGTTCTTTAACTCGTCAAGTATCAGAAAAGCTGGTTGAACAGTTAAAAAATTCTGAGTCACAAGTTATTCAACGAGACTTAGTAACAGGCCTACCTTTTATTGATGAACAGTGGATAGGCGCGAATTTCACCGATCCAGAGCAACGAAAAGCGCCCCAAAAAGAAGCTCTGGAATTTTCTGATAGTTTAGTAAAAGAACTTCAAAGC
Organism: Kangiellaceae bacterium; assembly: GCA_026196875.1. Classification (GTDB taxonomy): domain Bacteria; phylum Pseudomonadota; class Gammaproteobacteria; order Enterobacterales; family Kangiellaceae; genus Aliikangiella. The sequence goes on from JAPHTP010000053.1 coordinate 2,090, forward strand.
GCGAACCAAATTGTTATCGCTTCGCCGATTTACAATTTTAGTATTCCCGCGGTACTAAAGGCTTGGGTAGATTTAGTTGCAAGAGCGCGATTAACTTTTCAGTACACCGAGAATGGTCCAGAAGGATTGTTAAAGAATAAAACAGCCTATTTGGTGATGGCTTCAGGTGGCGTACCTATTGGTAGTGAAATGGATTTAGCGACAAAATACCTGGTGCAAGTATTAGGTTTTATAGGCATTACTAATGTAAAAATTATCGACGCGACGACTATTGAAGAAGATAGTAAAGAATTAATTGAGCTCGATTAAATTACAAATTGAGACTAGTTTTAACAAAGTAAATGTGGAGGTTTAGAAGATGACTAAACTAAGAGAAATTCAACATGTATTTAACGGTGTTGCCGCATCAGACGGTGCAGGAGTACAGCTAACGCGCGTAATCGGTTCTCCTTACATTAATATGTTAGACCCATTCTTACTACTCGACGCTTTCGGTTCGGATAAACCACAAGACTATATAGCGGGTTTTCCCCCACATCCGCATAGAGGTTTTGAAACGGTTACCTACATGCTTGAGGGCAAAATGCGTCATGAAGATAGCGCTGGCAATGCCGGAGTAATCGAATCAGGTGGCGTGCAATGGATGACCGCGGGTAAAGGAATTATTCATTCCGAAATGCCGGAGCAAGAAGAAGGATTGCTCTCTGGTTTTCAACTGTGGGTAAATTTGCCTGCCGCACATAAGATGACTGAACCAAAGTATCAAGAAAGGAATTCTGCTGAGATCCCGGTTGAAGTTTATAACGACTCGGTCAGCGTTAAAGTAATCGCTGGTGAGACGAGCAACAAAACTAAAGGCGTCATTGAAAACGATTTTATCGCCCCTGTCTACTGGGATATTTCTCAGCAAGCAGGTTCGAATTTTAAAGAAAGGATAACACTTGGGCACAACGCATTTGTCTACCTTTACCAGGGAGAAATAAAGCTTGGTGATCGAATTGTTAGCCAAGGCCAACTAGCCATTTTAAGTGATGGAGATTCAATATCCATAGATTCAGTAAAAGATAGTAAGTATATCTTAGTTGCGGGAAAACCGCTTAACGAGCCCGTGGCTCGAGGTGGCCCCTTTGTTATGAATACACGTGAAGAAATTAACCAAGCATTTCACGACTATCAGACGGGACATTTTGCATAAATCCTCTCTAGCTCCACTTTACAAAGGAGAGGATTTTAGCTGCCTCCCTTACGAAAAAGAAGTTATGAAAGATTTTTCTTTCGAACAATTGAAAAACAGGAAAAACAAATGGGCTTATTAGTTAACGGAAATTGGCAAGACCGATGGTACGATACAAAGTCTACCGGCGGAAAATTTGTCAGAAAAGAATCTCACTTTAGAAATTGGGTTACGCCAGATGGTTCTGCCGGACCAACCGGAGCAGCAGGGTTTAAAGCCGAAAAAGGACGCTATCATTTATATGTTTCTTTAGCGTGTCCATGGGCGCATAGGACCTTAATTTACAGAAAACTGAAAAGTCTCGAAGATTTTATTTCTGTATCTGTTGTTGAGTATGGAATGTATGAAAATGGCTGGGAATTCTCTGACAAACTGCCCGACCACCTTTACAACAAATCATATCTTTATGAAATTTATACGATGGCCGATGCAAATTACTCCGGTCGGGTTACGGTGCCTATTTTATGGGATAAACAGACTCAAACGATAGTTAGCAATGAATCCTCCGAAATTATCAGAATGTTAAATAGTGCATTTGATGATATCGGAGCTAACAAAATAGACTTGTATCCAGCTTCGTTAACAAAGGCAATCGACCTGATTAATGAAAGAGTTTACTCAGACATTAACAATGGTGTATATAAAGTTGGCTTTGCTACCGAACAAGACGTATACGAAGACAATTTGGTTACCTTATTTGACGCACTTGATTGGGTTGAATCGATTTTGAGTAATTCTCGCTATTTAGTAGGAGAGCATATTACAGAGGCCGATTGGCGGCTGTTCACAACTTTAGTTAGATTTGACCCAGTTTATGTGGGCCATTTCAAATGTAATTTGAAACGAATTTTCGACTATCCAAATATTTTCAACTATCTAAAAGACTTGTACCAACAGGAAGGTATTGCAGATACAGTGAATATGGAGCATATCAAGAAACATTATTATATGAGTCACCGATCGATTAACCCGACAGGAATTGTCCCCACGGGTCCAACAATTGATCTAGACTCTCCACATGATAGAGTTTCTTTGAATAATAAAACTTAACAAAGTTGACGGGACCTAAGTTAACGTTATTAAGCTTATTCGATGCTTAGGTCCTCAACGTTTGGCAGAGAAACTATAAATCTAGCTCCTCCCATAGGACTATCGGAAACCGCTACTTTACCATTGTGTTTCTCTACCACTTTTTTAACAATAGCGAGTCCCAAGCCAACACCTCCTGAGTCTCTGGAACGACTTGGATCTAAGCGAGTAAATGCTTCAAAAATTCTTTCTCTTTTTCCGGGAGGGATCCCCATGCCATCATCATCAACACAGATAGAAACGTTATCTTTATCACAACTAATTGTTACGTTTACCCTTTGTTTGGCAAAACGAGCAGCATTTCTTAGCAAATTAATCAGCGCACGCTCTAATAGTTTAGGGTCCGCATAGATTTCTATGCAATTCTCATCTTTAATGATATGAAACTCTTGCTGAGTATAAAGTGTCTGTAGGCGCGCGGTAATAATGGTTACTATTTCTACTAAATCAATCGCCCCATAATTCATTACCATTTTACCGTGAGACAATCGCGAGTAACTAAGAATTTCTTTGATCAGCGATTCGAGTTCATCAATCGAATCGTGCATTTCTTTGATCAGTTTTCGATCTTCTGGCGACTTATCATTATCTTCAACTAATTCCAGTGCAAAACTAAATCTGGCTATCGGGCTCCTTAGTTCATGAGCTACAGCATGCATTAAATCACGCTGGTCATTAATTATCTGATGATTACTTTCTTCAATTTCTTCGATATAACTATCAACTTCCAACAGACGATTGGCTAAATTTCTGAGAACATCTTGTTCAGCTAACACCTCTTTGGGTAAAGCACGTCGCTCAACCACATCGACAATGGCTGACTCTAATTTTCGATTTCTCACTTGAAATCGCCAGTACGCCCAAAAAGTAGCAATCCCGTTAACCAGAAGAATAAGTATGATAAAAAATGGTTGATAGCTAGTAGAGTCCATAACAAGTGGATCTAGCGGGCCAATCTCAACAACTTCAGAATCGCTAAGTTTCAAGAATGAACTGGGTCCATTTACATAATAAATGTCGATAATGTAATCTGACTCAACTAATTGAGATTTAGCGATAGAGTCAACCTTGAGTTGGTCCAACGCCAGAACTTGTGAAGGAATATTTTTTTCCAGGGCCCACTGATTAATTGTCGTGAGTGAATCTGACTCGTTATTGGTCAAACGGCTTCTTAGATCTAAAGTTAGCTGGCGAAGTTCATCACGTGTATCGATAATATAGGAATTCTCTACGTGAATTAGATAGTAATTATCGTAGATAAAAATCAGAAGGTAATTAGTAACCGTAAATGCAATAAATAACTTTATATAATGACTCATAAAACCAAAATCAAAAAATTAATCTGCTAGAATATACCCCTGACCTCGTACCGTTTTAATCATCTCCGGATGCTTAGGATCATCTCCGAGCTTCTTTCTTAAACGCGAAATCCGTATATCAATATTTCTATCAAGGCCATCGTACTCTAACCTAAATATTTTTTTATGTAAAAAGTCACGTGGAATAATTGTGCCCTTTTGCTCGGCAAGTAACCATAGTAAATCGAACTCAGCGGCGGTAAAATCGATAGGCTGGTCGTCGACGCAAACAGTTCTTTTTCCAGCGTCAATAATCAAGTGGCCGGCAATAATGACTTGATTATTTTCATCAGAAGAAACGTCAGCTTTCATCAAAGAAACACGCCGTAAATGGGCTCGTATATGGGCCAATAAAACCCGCGGCTTAATTGGCTTTCCAAGATATCCATCGGCCCCCATTTCAAGCCCGGCAACTTCGTCAATATCATCATTTAAAGCGGTGAGCATTAAAATAGGCCCTTTAAAAGTCTCTCTTAATTTACGACATATACTCAAACCATCCAATCCCGGAAGCATGATATCCAAAATGACCAACTCCGGCTTTTCTTCAGCGACAATATCGAGTGCTTTTAGCCCGTTAATTTCGTGTAAAACTTGGAAACCATTTCGCGATAAAAAAGTGACGATTAACTCGGCTAGTTTAGTATCATCTTCGACCAGTAGAATTTTTGTCGCAGGTTCCGCCTGAATATCTAAATTGCTGTTAAGTTCCATTCATTAAATCTCTTAAAATCTATTCACTCAACCATTTTATTCAATGGCATTGAATAAGTGTACTTTACGAAGCTTACTGATGGTACGTGTGTTTTTCTTGTTAAGTGTGATTATAGACCATCAAATTTGGCTGAAAATTCCTGGGTCGAGATAAAAGAATCCTCTTCCTTGAGGAATGAATAGTAGTAAACCAACAGGTATTGCTGTATCGACTTCATAGACTCGACCTAATTAATCAGGCCTTTCTATCTGATTTTCAGCCACAGTAATTAAGACAAAAAATGACTGTAGCTTCCGTTTGAGTTTTGTAGCCTTATGTAACAACCTGTACTCAAACCATAGTAAAACGGGCAATCTTGAAGGATCGCCCGTGTATATAATTGTGAATATTACAGCTATTTTGCGGTGAGAAAATTAGGAATCCGTGTCGCTTACCAGAGTTTTCTCAATAAAGCTCAAGGCTTTAGGGTGCTCCGACTGACCAAGCCAGAACAGGGCTTTTTTCTTTACGCTCCTGTCGCTGTCAGATTTAAGCAGATGAATCAGTCCATTAATTCCTTCATCCCCCTTAAGCTGAGAAATAGCAAAAACAGCATGCTCCCGGATATTTTTATGAGCTTTGCCCGTGGCAATATTTATCAGTAAATCTAGTGGCGAATTCTTAGATTCCTGTGACAGCCAAAATATCGCTTCTTTTTGCACTTTACTCGAAGAATGAGACAACGCAATTTTCCTAAGGAGAGTATTGCTGTCTGTGCTTTGAATTTGAGACAAGGCAAATACTGCTTTTTTAGACAGCTTATCATCTCCCGCGCCATCCAATATGTCTTTAATCAAACCGAAAGCTTGCGGGCTTTTACTTTCCGCCAGCCAGAACAAAGCCTCGCCTTGAATTTTTGCACTTTGGTTTTGTTTGACCAGTTCTACAAGTTTGCTAGTCGCTTTATCTGAGCTATTCTGACTTAACGCAAAAACAGCCTGTTTTTTAGATTTTTCACTTCGGCTACTATCGTCTACGATTTTTGCTAGAGAGTGATAACCCGCTTCATTTCTCGCAACCCCTAACCAGAATATTGCGTCATGGCTTTTGGATTTACTATTCGAGTTAGCAATTTTTTCTAAGGCTACATGGGCAGAATCACCTTGGTGAAGCGCAATTCCTGCAATCGCATGATTCGCACTACGTCGATTTGATTTGGATTTCGTTTTTTCGGCTAGGGTAACCAAATAAGCCAAACTTTGACTGGATCTTACGCCAGTTAATTGGGTTAACTGGCTTTTTCCAGTATACACCGGGCACTCGCTACCAGCCAAAAACATATCATTCAGCTCGCCTTCTTTCCAGTGATAGTAAATACTGAGCGTTTTTGAATCGACAATATTACGCTGATGAGAAGAGCCCCAGGAATTTGACCGCTTATCCAGATCACAGCCCATTTCATTTTCTTTGAATTTAACATCACCAGAGCGAACTTCACTCATAAAACAGCAAGGCATTCCGTTGTTGGGCTCCATATCCACTTCATAGAAAAACCACTGTTCGGCGCCTCCAGCGGACTTTTCCTTAGATAAATTTTTCATTGTTCGTTCAAGGTTCTTACCGACTTCTAGTTGAGTATATTCGCCTTGAACTGACGCCCCCGAACTGTTAGCGAATACCGTGCTAGATAAAGTAAAACCTAAAAGCAAACTGGCAATTACTATTGTATTAGTACTCTTCATAACTACGCCCCTTGTTCTAAAACTTTGCTGAAGTAATCTAAGACTTCATCAGAATCCATCATCGAAAGATATTTTAAGGCTTGACGCTTCAAAGCCGGGTCTTTTTCCTGCTTTACGATCTCAAGCATTGCTTTACCATTTGACTGGATAAACAGAGCTTTGATTACAGCATGCTTAACCTCGACTTCAGTTCGCTTGCTATATAAGTCAACCAATATGGGACCTGCTTTACGCGCATTTATAATTCCCATTTTTTCAATCGCTTTAACCAAATATTTCTGTTCTGTTTCAGTCTCAACAATGTTTTGAAGCTGTTCGGCTCCATCTCCTATAGCAATACCTTCTAGAATTTTTCCTTTAAACCCCTCGAATGACTTGTCTTTATACATAGAAACAAGCACTGTAGACTCCCCCATCACACCAATTAAGCTAATCGTTTTACCTTTAAGTTCTTTATCCGACTCTGATTTGGCTAAACTAATTAAAGTTGTGCTATCACCTGCCATCATAAAACTGTCTAGTACTTTTCCTTTTACCTTTTTGCTAGAAGACTTCTGATAGATCTCTTTTAAAACTTTACTTGACGATTTTTCCCCGGAAATACCAAGTGTTTCTATTGCGTAAATTTGTAGAGCGTCATTGTTCTTACCGATAGCAATATCAGAAATAGCTTTAAATGCTTTAGGATCTCCTGATTGGCTAAGCACAAACATTGCTCGCTTTTTTATTCGATTGGAACTATTTCCAGATAGAATTTTTTGCAAAATTTCAGTAGCCCTTTGATTGCTAGAACTTAGCAAGGAATCGATGGCGTATAATTTCATTTCATCATCGTCAATTTCAGCCGAGTCACCAAGCTTGTCTTTGATTTCAACCATTAAAGCCTCCGCATCGTCAACCCAACGACTATCGGGAAACTGATTATGAAGCCTTTTCAGAGTATTCAATGCTTGTTGCTCCTGGTTGCCTTTAAACTGTGCATAAGCCAACCAATAAAGCGCAGCATCATGTTTATTACCCTTGCTCTTTACTATCGAAGCAAAGGTCTTTTGGGCAGCCTGCCAGTTTTGCTGGTCGAGCTGTTTTTGCCCTGTTGCATACTCGTTATCCTTTGCATAAACAGCAGCACAACTACACATAGCTGCTGCAAGAAGCAAACTTGTTGTTTTCTTTTTCAGTGTTTTTACTCTATTCATTTATTTAACCTTTATCTAAATCAAAACTAATTTAAATTACTTTCACTTTCCACTGAGTAGTTTTTGTTATTTAATTAGTTTGACGAAAACCGTTAACATCGGTTTGGTTTTTTCTTACTTTTTAAATGATTTTATTTTCAACATTCTTGTTAGTGACTTTCAGTTTGAACAATAGGTCTGACTCGTCTATCCGGCTCTTGATATTCTGCAATTCAACGTACGATTTGTTATCCTCACTCTCAGTGGGAACATTATTCAACTCCATAAGAATACTTTCCATTTGTTGTAGTGTTCCAGCAAGCACTTTGTCATTGGAGTTCTCAGCGATTCTTCTATAAAGACGATTAAGCGCAACCAACTCATCAATCATTAGTTTACGAGCTTGCAATTGCTCGGCTAAGTCACCATTACCATTAGCAACTAAAGTCAATAATCGATCGCTATTTTGGAGATGACGACTTAAATTGTTATATAAGACTTTTTGGCTGGCCAATTCAGTAAATGCAAAGTTGCCTGTCGACTCCTTTGGTTGCTCAGCCAACTTGGGTGTATCTACTTCTGCAGACCAGCGCCCAATATAAAAGACACTGATAACCATCAACAGTGCAGCCACAGAACCTGCGGCAATATTAATTTTTGGTAACCAGGCTAACCAGTCACTCGTTTGAGTTACGGTTGCTTTGTTTTCTTCCGGCTTTATATCTTTTTGGTTACGAGATTCTTGTTGATAAACTGCAGCCATAATGTTTTGGTTTAATTGGCCACTTGGTTCGGGAACATCAATCTCCAGCGACTCAGCTAAAAAATTGCACAACCCAGCATAGTGTTGACGTAAGGCATCACTTTTTTCCATTGCTTGTAAACAGGCTTTAGATTCAGCTTCATTCAATTCGCCATAATAATGAAGGATTAACTTCTCATCGCTCCAAATAGTTCCATTCTGTTTACTCATAGCTACTTACCTTGCACTCGTTCAGTCGGGGCTCCAAGATTTCTCTTAGTCTGGACACTGCTCTGAAGATACGATTTTTCACGGTGTTTGGGTTTAAATCCAAAATTTGGCTTATCTCCTCGATTGAGCGTTCTTCATGATGTCGCAACAAAAATGCGATACGAACATCTTCTCCCAATTGCATTAATGCCCGTTGCGTTTGCTCAGAGATATTACGATTCCAGAGCTCGCTTTCAGGAGTACGATGTTGCTCAGCCGACATTTGGTCAAAATCCGGCGCCTCCTCCGTATGCGAGTTCACATGCTTTGCTACCTTTCTTTGCATATCTATTGCCGTATTTACCGTCACGGAATAAAGCCAGGTTGAAAACTTGGAGCGCTCGTCAAAACTTCCTACTTTCCGGTAAATTTTCACAAAAACTTCTTGGACACAATCTTCGGCCAATCCTTGATCGTTCAATATTCGATAGGCGGCCACATACAACTTGCGACTGTAAATCTCCACAAGTTGTTG
>JAPHTP010000063.1 GCA_026196875.1 Kangiellaceae bacterium
AATAAAAAACTTATACCCAATTCCTGCAACAACTCCAAAAACCAATACCGCTACAAAAGCTTTTGCGGCCAGTGGCCAAGATCCCATATTGTTAAAGTCGATATCGCTAATATCGAGATTATTGAGGTCTTTTAAATCCATTATTGCTTCCCTCCTTCAGTTAAGTTGGGAGAGCCAATTTTCGTTTTCAAAACAAAGCTTTTACGGCTGGCACCGGAGCTTTTATCATCGGCAATTTTTTCTAGGGGTCCTATTTTCAGCCATTTAGATGTACTGATATTACGCATTAGTTTTGAAATTCTTGGCGCAGATTCTGCTATACCATTGAAGACTAGAGAGTCTCCTGTACGAGAAATCCTAGACAGGTTAACCCCTTCAGGAACTGTACTTACGATTTCGTCAAATACATGAACGATTTGCGGCCTACTTTTTTGCAAATCTTGAATCAAAGTCATTCTTTCAATAAGTTGTTGCCTTTCTTTTTCCAAAGTTTCAATTTCTTTAATCTTGGAATCCAGCTTCCGAATTTCCGTTTGCAAATAACGGTTTCGCTCACGTTGGTTTTCAAGCTTGGCGTCAAAAACAGAGTAAACTCCGAGCATACAAACTGTAGCCAAAACCGCGACTAAACCTAGTACACTTAAAAACTGTCGTTGCCTTTCCTGGCGTTGTTCTTCCCGCCATGGGAGTAAGTTAATATTTGCCATTAGTCAAAACTCCTCAATGCTAAGCCGCAGCAGATAACCAAGGAAGGAGCATCAGAGCTAAGCGCCTGTGCATTTACTTTTGATGAAAGCGACATATCTGCAAACGGATTGGCAATCGTAGCAGTAGTTCCTAATCTTTCTTCAATCATTTCTTCCAGTCCTTCGATCACTGAACACCCTCCAGCTAACACAATATGGTCAACTTCTCCGTATTGACTTGAGCCGTAGAAAAACTGTAGAGAACGACTAACCTGCTGAATAATAGCTTCCTTAAAAGGCTCAAGTACTTCCGGCTCGTAGTCATCTGGCAAACCACCTTGTTTTTTTGCCATGCCAGCCTCTTCAAATGACAAACCGTAACGACGTTGGATTTCTTCTGTAAGCTGAGAGCCTCCAAACGTCTGCTCGCGGGTGTAAATAGTATTGAAGTCTTCCATTACACTCAGGCTTGTATTGGTTGCACCTATGTCGGCAACAGCAATTATCTGACCTTCTCCTTGGTCTGGTAATTGATTTGCTAGCAGCCTAAAGGAACGCTCTATCGCATAAGCCTCCACATCAACAACCTTTGCGGTAAGACCAGCCAGCTCAAGCGCATCAACGCGGCTATAAACATTTTCTGATCTAGACGCAGCGAGCAAAACATCTACCTTATCAGGTACTTTCTCTGACTCGCCGATAATTTGAAAATCCAAAGCAACCTCTTCTAATGGGTAAGGAATATACTGATCTGCTTCGATTTCAATCTGTTGTTCCATTTCATCTTCACTTAACCCTTTGTCCATTTGGATGGTTTTAGTGATAACCGATGAACCGGCAACAGCGACAGCAGCATGCTTTAGGTTGGTGCCCGAGCGGCTAATAACCCTCTTAAGAGCTTCTCCGATAACCTCCGGGTCACGAATATCCCTATCAGCCATAGCATCCTGGGGGAGCGGTTCAACAGCGTAGCTTTCGACACGATAGCGTGAACCAACCTTGCCTAACTCAAGGAGCTTACATGCTGTTGAGCTAATATCAATCCCCACCAGGGAGGTCTTTTTTGCGCCAAATAAATTAGCCAGCATAATCCTAATTTTCCTATCTGTTTTATCCAGTTACAGGCGAGAACTGCGTTTTTACTTTAAATAATAGCGCTAACTATAAGAAAATTCACCTGTTTTTTATTTTTATGTGCCCAATTTGGCGCTATTTCACATTCTTGTCAAGGGCAATTTCACCCCTGTTTCGATCAGATTTTGCACAACTTCATCATTCAAGACGCAAAATTATGCATTAATTAACCAGAAAAATTCGTTACTAGTTAGCAAAATGAGAATATTCGGCGGTTAGTATTTACAATACGGTTAAAGCAATGAACAAATAAGGATATACTTTGTCGCAGTTAGTATCTGGCCGTTTACCAATTTACCTAAGACAAAGTTAAATCAGAATGAAGCGCTTATCCCGATTTGCTCCAACTCTCCTATATTTCACTAGCCTATTTTTACTCCTTTTTGCTATGGGGTTTGTCGGCCTTTACTTATCGGTCGGCCCCGGCTTGCCAGAAGTTGAATCGATTAGAAAGATTCGTCTTCAGACCCCCATGCGAGTCTATTCAAAAGACGAACAGCTTATCGCGGAATTTGGTGATACCCGGCGAATACCTATTACTTTAGACCAAGTTCCTCGAGATTTCATAAATGCTCTGCTATCTACTGAAGATCAGCGTTTCTATGAACATTCGGGGGTTGATCTACTTGGGGTACTGAGGGCGTTTATAAATCTGGCGGCCACAGGAACTAAAAGCCAGGGGGCTAGCACGATTACCATGCTGGTTGCCAGAAATTATTACTTAACCCGCGAAAAGAGGTTTTCTAGAAAATTCACCGAAATGTTCTTGGCTTGGAAAATTGAGTCCGAGCTATCTAAAAACGAGATTCTTGAGTTATTTTTGAACAAAATTCATTTTAGTCACCGAGCGTATGGACTTGGCGCGGCGGCACAGGTTTATTACGGCAAAAGCTTAGCTAGTCTCAGCTTACCTCAATTGGCAACCCTTGCAGGGATCCCTAAGGGCGAGTCAATGTATAACCCCATATCCAACCCTAAAAATGCCCTTAAACGAAGAACCCATGTACTTGGAAGAATGCTGGCAGAAGGCCATATCACTCAACAACTATACGAAGAAGCTAACAACGCTCCAATAGAAACTCATAAACACGGCATGCAAATCGCGGTCGATGCGCCTTATTTAGCAGAAATGGTTAGACAATATGCGATTGAACAATTTGGCATTGATGCAGCTTATAACGACGGAATAAAGATCTACACAACCCTTGACGCTAACCTCCAACAATATGCACATGATGCCTTAAAGCTCGGTTTAGAAGAATATGATCAACGTCACGGGTATCGTGGAGCGGAGCATCAATATGCTGTCTCAGAAGAAACTTCAATTGATCAACTTGAGGACTGGATAAGCGATGTTCCTGCAGTCGCGGGACTGAATCCAGCTATAGTTGCCCAGCTGGAAGACGAGAAAGCATCAATAGTTGTAAAAGGCATCGGTCGCGCAGAAATCTTGTTAAAAGATTTAAAATGGGCACGAAAATACATCGACGAAAATCATGTCGATAGAAAGAAAATAAAAGTCAGCAGTGATGTACTTTCCTTGGGCGATTTAATTAGAGTAACTCCACTACGTCAAACTAATGAGGAGTCAGGTTTACCACTATTCAAACTTTCCCAGATACCCGAGGTAAGTGGTGGCTTCGTATCTTTAAACCCTCAAAATGGAGCTATCGAGGCACTTGTTGGCGATTATGATTACACTTTGAGCAAGTATAATATGGTTACCCAAGCAAGACGCCAACCTGGCAGTAATATAAAGCCATTTATTTATGCCGCCGCATTCGAAAAAGGCTACACCCCAGCTTCTTTGCTAAATGATATGCCTATTGTCGAGGCGGATATCACTGCAGAAAATATCTGGCGTCCTAAAAATGATGGAGATGTTTACCTCGGGCCGACAAGTTTACGAGTTGCACTTCGTCGCTCAAGAAATACCGTATCTGTTAGACTTATGCGGGAGATTGAGCCTGGATACGCCAAAGGCTATTTAGCTAAAGTAGGTTTCCCTGCTGATCACATGAAGCCCTATTTATCTCTTGCCTTGGGTTCATCAGACTTTACCCCCCTTGAAGTAGTTACAACTTACGCGACACTCGCCAATGGCGGGTACAAGGTTAATAGTTGGTTTGTTGACCGAGTAGAAAACGCTAACGGGCGTATTATTCAGCAACACATTCCTGCAGAAGTCTGTGAAGAATGCGAGGCTTTTACGTTGCAGAATAAAGTACCTCTAAACAAAACAGCTGAGTACGATAACGTCGGAAACGAAGGACTAATTCAAACTGAAGATTCTCCTGAGCTGTTGGCAATGCCTGAAACTGATTTTACCAATATACCTCGTTTACCATTAGCCGAAGAATTTGTTGCGCCTAGAGTTATAGGTAAACGAAATCATTATCTGATCAATGATATTTTAAAAGACGTGATTCATCGCGGAACCGCGTTTCCAACATTAAGTAGAACCAAGAGCTCATTACTCAAGCGTTCCGATTTGGCAGGTAAGACAGGTACAACTAACGATGCCAAGGACGCTTGGTTTAGTGGTTACAATCGCCAACACGTTGCTACTGCCTGGGTTGGCTTTAAAGATCACTCCCGAAAGTTAGGAATTCGAGAATTTGGTGGCCGAGCAGCTTTACCAATTTGGCAAAAATTCATGGAGAAAGCCGTAGTAGGTGCCGCCCAAACTCAATTTGATCGTCCCGAAGGTATTGTAACCGTCCGCATTGACCCAAAAACAGGCTTATTGGCGACCAACTTAACTGAAAATCCAATCTTTGAGATGTTTAAAAGCGAAGATGCTCCTACCGAATATGCAGATAAACCAATCGACGATCCGTTTGATTTATCGGACGAAAAAGTTGAAGAAGAAAGCTTATTCTAGCCAGCTGCTGTGACAGACTGGCATATTCGACGAGGTATTAGCGGTGACTAGCGAGTACCGTAGATCACCATAGTTTTGCCTTTAACTGATATATGTTCTTGTTCTTCGAGGACTTTCAGTACACGTCCAACCATTTCTCGTGAACACCCCACGATTCGCCCTAGCTCCTGTCTGGTAACCTTAATCTGCATACCATCAGGGTGGGTCATAGCGTCAGGCTCTTTGGCTAAATCCAGCAATGCTCGAGCAACTCGGCCGGTCACGTCCATAAATGCCAAATCTCCGACCTTGCGACTAGTCTTTCTTAACCTCAACGCCATTTGCTCCGCTAGTCGGAACATAATTTCAGGCTGTTCCTTTACTAAGGATTGAAAACGAGCATAGCTAATTTCGGCAACGTCAGTTTCTGTCTTAGCCCGTACCCAAGCGCTACGGTCGCTTAAACTGTCAAACAGCCCCATTTCACCAAAGAAATCACCTGAATTGAGGTAAGCAAGCACTAACTCCCGGCCGTCATCGTCTTCGATCAGAACGCTGACAGAACCTTTAATTATAAAATAAAGAGTCTCAGGTTTGTCACCCGCAAATATAATAGTGGTTTTAGGCGCATAGCGACGTTTATGACACTGGGAAACAAACCACTCTAGAATTTCATCACTCTTAATATTGTGGGGTAAAGTTAACGGTTCTTTAATTAACGCCATGTGAGTTTCAACACCCTTGTACTAAATATTTCTCATAATCCGGTGAAAGGACCGTGTTAGCAGCTAAATTCATTTACTCCTTAAAACCTAGCCGTCGATTAATCCAATACTAGCACCTTTCACCTGATCGCGTTCAGATTATTCTACTTATATGAGTTCTAAAGCGTCTCTGGTAGCAGATAATACAGAGCCGATCTAATTGCTTCAACCATCAATTAAAGCTGAAAACGATAATCCCATTGAATTTGCGCGTATTATCAACTGGATCACGCTTTTTCTTCTATACATATGTTTTTGTTGATGCGAGCTTAAAGTTTTAACCGCATAATATCGCTTTTACTAGCCATTTCATTTGGAGAAACAATGAAAGTCACTACCCAATGGCAACAAGGTCTTACTTTTGATGCTATCAATGAAGAAGGTCAGTCAATTACCATGGATGGAGAAGGAAAAGCCCCCTCGCCAATGCACCTTATGCTTATGGCTGTTGGAGGATGTTCTTCTATCGACGTTGTAATGATATTAGAAAAGGCTCGCCAACAAATTACCGATTGTGTGTGCAATCTTGAAGCAGAAAGGGCGGATACCGTTCCAAGAGTTTTCAAAAAAATTCATGCCCACTATGTAGTAACCGGTAAAAACCTGAAGCCTGCACAAGTAGAAAGAGCATGTAATTTATCAATGGAAAAATATTGCTCAGCTTCAATTACCCTGCAACCATCAGTTGAAATAACTCATAGCTTTGAGATAGTTGAAGAATAAAAAGCGGCCTTGCCGCTTTTTTATTTCGGTTAATCTTCTAACTGGCGCTTAATTTCTTCGAAGCTAGTGTGTCTAACGTCCTTTCCTTTCACCAAATAGACAATATACTCACAAATGTTCTTGGTATGATCACCAATACGTTCTAATGCACGAGCACACCAGGAAATTCGTAGCGCATTTTTAATTTCCCGAGGATCTTCCATCATTTTGGTAATTAGCAGCCTAGAGATATTATCAAACTCTTCGTCTATCACTTGATCATTTTCAATGATCTCAATTGCTGTCGAAACATCTAGTCGAGCGTAGGCGGTTAACGCCCTATTCAATGTTTCGCTAACGTGATCACCAAGATGCCTTAGCTCTACTAATTGTCTTGCTGATTTTCCATCGTCAGTCAGTTTTAATGCGTTTTTACCTAGCTTAGCTGCTTCATCGCCAATTCTTTCAAGATCGGTAATCGTCTTGATGATGCTTATCATTAAACGCAAATCACTTGCCGCAGGCTGACGTCTTGCTAAGATCTGAGTACAGGTCTCATCAATATTAACTTCCATAGCATTTACACGAACATCATCTTGGACTACTTTTTTAGCCAGCTCAGTATCCGCATCTAAAAGCGCCTTTAATCCCTCGCGAACTTGCTGCTCTACTAAGCCCCCCATTTTTAATACTTGGCTACGGGCTTCTTCCAGCTCTTCATTAAATCGTTTGGAAATGTGATGGTTTAGATTTAAATCATTTTCCATTTTTAGCTCCCTATCCAAATCGGCCAGTAATATAGTTTTCAGTTAACTCATGCGTAGGATTAGTAAAAATCTGATCTGTTTTTCCCATTTCCACCAGTTGTCCCATATGGAAATACGCTGTGGTTTGGGAAACCCTCGCAGCCTGCTGCATTGAGTGGGTTACGATAGCAATAGTGTATTTTTCTTTTAACTCATCAATGAGCTCTTCGATAACTGCTGTAGCGATCGGATCTAATGCAGAAGCAGGTTCATCCATCAATATGACCTCAGGGCTTACTGCGATAGTCCTGGCGATACAAAGTCTTTGTTGTTGTCCACCTGACAGGCCAGTTCCAGGGGCTTCTAATCGGTCCTTAACTTCATTAAAAAGACCTGCTTTTTGTAAACTAGACACAACTATTTCGTCAAGCTCAGCCTTGTTAGTCGCCAAACCATGGATCTTAGGTCCATAAGCAACATTATCATAAATTGACTTCGGAAATGGGTTTGGCTTTTGGAATACCATCCCAACCCGAGCACGCAATAATACCGGATCTAAGTTTTTAGCGTAGATATTGTCACCTTCCAACTTTAGTTCGCCTTCAACTCGGCAAATTGGGATCGTGTCATTCATTCGGTTCAAACAGCGTAAAAAGGTTGACTTACCACAGCCTGATGGTCCGATTAACGCAGTTACTTGATTTCTAGCGAGATCGAGACTTACATTTTTTATAGCTTGTTTCTCATCGTAAAAAACGTTTACGTTACGCATCGACATTTTGGCATCGTCTGCAAAAATATCACCAACCGTTTCTTTTATTTTGATCTCGTCTGACACCAAACTTTCTGATGAAGATAAATCAATCATAATATAACTCTCTAATTCTTTTCGAATTTCTTGCGCAGAAGAGCTGCACAAGAATTCATCACTAACAGGAAGCTCAACAACACCAAAATAGCGGCGGAAGTTTTTGCCAAAAAAGCTCTTTCAGGACTATCAGCCCACAAGTAAATCTGAACTGGTAAAACTGTAGCGGCATCAGTAACCCCACCAGGCACGTCCACAATAAAAGCTACCATACCAATCATTAGAAGTGGTGCTGTTTCACCCAATGCTTGCGCCATCCCGATTATCGTACCGGTTAAAATTCCAGGCATTGCCATTGGCAATACATGGCCAAAAGCAGTTTGCATTTTTGACGCACCTAATCCTAGTGCAGCTTCTCTTATTGAAGGCGGCACAGCCTTAATCGAAGCACGACTGGCGATAATAATGGTGGGCAAGGTCATTAAGGTCAATACAATACCACCTACTAAAGGCGCCGAACGAGGTAACCCAAACATATTGATAATCACCGCTAATCCAAGCAGACCAAAGATGATGGATGGGACCGCAGCCAAATTATTGATATTAACTTCAATAATATCAGTCCAACGATTTCGCGGTGCAAATTCTTCGAGATACAAAGCAGCGGCAACACCTAAAGGAAACGAAAGAATCAAAGTAACCAACATGGTCAGCAATGTACCGGTCAGCGCCCCCTTTACACCTGCAAGCTCTGGGTCTCGAGAATCACCGTTTGAGAAAAACTCTGTATTCCAGAGCTTTTCAACACGTCCATCTTCAACAAGTCGTTGAATCCATTTTGCCTGCCTTTCATTGATCCGTGGCCCAATAGAGCCTAGCTCAGGCTCATCCTTTAAATAGCTGTCAATATCATCGTCCAAGCGAACTCGAACTTGGGTAGACTTTCCGATGTTTTCGGGGTTTTCTTTCAAAAAGTCCTGAATCGCAAACTCTGCATTAGTACTCACAATCTTTGCGAGCTCTCTTTTTGCACGACGATTTTTTACCTCAGGAAACATTTGATATAGCGACTTCCTCAATACTGAACGATAGTTGCCCTCGCCTTGCGCTACAGCCTCTGCACTGTCAACGCCTAACCATTCAGCACGATAATCAATTTCAATAGTCACCCAATTCTGATGAAATGCAGGCCTCGCTTTCAAAAAGATATCGGTTAGCAGGATAACCACTAATAAAAAACCGAAGCTTACTGCCAACTTTCCCGCCCAACGAAAATTCCTTTCTTTACGGTGTCGCTTTTTTAAACTGAAAGCGACCTTTTCAGTTGTGGTTAACTCGACACTTTGGGCCGTATTATTCGAACTAGTCATATTGTTCTCGATATTTTCTAACAACTTTAAGCGCAATAATATTTAGTGCCAAAGTAGTAATAAACAACATTAGCCCCAACGCGAAAGCTGCCAGGGTTTTGGGAGTGTCGAACTCTTGGTCACCAGTTAATAAAGTCACGATTTGTACCGTCACCGTAGTAACCGACTCCAGCGGGTTAGCGGTTAGATTCGCCGCCATCCCAGCAGCCATTACCACAATCATGGTCTCTCCAATGGCGCGAGATACGGCCAATAAAATCGCGCCAACTATTCCCGGAATTGCCGCAGGCAGCAAAACTAATTTAATAGTCTCTGATGGAGTGGCGCCCATGCCAAGTGAACCTTCCTTAAGCGGTGTTGGGACGGCATTTATCGCATCATCTGAGAGTGACGAAACAAAAGGAATAATCATTACGCCCATTACAATACCTGCCGCGAGCGCACTTTCAGAAGCGACACTTAGGCCCATCCACTCGCCCGCATCGCGAATGAACGGCGCTACAGTCAGTGCGGCAAAGAAGCCGTAAACAACTGTTGGCACGCCTGCCAAAATCTCTAACATTGGCTTTGCGAAAGAGCGCATTTTGGCTGAAGCATATTGAGACAAGTAAATCGCTGTCATTAATCCGACAGGCACAGAGATAGTCATTGCAATTAATGTAATTAATAACGTCCCAGCAAACAGTGGCACCGCGCCAAAAGCTCCCGAACCAGCGACTTGATCAGAGCGCATCGCAATTTGTGGGCTCCATTGTGTACCAAATAGAAACTCCCACGGTGGAACCGAACTGAAGAACTGAATAGATTCAAATAAAACGGATAAAACAATACCGAGAGTGGTTAACACTGCGATAGCCGAACTTGCCATCAAAATCCAACGGATGATGGACTCGAGTTGATTTCGCGCTCGGAAATCTAAAGAAAAACGACTCACAACATAAGCAACTGATGCTAAAGCGATAACAATAATTAACGCGGTTTTAAGCCAGCTCGCATTTTGATTCGTTTGAATATAATAATTGACCGCTTGCGCGGTGACTAACTTGTCATCAGCTAGGCCATCAAGTGAAACGATACCACTACCGGCCATAACCTTGATATCGTTCAGATATAGACCCAATTCTGAGCCGGGTAAGTTCTGAACCTGTTCAGGCAAGGTGGAGATAAGTAATGATTCAACAACGTTGGCTTCGAAAACACTCCAAATCAGCAACACAAGTAGCGCAGGTATTCCACACCAAAAACCGGTTAACATGCCGAATTGTCTTGGCAAGGAGGCTAAATGTTTAACTTTGCCCAGCCCACCGGCGACCTTAACCGCTTTTTGTATGCCAAACCAGTAGCTAAAAAGCGCCAAAAAAAGAATCGCAAAAATCAGCGTTGACGAACTCATTTATTAGATTTCCTAAAAAGAGGGGGCAGCACAATATGCTGCCCCTTCACTATCAAACTTGGATTATAGACTAAAGCTTAAGTGGTTTTAAGCTTAGTACGTCTTTACGTACGGCATTTAGCTTTTCGGTACCTAATGGGATAAGGCCTCGGTCAGTCAAGTAACCTTCCTCACCCATAGCAGCTTCACTGGTGTACTCTTTCAAGAACTCCATAACTCCTGGGATTTTACCAACGTGAGCGTTTTTCACGTAAAAGTAAAGAGGACGAGAAACAGCGTATGAACCGTCTGAGATGCTTTCAAAGCTAGGTGCTTGGCCATCAACAATAGAACCTTGCAACTTGTCAGAGTTTTGGTCTAAGAAGCTGAAACCGAATACGCCAAGGGCTTTCGGATTAGCAGTTAGCTTCTGAACGATTAAGTTATCGTTTTCGCCAGCTTCAATATATTTGTGATCTTCGCGAACTGCATGACAAATTGACTTATATTTCTTTTTGTCTTTCTTTTTTATCGCCTTGATCCAAGAGTACTTTTTACAACCACCTTCAAGAACCAACTCAGCGAAAGCGTCACGCGTCCCTGAAGTAGGAGGAGGTCCTAAAACTTCAATTTTGTGTGCAGGAAGTGCAGGATTGATGTCGCTCCATAACTCATATGGGTTAGCAACCAACTTTTCGCTACCGTCTTTTGCAGGAACTTCTTTAGCTAGTGCTAAGAACATTTCCTTACGGGTAACTTTCATCTGTTTAGCAGACTTTGCGTTTGCTATAACGATACCGTCATAGCCAACTAAAACTTCAGTTACTTCAGTTACACCATTCTTTTTACACATTTCTAGCTCTGTCTTTTTCATACGACGAGAAGCATTAGACATGTCAGGAGTATTAATACCAGTGCCGGCACAGAACAATTTCATTCCGCCACCAGTACCAGTTGATTCGATTTTTGGTGTTTTGAATTCAGTGCTTTTACCAAAGCGCTCGGCAACAACAGTTGCAAAAGGATATACAGTAGAAGAACCTACAACGTTGATTGAGTCTCTTCCAGCAGCCATAAGATTGCTCGATGCGGCAACCAAAGATAATACAAATAGTGATTTTCTCATTGCTTTCCCCATGTGAGAAGTTCATTAAATTAACAAGCATCGGCATCTTATTGAGCAGATGTGACGAGTATATGAATGATTTATGACTAAATTATTACAAAGACAAAATTTACTGTCATAAACGACAGTTCAATATGCGAGGATCGCTTAGAAAATAGGCTATAGAAGGTAATTTTCAATACTTATATCACACAAATATGACAAATTGGCTTCTTATGCTTAAAACACAATTTTAGTCTTTTGCTGGACCGGTCGAGTCTCTTACTACAAGTTCAGGACTAAACGAGCGGATCATGTTCTTTTCTTCAATTTGCTCATTTGATTGGCCTTGGATCTTAGAAATCAACAAATTGGCGGCTTGTTGGGCTATAAACTTGTTAGGTTGATGTGCAGTGGTTAGCTTGGGCCAAGTTTGTCTTGAGAAGGGACTGTCCTCAAATCCGACAATCGAAAGTTCTTCAGGAATGGAGACTCCCATTAACCTCGCTGCGAAAAGCGCTCCGGCAGCCATTTCATCGTTACTCGCAAAAATAGCGGTTGGCTTATTCTTACGACCTAATAGCTTCTTTGCTCCTTTAACACCAGAGTCAAATGAGTATTCACCTTCAATCACAAATTGTTTATTGGGCCTTACTTGGTTGTCTACCAGCGCTGCTTGGTAACCTTCCAACCTTTCGGTACTGGAATGATGCTCCTTGCCTCCGCACAAAAAGCCGATTTTCTTATGTCCATGGTCCAATAAATGCTGAGTAATTGAATATGCTGCTTCATGGTCATTAATGAAAATACACGAAGACGCCTTTTTACCTTTTTCGCTACCGGAGATAATACGCACAAATGGAAGTTCCATTTTGTCTAACATTTTAGCAACGTTAGGCATCTCAGAAAAAGGTGGAGTTAACACCACTCCGGCTATCCGAGAATGATTGATTAGATTTCGCAGCTCTTCTTCTAAATCAGCAGATTGATGATTACAAGGATGAATTAATAGCTCATAGTTATACTGCCGGCACTCACTCAGCAAACCATTTTGCATATCAATAACATAGTAAGCATTAGGGTTGTCATATATGAAGCCGATAGTGTAAGAGCGAGTACCGGCTAAACTACGAGCAGAATTATTAGGACGATAATTGAGCGCTTTCACCGACGCCATGACTTTTTCGTAGGTTGCCTTTCTTACCGAGGACTCGTTGTTGATGACCCGAGAAACGGTTTTCATCGAAACGCCAGCATGTTTGGCTACATCATTAATAGTTACGCTCATTATTCCTCGCTCTACAATAAACGGAAAACTCCGCTAATTGGCTATTGCGCTTATCTGATATCTCAAGGCCTGCGAAACTATATCACCAAAAATTCATACGCACCAATTGACAGCGCTGTCATTTTTAATGTACCTTAGTTTGCATACGTATTCTATTTAAATTAAGGCCATTTGTAATTCCAACCGTTATAGCGTAGCAGTTAAAGTAGGAATAATCGGTCTATAGATAACTAAGCATCCAGGATAAACGAATATGCAAAGTCGCACAGAATTACCAAGCTGGAAAAAATTGCAGAGTCATGCAGATGCAATAAAAAACACTCATATGCGAGATTTATTTGCACAAGACAAACAGCGATTTGAACACTTTTCTGTTGAGCTTAATCGTTTTCTTTTGGACTACTCCAAGAACCTAATTACCCAGGAAACGATGGAATCTCTTGTCGAGTTAGCTAAAGAGACAGAAGTGGAAGCCTGGCGAGATGCCATGTTCCAAGGTGAACGAATTAACAAAACGGAAAATCGAGCAGTACTGCATACAGTGCTAAGAAATCGTTCGAAAACCCCGGTTTACCTAGACGGAGATAATGTCACCGAACAAGTCGAAGCCGAGCTTGCGCGTATGGAGGCATTTGTAAGTCAGGTCAGGCGTGGGGATTGGAAAGGGTTTACCGGGAAACCTATTACAGACGTAGTTAACTTAGGTGTAGGAGGATCGAACCTCGGTCCTCAGATGGTTACCGAAGCACTCAAAAACTATAGTGACCATAGCATTCGTACTCATTATGTTTCAAACGTTGACGGCACGCAGATAGCAGAAGTTCTCAGGCCACTAAATCCCGAGAATGTACTCTTTATCGTTTCTTCAAAGTCTTTTTCAACAACAGAGACCTTAACCAATGCCCAAACCGCAATGCGCTGGTTGGTTTCTGCCGCATTCGATGAAAAGGCAATTGGGAAACATTTTATAGCAGTGACCGCAAAACCAGAAAAAGCGCAAGAGTACGGATTTGATGCGCAAAATATTTATCAAATGTGGAATTGGGTTGGTGGAAGATTTTCTTTGTGGTCGGCAATAGGATTGCCTATCGCTCTCGAATTCGGTTTCGAAAAATTTATTGAGCTACTTGAAGGCGCTCATGAAATGGACAAGCACTTTCAAAATGCCCCACTATCTCAGAACGCGCCAGTGTTAATGGCTTTAATCGCCGTTTGGAATACCACCTTCTTAGGTTGTCAATCTCACGCTATTTTACCTTATGACCAAACTTTACACATGCTGGCCGAATACCTGCAGCAAGCAGAAATGGAAAGTAATGGTAAGTCAGTTACTTGGGACGGGGAGAAAGTCGACTATTCAACGGTAGCTTCTATTTGGGGCGGTTTAGGGATCAATGGCCAACATGCTTTTTATCAATATTTGCACCAAAGCAAAAATGTTGTGCCAGCCGATTTTATTGGCTCTATCGAAAGTGTAACGCCGGTTAGTGGCCATCACGAAACTTTAATGGCAAATTTTTTCGCTCAAACTCAGGCTTTAATGTGCGGCGTGGATGAAGATCAAGTACGTAATGATCTTGAAACCAAAGGTCGCCAACCAGACTTCATTGATAAACTCGCCCCCCACAAAATTCATTCGGGCAACCGCCCCACTAATACCATTCTGCTAAAGAAACTAGACAGCTGGACTTTAGGTGCTTTAGTCGCGATGTATGAACACAAAATTTTCGTGCAAGGGATTTTGCTTAAGATATGTTCATTCGATCAGTGGGGCGTCGAATTAGGTAAGGGTCTTGCGGCAAAAATTCAAGTTGAACTCAACGAAGGGATCACCAATGTTGCCCATGATTCTTCAACGCTAAATTTAATTCAGTTTTACCAGCGTAATCAACTGAAGTAGAAAGAAAACCGAAAAGAGAATCACTTTGTTAAATCCACAAATAGAACAAGTCACTCAAAGAATTGTCGAAAGAAGCAAAGCTACGCGCCAAGCGTACCTAGCGAAAATAAAACGACAGAAAAGATCTGCGCCTTATCGCACACAACTTTCTTGTGGAAATCTAGCCCATGCTTTTGCCGTATGTTCACAATCTGATAAAACACTGCTTGGACAAACGGCAAAGCCCAATGTTGCAGTAGTAAGCGCATACAATGAAATGCTTTCTGCACATCAGCCTTACCTAGACTATCCAGAAGTAATTCGCAACGTCGCTCATAAACTTGGTGCAACATCACAATTTGCTGGAGGTGTTCCGGCAATGTGTGACGGAGTCACACAAGGTCAGCCAGGAATGGAGCTATCTTTATTTAGCCGCGACAATATTGCCATGTCAGCGGCTATCGCGTTATCACATCAGATGTTCGATGGAGCAGCATACTTAGGTATATGCGATAAAATTGTTCCCGGCTTGTTAATAGGCGCACTGTCTTTTGGGCATCTACCGGGAATTTTTATTCCTGCGGGACCAATGGCAACAGGTATTTCGAATAAAGAAAAAGCAAAAGTTAGACAAGATTTTGCCCAAGGAAAAGCAGATCAAAAAACACTGCTTGAAACTGAAAGTAGTTCATATCACAGCGCAGGCACCTGTACATTTTATGGGACTGCCAATAGCAATCAAATGCTGATGGAGTTTATGGGCCTTCAGTTACCAGGTAGTTCGTTTGAGCATCCAAATAGTGAACTGAGAAAACCACTCACTGAAGCAGCGACAAAGGTTTTGATTGATAACATTCAAAACAAACAGCGAAGTTTGGCTGAAATCGTTGGCGAAAAATCTATTGTAAACGGAGTCATCGGGCTTTTAGCCACCGGCGGTTCGACCAACCATACTATTCATTTAATTGCGATCGCACGAGCTGCAGGAATCATTTTAACTTGGCAAGATATGTCTGACTTATCCAGAATTATACCGCTTTTGGCGCGCGTTTATCCTAACGGTACTGCAGATGTTAATCAATTCCATGAAGCAGGCGGAATTGCCTTTGTTATGCAGCAATTATTAAATGCCGGGCTGTTACATCAAGAGGTTACGACAGTGATCGGAAATGACTTGGCGAGCTATTGTACGAAGCCAATTATTAGGCAAACACCAATCATAGGAATGACCAATGCTAATATCAAAGAAGCAACTCAACTTGAAAAATCCGAGCGAATTAAATGGCAGTCGATTAATATTGACACCCCTGATTCAAGCATACTAGCAAAGACCGACAAGCCCTTTGCCATAACCGGTGGGCTTACATTGCTAAAAGGCAACTTGGGCAAGGCAGTAATTAAAACATCTGCAGTAGCAACGGAACATCAGACGATTACCGCGCCCGCAAAAGTGTTTACAACTCAAGAAGCACTACTCGACGCATTCAAGCGCAAAGAATTACAGCAAGACTTTATCGCAGTGGTGACTTTCCAAGGCCCCAAATCAAACGGTATGCCAGAACTACATAAGTTCACGCCGATATTAGGTTCACTCCAAGATCAAGGTTTCAAAGTTGCCATCGTTACGGATGGAAGAATGTCCGGCGCATCAGGTAAGGTTCCCGCAGCAATCCATTTAACCCCAGAAGCAATTGATGGTGGCCCAATCGCCAAAATTCGCGATGGCGATTTAATCGCGTTAGATTGTCAAAAGGGCCGATTAGAATTGATTGACTCTGCGCTGCTATCAAATCGAGAAGCCATACTAAAGAAGTCAACCAGTGATCAGTTTTCGATCGGTAGGGAATTATTCTCAATCTTTCGCCATAAGGTGAATTCAGCAGATTTAGGCGCGAGCATATTTGATTATCAAGATGAACTAACCGCCATATACTCCCATAAAGAGGATGTTGTAAATGGATAAACACATCGACTTAGTTCTATTTGGGGGCACTGGTGACTTAACCATGCGTAAACTGTTACCCGCGCTCTATCGAGCTTATGCCGAAAATACGCTACCTGAAAACCTAAAAATATTTACTACGTGCAGAAGCGAAAAACAAAAGTCAGATTATTTATCAAACGCAGAAACGGCGCTAAATAAATTTCTTAATTCCAGTGAGATTGATTCGGAGAAGATCGCGCAGTTTCTTTCATTAGTATGTCCAATACTCGTCGACATTAACGATTCAGATAGCGGTTGGGTTGGATTAAGCGATTCAATCTCGATAGGGGTTGGCGATTCAAGTCGAGAGCAAATTTACTACTTTGCAATCGCCCCTTCGCTTTTCTCTATCTGTTGCCAACAACTCGATGAAAAGAAATTAATTGGAAAAAATAGTCGTGTAGTGTTGGAAAAACCGATCGGCTACGATAAGACTTCTGCTGAAGAAATTAACGAATCAGTTGCGAGATACTTTAAAGAAGAACAAACCTTTAGAATCGACCACTACCTCGGTAAAGAAACTGTACAAAACCTGATGATATTGCGATTCTCAAACTTGTTGTTTGAAAATATGTGGGACCGTAATTCCATCGACCATATTCAAATATCACTTAACGAAACTGTCGGCTTAGAAGGTCGGGCCGGATTCTATGATGATGCTGGTGCACTAAGGGATATGGTGCAAAATCATCTGCTACAGTTACTTTGCCTGGTTGCAATGGAACCTCCGAATCAAAACAATAGTGCCAACATTAGAGCCGAAAAATTAAAGGTGCTTCGCTCACTACGTTTAATAGCTCAATCAGAAATTAAACAGCATACGATACGAGGCCAATATGTCACTGGAGAGGCTGGTGGCAAGCTCGTTCCTGGATATTTAGAAGAACTAGATAAACCAGAAAGTTTTTGTGAAACTTTTGTCGCGATCAGAGCCTTTGTTGATAATTGGCGCTGGAAAGATGTACCTTTCTATCTAAGAACCGGCAAAAGACTAAAGCAAAGGGTGGCGGAAATTGTCGTTCAATTTAAGCCGATCACTCACTCGATATATTCTCAATCAGCAGGCGAGCCGGTTCCAAATAAGCTCGTCATTCAACTTCAACCCGAAGAAAAAATTCAGCTTTACCTTAACTCAAAAGATCTTGGTAAGTCAGAAGTCAAATTGCAACCGGCTGTTCTCGACCTAAACCTTACCGGAAACTTTAAACACTTTCACAGCGATGCCTATAAACGACTGCTATTAGATGTAATAAACGATGACGCGAGCTTGTTTATTCACCGAGATGAAGTAAAGAGTGCTTGGGGTTGGATAGATCCCATTATTGAAAGCTGGAAACAGGAAAATTATGAGCCTGAACTTTACCGTTCCGGCAGTTGGGGGCCAGAATCTTCGAACGATTTATTGAGCGAAGATGGGAGAAAGTGGCATCTGGCAACGGAGGAAAATTGCAATGAATAATATTCAACATCGCTTTTTTAGATCACGAGAAGCTTTGCACCACTCTCTACTTGAAAATACAAAGTATCAACTGGAAAAAGCTATTCAGTCAAATGGAGAAGCTTCGTTTATGGTATCAGGAGGGAGTACTCCTAAAGCACTTTATCAATCTCTCGCAACTAGTGAAATTGCCTGGCATCAAATTACAGTCGGTATGGTCGACGAGCGCTGGGTAGATAGACATTCTGAAGCAAGTAACGAAAAATTTATCCGGATCAATTTGCTAAATAACAAGGCAGCCAAAAGCCGATTTGTCAACATGAAGATTGAAAATCAGTGCGTTCAACAAGCGGAATTCAATGTAAATCAAAATTATAGCCAATTAAATAAACCCTTCGATCTAACAATATTGGGAATGGGTAATGATGGGCATACCGCGTCACTTTTTCCATACGCCGATGGCATTGAAGAAGCGTTGAAAAATGAAAGTAAACTGTGTAGCGCGATTTCGGCTAAGCGCTCCAAAGTTACCGGGGAATTTACTGAGCGAATGACATTAACCGCGCCAGCGATTAATCGTAGCCGATTAATAAAACTTTTAATCACCGGAAAAGATAAGCTCGATACTTACAACAGAGCTTTAGCTGGAGATGACATTATTGAAATGCCTGTCAGAGCAATACTCAATCAAAAGCAAACACCAATTGTAGTTTATTGGGCACCGTAAAAATTAAGGACTTAAAATTAATGGGCAATTCAGACCTCCAGCAATACTTATCAATTTCACCGGTAATTCCCGTGGTTGTTTTGGAATGCATTAACGATGCAGTTCCGCTGGCCGAAGCGTTGGCTAGAGGTGGAATAAATATTATTGAAATTACTTTACGGACAGAATGTGCCCTAGAGGCGATTTCAATCATTCGCGGTAAGTTTCCTGATATGGTAGTTGGTGCAGGAACCGTCACAAACGTCAATCTAATTCAAAAATCGGTTAATGCTGGCGCCCACTTTTTAGTCAGTCCAGGGGTAACTAAACCGCTTTTAGACGGAGCTCATTACCATTCAA
>JAPHTP010000163.1 GCA_026196875.1 Kangiellaceae bacterium
GAAGGAGCTGTCGTCAAACCACGGGGGGACACTTTGCTTTTGGGGAATTGGGTCGGCGGGGGAGTTTTTCTGGGAGGTCGAAGAGCAACCACTAACAGTAATTGTACAAGCTAGAAATGTTAGGGCGGCAAGCGGAAGTTTCATAGTAATCATACTATCCGCTATTCAACTACATCACCAGGAAAAAAAGTTAAATTTTTTCAATGCTCAATTGGCTGTCGTTTACGCTGTTGTTAGAAATAAAATTGAGGTCACCTTTATCTTGGAAACAGTTCAGGTTTTTGAGGCTATCAGAACTATAACGGTGACCTGAATTGGTTTTAGAAGTTGAGTGAAAATTGTACGCCACTAAAGGACTCTGACTGCGCTTCCCAATAAAGACTGTCGATTTCTCTTACCCGTGAGAAGGCCTCAACTTTTAATGCGCCGAGTTGCACGCCGGCACCGAATCCAAGATAGGCGTCAATATCGTCATTGTAATGGGCATGGTAGTAGTCGTGGTAGTCGTGACGATAATCATCAAACAACAGCTCGCCGAGATCGATGCCTGCTTCGCCATAAATAGAAATGTTGGAAAACAGGCCGACTTTTACCGAACCTTCCCAGGCAAAGTAGTCTTCAATGTAACCATCATCAGACAAAATTTCAGCGTTAGCTATTGATGTGTTTAGTTGAAAACCTAAATTTGAGTCGCCGTTAACAATTGTGATCCCTGTACCGATACTGGTTATAGTGTCATCACCACTTGACTCGTGGCTGAAAAAGAAACGGGGTCCTGAATTGCCATGAGCAACTGCAGAACCAGATAAAACCAATACTACTCCGCCAAATAATGCACGCACTAATCGCTTTTTCACTTTAAATCTCCGCAGACATAGAAATCAATGTTATGTTGTTCGAACTCTTATGCCGTCTTAGACGTTTTTGCAACCAAGTTCAATTGACCATGTAAGCGAGTATAAACAGACTAAACTGAATCATTACTGAACTTATACGGAAGCGGAAGAACAGGACTAGTTTTCTTTATCCTGCGTGCATAGTAAAATAGTATTACTAAAAATAAATAGG
This sequence comes from Kangiellaceae bacterium, assembly GCA_026196875.1. Lineage (GTDB taxonomy): Bacteria > Pseudomonadota > Gammaproteobacteria > Enterobacterales > Kangiellaceae > Aliikangiella. Next base: position 1,069 of record JAPHTP010000163.1, read on the forward strand.
ATAAAAAATGCAGGGTCAACTCTCAAAAATGCGCGCAGAACTAGCGGATAAAGTTGAATATCGGTTACCGCTAGGGGAGCAAGAAATGCCACTAAACCAATATTTAGGGCAACCGATTAAACTACAGTTTACAGGCAAAATTACTTGCAAACACTGCGGTAAAGCGACGAAGAAAAGTTTTTCACAAGGGTACTGTTACCCTTGTATGCGTGCACTAGCTCAGTGTGATATGTGCATTATGAAACCTGAAACGTGTCACTTTCATCAAGGGACATGTCGCGAGCCTGAGTGGGGAGAAGCCAATTGCTTTGTGCCTCACTACGTTTACCTGTCTAACACTTCTGGTTTAAAAGTAGGCATTACGCGTCATACTCAAATCCCAACGCGCTGGATAGATCAAGGAGCTACCCAGGCTACGATTATCTATAAAGTGAATACACGTCAGCAGTCAGGATTTGTGGAAACTGTTTTTAAGGATCTGATAGCGGATAAGACAAATTGGCGTGCTTTGCTTAAAGGCAACGCTGAAGCAAGAGATCTAGTAACTGAAGCCGGAGATTTAAAAGCTAAACTTCAAGATAAGATTGACGGGTTGATCACTCAGTTCGGTGGAGATGAAATAGAGTCAGTGGGGCAGGACATAGTGCAAATAAATTATCCTGTTCTTGAATTTCCGACAAAAATAGTATCACATAATTTCGATAAAAATCCTCTGGTTGAGGGGACCTTAATGGGAATTAAAGGGCAGTACTTAATCTTTGATACGGGTGTTATTAACATCAGAAAATTTACTTCATATGAAGTGGAATTTAGCGCTTAAGATTGATCTGTAGTTTTAACAGTGGCCATATTATTTTATGGTCATTTCGATTAAATATATGCTTAGTACCAGTGCCGATGAGGTTACTGGCTAGGCCAAGACACCTCTACCAGTAGACAGTAATAAAAGCAGTACCAAAACGATAAAAACTATCAGCCCAATAAAGTACCATTTAAACTGGCTTTGTCGTTGGTTATCCTGTTCCATCTAAAAACCTTCTCTGCATTTCTGCATTTAGTCGCTTGGACAGACATTATAAAATAGCTACTTTATAGAATAATGAGTTAGGTCAATGGTTTATTCTAAATACTACATTTGTATGCAATAAAATGGCTTAATTCATCTTTGCATATTTATTTTCCTTAAAACCACGGATTCAGTTTGCACTTATTCGAAAAAAGCCGGATATCCAAATTAGGCCGCTTTTTTATCCCATTGAAGAACTTGTTTTTAGTTATAACTATTTGATAATAAAGGGATAGTTTGAGGCGTTAAAGGTTAGCTTCAATCATAAAAGAGCTGCTTCTTGACTGGATATTTATGGAGCAAAATTACTGAATACGTATGCATAAGATTGAGTCAGTTTTGAATACGTGATTATTATTGTTCCTCGCTGGCAAGCGGTTATTTTTTATTCTCAAACAAACTTAACTGTGGAAGTTGTTCAGCCAATTACAAACAAAATTAAAAAATAACAACGAAGGTTTAACTACACGGGGAGGAAACCTGCATGCTTAAATTCAAGCCGAGTAAAATCACACTCGCACTTCTATCCTCAGGGATGCTGGCTCTAGGCACACCTGTTTATGCATTTCAGGAAGCAGAAGAAGAAAACACAGAAGAAGTTGCTGTTGAAGAAGAGCAAAAAGAAAAAGTAATAACGATTACGGGGATTCGTGGCAGTTTGATCCGCTCACAGGCAATGAAACGAAATTCTTTATCAATTGTTGAAGCTATCTCTGCAGAAGACATCGGTAAACTTCCAGACTCGTCAATCGCAGAGTCGATCGCGCGTTTGCCCGGACTGGCTGCTCAAAGATTAGACGGGCGGGCAAGTCGAGTAACTATTCGTGGTTTTGGAGAAAATGAAAGCGGTACAACTTTTAATGGCCGTGAACAAGTGTCAATTAGTGACAATCGTGGCGTCGAATTTGATCTTTATCCTTCAGAAATTATGTCCGGCGTTGTTGTTTACAAAACACCCAATGCGACTATTGAAGCGGAAGGTATTGCCGGTTCGATCGACTTACAGACGATTCGCCCTTTATCGACCGAAGGTGATAGAACTTTTCAGATTAATGGTCTATACGAACAGACTAGTTTTGATAAGTTAAATCCAGATGGTGAAGACAACGGTTTCAGCGGAACCGTTTTTTATATGGATAAGTTTGCTAATGATACTCTTGGTGTAGCCATCGCTTATTCAGACAAAAACTCTCCTAATCAAGAAAAGCGTTGGAATGCATGGGGTTACCCAACTTTTGATGTGAACGGTACGGAATACTCTATTCTTGGAGGAGCTAAACCTTTTGTGCGCTCTTCGATGTTAGAGCGAGAATCTTTGATGGCTGTGGTGGAATATGCCCCGAGTGATAAGGTCCATATGACTTTTGACCTTCTTAATGTTGATTTTAAAGATGAAAAGATTTTAAGAGGAATTGAAATTCCATTTGCTTGGGGACAAGGTACACTTTCGGCAATTGATATTGATCCTGCTACAGGCTTCATTACTCAAGCATTAACTCAAGGCCAGCGAGTAGTTGTAAGAAACGACTATGAAACCCGTGAAGCAGATATGAATTCTTTCGGATTCAACTTGGATTGGTCTGTTAACCAAAGCTGGTCAATGGAATTTGATGTAAGTCGTTCTGAAGTAGAACGTGAAGTATTTAGTTTTGAAAGTTATGCCGGAACCGGCCGCGGTAATGACAATGGCGTTGCGGACGATATCGGATACGTATTTAACTCGGGTAATACTGGTGCCGTTTTTTCCCATGGATTGGACTACAGTGACTTTAACTTAATCCAACTTGGTGGACCATTAACCTGGGGGTGGAGTAGTGCGCTAAATAACCAATATGGTTTAGTTGGAACCCCTTGGGAAAATGCGGCGCAAGATGGTTTCTTAAACACACCTTCAATAGATGATGAATTAACTTCTTTAAGAATGGCTGCAACGCAACAGCTAGATAATGACGTTATTTCAAATATTACCTACGGTATCTCCTACAAAGACCGTGAAAAAGTAAAGAATTCAGAAGGTTATTATTTGACTTTAGCTGGCTTCTCTCTTGCTAATCCCGGAGCTTTAATCGTACCTGAGCAATACAGACTAGGTTCAGTGAACTTAGACTTTATCGGCATGGGGAATATGGTTGCGTACAACTCACTAGGTTTTCTGAACGACGGTGGTTATTCTCTTCTATCTGAATCGCTAACCGGTATTCAACATTTAACTAAATCTTATCAAGTCGCCGAAGAAGTTACTTCTGCCTTTATTTCTGCTGAAATAGATACGGAAGTTGGTGGAATGATGCTAACCGGTGACATGGGTGTTAGATATGTTAGTACCACACAATCTTCCAATGGATTTTCCGGCGCAGTAGTAAATGATTTGGTTGAAACCATTCCGACCTTTGAAGAACACGATTATACCAATGTGCTACCTAGTTTGAATTTATCGTTGCATATCGATGATCAGCAAAAAGTCAGACTTGGCGCTGCAAAAACGCTCTCTCGTCCACGTATGGATCAAATGAATGCTTCTGTTGAGACAACTTACAATACAACGCCGGATCAAAACGGCTACTACTGGAGTATTAAGGGTGGAAACACTTATCTAGAACCAAAAGAAGCTACCGGACTAGATATCACTTATGACAATTACTTCAGTGATGAAGGTTATTTCTCTATTGCATACTTCCACAAAGAGCTAGACAACTGGATATTCCCCGGAAGTTACGAGGTTGATATGACTGGCGTTGCTGATCCCGCAACCGGAAATGTACCACCTGCCTCAAATTCAGCAGGTACTCGTTCTGGAGAGGTAAACGGAGGAGATGGAACTATTAGTGGTTTCGAAGTTTCGTTGGCTTTACCGCTTAACCTATTTAGCGATAGTTTGGATGGATTCGGAATTTTGGCAAGCCACACTTCGTTAGACTCAGACATGGTGGATCAGAATGGAAACGACTATGAGATCCCTGGTCTGTCAGATAGCATTCAAACCTTTACTGCTTTTTACGATAAGAATGGTTTCTCATTTAGAGCAAGTATGCGCAAACGAGATGACTTTAGTGGTGATGTATATGGACTGGGCTTTAACACAGATCAAGTCGCTATTGTCGGAGAAACTATCTGGGATGCCCAAATTGGGTTTGATTTTGGTGAAGCGGGTGTAGATGCATTGGATGGATTGTCTGTTTATCTGCAAGCTCAGAACCTGACCGATGAACCATTTAAATCACTAAGTGGTGATAACGCGCTTCAGGTACGAGACTATCAAGAATACGGCAGTACTTACTTGTTAGGCTTTAGCTACAAGATTAAGTAGTTTGTTTTAACTCGTCGACAAAGCCCTTGTGAATTAATTTTCCAAGGGCTTTTTTTATTAGCTTGGTGATAATTGAGCGACGATTGTCGGTGTGAGCTTCTTAATTCGGAATAAATATGCAGAATAATAAAGTAAAAAATGTAGTTATAGTTGGTGGCGGCACAGCCGGTTGGATTACTGCATCACTTTTAGTAAAAGTGCTTGGTAAAGCAATTAACATCACACTCGTTGAGTCAAGCAAGATTGGTACTATCGGTGTCGGTGAGGCGACTATTCCACCAATTATTCCATTTAATAGTGCTCTTGGAATCAATGAAAACGATTTTCTTAAAGCGACCAAGGGGACTATAAAACTCGGTATTCAATTTGAAAATTGGGGAAAAGTCGGCGACCGTTATATGCACGCCTTTGGTGATATAGGCAAGAACTTTCCATTTTGTGAATTCCATCATTTCTGGGTCAAAAGCCTACAAATAGGGCTTAACTCAAACTTCTGGGATTATTCTTTAAATTATCAAGCTGCGAAACAAAATAAATTCCAGCATATCAATGGAATTAAGGGGACCAATCTTCCAGGGATTCAATACGCTTACCATTTTGACGCGAGTTTGTATGCAAAGTACTTGAGTCAATTTGCTCAAAATCAAGGCGTAAAGTTAATTGATGGCATTGTTCAAAAAGTTAACTTAAATGAGCAAAATGGTTTTGTAGAAAGTATTAAGTTAGAAAATGGAAAAGTCATAAATGGGGACCTATTTGTTGATTGTACCGGATTAAAATCTCTACTTATCGAACAGACATTAAATACAGGATTTGATGACTGGTCACATTGGCTGCCATGTAATCGTGCAGTGGCAGTTCAAACTGAATCGATTGGAAATATCCGCCCCTATACGCGTTCAATTGCACATCAAGCAGGATGGCAATGGCAGATTCCATTGCAACACAGAATAGGGAATGGCTTAGTTTATTCGGCAAAACACTTAACTGACGATGCCGCAACTGATCAGCTTTTATCAAGCGTTGAAGGAGAACCAATAGGCGAGCCAAGAGTTATTCCCTATCGGACAGGAATGCGCCGAAAACACTGGAATAGAAATGTTGTAGCCATTGGATTATCAGCCGGTTTTTTTGAGCCGCTAGAGTCGACCAATATTCATTTAATTCAAACCGGGGCAACTAGACTATTAAAACTATTTCCACATAACGGATTTAATCTAAGTGAAGTAGCGGAATACAATTCTCAGACGAATACAGAGTACCAACGAATTCGAGATTTCATTATTCTCCACTACAAACTTACCGAAAGAAATGATTCAGAGTTTTGGCGACAATGTCAGCAAATGGATATTCCAGAATCTCTTGAGTCGAAAATGAAACTATTCAAGGAAACTGGAAAGGTGTTTAGAGAGCAAGACGAACTCTTTACGGAAGTTGCCTGGAAACAAGTGATGATAGGTCAAGGGGCAACTCCCAAAGATTACCATCCACTTGTTAACACGCTCAGTGAGGAGCAAATTCAAGAACTAATGCAGAACCTAAGAACGATTATTAATCGAACAGTTGATGCTATGCCAACCCACGAGTCATTTTTAGGTATCTAGCTCAATTCCAACAAGCTAAAACCACACTTCTTATCTGTGGAGGGCAGCTTGTAATTTATATTTTATTTAGATATTCCATATCGCCTACCTTTGTTTAGCATCAAATCACGTAAATAGTACCGATTAAAATAGAATCACGCCTCGAGATTTTATGAATACGTATGCAATCCATTGTGTAGATAATTTAATCACCCGTATTATTGAGGAACGATCAAAATCATTAAAAATGTGTTTTGTCTTGAAGTAGTACTCATCCGGAAGCGGCAAAATAAATTGCTGATTGTGAGAGGGAAGAACACAAAATAAATATGGGGGTTACCATGGCAAAGTTTAAGCCAAGTCTTCTAACATTGGCTTTAGCCGCTGCAGGACTATCATCCAGCATTCTCTTGCCTACTGTCTATGCTCAAGAAGTTGAGCAACAATCACAAGAGCAAGTGGCCGAAAATAATGATGAGTCCGAAAGCGATGAAGAAGCCGGTGAAGAACATACGATTGTTATCACGGGTTTCAAAGGCAGTCTGATTCGATCACTAGACGAAAAGCGATATGCAGATACAATTACCGAGCAATTATCTTCAGACGATTTAGGTGCTCTTCCAGATGTGTCTATCGCAGACGCATTGACACGCTTGCCAGGTGTAGCCGCTATCAGGACCGGTGGCAAAGCTTCGGAAATCAACATCCGTGGATTATCCGGAATTTTTGTTCACACCACACTAAACGGTCGAGAGCAAGTTTCAACAAGTGGCAGCCGTAGCGTTGAATTTGCCCAGTATCCATCCGAATTAATTAATGCCGCTACTGTATACAAGTCGCAAAAGGCATCGCTTATTGAAGGCGGTGTCGCCGGTACGGTTGACCTAAAAACGATTAGTCCTCTGGCAATGAAAGAAGATCACGCGTTTAGCATGAACTTAAGAGGCACTTATAACGATCGTGCAGATGAAATCTACGACGCAGAGTCATCTGGAAACCGCTTCAGTTTATCTTACAAAGGAAAGTTCGCAGATGATACCCTCGGCGTTGCAGCCGGATATTCCAGATTGTTTCAACCGAGTGTGGCGACTCAATTTATTGGTCTTGCCTACAATGCTCAAGTTGATGTAGATAACGTCATCAACGATCTTGAAGGTCCGGAAAATAACCCTGCAGCAGAATATATGAGTGAAGGGTTTGAAATGCAGCATAAAGGAGGTGAGAGCACTCGTGATGGATTTGTCGGCGTAATTGAGTGGGCTCCAAATAGTGACTTTATTTTAAAAGCTGACACATTTATTTCTAAATTTGATGAGAAAGCCTTTGCAAGAGGATTTCGTGTTAAGTTTGATTCTTCAACTGCCAATATAGCAAACCCTGTAATTGATGATAATGCGGTCATTGGTGCAGACCTAACGCGCGGTAGAATTGGCAGTAATACACGGGTTGAGTTAGTTAACGACAACAATATTAAAGTTGATGATGTAGAAAACTTTGGATTAAATGCTCAGTGGAATTTGACTGAACAATTTACTTTAGTTGGTGACTTATCATACTCGGCGGCAACCAGTGATTTTCAAAACGGATTACTTTGGGGGTTAGTTGCTGAAGATGCAAATGCCGCTAGTCCGGTATTGGATGGCGACGTTGCAATTTCTTATAGATTGAACGGACTTGATTTACCAAGTGTTGGGTTTAATCAAAACTTTACAGATCTCAATAAGGTGATGCTGAGTAAGTACGGTGTTTACCCATATCAATTTGATGATGACATAAAAGCAATACGTTTTGACGGTATTTATGAAACACGGGATAACGATATATTTTCTTCCTACGAAATGGGAGTTCGTTATTCCGAAAGAA
>JAPHTP010000018.1 GCA_026196875.1 Kangiellaceae bacterium
GGTGAAACCACGCGTGAAATTGTACCGCATACGCTGGTGGACAATGGCCTGCGTTGGCATGTTCGTGGTTTTGACCGCAAACATAATGAGTTCCGTGACTTTGTACTGACCCGAATTAAAGCGGCGGTCGTGCTTGAAGATTCCACTTTGTCTGAAACAGAGCTTGAAACCCAAGATCGGCAATGGAATCGCTTTGTAGAGCTAGAGTTAGTGCCGCATCCACGTATTGAGCACAGCGAAGCGATAGAGCTGGACTATGGCATGACGGGTGGCGTTCTAAAGGTTGAGATTAGAGCAGCAACCGCTGGGTATTTGCTACGCCAATGGCATGTGGATTGTTCTACGGAACACTCATTAATGGGCTTTGAGTATCAGCTTTGGTTGCGTAACAGCCAGGCACTTTATGGTGTCACAAACTTAAGCATTGCGCCGGGTAGAACAAGTTAATCGAACGATGTAGCGACCATTGAGACGTTACATAAAGAACAGAATTTTAAATTTATAGTGAAGCCGTTGCAGCAACCAAGTGGGGTGCAACCAACACTGAACAGGACAAGAAAATGGATCATAGTGTACATAACAAGCTCATCTCATTTATTTGGAACATTGCCGACGACTGTTTACGGGATGTGTACGTTCGCGGTAAGTACCGTGATGTGATTTTACCTATGGTGGTATTACGACGTTTAGATACGTTACTTGAACCCACCAAAGAAGCCGTGCTTGAAGAGGTAAAGTTCCAAAAAGAAGAGATGCAAGCCACGGAGCTTGATGATGAACCATTAAAGGCGGCCAGTGGTTATGTCTTTTACAATACATCTAAATGGACGCTGAAATCCCTGTTCAACACCGCGACAAATAACCAACAGATATTACTCGCCAACTTTGAAGAGTACCTGCTTGGCTTTAGCGATAATGTTAAAGAGATCATTGAATGCTTTAACCTCAAATCGCAAATTCGTCACATGGCCTCAAAGCAAGTCCTTCTTGATGTCGTCGAAAAGTTTGTTTCCCCTTACATCAACTTAACTCATGAAACGGTCGAAGACCCGGATGGCAACAAGATGCCAGCCCTTACTAACCTGGGTATGGGTTACGTGTTCGAAGAGTTGATCCGCAAGTTCAATGAAGAAAACAGCGAAGAAGCAGGTGAACACTTTACGCCACGTGAAGTGATTGAATTGATGACGCACCTGGTGTTTGACCCAGTGAAAGACCAGTTGCCGCTTACCATGACAGTGTATGACCCTGCGTGTGGTAGCGGTGGTATGTTGACTGAATCTCAAAACTTCATTGAAGAGAAATATCCAAACGACAGCCGAGATGTTTATCTTTACGGCAAAGAGATCAACGACGAGACCTACGCGATTTGTAAATCGGACATGATGATCAAAGGTAACAACCCTGAGAACATCAAAGTAGGCTCAACCTTGTCTACCGACGAGTTTGCGGCTTCTCGCTTTGACTTTATGTTGTCTAACCCGCCATATGGTAAGAGTTGGGCGTCTGAACAGAAGCACATTAAAGACGGCAGTGATGTGATTGACCCACGTTTTAAGGTTAGCCTGAAAGACTATTGGGGAAATCTCGAAGTGGTGGATGCCACGCCACGTTCAAGTGATGGCCAGCTACTCTTCTTAATGGAAATGGTCAACAAGATGAAAGATCCGAGCGTAAGCCCATTAGGCAGCCGGATTGCTTCTGTTCATAACGGCTCTTCGCTCTTTACCGGTGATGCGGGCGGTGGCGAAAGTAATATTCGTCGCTTCATCATTGAAAACGACATGCTAGATGCCATCGTTCAGTTACCTAATAACCTGTTCTATAACACCGGCATTACCACTTACATTTGGGTGTTGAACAACAATAAACCTGAGGCACGTAAAGGTAAGGTGCAACTGATTGATGCCAGCTTGCTATACCGGAAGTTGCGTAAGAACTTAGGTAACAAAAACTGCGAATTTGCGCCTGAGCACATCGCGGAAATTACCGAGACTTACCTCGCGTGTGTGGACGTTGAAAGAGCACTTGATGCAAACAATGATCCTATCGGTATCGCCAGTAAGGTGTTTAGTAATGACGACTTTGGCTACTACAAAGTCACTATCGAGCGCCCAGACCGCCGAAGAGCCAAGTTCACTCAAGACGCAATAGCCCCACTGCGTTTTGATAAGCAGCTTAGTGAAGTGATGGAGTACGTGTACGCAGAGCACGGCGAACGTGTTTACGAAAAAACTGGCTATGGTTCTGACAAGAAAAAGAGCTTCTTGAAATCCATTGAGAAAGACATTCTTTCTTGGTGTGAAGATAACGACATCAGTCTCAATGCCAAAGCTAAGGCCAAACTGCTTGATGTGAAACACTGGCTGGCGCTTAAAGCATTGCTTGAAACTGCACAAACGCTGATGGCTGACATCGGTAGCATTGAATTTGATGACTTCAATAGCTTCAAAACCCAAGTTGATAAATCGCTAAAAAACCATGCTATTAAGCTTTCAGCACCTGAGAAAAATGCCATCCTGAACGCGGTGAGCTGGTATGACGAAACCGCCAAGAAAGTGGTTAAAAAGGTGGTTAAGTTAAGCGGTGATAAATTAAACGACCTGCTGGAGCGCTATGAGTGTGAAGTCGCTGACCTGCCAGATTTTGGTTATTACCCCGTTCCTACCACAGAAGGCGGTAAAAAAGGCGAGTATATCACTTACGAGACAAGCTCAGACCTGCGTGACACAGAATCTGTTCCCCTACGTAAAGACGGAGAGCAGCAAAGCATCTATCAGTACTTCAAGGACGAAGTGAAACCTCATGTTGATGAGGCGTGGATAAACCTGGATACGGTGAAAATTGGTTATGAAATCAGCTTCAATAAGTATTTCTACCGTCATAAACCGCTGCGTAGTTTAATCGATGTCGCAACCGACATCATCAACCTAGAACAAAAAGCCGAAGGTCTTATTGCACAGATATTGGGCGTAAAAGTGGCAGAAGTTCAGGGAGAGGTGTAATGGAGAGCTTGGGGGTGATGCAAAAATATGATGATTATCAAAAGACTCATATTCATTCGGTTGAGAAAATTCCTTGCGGTTGGAATATCTTAAGGTTTCATGATGTATTTAGCTTTTCAAAGGGTCTGAATATAACAAAAGAAAATCTTCAGGAGGATGGTATTCCTTGTCTCAACTATGGAGAGATTCACTCAAAATTTGGCTTTGAACTACGCCCAGAAATTCATTCGCTTAAATGTGTTGACGAAAAGTATTTAAAGAATAATAAAAAATCGATACTTCGTTTTGGCGATTTTATATTTGCCGACACATCAGAAGATTATGAAGGTGCTGGTAATTTCACTTATTTGAACAGTGAAGATGAAATCTTTGCCGGCTACCATACCTTAATCTGTCGATTGAAAATAGGCGTTAACGAGAGATACCTGGCTTACGTAGTGGATTCCGAAGCATTTAGACTTCAAGTCCGTAGGGCAGTAAAAGGTGTCAAGGTATTCAGTATTACTCAGGGCCTTTTAAAGGGGGCCAAACTTTGGTTTGCTAGTGAAAAAGAACAAACCCTAATCGCCAACTTTCTAGACAAGAAAACCGCGCAAATCGACGATGCGATTGCGATCAAAGAGCAGCAAATTAGCCTGCTGAAAGAGCGTAAGCAGATCATCGTTCATCAGGCGGTGACTCAAGGGCTTGATCCCAATGTGCCAATGAAAGACTCCGGTGTGGATTGGATTGGATTGGCAAGATTCCAGCGCATTGGGAAGTCCGTCGTAGCAAGTTTGTATTTACTCAAAGAAAAGAGCGGGCTTGGAAAGGTGACGTTCAGCTTTCTGCAACTCAAGCTTATGGTGTTATTCCGCAAGACCAGTATGAAGAGTTAACGGGTAAACGCGTTGTCAAAATTCAGTTTCATTTAGATAAAAGAAAGCACGTCGAAAAGGACGATTTTGTAATCAGCATGAGAAGTTTCCAAGGCGGCTTAGAGCGTGCCCGGTCGCAAGGATGTATCCGGTCCTCCTATGTAGTCCTGAGAGCAGTAGAAGAAATTGATCCTTCGTTCTATGGGTATTTATTAAAACTACCCTCTTACGTAGCAGCTTTGCAGCAGACAGCAAGTTTCATTAGAGATGGTCAAGACCTAAACTTTGACAACTTTTCAAAGGTTGACTTGTTTATTCCGCCCATTGAAGAGCAAAAAGAAATAGCTAACTACGTCAGCGCTTTTATGAAGTCTTCTGATGAAGGCATTGAATTGCTATTAGCACAAATCGAAAAGCTCAAAGAATACAAAACCACCCTGATCAACAGCGCCGTGACAGGAAAAATCAAGATCACCCCAGAAATGGTTGAGCAATAGGACGCGAATATGTTCACGGTAAATCATCAGACCAACAGGATTAGTCCTGTTAGGACAAAGAAGTTCAGTGAGTTGGGCTTTACTGAGCGCAAGCATCTTCAGGAATGGTTGGCACACGAGCCTTCCGCACTCGGTGAAGAGCTGTTGATTATTCAAAAAGAGTTCGATGGCTTTGATGACACCCGTGAACGTTTAGATTTACTGGCACTGGATAAAGATGGCAACTTGGTCATTATTGAAAACAAGCTGGACGACAGTGGTCGAGATGTGGTGTGGCAAGCGCTTAAATATGCCTCGTACTGTGCCAGTTTAACCAAAGCGCAAATAGTTGAAATTTACCAGCAGTACTTAGACCGTTATGAGCCTGTAACAGGAGAGGTTGACCTGTTAAATGCCCCTGCAAGTGCCTCGGCGAGAATATGTGAGTTTTTGGATGCGCCCGATCTGGATGAGTTAAAGCTCAACCTGGGTAACAGCCAGCGCATTATGCTAGTTGCGGCAAATTTTCGCAAAGAAGTGACCAGCACAGCGCTGTGGTTACTGGGTCAAGGCATTAGCATTGCCTGCTTCAAAATCACGCCTTATTCACTGGGTGAACAGCTCCTGATTAATATTGACCAGATCATTCCAACGCCAGAAGCGAAAGAATTGATGATCGGCATTAATGCCAAGGAAGCGGAAGAAAAAACCACCGAAGTGGTCCTTAAAAACCGCCATACGGTGCGTCGCGAGTACTGGGAGCGTGCCTTAGAGGCGTTTCAGAAAAGCGTTTGCCAACTCTATAACAACATTAGCCCAAGCAAAGATCACTGGTTATCAGCAGGCTCAGGGCTAAGTGGATGTCCGTATAACCTGATATTTCTGCAAAAAGAGCTTCGAGTAGAGCTTTGGATTAGCCGTGGGGTTACCGAAGAGAATAAATACCTTTTTGATTTGTTGAGTCAGTCCAAACAAGACATTGAGCATACTTTTGGTGCAGAACTTGAGTGGATGAGGCTGGATGAGAAGAAATCTTGCCGTATCCAGTTTTCGACCAAAGCTGACGGGTTTAACAAAGAGACTTGGCCCCAAGCGGTTGCGTGGCACTTAGAGCAGATGACAAAGTTAGAAAAAGCCTTGAAAGGACCGCTGCAAAAAGCGGCTGAGGCAATGAAACAGAAGAATTTTGATTAAGGGAACTTACAATTATGGTCAGTCAAACCAATGAACAAGCATTAGAGTCGGCCATTGAGAAATGTCTGGCTGGGATCAGTACTGAAGAGCTCAAAGAGGGGCTAAGTCAGCAGTCACTGGGTGCTGGATACTTCATTGGTGCTGCTAGTGACTTTAATATGCAATATGCCATTGATGAGCGTTTTTTCTGGCAATTTCTGCAAAAGACACAAGAAGTAGAGCTGGCCAAACTGCAAAAGAATAACCCCACAGATTGGCAGCGTAAGTTACTCGAACGATTTGACCGACTGATTAAGAAGCATGGCATTCTTCATTTACTTAAGAAAGGGCTAAGCGTAGACGATGCTCATTTCAATTTGCTCTATCCAGCCCCTTTGGCAAGCAGTAGTGAGAAGGTAAAGCAAAACTTTGCAGACAACGTGTTTAGCTGTACTCGCCAAGTGCGCTATTCCATGGCAAATCCCCTACAAGAAATCGACATGGTATTGTTTATCAACGGAATACCATTGATAACGCTGGAGTTGAAGAACGCATGGACCGGGCAAACAGCACGTTATCACGGCCAAAAGCAGTATCGGGATGATCGGGATGCAACTCAGCCATTACTGACCTTTGGCCGCTGCCTAGTGCATATGGCGGTCGATACCGACGAAGTGTATATGACCACCAAGTTATCAGGTGACAGTACATTCTTCTTGCCGTTCAATAAAGGTCACAATCTTGGACAAGGCAATCCGCCGAATCCATCTGGCCATAAAACGGCATACCTATGGCAAGAAGTATTCACCAAAGAAAGCTTGGCGAATATTATTCAGCATTTTGTGCGTCTGGATGGGTCAAGCAAAGATCCATTACCAAAGCGAACTCTGTTCTTTCCTCGATACCATCAATTGGATGTGGTGAGAAAATTAGTAGACAATGCTGCCCAGCACGGTGTCGGTCAGACTTATTTAATTCAACACTCTGCCGGTTCAGGTAAGTCTAATTCTATCACCTGGGCTGCTTATCAGTTAATTGAAACCTATCCTGCTTCGTCAGATGTAGCCGGTGGAAAAAGCCTGGAGCAGCCGTTATTCGACTCTGTAATTGTGGTTACCGATAGACGCCTATTGGACAAGCAATTGCGGGATAACATTAAAGAGTTTTCTGAAGTAAAGAACATTATTGCCCCGGCGAACAAGTCTTCTGAGCTTAAGCAGGCGCTGGAGAATGGCAAAAAGATCATTATAACGACGATTCAGAAATTCCCGTTCATTATTGATGGTATCGCCGATCTTAGTGACAAGCGCTTTGCGGTGATCATCGATGAAGCACACAGCTCACAGTCTGGTTCGGCGCATGACAATATGAACCGAGCGATGGGCAAGTCTGAAATCGAAGAGGCAGAAGATGCTCAGGATAAAGTCCTTCAGGCGATGAAATCGCGCAAGATGCGCGGGAATGCATCGTATCTGGCATTTACAGCGACACCAAAAAACAGCACTTTGGAGAAATTTGGTCAACGCCAAGAAGATGGCTCTTTCAAGCCGTTTCACTTGTATTCGATGAAACAAGCCATTGAAGAAGGCTTCATCTTGGATGTGCTGGCAAATTATACGGCGTACAAAAGTTATTATGAGATTGAGAAATCAATCGCTGATAACCCTGAGTTTGATACCAAAAAGGCGCAGAAAAAACTCAGAGCTTATGTAGAGCGAAGCCAGCAAACGATTGATACCAAGGCAGAGATTATGCTGGAGCATTTTGTTCCACATGTAGTGAATGCGAAAAAGCTCAAGGGTAAAGGTAAAGGAATGGTGGTCACTCAAAATATTGAGACGGCCATTCGATACTACAAAGCGATAAGGCGAATACTTGAGGAGCAAGGGAACCCCTTTAAAGTTGCCATTGCTTTCTCAGGAACCAAAGAAGTTGATGGTATTGAATATACCGAAGCAGATATTAATGGTTTTGCCGAGTCAGATACCAAAGATATGTTTGATACCGATGAGTATCGACTTTTAGTGGTTGCGAACAAGTATCTGACTGGCTTTGACCAGCCTAAGCTTTGCGCCATGTATGTGGATAAGAAGCTCGCCAGTGTCTTGTGTGTACAGACATTGTCTCGTCTCAATCGAAGTGCGCCTAAATGGGGTAAAAAAACAGAAGACCTATTTGTTTTAGATTTTTTCAACTCGGTTGAAGATATTCAGTCAGCATTCGATCCTTTCTATACAGCAACGTCATTGTCCCAAGCTACAGATATAAACGTACTGCACGAGTTGAAAGATGAAATGGACGATGTCGGTGTGTACGAGTGGTATGAAGTTGAAGACTTTGTGACGCGTTATTTCAAGAATGAAGACGCCCAGACACTCAGTCCAATCATTGATGTTGCAGCAGCACGGTTTGACCATGAGCTGGAGCTTGAAGCTGAAGCTAAAGTGGACTTTAAGATTAAAGCCAAGCAGTTCGTGAAAATCTATGGGCAGATGGCTTCTATCATGCCTTATGAAATGGTCAGCTGGGAAAAACTGTTTTGGTTCCTGAAGTTTTTAATACCGAAATTGAAAGTGGAAGATCCCGATGCAGATGCTATTGATGAGCTTCTCGATTCTGTCGATCTGAGTTCATACGGTTTGCAACGTGTGAAGCTTAACCACAGCATTAAACTTAGTGACCAAGAAGCGGAGCTTGATCCTCAAAATCCGAACCCACGTGGGGCGCATGGCGGTGAAAAAGAAACTGACCCGCTGGATGAAATCATTCGCACATTTAATGAACGATGGTTCCAAGGCTGGAGTGCCACACCTGAAGAGCAAAAAGTTAAGTTTGTGAACATCGCTGAGAGTATCCGCAATCACCCAGATTTTGAATCTAAATACAAAAACAACCCAGATCCTCATAATCGAGATTTGGCTTTCGAAAAAATGCTCAAGGAAATTATGCTGCAACGCCGTAAAGACGAACTTGAGCTCTACAAGTTGTTCGCAGGAGATTCAGCATTTAAAGCGTCGTGGACGCAAAGTATGCAACGAATGGTAGGTATGTAGGTAGGTAGAAAGGAGTGATGGTTTGCTGAAGGCAGTCTCAGAGTTATTAGATGGGTCACCAGGCCTGAAAGGACGTCAAATTGCCAAGGAGCTGGGACTGGATAAGTCCCAAGTGAACTCGTTTCTTCACAAAAACCAGGATACGTTTGTGAAAAACTCAAATCATGAATGGTGCTTGATACGGGCTCAGCATGTGGAAATTGATTTCGGTACAGGTTGGATTGATGAGAAAGCCTTTGAGAGTGCTATCGGTAAGCTTGCGTATCAAAAAGATGCAAACAAGATAACATTTAGATTCGGCATCGATTGTAAGTTTTTGCTGATAGCATTGGCCCGTTTTCTTGCTCTCGCGAATCAGCTTACTGCGTATGGTAAGGATGTGGTGATGGATACTACAGCATGTCCTAATACTCACAGTTTTTTCAGCAGAAATGGCTTCTTTGATTATCTTAATCAAAGTGTCACTTGTCTTCCTGAAAGGCCCGTTTTGTCAGCTGCTAAAACTTATCGGGATAATAGCGATACCTTGGTCGAACTAGGAGAAATTGCACAGCCAACCCAAAACAAGGAGCTTGTAATTCGTTTGGGCGACAGGTTTGTAGAGCATTCTTCAGCTAGCTATTTCTTAGCGGCTAAGACTGTTTTTTCAGAGCTTGTAGGCAACGTTACTGATCACAGTGAATCCAAAATACCTGGACTAGCAGGTCTGCAAGTGTATCGACCATATAATAAACCAAAGCATATTCAAACAGTCATATCCGACTCTGGTTTAGGTATTGCCGCTACCTTGAGAACAACGTTACAAAGTGAACATCCGAAGTTGTACGCACAGTTTTCAGCGGAAACTGTTGAGAATGACATTGCGCTCGTTCAAAAAGCATTTACATCTGGTGAGGTTAGTCGCTTTGGTAAAGGCCGGGGGCTAGGCTTTAAGAGTAGTCGAGAGCACGCTAGCAAAGAGAAAGTTATCATTGTTATTAGGCAGCTAACTTTCTCATTGGCTTTGGAATATGCGAAGGGTCAACTCATCAATGTTTCTGAAGATAGAGGGTTGGTCCCTATCACAGGAACCCATATCTGTTTTGACTTCTATGTTGACAATTTCTGATAAATAGTGTCAACTTAAGCAGATGAAACAGTTAACTCATAAAATTCTTCTTTCAGAAGTCGTAGGTTCTGACCATGCCTTTGGTAACGATGAAGGTAGTGAAGCCTATGTGAAGATTAAAAAGATCGTTGATGGTCACCCATCATGCGATATTTTTGCTATTAGCTTGGAAGGGATTCGATTCACTGATGCTTCATTTCCTCGTGAAAGTGTAATCTCGTTGGCTAAAGCATTGAAAGGAGAAAAAGGTTTTTACCTTTCTAATGTACCGAGTCGTGACCTTCTGGACAATTGGTCTTATGGCGCTACAGCCAAGGATCAACCTCTTCTAGTCAAGAGTGATAGCGGTTACGAAGTGCTCGGTGTGAAACTTAGTGCGACTGTCAAAGAGCTTCTAGATTTTGTTATTGCAAAAAAGACAGTGACTTCGTCACATGTATCTAAGCACTTTGACATTTCAGCACAGAATGCCAGTGGTCGATTAAAGAAGCTTCATGCTACAGGTCTTGTGTTAGGTCAAAAAGAAGTGGCAGAGTCAGGTGGACTGGAGTTTGTCTACCGATCAATTGTGTAGTTTTTTTGGTTTTCTGGTTAATCTGCTTGCGTTAATCAGAATTGAAGTTTATTATTTGATCAGATCCTTTGGATCTTTTTTATTAATATCTGATAAATGTGATTAAGTTAAGCAGAATAGGAGGCTTTATGGCTACAAATCCCCCATCAGGTGACGGACACAGAAACGGTGCCGTTAAAGGTAGATCTCAGACTCAGACGCCAAGTGGACATTGGGTAAAGCGAGATGCTGATACTGGTCGATTCATGGATGTAAAGACATCTGACAAAACGCCTTTTAAAGGCGTCAGGAAGGAGAAATAGTTTGGCTAATGGTAAAACCCATTTGGTCGTCGGGGCTGCGGTTGGTTTAACCGTTGCCCTAGCGGACAACAAAAAACAAGCTGTCAGTCACCATCCTGTAACTGCCATTACGGTTGGCTCTCTATTTGGCAAGCTTCCAGATATTCTGGAACCCTCTTTGGGTAACCCTCACCATCGCCAGTTTTGCCACAGTCTATTGGTGTTAACTGCACTAGGTGTTGGTCTCAAACATTTGTATGAGTGGCAACCGGAAGAGGCAATTGATAAGTGTCTTCGCGGGCTGGGGCTAATCGCCGGATGTGCTTATGTCAGCCATTTGCTCTGTGATGCGACAACACCGCGCTCACTTCCTTTAATTGGCAAACTATAGGAGTTTTGAATGGTCGTTGAAGTCACGAGGCACATTAAGCGTCCTGTTGAGCGGGAGCTTTGGGCTCGCGCAGCTGCTCGTTGTCAGTTTAGCGGGTGTAATAAATTGTTATACAAATCAGCGGTGACCCAGGAATCGGTCAATGTCTCTCAAAATGCTCATATTTACGCATTTTCTGAGAATGGGCCTCGTGGTTGGGGACTCTTTAAAACCAAGCCAACCAGCTTGAATGACGTCAGCAACCTCATGTTGATGTGCTATGACTGTCACAAAAAAATTGACCAGAAAGGCAGCGAAGATAGGTATCCAGCCGATCTCTTGATTAGTTGGAAAATGCAGCATGAGCAACGTATAGAAATCCTCACAGGCATTGCTCCTGATCGCAAATCAAATGTTGTTTTATATGGTGCCAATATTGGAACTGAAAGATCACCGATTAATTATCACGGTTGTGTTGAGGCAATGTTTCCGAATAGGTATCCGGCAACTGAAAAGCCAGTGACACTATCCATGGTATCAGAGCTGAAGGATCACTCTGAACAATATTGGCAAGCAGAGTCGCAACACCTAACGAAGCGTTTTCAAAGTAAAATTTCATCGATCATCGATCATCGAAGAGGATTCTTGTAAGCATTTTTCATTGTTCGCGTTAGCTCCTCAGCCATTGTTAATAAAACTTGGCGCTTTGCTTACCGACAAAATTGAGGTCGAGACTTATCAGCTGCATCGAGAGCCTAAAGGCTGGTTTTGGCAAGACTGTTCAGATGATTTTGAGTACATCATCAACAGACCTCAAAATATGGAGGGGAAGCCTGCCCTGGTACTTTCTTTGAGTGACCATGTGTCGCATGAGCGAATTACTCGGGTTATAGGGCCAGATACATCGATTTGGGAAGTGACTATCAAGCACCCTCATAATGATTTCATGCAGTCAAAACAGCAGCTCTCTTTGTTCAGAAAGTGCATAAGAAAGCTGATTGTTGAAATCAAAAATACACACGGGGATGCCACGCCACTGCAAATATTTCCTGTGATGCCAGTATCGTGTGCCGTCGAATTAGGACGGGCCAGAATGCCTAAGGCTGATATGCCATGGCTTATTTATGACCACGACATAAAAACACAACAATTTGTAATGGCAGTCGAGCTTCGAGGAGACCTTCATGAGTAATACTAAAAGTAACGATGTTCTAAACACAATTCTGGAAAAAATTGAGCTACCAGAGAGTGCTTATGAAAAGGCTGAAAAACGCTATAAGGATCTAGGTGATTGGTTACATCGCCCAGAGTCAACATGCGTGAATTTTGATCCCCACGTGTTTTCTCAAGGGTCCTTTCGTTTAGGTACGGCGATTAGGCCCGATTCAGAAGAACAGTATGACCTAGACATGGGGTGCAATCTTCGGCGTGGCCTGGATAAAACGTCTATCACTCAAAAGCAACTAAAGCACCTAGTCGGTCATGAATTAGAGCTTTATCGAAACGCCAGAGGAATTAAGGAAGAGCTAGCCGAGAAGAAACGCTGTTGGCGCTTAGAGTATGCCGATGGTCTTAGCTTTCACATGGACATAGTTCCGTGTGTGCCAGAGAGTGATACAGGAAGAGGACTTTTGAAAAAGCGGATGGTCGAAAACTCTAAGTTTGATGAAAACTTGGCTCAAAACGTGTTTCAGCTTGCAGTTTCGATTACCGACAACACAGATTCCACTTATGCAGTTGTGAATGAAAACTGGCGTATCAGCAATCCTGAAGGATATGCTCGATGGTTTGAAACGCGCATGAAGACGGCACGGTTAGTGATAAACGAACGTGAAATGCGATTTAAAGCCAGTATAGATAGTCTGCCATATTATCAATGGAAGACACCCTTACAGCAGGTTATCCAATTATTGAAGCGTCATCGTGACACTATGTTTAAAAACAATGAGGATAGTAAGCCAATATCGGTAATCATCACTACATTGGCGGCTAAATCGTATAAAGGTGAAAGTGATTTGGCTTCAGCGTTGAATACGGTGGTCTCCGAGATGGATGACCATATTTCTGCACAAGCGCCAATGATTCCGAACCCAGTCAACCCAGCCGAAGATTTTGCAGACAAGTGGTATGACGAAAAATCTGCTCAATACCGATTACAAGAAAACTTTTATAAATGGCTGTATCAAGCTAGAGCTGACTTTAGTGCTCTTTGCTCAAGTGATGATACGCAACGAATAGTAAATGCGGCGCAAAATGGTTTGGATTTGAAGCTTGATTCAAGTTCGGTAGCACGTCTATTGGGTATTCCTGCGGTGACAACAAAACCAACTTTCGCAATTCAATCATCTGATCCAAAGCCATGGTTTAAGCAATAGATGAAGCACTGGAAGGCTGTGGGCCTAGAGGCTTTTCTCTCGGCCTATCCGAACATTAGATTAGTAGATGTCCATGCAGATAAGATTGAGTTGCAGGGAGAGTATCAGTTAAAAGCACAGCTAGCTGGAAGTCGGTTTATTGAGCGAACATTTTCTCTAAGGATTGTATGCCCAAGTGAGTATCCTAGGGCTTTACCAGTGGTGTTTGATACAGCTGGTTACTTTCCTCGTAATCAGGACTTCCATACTTACTCTGATGGATCATTTTGTCTTGGCTCAGACCTGAAAATTAAGTCAATTTTGAAAGCCGACTCGTCATTGACAACCTTTTTCGAAAAGATTGTTGTCAGGTTTCTTTATTCGGTGTCCCATAGGGTTGAATTTGGCAACTTTCCCTATGGCGA
>JAPHTP010000120.1 GCA_026196875.1 Kangiellaceae bacterium
AAAGTATTGTTCACCATCACAGCGGCAAATGCTGAACAGTACAAAGACAAACTTACTCCGGGCCAAATGGCGCTGTTCCAAGCCTATCCCGATACATTCAAAATGAATATCTATCCAACTCACAGAAGCGCGGCTTATCCTCAGCATGTTTATGACGAAACAAGAGCAAATGCTGGACGTAGTGAATTGGTAGAGGGTGGCAATGGGTTAAAGCAAGCTGCGGTCGGATTCCCGTTCCCAATTCCTCAAAATGGTTTGGAAGTGATCTGGAACCATATTGTTCGATATCGTGGTGAAACAGCAACGCGTTACGTAGGTCAAGCAACTCCGCAACGTGATGGTAGCTACACTTTAGTTAAGTTCCGCGACGAATTGGACTTAATCTACACCAAAAAAGGTACTAAGCCTGAAGAGCTTGAAAAGGGCAATATGCTGTTCTACTTCAAGCAGTGGGTAACTTCTCCTGCGCGACTTGCTGGAACAGCTTTGCTGGTCCATGAAACTCTCGATCAGGTCAAGAAGCCACGCCAAGCTTGGACATACAACACTGGTCAGCGTCGTGTAAGACGTGCGCCTAATGTAGCTTATGATGCACCAGGAACTGCGGCAGACGGACTACGTACAACCGATGATTTCGATATGTATAACGGAGCTCCAAACCGTTATAATTGGAAATTGGTAGGTAAAAAGGAAATGTATATTCCTTATAACACCTACAAATTGCACTCCAATACCGTTAAGTATGATGAGATTATTAAGGCGGGTCATATTAATCAGGACCTTGTTCGATACGAATTGCACAGAGTTTGGGTTGTTGAAGCTAACCTAAAGCCTGATACTCGTCATCAATACAAAAAGCGTGTTTTCTTTATAGATGAGGATAGCTGGCAAATTGCTGTGACTGATATCTATGATTCACAAGATCAGTTGTGGCGTGTTGGTATGGCCCACGCGGTTAATTACTTTGAAGTTCCATTACTTTGGTCTACATTGGAAGTATTCCATGACTTAAAGTCTGGTCGATATTTGGCATTGGGACTTGATAACGAAGATGAAATGCCTGACTTCTTTGCAAAAAGAACGAAGAAGGATTTCACTCCGACGGCACTTCGAAGAGCAGGTCGAAGATAACATTTTACTTAACTGTTTGGTTAAGAGGAATGTCATGATACCAAGGGCCGGTAGAATACCGGCCTTTTTTATGGCAGCTAAGATGTATCCAGTTTAGTCAAGCCGAGGCTTGGGCAGAGCTTTAGCTATTTAATTGTAATAATGGTAATAAATATGAATTTTGCTAAGCGAGTATCCGGTTTAATTATTTTACTTGCATCAATTGGTTCACCTGTTATTGGGGCAGAAGCACCAGAAACAACTGAAAACCAACGCAGCGTTGAAGCTGCGAAAGCTTCAGAGAAATTGTTGATGGACATTAAACAAGCGGCCAATAATCGTCTGGTAGCTGTTGGCGAAAGGGGTCATATTCTAGTTTCTGACGATGAAGGAAGCTCATGGCGTCAAGTTATAGTACCGACACAATCTCTACTTACTCGTCTTTTCTTTATAGATGAGAAGGTTGGTTGGGCTGTTGGACATAAACAGGTCATCCTAAAAACCGAGGATGCTGGTGAAAGCTGGAGCGTGCAATATCAAAATGATAATCTCGATCAGCCAGCGTTGTTCGACATCTGGTTTAGGAATTCGCGAAATGGTATTGCTACAGGAGCCTATGGTTTATACCTAAAAACTGATGACGGCGGAGCCACATGGGAAGAAGTCTATCAAGATTCATTAGAAGATATGGAGATCGGCTTTCCGCATTTTTACTCAATTGCGCATGAGAAAAAGTCAGGTAAATTGTTTATGGCGGCTGAGCTGGGAATGCTTGCAGTTTCCGATGACTTAGGTGATAGCTGGACTAGAATTGAAAGTCCCTACACGGGCTCGTTCTTCAATATTCAAGCGTTACCTAATGGCCATGTAATCGCAATGGGGTTGCGTGGACATTTATTTAGAACAACAGATCTAGGAGTTACCTGGCAAGAAATTGAAACGGGGACAATTTCTGGGTTACAACGGAGTGTGCTTCTTCCTAATCATAAGCTGCTCATTGTTGGTTCGGATGGCACTCAACTAATTAGCGACGATTTTGCAAAATCTGTAAAGCTGATCCAAAGGCCTGATCGGGTACATTTAGCTAGCGCAATTGGCTTAGCCAGTAGCAAGGTTTTAGTTGTCGGAACTAATGGCGTTACCCAGGTGGCTTTAAACCAAGTACAAAATAACTAGCCTGAAATAAGTAAAAGAGAATAGTGGAATACAAATAACATGAGTCGTATCAATTTAGATTCTTTAATAAAAAGGTGGATATTTAGCAATTGCAAAACCATCTTGGCGGGGTTTGGGCTAATTACGCTAGTCATGCTCTATTTCGCGTCACAACTGAAAGTGGACGCAAGCTTTGAGAAAAACATTCCCCTCGAACATGAGTACATGCAAACCTACATAGAGCATCAAGAGCACTTTGGTGGTGCTAACCGTGTTTTATTTGTCCTTGAAGATAAGTCTGGAGATATTTTTAACAAAGAATTCTTCGATGCACTGAATGATGCAACTCACAAAGTAGCTTCCATTAATAGTGTTTCAGAGCCTTTAATGAGTTCATTGTTTACCCCTAATACACGGTTTGTTGAAGCGGTTGAAGACGGCATGGTTGGTGGGCCGGTCATTCCAGCCAGTTTCGATGGGTCAAAAGAGCAACTTCAATTGGTTAGAAGTAATATATTGAAAGCCGGTTTAGTTGGTCGATTGGTAGCCAATAACTTTGGCTCTGCTATGGTGAGCGCACAATTGCTCTCTATCGATCCTAAAACCAAACAAAAAACTGATTTGGTTGGCGTTGCTGATAGACTTGAAGAAATTCGGACTGAAATGGAGCAACAATATCCCAATATTGAAGTTCGAATTATCGGTTTCTCGAAAATGATTGGTGACGTGAGCAATGGGGCAAAACAAGTTGTTATGTTCTTTGGGTTAGCATTCGTTATTACGGCTATTCTGGTTTATCTCTATTCACATTCAATTAGTCTCACAGTTCTTCCTCTGTTGTGCTCGGTGATAGCGGTTACTTGGCAACTCGGATTGTTAACGGCCTTAGGATTTGGTCTTGACCCTATGTCCATCCTGGTACCCTTTTTGGTGTTTGCGATCGGGGTCAGTCATGGGGTACAGATGATCAATGCGGTTGGTAAAAATGTCGCGACCGGTACCAGCTCAGCAGAAGCGGCTTATGGAGCGTGCTGTCGCCTGTTTTTACCTGGCATGATTGCTTTGTTGAGTGACACCATTGGATTCCTCACTTTGTTGTTTATTAAGATAGATATCATAAAAGAATTGGCAATTACCGCTAGTTTAGGGGTAGCAGTAATTATATTAACGAATTTAATTTTATTGCCTGTGTTACTTAGTTACGCGAGATTCCCGAAAAACTTTGCCCAAAAAGTTGAAGAGTCAGGCAGAAAACAGGCCAAGTTATGGAAGTTTTTCTCCGGCTTTGCCCAAGGTAGAACCGCAGCCAAAACACTTTTAGTTGCACTGGTAATCGCTATTATTTCATTTATGTTTGCTCGTAACATGAAAGTCGGAGACCTTCATGCCGGCGCTCCTGCGTTGAAACAAGATTCTGTTTATAACCTAGATACGAAATTTGTGACGGATAACTTCTCGATTGGTACGGACATGATTTCGATTATTGCTGAAACGATTCCAGACGGATGTACTCAGTTCGGAATTATGAATGCTATCGATAAGTTCCAATGGAACCTGGAAAACTTGTCTGGTGTTCAGTCAGCGATCAGCTTACCGACAGTTTCCAAAATTCTAAATGCCGGATTTTATGAAGGCGCTCTGCAGTGGAGGATTTTACCGCGAGAGCAAGCAACACTGGTTCAATCAATTCGTTACCTGGAGACCAGCAGCGGTTTGTTCAATTCAGACTGTAGTGTTATTCCAATACTAGTATTTACCAAAGATCACAAAGCAGAGACTATTCAACAGGTAGTCGAAGCCGCTAAAAAATATGCAGCTGAAAACCCGACAGAAAATGTGACTTTCAGATTGGCAACCGGGCCCGTTGGTGTTATGGCAGCAACTAATGAAGCGGTTTCTGCAGCGCAACTCCCAATGTTAATGTGGGTTTACCTTGCAGTTATCCTTTTATGCTTGATTAGTTTCCGTTCAATTCGCTCAACACTTTGTATCGTCATTCCTCTGGCAATCGTTTCGATTATGGCACAAGGATTAATGACAATACTCGATATTGGACTTACCGTTGCTACACTGCCAGTAGTAGCTTTGGGAGTAGGGATCGGGGTTGATTATGGAATTTATATTTTCTCTAGAATGATCGTATTTATTCGAGCAGGCGAAAGTATCTCGGAAGCCTTCTTAAAAACACTAAACCTGACCGGTAATGCTGTATTTTTCACTGGTCTGACGTTAGCTATTGGAGTAAGCACCTGGTTAATGTCTGCGCTCCAGTTCCAAGCTGAAATGGGTATATTACTGACTTTTATGTTTCTGTTTAACATGCTGGGGGCGGTTATGTTATTGCCTGCGCTGGCTGCCGTGCTTTACCGTAGATAAAAAACTACTAGAGGCCAAAATCATTCTATTTTGGCCTCATTTCACATCCTATTTTCTTGTTCTTTCTCTATTGATATAAAAATCGAGTTGAAATCGTCATTTTTGATGATTTAGTTCGTGCCAAAGCTATTTCTTTGCCATACAATTAGCGCAATTTAAAATGCTCCTTAGGGACTGTTGTTTTTTGCAGGTCGTCACGTTGGAAGACGAAACAACACAGGTTCCTATAGCCAAATTCGGATAGGCGATTTTTGTGCTAAAAGTGCTGAATAACCATAGCCAGAAATGGCGTGTTCTGCGATTAATCTCAGTCATGCCTGCTAGTCACAAAAAGTGTCTATCTATCTATTCTTCAACTATCATTATTAAAACTACGAGAAAGCCAGAAAGGTCCCGGTAAGGAATGGTTATGTCCATAGAACAAAAAACTCACGACACCATATTGTTCAAAAACGTTATTAAGTTAATCGAATCGAAATTTTCTAAGAAACAAGCTCAGCTCGTTTCTCAATTTGCGCATTATTTCTGCGCCGGGATTTCGAGTACCGATTTTGAATACCAAAACGCCAACGAGTTGTATGCACCCATCGTCAGTCTTTGGAATTATATGCAGTCTTGTGATCAAGAATGTGACGTTAGAGTATATACACCAGATTTTGAAACTCACGGGTGGCATTCTAAACATACAATTGTTGAGTTAGTTCACAAGGATATGCCATTTCTGGTTGACTCGGTTCGTATGGAATTAAATCGACTTGGCATCAATATTCATTTGCATATCCATACGCCTTTACATATTGATTATGATAAAAAAGGTAAGATTGCCTCGATTGCGCGACCGGAGCCCGGAAGCCCGTTGAGCAGCATAACGCCAATGTACCTTGAAATTGATCGCCAATTAGACGGTTCTGAATTAGAGCTGATTAAAAGTAATTTAGAAGAAGTTCTTTCCGATGTTCGTGTAGCCGTTGCCGACTGGGAACCGATGAAGAAAAAACTTTCTCAAGTTATTTCTAGATTAGACAAACTACCCGCAAAATTACAGAACGAGAAAAACATTGAGTGCCGTGATTTCTTAGAATGGATCAGTGGCAATCATTTCACATTGTTGGGGTACACCTATTACGAGCTTAAATCAGATAAGAATGACCTACGACTTGTACCTCAAAAGCGAGTCTCACTTGGTTTAAAAACTAAAGCCAACTGGGCGCCTAAAGCCTACCGGTTAGGTGAGCTTCCTTCAGGGGCGAGAAATTTAATCCTAAATAACGAAAATTTATTAGTTTTAACAAAGCTTAGCGCAGTTAGCCGTGTGCATCGCCCTGCGCATATTGACTACATTGGAGTGAAGCGAGTAAACGACAAAGGGGAAATTGTTGGTGAAGACCGTTTCATAGGGTTATATACGTCTGCTGCGTACAACTTAAATCCGATGAGTATTCCTGTGCTTCGTCATAAAATCCAAGCTGTTCAAGACCGTTCTGGTTTAACCAAGCTAGAGCATGACTTAAAAGTACTTAAGAACATTTTGGAAACTTACCCGCGTGACGAATTATTCCAGACCAATGTCGACAAATTGTATGAAACTGCGATCGGAATATTGCAAATTCAAGAGCGCCCGATTATTCGTTTGTTCGTCAGAAGGGATCCATATGGTAGATTTTTCTCATGCCTAATTTATGTACCTAGAGAAATTTACACTACTCGAATCAGGATTCAGGTTACCGAAATTTTAAAATCTACATTTGGTGCAATTTCTGAACCCCAATTTACTACGACGTTTTCCGAGTCAATTTTGGCAAGGATCCACTTTATTATTCCGGTAGAAAATGCTGAAGCAATAAAGTATGACGTGAAAGAAATCGAAAGCGATTTGTGTCAAGCCACACGTAGTTGGGAAGATAACTTAAATGAAGCCTTGCTAAGCGAGTTTGGTGAAGCTGAAGGAAAGAGATTAATTCAGAGATACTCAGAGAGATTCCCAGCCGGTTATCAAGATGAGTCAATTACTCAAACCGCAGTGTTGGATATAAAACACATGGAAGCGCTCACTGAAGAAAACGCGCTCAGTATGTTGTTATATCGTTCGCAGGAAGATAGCCAAGACCACATTCGATTTAAGTTGTTCTTCCGCGATCAACCTAAGCCTCTGTCTGATGTGTTGCCTATGTTGGAAAATATGGGACTAAATATCATCGGAGAAACACCGTTTAAAGTTAAGCCTGCGAACGGGGCGGTTCGATGGATCAGTGACTTTGTAATGCAACACCCAGCAGGAACTGATTTGGATCTGGAAAAGGTGAAAGACAAGTTTCAAGAATCTTTTTCTAGGATCTGGTTTGAAGATGCAGAGAACGATGGCTTTAACCGTTTGGTATTGTCGGCTTCGCTGAATTGGCGAGAGACCGCCATGCTACGTGCCTATGCAAAATATATGTGGCAAATAGGCTCTTCATTTTCGCAAAACTACATTGAAGAAACTCTCGCGACATACCCAAATATTGCCAAACAATTGGTAGAGTACTTCTTTGAAAAATTTGACCCCGAAGCGGATGGGAAAGATGAAAAGCTGGAACTACTGCGTCGCGTTATATTGGAGTCGTTAGAACATGTAGCAAATCTTGACCAAGATCGAATTCTACACCGTTATTTAGAGTTAATGGACGCGACTATTCGAACTAATTTCTTCCAAAGTAGCAGTGATGGCGAACCCAAAAATTATATTTCTTTCAAGTTAACGCCCTCTAAAATAAGCGACATTCCACAACCAGCGCCAATGTTTGAAATATTCGTTTACTCGCCAAGAGTCGAAGGCGTTCATTTGCGAGGCGGCAAGGTTGCCCGCGGCGGCTTACGTTGGTCAGACAGACGGGAAGATTTCCGTACTGAAATACTAGGCTTGGTAAAAGCACAGCAAGTTAAAAACTCGGTTATCGTGCCAGTTGGTGCCAAAGGTGGATTTGTTTGTAAACGAAGTTTAACCAGTTTGTCACGAGAAGAGTTTATGGCAGAAGGTATTGCCTGTTATAAGATTTTCATAACTGCACTGCTTGATATTACAGACAACTTAGTGGATGGCGTTTTGACACCTCCGCAAAATGTCGTTCGTCACGATGAAGATGACCCATATTTAGTCGTGGCAGCCGATAAAGGAACCGCGACCTTCTCTGACATTGCCAATGGTATTTCTTTAGAGCACGGTTTCTGGTTAGGCGACGCGTTTGCATCTGGAGGGAGTGTTGGTTACGACCATAAAAAAATGGGGATTACCGCGAAAGGAGCTTGGGAGTCAGTGAAACGTCATTTCATGGAAATGGGAATTGACTGCCAAACAACTGATTTTACAGCCGTTGGTATTGGCGATATGGCGGGTGACGTATTTGGTAACGGCATGCTTTGCTCTCGACATACAAAGCTCGTTGCAGCATTTAATCATATGCATATTTTCATTGATCCGAATCCTGATGCAGAATCAAGTTATCAAGAAAGAGAGCGCTTGTTTAATTTGCCGCGTTCTTCGTGGGAAGACTACAATGAACAACTTATTTCTAAAGGAGGTGGTGTATTTTCGCGAAGTGCTAAATCCATCAAGCTTTCTAAGGAGATAAAAAAATTAATTGACGTTCGTGAAGACACCCTTCCTCCAAATCAGTTAATCAGTGCCATTTTGAAATCAGAAGTCGATTTGCTCTGGAACGGTGGAATTGGAACTTACATTAAAGCTAAAACCGAAACTCACGCTGAAGTTGGTGACAGAGCAAATGATAGCTTGAGGGTAAATGGTGAAGAGCTACACTGCGGCATCATTGGTGAAGGTGGTAATCTTGGCGTAACCCAGTTAGGTAGAATAGAATATATGCGCCGCGGTGGCCGAGCAAATACTGACTTTATCGACAATGCAGGTGGGGTTAACTGTTCTGATAATGAAGTTAATATTAAAATCTTACTTAATCAGATTGTCGCCAATGGAGACATGACTGAAAAGCAGCGTAACAAAATGCTGCTAAGTATGACGGATGAAGTGGGTGATATTGTTCTTCGCGAAAACTTCCTACAAGCTCAATCAATCAGTGTCAGCAAGGAACGAACTCAAAAAATGGTTAAAGAGTTAATGCGCTTTATCCATTGGCTAGAAAGGGAAAATAAACTCGATAGAGAATTAGAGTTTCTGCCTTCCGATGACGAATTGTTGGAACGCCTGGCGCAGGGAGAAGGTTTGACTCGTGCGGAAATCGCAGTACTTACAGCCTACGGAAAAATGGTTCTAAAAGAAGAGCTTTGTACACCGGAAGTGGCTAACGAACCTTTTTATCAAGATATACTGATTAATTACTTCCCTAAGCCTATTCGTC
>JAPHTP010000025.1 GCA_026196875.1 Kangiellaceae bacterium
AATAAATTGATGGTCACGCCCAACCGCTAACGACTGCGCATCAGCTATAGCCAGTTGAAACTTACTGGTAAACTTATCCATTCGCATGGGATTCCCCTCAATAAAAATTCTGTTACTGGTTTAAAGATGGGGCTTTTCGTCAGAAAATCAAGAATTACCAACAATTAATTTAGATCCGTATCAAGAACCGGATTGGTATGAGAATTAATTGACTCGGCCTTATCAAGTAGCCACTCGGCAAAGCGATGTCGAAAGTCAGCTTCTGAAGCTTGAGATATTGAGATTAAAGGATGAACATCAAACGTAATATTACTGCGTTTAAAAACTGAGTTTAGAACTGTGCCGGGGGCACCTACACCATTTATACGCACTGCAAAGATTGGGCATTGACTCAACTGCGCTAATCTTACAATCCCAGGCTTCGTTGTTTCCCTAGGCTCGTCTTTTCGGTGAATTCCTCCTTGGGGAAACAGTGCGACTAACTCTCCTTTATTAATTGCACGTAAAGCACTTCTAAAAGCTTTTTCAACCCGGCCAGTTCGGTCAACAGGGATACAACCAGCTGCACGAAACATCCAGTTTAAGATCGGCTTCTCGTATTCCTCTTTAGCAATCATAAATCTAACGGGACGATCCATTGCAGTGATTAATAGGAACGGATCAATTCCTGAGATATGATTAGCTGCTAGGATAACATGAGGCTGTTCGGGAATATGGATAGCTTGTTGGTATTGACGATGGTATTTCCGGCAATATATTCGAATTAAACCATCAAGAACATTTGTTCCCCAATGTCCCCAGTCGGCACCATTATTTTTGTGGCCTATATAGAAAATAAATACAGTTAACACAATAATTATTGCTAAAGCAGTCAAACCTAAATCTCTTAAAGTTACGAAAATAATCCCCGAAGCCGCTACGCTCTTTCGGGTCTACACTTTCTTGTTCGCTTATTCAAACCAGATCAAACTGGCGGTGCGTCCAGTTTTGCCGTCACGACGATAA
Source organism: Kangiellaceae bacterium (assembly GCA_026196875.1). Classification (GTDB taxonomy): domain Bacteria; phylum Pseudomonadota; class Gammaproteobacteria; order Enterobacterales; family Kangiellaceae; genus Aliikangiella. Next base: position 1,006 of record JAPHTP010000025.1, read on the forward strand.
GAATAAAATAACTTGTCATTTGCGAACGTGCACAAATCTCCACCAAAAACGGTAATTCCCATTTTATTCATTTTACTTTTTGCCAATCCGATAAAATCAAATTGAAACTTTTCATTTGAGTTTTTCTCAAAAAAGTCCGCTGCATTGGTAACTCTATCTGAAAACAATTGCAACACATCCTCACCGACTTCAAAAAAAGGCTGAGTGATTGATGGTCCAATCCAAGCAATAAGCTCGCTTGTACAAGATGGATAATTGGCAACAGTATTCTCAATTACTCCATCCAATAACCCTCTCCAACCTGCATGGCATGCCGCTACCCAGTCACCAGAATTGTTGGCCAATAATATAGGCATACAATCGGCGGTCATAACTACACAACTTCGGTTCTTTAAGCTTGCAAAACTCGCATCAGCTTCCGGTCGTATTTCTGTACTTGAATAAGCAATACTCTTATTGCTATGAACTTGCTCAAGCCAAAACGGAGCACTCTTAAGTTCTAGCTCTGAAACCAGTCGTTTACGATTGGCATTAACTTCTTGTCCGTTATCACCGACATGCAACCCTAAGTTAAAGGCCGCAAACGGGTCTCTGCTCGCACCAAATAAACGCGTTGTAGAAAACGCTTTGACGTTTGCCGGCGCATCCCAATCGGGCTTGATATAGTGCTCTTTATAAAACTCAGAACTCAAAGTAATTATCCGACTAATTTTACCGGTTACAAACCAGAATCATGCTCTCTAATAGCGTCGAGCAATTGGGTGATATCTTCTGGGATATCAGATTCCCACTGTATCCATTCTCCGGTTAGTGGGTGCTCTAATCCCAACAATCGAGCATGCAATGCTTGTCGTTGAAAGCTAAAAAATAGATTCTCAAACGAGTCACTCATTTGCTTTGGTTTTAAGTTTCGGATGCAGTATAAAGGATCACCAACTAAAGGGTGCTTCAGATGAGAGAAGTGGACTCTTATCTGATGGGTTCTTCCAGTTTCAAGCTTGACTCTGACGAAAGTGAAATCATTGAACTTCTCCACCACGCGAAAATGAGTAATAGCTTCTTTTCCACTAGCGATAACTGCCATTTTCTTGCGATGAACCGTATGACGCCCGATAGGTAAATTGATAGTGTCCCCTGCGACTAATTGACCATGAACCAAAGCAACATACTCTCTATCGAATGCTCGTCTCTGTAACTGCTCAACTAGATGATTATGAGCTTCTGCAGTTCTGGCGACTACTAATAATCCAGTTGTATCCCTATCTAGCCGGTGAACAATTCCCGCGCGAGGTAATTTCCTTAGCTCTGGAAAATGGAAAAGTAAACCGTTAACTAATGTATCTGTATAGTGACCCGGTGCGGGGTGCACGACCAACCCGGCAGGTTTATTTATGATTATCAGTTGCTCATCTTGATAATGAACGTTTAGTTCAATATCTGTAGCTTGCCATTCTCCTTGATCTTCAAGCGTTGTAATCACTTCAAGTTGTTCACCACCTAGTATTTTATGCTTAGGCTTATCTACAACTTGCCCGTCAACCTTAACTTGTTGATTTTTTATCCAACTTTGCAAGCGAGAGCGCGATAAATCAGGAAAATATTCAGCTAAAACCTTATCCAGTCGTTGACCAGCTAATTCTAAGTCAACTTCGATATACTGAAGTTCATCTTCTGTTGAACTTTTTGTCACTATTGCAGCCTTATTAGTTTGGTTGGTGTAGCGCTAGCTAACCCCCTGAGGTAGAATGTAGCGTTTACACTGTAAATATTGGCGATAAGCTTAAATTTGGCACCAAATACCAAGTTTAGCGCTAGCGCCTTGATTTGTTGGTTATTTTAACGGCTTTAGAAATCAATGAGAATACTAAAAATCACCGCTATATTGCTTGGGCTTCTTTTAATCATAGGATGTTCTGGTAAAAAGGAAGTTATTACCGAAGCGCAAAAAGTGAACAATGCTTTTAAACTTTATGAAAAAGCTCAATATTCTATGCTCTCGGGTAATTTCCGTAGTGCGATAGAGTATCTAGAAAGGCTGGATAGTCTTTACCCATTTGGTGCTTATTCCCATCAGGCACAGCTAGACCTTATTTATTCTTATTACCGCTTGGACGATTTTGCTTCTGGGATAGCCTCTGCAGATCGTTTTATCCGACAAAATCCGCGTCATAAAGATCTTGAATATGCCTACTATATGAAAGGCCTGATTAATTTTTCAGCAGAAACAGGGTTTGGAAAGGCATTATTTGCAGCGCCGATTTCGGAGCGCGACGCTAGCACTGCACGCCAGTCATTTGAAGATTTTGCTGAATTAATTCGATTGTATCCAAATAGTAAATACGCCAAAGACGCACAACAGCGTATGGTCTACTTAAGAAATCGACTTGCAGAGTATGAGTTACATGTGGCTAATTACTATATGAAGCGCGAAGCGTATCAAGCCGCGGCAGCCAGAGCTCGCTATGTTGTCGACCACTACCCCAAAACACCTTCGATTCCGTATGCATTACAAATGATGGTAGTGGCTTACGATTTATTGGAACTTCCTGATTTATCTGAAAATGCTCGCAAAGTCTTATTACTTAATTACCCAGACTTTGGAACTAAAATCTAAGCTGATCTAAATTAAAAGAATTCATTAAAAAGGCGGTTATCAAACCGCCTTTTTAATGTTGAGTAGAAAATATACCGCTTATACCTTATACCGCACTTTCATTTTCCTCACCCGTTCGGATACGGATTATCTTCTCGATCGGGGTAACAAATATCTTACCATCTCCAATTTTACCTGTTCTGGCAACATCCATAATAGTCTCTACGCACAAATCTAATAAATCATCGGCAACAATAATTTCAATTTTGGTTTTTGGCAGGAAATCGACCATATACTCTGCGCCGCGATAGAGTTCGGTATGCCCTTTCTGGCGCCCAAACCCTTTCACTTCTGTAACTGTCATACCCGTGATTCCGGCATCGCTTAAAGCTTCGCGCACGTCGTCAAGTTTAAAGGGCTTTATAATAGCTTCAATCTTTTTCATAGTGTCTTGAGTCTCTTAGTCTTGTATTTTATCGTACCCGATTAACCGATTATTCAGACATATTATTGTATAAATATATCTACTAGCGCAATCTGAACGAGCTGATTAGTCACGGATTTATTAATAATCACCAAAATGGTTCAGCAGGCGCACCAAATTCGAGCAAAATTCCAGCAATTATAACTAGTTAACATCAAAATCGGTTATGCTAGAATAGCGCCCAAAAGTTATTGCAACTTTAGGTCCAATGTTGCAGATAGACCATACATACCTTTAAGTTCATTTTCAAAGCGAGAAAGCAGTGATTACAACACCTCAAATATTGGCTGAACTAAAAGTCCAACCTCAAATCGACCCTGAACTTGAGCTCAAAAGAAGAAAGGAGTTTATCAAACAACAGATTAAACAATCGGGGCTTAAGCATTTAGTTTTGGGTATTAGTGGTGGAGTTGACTCTTCTACTCTAGGGAGAATTGCTCAACTGGCGGTTAACGATTTGAAACAGGAAGATGAGCAATATCAGTTTGTTGCAGTACGATTACCATATAATGTTCAAGCAGACGAAGCTGATGCACAACTCGCACTTGAATTTATTCAGCCAGATCTCTGTTTAACCGTGAATATTCAACTTGGAGCTGACGGGATCCACCAATCTGTAATGCAATCACTTCAAGATAAGTCAATTGTGTCTCCATCTGAAGCAACTATTGACTTTAGTAAAGGCAACGTAAAAGCTCGCACACGTATGGCAGCTCAGTACCATGTTGCAGGAATTTTAGGAGGCTTGGTTCTGGGAACGGACCATTCCGCAGAAAACATAACTGGATTTTTTACTAAGTGGGGGGATGGCGCATGCGATTTAATTCCTCTTTTTGGACTCAACAAAAGACAAGTTAGACAGATTGCTAGCCATTTAGGGGCACCGGATTCGTTGGTTTACAAAACGCCAACTGCAGATCTTGAATGTCTCGAGCCTGGTAAATCAGATGAGTCTGCACTAGGGTTAACTTATGACCAAATCGATGATTTTCTGGAGGGTAAGACAGTAGATGACGAAGTAAGTGAAAAACTGCTGAGTATTTACTCAAAGACGCAACACAAACGCCGTCCTATCCCAACGATTTATGATTAAGAAAAAAACTGGAGCAAGCAATTCTTATCGTCGTAATTAACTGGAAAATACTGTTAATTGCGGCCTAATCAATTGCTAATTTTCATCACAATAATAAAGCGGCATCCATCGAATGACTGAAACGAAAATTCAAGGGCTTCCATTTTCCGTTTCCTGGAGAGCACTGCAAATTTTTTCTGCTTACCGCGTTATACTTTCGCTTTCATTACTACTTTTCTACCAATTACAACCTGAAGTAACCTTCCTGGGAAAAGACAACCCTCAACTTTTTTACACCACAGCACTGTTCTTCTTTGCCTTCTCAATTGTTGCAATGGCATTGAGTCTATTTCTTAAGCGACTCTATTTTTTACAGCTGGAAGCCCAAGTATTTATCGACATTATATTAATCATACTAATGATGAATGCTAGTGGAGGTAATGTCAGCGGGCTAGGCGTGCTCATCGCAGTAAGTACTTCTGCAGCCAGCATTTTAACTGGTAATCCAGCGGCTTTAGGCTTTTCGATTTTAGCCTCTGCTGCAGTTCTTGGAGAAGAACTGTATTCAAATCTTTCTGGCAATAAACAATCAGGAATGACTCAAGTCGGAATTTTATCCATCACTTTTATGGCTACTAGTCTGCTGTCTTTTTATTTAACTCGTCGCATAATCGAAACTGAACACGTTGCGGAAGAATCGATCAAAGGCCTGGAAAATATGGAACAACTGAATGAGCAAATTATTCAGTTTATGACCACCGGCGTATTAGTTGTCGATGGACAGAATTCAATTCGGCTAATTAATCGCTCCGCCTGGATCCACTTAGGAATGCCGGAACTTGGAATGCCAGAATCCACTAAATCAAGGCGACTAGAACAAGTGTCGACACCACTCGCCAGGCAGTTAAATTTATGGCGTAGGAAAAATAGCTACCGTTCTAAACCTTTTAAAAACACAGCCACGGGTCCAAATTTGCTACCCAACTTTTCTCCTATTGGAAATAGCAAAGAAAACGCAATTATATTTTTGGAAGACACTAGCTTTTTAAATCAGCAAGCTCAAAGCTTAAAATTGGCTTCTCTCGGCCGGCTTACAGCGTCAATCGCTCACGAAATAAGAAACCCTTTAGGCGCTTTGAGTCATGCCGCGCAACTAATGAAAGAGTCAGATGAAGTTGACCCAACTAATCTCGGGCTAGTTGAAATAATCGAGAAAAACACAGAAAGAGTAAACGGCATTATCGAAAACATAATGAAGCTTTCCCAACGAGCGAAAGTGCAAGTTAAAGAAATAAACTTGTCCCAATACTTACCGATAATGCTTAAAGAGTACTCCAGCGGTAAAGAAATACCGCCACAGGTATCGACCCAGTTTCAAACGAAAAACTTAATTATTCACTTTGACCTATCGCAGCTTTCACAAATTTTAACCAATCTTATTGATAACGCGGCCAGATACAGCGAAATTAATACTGGCGAAGCGACAGTGCAATTAATGGTTGGAGTTGAACCCCACAGCAATACGGCATTTCTCGATGTCATAGACCGTGGAGCAGGAATTTCTCCTGAATTATCTGAGAAAATTTTTGAACCGTTTTTTACCACATCCCGCTCGGGTACCGGACTTGGTTTATATTTGTCTCGAGAATTATGTGAAGCCAATCGAGCAAGACTCGACTTTATTCCTGTCCCGACAGGCGGTTCTTGCTTTAGGATCAGCTTCTCAGCAGCTAACCTCACTCAGCGATAGCTACTTTAATCATTTGGCTCTACATTTTGGCTTTGTTTTAGAACATCAAGATTGACTATGCTTAGCCAGTTAGGTATTTATTAGATATAAAACCGCAGATTAGATTAATTTCTTGCAAAACAAGTAACTAATACGAACAGCTAATATAAACAGAAGGACATATATGTCGAACTCTCCTACCGCTCTGATAGTAGATGACGAACCGGATATACTACAACTTTTGGGGATAACGCTATCCAGAATGGACATCGATTCTCATAAAGCTGAGAATTTGGGGCAAGCTTATTCTCTTTTAAACGAGAAAAAATTCGACATCTGCCTGACAGATATGCGACTACCGGATGGTGATGGAATCGAACTAATCGACTATATTCAAAAAAATCATCCAGAACTCCCAGTTGCTTTAATAACCGCACACGGCAACATGGAGATTGCTATTGAAGCAATGAAAGCTGGTGCATTTGACTTTTTGTCTAAACCCGTTGATTTAAACTCACTTCGCAACCTCGTTTCTTCAGCCCTGAAGCTAAACACAGAGTCAAAGAATGCGAGCAAAACATCTAGCAAAATAAAGAAGCAGTTAATTGGTGATACACCGATTATGAAGCAGCTTAAATCCACCATAATTAAATTGGCGAGAAGCCAAGCACCTGTTTATATCAATGGCGAGTCAGGTACAGGCAAGGAGTTAGTTGCTAAACTCATTCACTTTAAAGGACCTCGCGCGGAGCAGCCTTTTGTGCCTGTTAACTGCGGTGCAATTCCTTCTGAGCTGATGGAAAGTGAGTTTTTTGGACATAAGAAAGGCAGTTTTACCGGGGCTATTTCTGATAAAAAAGGTTTATTTCAATTAGCAGATGGCGGAACTCTTTTCCTAGATGAGGTTGCCGAACTGCCTGTGACTATGCAGGTAAAGCTACTACGCGCAATTCAAGAAAAAACGATCCGCCCGGTAGGTGGAGAAAAAGAAATTCCAATTAATGTTCGAATTTTAAGCGCAAGCCACAAAGATTTGCTAATGCTAGTCAACCAGGGAGAATTTCGGCAAGATTTATTCTATCGTATTAATGTGATTGAAGTTCGAGTCCCGGCGTTAAGGGAACGAGCTGAAGACATCCCCAAATTAAGTCAGTATTTACTCTACCAAATAGCTCAGACCCAAGGCAATGAATCATTGAAAATAGCCGATGAAGCAATTGAGCAACTTAAGCTTTACGACTTTCCAGGAAATATTAGAGAGTTGGAAAATATACTTGAACGAGCAACGACTCTAAGTATGGGACAGGAGATTCAAACTGTAGATTTAAACCTTACCGTCGCGCCACAAATTAATACGGAACAAGTAACTCCCTCAGATACGGCAGTTGCAACAAGAGACGGTTTAACTTTAGACGAATACCTGGAAAAAATTGAGATCGATGAAATTCAAAAGGCCCTACAAACTGCAAATGGCAATAAAACTCAAGCAGCCAAGCTGTTGGGTATTAGCTTTCGAGCCATGCGCTACAAGCTAAAAAAACTTCAATTGGATTAGGGCTTGTTGATCTTCACTAGAACAATTTAGGGATAACAAATAAGCTCTTACATCAAGGATGGCGAATTTCCTACAGCCTCACATTCCAGTTTCTGAATAATTTTTAATCGCAACGCCGCGATCTCTTTAAGAGATCCTCTGATTTCATAATGAGATAAAAGCACTAAAATAGCCCCTCAATAATAAAATGAATTTAGGGATATAAAAATGAAACAGGAGTTCACCAAGGGATTTACTTTAATTGACCTTTTATTTGCGCTCGCTATTCTTGCAATACTCATCAACATAGCTGTCCCTGCATTTAGTGACCTAATTAAAAAAGGTAAAATAAAATCTGAGTCATCTGCCCTCTATTCCGTACTGCAGGCAAGTCGTGTTGTCGCGGTAGAGAGCAATGAAAAAGTAACTATTTGTCCAACTCAAACAGGCGAAACCTGTACATCTGAATGGTCAAACGGATACCTTGCTTTTATTGATAATAATGGTAATCGTAGAATTGATGAAAATGAAACAGTCCTATTTCAAAAACTAGTCCGGTCTGAAGATATTAGCCTCAGATGGCGGGCATTTGGCGTTCGCTCGTCAATGCAATGGCTAAGCAGCGGTATTACCAATCATCAGAATGGTTACTTTGAATTTTGCTTTCAAGGAGAGCCGACTCTAGCCAGAGCCCTAATTATTTCAAAATCTGGCCGAATCAGACGCTCAGCTGATACCAACGGAAACCAAATCCATGAAAATTCTCAAGACGACGATATCGTTTGTAGTTAGACTGTTTTGAATAAAGGTTTATCGCCCACAAATACTAAGGTTGATAAACCTTTACCTGGTAGCCTCTAGAATGCAATTCCTCAGCTTGCAACTGGCTCATCACACCTTTATCACAATAAAGCAAATAGGTTTTATTTTTATCCAAATTGTCATATGCGTGAAGCTTAAAAAATGGAACAGCAATAACTTCATTTTTAGTCAGTTCTAGTGGCGCAATTGCAAGTTCTTGAGGATGTCGGATATCAATAATCACATCCTCACTTGAAGGTAAGGTCACAATTTCAATCTGTTCAATGTTATGGTCAGAACTAAACAGCTCATCGATGTTTTCCACTTTACGATTAGTAAAGGCTTGCTCCAATACTTCGAAGTCAAAATTAGATTCTTCGTCTTCAATTTTGTCTAGCTTCGCTTTCGTGGTCGGTTTGTCAGAAATCACCCCGCAATACTCGGGCATTACTTTTGCGAATTCCTCAGTTCCAGTTTGTCGCGAAAGAGCGATAATCTCCTGTTTGTCCATAGTGATCAATGGGCGAAGAGTTAAAAAGTCTGTTGCTTTATCAATCACTGATAGATTTGTCATAGTTTGACTAGAAACTTGGCCAACACACTCGCCAGTAACTAATGATGGCGCATTAAATTCGATAGCAACTTTTTCAGCTGCTCGCAACATCATACGCTTTAACACCACGCCCATTTGTGAGTGATGAACCTTGGTTAAAATTTCTGAAACAACTTCTTCAAATGGGATCGTAATAAAGAGTATGCGATGCGAAGATGCATATTTTTCCCACAAATAATGAGAAACCTGTTTGACTCCAACTTCATGGGCTATTCCGCCTAAATTAAAGAAGCAAAAATGCGTTCTGATACCTCTTTTCATCATCAGATAAGAAGCGACGGAAGAATCGTAACCGCCGGATATTAAACTCACACATGATTCCTGCTGGCCAATAGGAAAACCGCCTAATCCCTGCGTTCGGGATTCAATGGTGTATAACTTATCTTGTTTGATTTCAAGCTGGACGGTAATCTCCGGCTCCTTTAATTGGACCCCTTTTGCTTCACTATTATGTAAAAGCGCTCCGCCCACTTTTTGTTCAACTTGAGTTGAATTGAACGCATGGCGCCCAGTTCGTTTTGCCCTTACACAAAAAGTCTTGTCTTTGACAACATCTGTATATTCTCGAATAGTAACCTCTGCGATATCCTCCAAACTTTCAAATTGGTGGGTTTTAACTTTCAAGATAAAGTCGATGCCAGGGGTGTGTTTTAGCCTTTCTAAAATTTGAAGTTCGAGATTTTTTTTAGACTCGTCGTCCAACAATTTGTCCAAACGAACCTCAACAAAATCCCAAGATCCAGAGATAATGATATCTTCACACAGAGGTGTAAGAGTTCGGTTCAAATTCTTTTTCAGCTGAGAAATTAGACGTTTTCTTACAGGCTTGCTCTTTATTATAATTTCTGGAAAAAGCTTAATGACAAATTTCATGGCGGACAACGATTAAAACATGGGCAAAAAAATAGGCGGCTATTCTAGCTTAATAGCCGCCTAATTCATACCTATCCCTGCCGGAAAGAAACTATCAGGCCCTAATAAGGCCTACAAATTGCCCTTCAATTGCCAAATTTTCGGCCGGCAGCACGATCGGTTCATAATTTTCATTCGCAGGCTGCAAAACTGCATTATTACCTTGCCTTTCCAGGCGCTTAACTGTGACATCATCTTCAATTCGAGCGACCACGATTTGCCCGACCTCAGCCGTATTGGTCTTTCGTACTGCAATCAAATCCCCATCTAAAATTCCTTCATCTATCATGCTGTCCCCCCTCACTCTGAGGAGAAAGGTTGGTTTTTTCCTTTTAAGGACTTCAGGAATAGTAATGTAAGCTTCAACGTTTTCCACCGCTTCAAGTGGTAATCCCGCAGCGACCGAACCAATCAGAGGAAGCTCATTTTCGTTAGTTTCAAGTATCTTGATTCCACGAGGTTTATCTGGGTAGATTTTAATCACATTTTTCTTTTCAAGCGCTTTTAGGTGATCAGCTGCTGCTTTGGATGAGCTCACCCCAATCAACTCCGCTAGCTCAACATGGGTTGGCGCAATCCCATAGTTTTCAACATATTCCTTTAACGTTTCAAAAACTTCAGATTGTCTGGAAGTAAGTTCTTTCATAGAAGCTGCTCCGCTTAAGATGCTCTATGGCACCTAGATAAACACTATTTAAACAAATAGTAGTTAATTTCTAAACACTCTGCAAGTGTTTATTTTATTTAACTAATTTAGGGACATAGAACTAGGCAGCAAAAGCTATTCTCATCACCACCAAGCTCAGTCGGCAAGAAAACTCATATAAATAACGCTCTGGAATCCGATTCCGGCTTGAATAGGCTTGTGGGGACAGAATTTCATTGTGCTTGGGAAAGGGAATACTAATCCACTTAGATTAGTGAGATTGCGCAGCTAGTGACTTTTTAAGAGTAACCCCTAGTGAAACTCTTTGGTTATTGAGAACATAATTTCTGGCTTACGAATGGTTTTATCTTTAACCCGACTCAATGACCAAGTGTCTGTTTTATAGTCCGAATATTCCATTATAGAATATCCTTTCAGCGTAAGACGATAGACTGCAGGGATAGTGTTTTTGTAGCGGTTTGACTTACCTTTAACCAGATTTTGCTTAAATGCCTTTAAAAGCTTTGGTTGCCTTTTCTTGGATGTAAACAAAGAAATCTCTGGTCTGAACCGGGTTTCACTATCAGAGGATTCTGAGCGATAAGATTGGTAGTCCTGTTGAGAAGTCAAAGAAACTTCAATACCGCCAAATGAGGTATTTGAAACAAGTTTTTGAGTTGAAGTATCAAATGAAAATTGAGAAGAACTTTTGTCTTGAGCGTTACAAATGCTGCCGCCAAGTGAAAGAAATGAAACTAGTCCGCAAACTAACGACTTAATGCTAAATAACTTAAATCTTGCTAGTCTTAATACGCTGTCGATGTTCATTGAGGCTACCTCTTTAATACTGCAACTGCAAGTAGTCCTTTGTGCCAAACTCCTACTAAAAACCTTTATTCTTGTTAAAACTGGTCTATTCTGCGGAAGTCTTATCAAATAGCTCAAAAAACAACCGCTTCAATTAAAGAATAACACAACCTATTAGATGTTCACTGTGTCTTTTGCGGATTTGAGACCTATCTCACAGGTTTAATATTTTAAGCTGGAAGCATAAGGAAGCCCGTTTATATAACCTTAATAACCTATTGTTTTAGAAGAGTTTTTACTAACCTATCCGTTTGAACTGGTCAAACAAGTTAAAGTTTTTCTTCCAGTTCTTCGAAGTAAGATTGCAGTTTTTTAGACGAAATCGACGTTTTTGTCTTGATCCCAGGTGAAAACAAAGAAAGCCTATATTCTTGGAGTTCCCAGTATAGGTGGTTAAGTTCATCTTTGGAGGTTTGGCGTAGTGTCTCAGTATTTAGGTCAAGCCACCATTGGTACCACTCCTCCCAAACTTCCATGGCAGTTTTTTCTTTTGGGTAGTTTTCGTTAATCCTTTTAATCCGGAGTTCAACGCCTTTATGGTATCGAGTAAAGTCGTCTATTAACTCCAAATCAACTTGTTGAATCGTTTGACTGTCCCACAGCTCCTTTAACTGTTGCTTGATATCATCAATTGATTCTGGAAATGAGTGATAGTTTAGTTTGGATAATTGCTGGAAAAGCTTTTCTCTAAGCTTGATTAAGGGTAATAGGTGATTAAGGTATTCAGCAATTAAAGGAGAAACGCGCGACTCGAATCGCTTGGATACTTGCCTAAATTCATCCGCAGTTTGAACCCGTTGTGTAGCTATTAGAGCCTGAGCTATTGCTATTAGCACCGAGTCAAATAGTGATTTAAATCCTCCATATCGAATACAAAGCTTTTCGAATTGAGTTTTATCAGGCCACGAATTGAATGTTTTGTTTAACTTGCTTTGGTGTTCTAAAATAAGCAGCCTTGCAACCCCTTGCCGATGAGTCGCTATAGCTTGCCTCAAATTATTACAAGGAATGCATTCGACCCACTGAGATTTATCCGTCAGAGCTTGAAAAATCCTTAATTTTACTTTTCCTTGCGTTGTTTCTTTTTCTAGTTCGAAGGTTGAATGCTCCCATTTATAAAGCTTCTCGCTTTGCTTCGAATGACTCTTAACAGGAGTGGCAGCTTGCTTTAAGGCATCTCCAAGTGATGCGCTCAGCTGCGCCTTACCTTTTCTTTTCACCAGACTGAACTTCATTTTCAAATGAGGCTCAAGATTAGCCAAATCGAAATCTGAAGGTTTAAATTGTTTTCCCATTTTGACTTGGAGAACTCTCGCCAATTCATCGACAAACCACTTTCCCTGCATCGATTGCTGTAATAATTGTTGAGTACACCACTTGGCAGTTTCTTTTATTGGAATTAAAGTTTTACGTGTAGCTTTGGGTAATGACTTAATTGCCGCTTCAACTTTTTGAGGTAAATAACCGGGTACCAACCAATCAAAGTCTCTTTCATGGAACTGGCCTAACATCTCTTCAGGAATTTTTACACTGACGCCATCTTCTTCACTTCCTGGTGCGAAACTATAGCTTAAGGGCAGCTCTACCCCCTTAACCAATATACTTGAAGGAAAGTCTTCATTTGCAGTCGAAACATTATTTGAAAGTTGATCAATAGTGAAAGTTAGTTGTTTATTTCGTTCCTTGAAATCTTTCTTTAACCACTTCTGCAAACTTACCTGGCTGACAATGTATTCCGGTAATACCTGATTGTACAGTTCCGCTAAAGTCTCCTGGTCAACTCTAAGATTATTAGTTCTTTGTCTAATTTCCGTCTCTTCCAAAGAATCGAGCTTTTTCTTGTTAGCGTTTAAGAAAGGAAAATTTGCGGAAATCTGATGCTTAGCTAATCCTTCAAGCAAAAATACCTCTCTCGACTTTTGTGGATCAATGCTCGCGTAGTTTACAAACTTCTTATTTACAATCGGCAAACCGAGCAGAGTTTGATTAAGATAGGCAACAACCTTGCCCGACTTTTTAGTCCAATGTATGTCAACATAATTATTCTTAACCAAATGTTGCGCGTAAGGCGCGATCCATTCTGGTTTCAAAGGACAGTTCATTCGAGCATAGAGCTTTTCAGTTTCTATCATCTCAGCAGATAACTGCCATGGAGCTCGCTTTTTAAATTGTAAAGATGAAGGATGCAGCCAAACTTTTAAGGCTCGAGCACCTTGATAATGAGCTTCAGTTGTTTTTTGAAAAATATGAGTAATAAATCCGGGAATTAATGCTGCGTGAACGTGGTCGTCGTGAGCGGAAGAAGCATTAATCTTTATTCCTAACGATTCAACGGCGTCTTTTAACTGCGAATAAACCCTTCTCCATTCTAACCAGCCGAGAAAATTGATTAAGTTCTTACTACACCAGGTTTTAAATTGATTGGATGAAGTCGACTCTCTCTGTCCGGCTAATTCATTCCAAAGATTGATTGCTGTTAAAATATCTGAATCATTTTTGTTATAAGCGGAGTGTAATTGATCGGCTTTTTGTTGCTTGTCATGCGGGCGCATCCTGACTTCTTTGACGCTCATTAATGAACAAATAATTAGCATTTCTTTAACAGCTGACAGATTTTCATCAACCAAGATACGAGCAAGCTGTGGGTCAACCGGCAGTTTCGCCATTTTTACCCCAACTTGTGTTATGTCTTGATTTTGGCTAATAGCTCCCAGTTCAAAAAGACTGTTAAAGGCAACCTTCCAGGCTCTGTCAGTAGGAGCTTCAAGAAAAGGAAAGTCAGTTACCTCGCCGACTCTTAATGCTTTTAATTTAAGTACAACAGCCGCTAAATTAGTACGTCGTATTTCGGGTGATGTGAATTCTTCTCGTGCGTTAAAGTCCTCTTCAGAATAAAGCCGAATACATATTCCCGGGGCGATCCTGCCACAACGGCCTTTTCTTTGTTCGGCACTCGCACGGGAAATTTTTTCTACCGGCAACTGTTGAATTTTATTTCTTTGGCTGAATCGACTTATTCTTGCGGTGCCAATATCAACTACAAACAATATACCGGGTACAGTTAGCGAAGTTTCCGCAACGTTTGTCGATACGATAATTTTACGCTTACCTGATTCCTTAAATATTCTTTGTTGCTCTGCGACTGAAAGCCTTGCATAAAGAGGGAGTAATTCTGTTTGGCTTAAATTTAAGTTTTTTAGCCTTTTAATAATCGATTTTATTTGACCTTCACCGTCAGCGAATATCAAAACGTTACCCGATGATTCGGCCATGCATTCGTCAATAGCATTTACGATACCATTCATCAAAGGATCATCGTTTTGCTCTTCGGCTTCGTTTAGTGGACGATATCTAACCTCAACGGGGTAACTTCTACCCTCAATTTGTACCATCGGCGCGTGATCAAAATTTTCGGAAAATTTCTCAATATCTATGGTCGCTGAAGTAATGATAACTTTGAGATCTTTTCGTTTTTCGAGAATCTTTTTTACGAACCCCAGTAAAAAATCAATATTGAGACTTCTTTCATGGGCTTCGTCGATAATAATGACTTCATAACGAGAAAGAAGAGGATCGGATTCAATTTCACTAAGCAATACGCCATCGGTCATTAATTTAATACGAGTCTGCTCACTTGTTTTGCTATTGAAGCGAATGTTATATCCAACTAGCTCACCTAATTGACAGTTCATCTCTTCAGCAATTCGTCGCGCGACACTTGTTGCTGCTACTCTGCGGGGTTGGGTGTGGGCAATCAAGCCTCTTGCTCCAAGTCCGGCCATTGCACAAAGTTTAGGTAGCTGAGTCGTTTTACCGCAACCGGTTTCGCCGGCCACAATAACCACCTGATTATCTTTTATAAGCTCAACTATTTGTTCGGCCTTGCCGGCGATGGGTAACTCGGACGGAATTGAAATATTCCCTATTTCAATTTTACTTTTTCGCGTTTCCAGACATGAGCGCTCAAACAATTCATTAAGTTTTGCTTCGAGTTTATCAACAGGTAATTTGCCAGCCTTGCGTTTTGCAATACTAGAATTGAGTTTGATTACTTTTGATATATCTCTTGTTTGAACGTTTTGCAGATTCATTTTTTAAATTCGATACAACTAAAAAAGCCCGCTAACGCGGGCTTTTAATTCTGTTAATTTCCGCGGGTTTAGCTTTGCCAAAATGCGTGTGGTGCTCGCAGCTCCCCGATAAAGTCCGCCACCGGACGATAGAAATCTTTATCTTCCCAATAGCCGGTATGACAAGCCGGATTCCAGGAAGTGGCAGCACTCCCAACATTGATTTCGAAGTCACCGTGAACGCTCTTATCAAACTCCTCTGACAACCCTTTAAGCGGATATGCCACTATGTCATCTTTGTCGTAGAAGTTATACCAACGAGCGCGTTTTTTCATATCGTCATCAAGTGCCTCGCCGACAATATTACAAGGTTCCCCAAGGTTTGAATTGGCTGACTCAAGCGAATAAAGTCCCATAGGGTTACCAAATGTAATGTAACCAGCGAGTGTTTTCATTGTTTCAAAATTACTCAAACCTGAATCGGATTTTTGCATCTCACGAATATAGTGAGACATCATAACGCCGCCATAAGAGTGAGCCAACACAACTAACGGTGTGCTATCCTGATCGACACGACGATGAGAGGCAAACTTACGTAACCCATCTTTGATACGGTTGTTTACTGCTTCATATACCTCTGTACCAGGTCGATAAAGCAACGCAAGCGCTTGCGCGTCTGTCATGATTTGACGAAGGTTTTGATAAGCTAAATCACCTTTGTAATTAGCTCTTTCTCTGAAACTCGCCAACTCTTCTTTGACAAGGTCACCCCAATAGATTTCGTGGAAAAGTAATTCGTCTTCCAATCGGCCCTCGGCGCCTTTAACATACTCTTCTGTAATACGATGCTTTAATTCGACCGAGTAGAACTCATCTTCACTGCCTAGGCCATGAATTACTGCGATTGCGAGTCTTTTCATTTGTGTCCCTCTTTACTGAACATTTTGCAGATTTTTTATTGATTATCAGTATCATAAAGTATTCGATACTATTTCGCTAGTCACAATAGATGACCTTTTTGGTCCAGAATATAACGGAAGGTAGATATAGTCAAAAACGTCTTTCCTGTCCCCACTTTGCTAATCGAGCTAAACCATGAGAAGGCGGGAATAGCAGGCAAGTAACAGACACAAAAAAGGCCGCCTATTGGCAGCCTTTGATGTGTTAATATGGCGGAGTGGACGGGACTCGAACCCGCGACCCCCGGCGTGACAGGCCGGTATTCTAACCAGCTGAACTACCACTCCGCACTGGGTGTAGCCCTATTCGAAAATAGTCAGAAGAAACTCGTTCAGGGAAGTTTCTTAGCTACTGCGTTTCAGCGGGCGCCATAATACGAACCCGACTTATTGCTGTCAACGATAATTTTAAAAAAATTTCATTTTTTTTTATTTTTGCCCGAAAATTAATCAAAATGATTAATTTTCATCCGGCTTTTTGTCTCCGCTCTCAGCAAAGGCGTCATCCCAGCTAGGTTCGTCATCTTCAGTATGGCCCAATTCCAGCTCATCTAACGCGCTATCAATATCATCAAGCTCGCTATCGATAGAAAAATCCAGCGTTTCTTCTTCCGCTGTTTCGCTAAGTTCCTTTTCGACTTCCACTTCCGGCATTTCTGCAACGTCTTCTTCGCTATCTTCTATGACTTCAACATCTTCCAACTGCTCTGCGACTTCTGACTCTTCTCCAAGATCGGATATTTCCTCCATCCCAGATTCAATATCTGTCTCCGATTCAACGTCGCCTACACTCGATTCCTCTGCTTCGGCAAATGCATCGGGCTCATCTTCAATTTCCTGCTCAACACTATCGACATCCGTCATTTCTTGTTCCGAAGCACCTCCTTTACCCGAGAAAGACTCCATAGCAGTAATTATTTGGTCGACCGACATTTCGGTTTCAGGAACTTCTTCACCAAACATAGAACTAAATTCAGCAAAGATATTGTTTAAGGTAGTTAAAGTAATGTGTACTTCATGTTTTAAACTCTTTATTTCTTGTTTAAGCGCGTCGACATCTTCGGTCTCTTCCGCTTCCTCTACTTCTTCTTCAGCAGTGCTCGCTTGAATATCGAGATCATGGTAGTGTTTCACAATACGGCTGAGATCATCTTCTAAACCGATAAGAGCTTTCTCATTCTTATCTAACAGGCTGCTGATTAAGTTTCTAAATAGAAATTTTCTTTCATTAATAATTTTCTTAGTTTGTTTTTTAACCGCTGTTTGCTCTAATCCGGCCTTGTCGGTCAAAAATGCTGATACCGCCTGCTTTTGGGCTTCCTCATTATTTTTTATGCGTAAAATCAACTGTCTAACAGCTTCTTTGTTTTTCCTTTTGGAGCTTACTAACACCCAAATCAAAATCACGCTCAAGATAAAAAAAGGTAGCGCGACCTCTACAATTATTAGCCACGATACAATTTGGTCATTCATCAATATTCCCCACTTAAATTAGTCTTCATCATCTTCATCAATGGCCAATTCATCGGCCATTAGAGCACTACTTTGGCGCCCTTTCTTCTTAATCAGTTTCCACCCAAAAAATCCTAGCACTGCTAGCAATAAGTTAGCTGCAAGTCCGATATAAAGCCATAAGGTCCAATCTGTCGCCTCTGTCTCCGGTTGTTCGGCAATTTCAGGCTTTTCTTCTTCAGATTCTGGCTTTGATTCTTCTTTCTTTTCAACAACGTCTTCAGGCTCTTGTTCAGCAGGTTCCTCTTTTATAGGTTCTTCAACTTTTTCTTGTTGCTGCGAAGCTAAGTACTGGGCTGTGGGTTGAGCCTCAAAAATAACAGGTGCCGGAGAAACTGAAAAATTTCTGCCGAGTATTGATTCTCCTTTAACGTCCACTGATATTTGATATTTTCCACCTTCCGGTAACCTCCTTATAGACACAGGCATAGCTAAATCATCTACACCTAAATATTGCTTTTCACCATCCGGATGCTGGATAGTCAAATTAACTTTCAACGACTCAGGTTTGACAATATCGTCTCTAACAGAAAATGAGAGTTGATGGGGTAAGTCGTCAACTTCGGAAATCTCAACCTCATGAATAAGCGGAGAACCATAAATGTTAATGGCATGATTTCGGGTTCTTTCAAAGGTCGGGCTTTTAACTTCTAATGTCAGGTCGAGTACACCTTCAAAACTATCAGTGAAAAAGTTTTGTTTAAATTTATGAGAACCAGAGTCAAAGAACATTGCCAATCGACTAGTTTGTCCATCTTTATTTTGAATCAGCTTTGCCTCAACCAAGCTAAGGAAGTCAGGTTTGGTAATCACTTCCCCATCTTCCAGTAAGGTTGCTTCGTAGTTGATAGCTTCACCCGCCAGCAAGTTATTTGGCACTTTACCGATACTCAGTCCCAACTTACTCACCACCATAACTCTATTGTCAGGGTCCACCTTAGCATCTATCTTCCAGTCACCAGACTGTGGAGACTTGACTGTAATAAGATCATAACCAGCAGTCGTGAACCAGCGGACCGACTTGTTGTTAGTACTGCTTTGAATAATCTGATTATCAGGGGTTATCAACTTGGATTCTTCAAGAGGGTCTTGCTTAAAAACCAGTAAGGTCATTTCTTCGATACTAGCATCTACTTTGAATTGATTATCTGTCAGCGGTAAACTATCTCTTTCCGTGGATTGTTCAAAAATTTTGAGGAATACTTTCTGCAATTCTTCTGCAGAATCTACCGCCTGATACCACCCATCAGTTTGTGTTGAAAGCGCTTTTAAGAGTTCATGATCTGCATTTTGAGATAGCGCAATAGTGTGGATTGAGACGCCAGATTGTTTTAACTTGGGAAGGATTTGGGTAAGAATTTTATCTCTTTCTCGTGCATTTACCGAGGCGTCTTTCGAAATATCAACCATTCCATCGGTCAATAAAATCATACTTCGCTTTTCACTGCTATCGGGACGGCTCCAACCGTAGCTTGCCTTTTCCAATACCCCACCGATATTAGTAAAAAGCCCTGCGGAGTTAATTTTCTTTGCGGTAGATGTCGCCTTGTTTTGCCACTGTGCGTCCACAGTGGCAAGCGGAACCATCATATTAACATATCGACCGAATGCCCAAACTCCAGCCTCGGCTCCTTGGGGCAATAAATTGGTTACTAACTGTAACGCGGGTACTCGGAGGTTATTAGGATCATTCTTTTTCATGCTTCCCGAAATATCGATTAATAATCGAACATCCGGCTTCGCTTGCTGCGCAGCTTGCAAAAAACCACTAGAAAGCAAGGTCAAAACAGAGGTGACCAAAGCTAAAGTTAGTATTTTTAGTTTTTTCATTTATGCCGCCAGCACCGTTCCTGTTAAACTCACATCTAGTTTAGCTGAAAATCAAATATTTTCCATATTTTTCAGTTAGATAGGAAAGAATCTTGCGGTAAAAAGTGAAGTCGTTCGCAGGCCTGGGGAGAAAGCTTGATCGGTATCAAGCAAAAATGACCGGTCTTTAACTAGTATTAGTATAAACGCACACAAAGTCTGACTCATACTATAGCCGCATTACAAGGAGCGAGCCATGATTACCGTTGCAGAAATTATGACAAAAGATCCAGCCACTTTGTCTCGTTATAACAGTTTGAGTGACGCACGGAAGCTGATGAGCGAAAAGCGTTTTCGTCACATTCCAATAGTCGATGAAAATGACACTCTTATCGGATTAGTAACACAACGCACGGTATTGGAACACGGAATAACCTCTCAAAATTTCATCGATTCCGAGGAACTTGCGAAAATAGAACAAGGGACACTGTTAGCGGATATAATGACGACAAATCTAACGACTATTTCACCAAATTTAAAAATAGGTGATGCAGCCGCATTAATCCATAAGCATAAGTTCGGCTGCCTGCCTGTAGTAGACGGGAACAATCAGTTAGTTGGTATTATCACCGACCATGACTTTGTCGAAATGACAATTCAATTGCTAGATATGATGGAACAGTCAGAGCCTTTAGATGACGAATACTAAGCCCTAGAAATCCGGATCTGCTTCAATTGAGCTGGCAGACGGTCAGCTCAATTGAAGAACTTACCTAAGATTCCGACAATTCGACCAAGTTAAAGCTCGTCTCGATCAAAATAATCTTCATCAACGACATAATCTTCAAAGTCTTCTTCATTAATATCAGCCTCGCTAATAACTTTACCCGTTACTGCTCGGTTAGCTTTTTTTGCCGATAATGGATCGCCAGTTTCAAGAGGGTGCCATTCAGGTAACGGTTTACCGTTGGCTAGCAATCGATAGCCGCAAGTTTCAGGAACCCAGGTTAAGGTCCCGGCATTGTCTGGGGTAATTTTGATGCAGTCGGGGACATATTTATGCCGTTCAGGGTACACGGTACATTGGCATTTATTCGTGTCAAGATATTGGCAAACTACGTTTGTTTTGAATATCTCATCGGTATCTTCGTCCTGCAATTTATGGGCGCAACATTGGCAGCAACCATCACAAATGGATTCCCATTGCTGTTGGTTGAGATCTTTAAAAGGAATCCGCTCCCAAAAACGGTCTTTAACTGACATAGGGGGTGCTTAGAAAAGAATAAAACTAAATTATATCCTTCACTCAACTCGAGATACAGCGATTTGCTTATTCTGCATATAAAATACTAGCTCATCACCAGAATACAACGGCCCAACTCCTTCAGGTGTCCCCGTGAGGACTATATCCCCAGGAAGCAAAGTAAAGTGGCGAGATATCTCTTGTAGCAACTTGGGAATGCTGAAAATCATCTGCTCTACTAAACCATTTTGCACAAAATCGCCGTTTTTGGTCATGCCAAAGTCGAGCTGATTCAGATCTGTAATACCCTCAATGGGCTCGAATATGCTTACCGGGCAGGAACAATCAAAGGCTTTCGATTTTTCCCAGGGGTGGCCTTTTGCCTTTAGGTTCGATTGGACTTCGCGTAGAGTTAAATCCAGCGCGATCCCAACCCCTACGATAGAAGATATTACTTGCTCTTTTGATGCGTCAGTTAGTTTGTCACCAATCAGTAAGGCCACTTCCAATTCATGATGACAGCTAGAGTCTATATCAGGCAATTTTATTGGTGCGTCAATTGGGCAAAGACAAGTATTAGGCTTAATAAAAAGTAAGGGCTCTTTTGGTACTGGATTATTTAACTCAGCCGCATGAGCCCGATAATTGCGCCCAACACAAACAACTTTACTGGTAGCGCATTTATAATCTATAACGCCACTGCTGGACTTTAATTTAGGTACAAACCAATTCATCTATTTCTCTTTGGGTCTTTATTGGACTCTGGGATACCCGATTCTGTCTGCCAGGTACCCGACTCCGGTGGCAAAGTAATGTGATCGATTCCATCTCATCAAAACGTCGAAGTTTTTGTAAACGAGGTAGACCCGACCTTTTTCTCCACCGGGAGCAATCATATAGGCTTCTAGGTCAACCATTGGCAGGTCACTCATATCGCTTCTTCTAACGCCGTCTGCTTGCCAATTGGCAAGCGATTTTTTATGTTTTTTACCGATTTGATAGTTATCGAAAGGCTTAGTTAACTTTACCTGGCGTCCCCAGGTTTGCTCTTTTTTCCAACCGGACTCAGCTAAAAAATTTCCCATAGAGGCAAATATGTCCTGCTTATCGCCCCAAATATTCTTCTTACCATCTCCATTTGCATCTTTGGCATATCTCAAAAAGCTACTCGGCATAAACTGGCAATGCCCCATCGCGCCAGCCCAACTCCCCTTCATCTCGTCAATCCCTATATGACCCTCAGCAATAATTTTAGTTGCAGCCATTAATTCTTTAGTGAAAAATTTTGCTCGCCGTCCATCGAACGCTAATGTTGCCAGCGCACTCGGTACATGGTACTTGCCGGTAATAGAACCAAAATTACTTTCTTTACCCCATAAAGCAACTATGAACCTGGCTTTAACCCCCGTATCTTGCTCGGCAACAGCGAGAAGTTCTTTATGAGCTTTATATTGTTCCCGAGCTTTTTTGACTTTCCACTCGGGAATTACCCGGGTTAAATACTCTTCATGAGTCATAGTACCTTCTGGTTGACGCCTATCTAATTCGACTACCCGAGGGATGTAGCTAAGTGAAGCTATTATTTCGTCGGCTAACTCAGGAGACGCGCCTTCAGCAGTCATCTGAGGTTTTAACGCTATTTTCCACAGCTCAAATTCCTTCTCTGGAGCGTTGCTTGCGTAAATTTGGGTTGTTAGCAATAGTGCAATGAAGGCAAAAAAAATTTTCATCGAATCTCCTCGTTTGAACTGGACTCAACTATTTTAGTTTGGCTTGGTTCGAATGAATTACCGGCGGCATTTGCAGAAAATACCCTTCTTGTTCAAGGTGTTGCTTTACATCGTTAATATTAACCCGTGAAAGTTTGTCACGTTTAGCTAAATTCAGCTGCATCGCAAATTGAGGCTGACCAAATGCTTTGAGTAGCGGTTCAGGTACACAGGAAAAATCATCTTTTTTAACCAAGTAAAGATACATTTCATCCTTTTTGTTACTTCGATAAACACTTGCAAGCATGATCTAATTGATTGCCTCGTTAATTTCAGCTCTTCGGCTCTTTGACTTTAATTTTTACGCAACATAAAAGCTGCTTTTGATGAACTCTATTGTAAACCAGCAAGCACTTAATCAATAGGTTTAAATTGTGAAAAAATGGGGGCGAATTCAGGCGATAAAAGTTTCCCTCTCCACCCATTCCACTGAGTTGGATATTCTTCGTTAGTGATCCACGCCAACGCAATTTTCTTGATGATTCTTTTACTGGCGATTAAACCGGGGTTCACCTCTAGCTCTTTTGCTTTTTGCTCTACAATTTTTGCCAACTGGTTGATAAGCGGCTTCAACTGCTTAATATCTCTTGGATTGATCACAGGCTTTTCGAATTGCTCCGGCTTTTCCGGATGCGCTTCAATTATCTGTAAGATGTCTTCCGAATACTTTCTAATCGAACGAGGATGTATCCCTTCAATTGATTTTAATCGAGCCTTAGAATCTGGCCTCACCCGAGCCACTTCGACAAGCTGATGGTCGCGAATAATATGGTTTCTTGTTCTATTCTGGTTGATTGCGGTTTCTTCCCTCCAGCGATAGAGTGTTTTAAACAACGCCAGTTGTTTTCCATTGAGTCGATTGACATCTTTTGCCTGACGGTAGTCCTTGTCGAAATTAGGTTGATTATTCGCCTGTTTGCATAGTTCTATGCACTCAGTTTCAAACAGCTCACGGCTTTTAAGCGAATGAATTTCAGGCTCCAGATGACCAAATAATGAGTAAAGATACAGGACATCATTAGCAGCATACTCAATCTGTTTTTCGGACAGGGGTCTTGCCAGCCAGTCAGATTGAGTTTCTTCCTTATCTAACAAAACGCCACAACACTTTTCTACCAAAGCGGCATAGCCTATTGAAGACTCACCACTAACAAAAGCATAAGCAACCTGCGTATCAAATAACCCTTGAATAGAACAACCCCAAGAGTAATTCAATACCTCAAGATCTTCTTTGCAAGCATGCATGACTTTAGTGATGCTCCCATCACCGCAAATTTGCTTAAATGATTTAGGGCAACCAACCTCCAGGGTGTCTATTACAAAAACCTCTTTGCCATCAAAAATCTGCAACAATGCAAAGTTCGGAAAATATGAAGTGCGCCTTTCAAACTCAGTATCAATTGCCAACGCATTTATCTCAGCCTGCTTATTTTCAGTGCTGAATTGTTCCAACCAACGCGAGCAGACTCGTTCAAATTCGTCTGAGGATTTGATCCAAATAATTGGGGGTTTTCGAAGATTATTCAACAAAATACTCTATAAGCTGTTTAATCATTTTATTTTAAGTGTAAGGCCCAACCATAGCTGAGCCTTTTAAAAAATGGAAGGAGTATATTCAATCCGCTTTAAGCGGTTTCTTCTCGAAGTTCCCTGCGAAGTATTTTACCAACATTGGATTTAGGTAAATCATCTCTAAACTCGATAACTTTTGGGCGTTTATAACCGGTTAGGTTTTCCTTACAATATCCCATCAATTCTTCTTCGGTTAAACTTGAATCCTTTTTCACCACAAAAACTTTAACCACCTCACCACTTGATTCTGAGTGAACACCGATGGCTGCAACCTCCAATACTTTTTCATTTGCAGAAATGACATCTTCTACTTCATTCGGATATACATTAAACCCAGAAACCAGAATCATGTCCTTCTTGCGGTCAACAATTTTGAAATAACCTCTCTCGTCCATGCAAGCAACATCGCCCGTACCAAACCAACCATCTTCAGTTAAAACTTTAGCTGTCTCCTCGGGCCTATCTAAGTATCCTCGCATAACTTGAGGACCCCTTACCCATAATTCTCCGGCTTCACCAGGAGGTAGATCGTTGCCATCATCATCCCTAATTGAAACTTCGGTTGAGCAAATGGGTAATCCAATAGTGCCATCGTTACTTGGTTGGGTCATAGGGCTGATACAAACCGCCGGTGAAGTTTCTGACAAACCGTAACCGACAAGTAAAGGTCGTCCGGTTACTTTCTGCCACTCTTCTGCAACCGACTCTTGCACAGCCATGCCTCCACCAAGTGTTAGATGAAGTTCGCTAAAATCTAAGTCAGCAAAACCAGGAGTATTTAACAAACCATTAAATAATGTATTAACCCCAGTTATTGCTGTAAATTTATAGTTAGAAAGTTCTTTAACAAACCCCGGCATATCTCGCGGATTGGTAATTAATACGTTTAAACCGCCCGACTTACAAAACACCATACAATTCGCCGTGAGCGAAAAAATATGATAAAGCGGCAAAGCGGTAATGATGACTTCTTTTCCGGGCCGAACTAAACTGGACAACCAAGCGTGCGCCTGGAGTATATTGGCCACCATGTTTCGATGAGTTAAAACGGCTCCTTTTGCGACTCCCGTGGTCCCGCCAGTGTATTGTAAAAAAGCGATATCGTTGTGAGACAACTCTACTTTTTCGAGCGATAATCCCTCGCCTTTAGAAATAGCACTTTTATACTTTAGTGCGTTAGGAAGACCATAAGCAGGCACCATCTTTTTAATATATTTAACGACAAAGTTCACTAGCCATGACTTCAATCCGCCCAGTTCATCCCCTAACTCTGTGACTATTACATGCTTAACTGGGGTTTCTTTTATGATCTTTTCTAGAGTGCAGGCGAAATTGGCAACAATGATGATAGCGTCAGCTGAGGCATCATTTAACTGATGCTTGAGTTCTCTTGCGGTGTATAAAGGGTTAACATTGACTATCGAAAGTCCCGCTTTCATTGCCCCAAAAATTGCGACCGGATACTGCAATAAATTAGGCATCATTATGGCCAGGCGGTCTCCGTGCTTTAACCCTAAACCCGACTGCAGATAAGCAGCAAAGTCTCGAGCTTTCTTATCAAGCTCAGCATAGGTTAGAGTTTTTCCCATATTGACAAAAGCCGGATTATCAGCAAATTTATCAACTGACTCTTCAAATACCTCTAATACCGACTGATACTCATCAACATTTATTTCATGGGGGACGCCCTCTGGATAAGACTCCAACCATACCTTTTGCATTCTTATTTTCTCCCAACTTACGGCTATTTTAGTTATTAATATAGGGTCATGAGCTTATATGAAAGTGACACGTAGAAGTAGTTTCCAGCTCATCCAACCACTTGCGATTCGCTTAAAGTATACTAGTAAGCCAAGAATGGCAAAGCGCTTTTTCGCTAATTTTCGAAAAAATTATCAAATATGCTCGAAAATTAGCCGTATTTGTTGAAAAATTCGCTTATCTTGTTAGCACAGGCCTGAGTTTGTTCAAGATGTACGTGGTGCCCCCCGGGGATTTCCTGTATTTCGATTTTGGAGACTATTTGCTTCCTTTGTTTAAAATGCTCTGCTTGTTTAAGAAAGCCTTTATGGCCCTCGATCAATAAAATCGGTGACTTAATATCACCCATAATATGCTGAAGGTGAGGTTCCGAAAGACGTAGTGGAGAGGAAGTTCTCAATCTCGAGTCAGCCCGCCAGGTATACCCTTCTTCAACTCGAGTTAAAGCCCTTTCGACTAACGACTTAATTAAATCAGGCTGAATATTTGACGCTTCTGCTCGGGCCTTTAGTGCCTGTTCGAATGAAGGATAAATAGGCTTACGCTTATCTCTAAGCGCCTCCCTTTGTATTACGGCTCGAGAAAACAATTCAGAAATTTCCTGCGGCTCAGCGGTTAGTGGACCGATTGATTCGATCAGGGCTAGAGCTTTAACTCTGTCGGGTAAACTTGCCGAATAAACCGTTGAAATAGCTCCCCCCATCGAGTGCCCAAGTAAATTTATCTTGTCTTGTTTAAAATGCTCAGCTAAATCACTGATTAAATACATACCATCATAGAAGTGATACGACGCCCCTAAAGGTATGTGCCGGGAATGACCATGACCTGGAAAGTCTATTGCCACCAATCGGATATTTTCTAATTGAGCGGCCAAGCCTTCAAATGTAGCCAAATTATCCAACCAGCCGTGTAGACCAAAGACCAGAATCTTGGCATCGGGGTTCCATTCTGCCACTGCACATTCGCAGCCTGCTAGATTTAATCGATATTCAATCACTATTCAGGTTCTTTCAAATAAGAAATGGCGCGGCCAAGCCCAAATAAATCAAGCTTCGACCTTAAGTTTAAAATCAGAGGTTTCGATTAGTCGTGAGGAGTCTCTTTAACTTTCTTAATTGCCTTTAGTACTTGCCGTTTGGCATATTTTTTTAAGTCTTTAACTTCTTCCCGCAACTGTTCACTTGGAGACTGTTTTTCTAAAAAGTTACAGACATATTTTGCTGGCATATTATTCAATGCTATTGCTGCGATATCTTGAATTGATACTTCCGATGTAGGTACATCCGTCTCATTATCTTCTACTAGCAAGTGAATCTGTTCAAATACGATTTCTTCGGCTAAGTTTTCAAGATCATCGTGATAATACATCTCTTTATACATTGACAGCTCCCGTTAAGTAAGTGCTCCAACTCGGTGATAGGTTTAACAGTTTTTATTCCGCGCCCTATTCACTTGTCCCCAAATTAAACGCTTTAGCATAAAAAAGCTAGCATTCTTTATAGTCTAGAACATATCTTTAACTCCGCTAGTACCTTTATCGATATATCAGTTAAAATGTGCGCCTTTTTTACACTCAGTTAAACAAGTCCAATTGTCTGCCATGCCTGAAAATGACTCTATACACTACGACGTTGTAATAATTGGCGCCGGAGCCGCAGGACTTATGTGCGCTGCTACCGCGGCCGGTCGCGGCAAAAATACTATCGTACTAGACCATGCGAATAAAATGGCAAAGAAAGTCCTTATGTCTGGTGGCGGGAAATGTAATTTTACCAACATGTATGTTGAACCTGAAAATTTCCTTTCTCAAAACCCGCACTTTTGTAAATCAGCCCTGAGCCGGTACACCCAATGGGATTTTATTAGTTTGGTCGACAAATATGGTATTGAATACTATGAAAAAGAACTCGGTCAATTGTTCTGCAAACAATCCTCCAAAGAAATTCGAGATTTACTATTAAACGAGTGTCAGAAGGTAAACGCGAGAATTCAACTTAAGTGCGATGTCTTAAGTGTCAAACCTGTACAGGATGGATTCACAATAGACACATCACTCGGTCAATACAAGTGCAACTCTTTGATAATCGCCACCGGTGGGCTATCTATTCCGACAATGGGAGCCTCCGGTTTTGGTTATCAAATTGCAGAGCAATTTGGGCACAAAATAGTTGAAACCGGCGCAGGATTAACTCCACTCACCTTTAAAGGGAAATTACTACAACAGTTCATAGAATTGGCTGGAAACTCCGCTCGCTGTCGAGTCAGTTGTGGTGGCCAGAGTTTTACAAATGCAGTTCTGTTTACCCACAAGGGTCTGAGTGGTCCCGCAATATTGCAGATTTCCAACTATTGGAAGAAAGGTGATTACCTCGAAGTAAACTGGATGCCTGATTTAGATATCGATGAATGGCTCTCCAAGGGTATATCGCAACGCCCTGAAGCCTTGTTAAGAACTCTACTGGCCACTGAGTTTAGCCAAACAATCGCCAACTTTATTTGTCGTCTAATAGGATTTGATAAAAAGTTAAAACAGATTGACCACAAAGAGAAGCTACATATTATCAATCTACTCGAAAACTGGCGGATCTTCCCTGATGATGTTGAAGGGTATCGAGTAGCAGAAGTGACACTGGGTGGAGTAGATACTTCGGAAATATCATCAAAGACCTTTGAATCCCAAAGGCAGTCTGGTCTCTATTTTATTGGGGAAGTACTTGATGTAACCGGTCATCTAGGAGGATTTAACTTTCAGTGGGCATGGGCATCTGGTTATGCCGCGGGACAGTATGTTTAAATGGCTTGTAGCTACACTCAAAAACTGACCTTCAAACCCGATGCGTTTGTAGTTCGCTTACTCCAACACAACGATATCATTATTGATTGCTATAAACTGACTCAGTAATAGCTCGTTATTCTTTAGCCCGGTTACTTTCCAGGCTGTTGCTTTTAGGGGCAAGATTGCTTTTATGAACTGCCCTTCCATGTTGTATTGATTGAGAATCAAATTACTCCTATCAACACTATAAAGTAACTGCTCGTAAATGAATAAAGCTTTACCATTTAAGTGGGGCAATCGCTTGGTTTCACTATTGCCCTTATCCAGAGGACGCGTAAAAACATCACCGTTTAAATTACTGTAAATAAGCTGATTTTTATGTACCCAAGCGGCTTCAACCTGGTTAACACCAAAAGGGATAAGTTCGTTTTTAGCAAAATTCAGGCGGTATAAACCTCCTGGGATGGGGTCGTTTAACAAAACCAAAAGCTGATTTTCTTTATACCAGGACAAAACAGAGAAAAGAGGTTTATTTGTGCTAAACAATTCAGTATTGCCACTTAAATCTGTAACGGCGAGCTTATCATCTGAGACCCAAGCCAAATGATTGCCATCCGGTGACCAGCTATAGCTGTGGATACTATTTTGGGAAGTTTCAAAAGTTAATTGTAACGCCTGCCCCTGGTTTTGAAACTGGCGCCAAATCCAGATCTGATCATGCCCGCTACGATCCGAAATAAATGCAATTTGCTCACCATTTGGTTGATACATAGCATTTCTTTCTTGAGCAGTAGTGCGGGCTAAACTCGCAAAGGGTAGTTTCTGGGCGTTTAATTCCAACTCAAGTGGAGCCGAGTCTTTCTCACCTAGCGTTATTCGAGCTATGTCGATATCTTTCTTGCCCTTTACGGCCAGTACACTATTGTCTCTCGGATGTTCGGCGACAGATACTAAATTAGCTTCCGGTGTTTTTATTAAGCGTAGCTGCCCATTTAATCCTATTTTATATAGCCGGTTATTACTAATTGCGAGCAAATATTCCCCATGGAGGCCAAAATTAGCGACAAAATTCTGATATTGACTCATTTCCTCTGAAAGTTGGATCTTTTCTCTGCTAATTAATCTCCCATCTTTGTCCAATAGCTCTATTTGGTTATCAAAGCGTTTATTGCGGCTAATAATTACAAAACGTTTATTCGAAGGATCGTAATCAAAATGATAAATGTAATTTTCTTCGGAAGAATATAGCGGAGTTAACTCCTTGCTTAAATCATCATACTGCACCAATTGGTAACGCCCGCCTTCATACTGTAAAAAAGCATACTGATGATTTGTTAGAGCTTTTGGTTTACTTATACTTTCAACCTGACATTGATACCGCAACTCGGGTTTTATGGGGGTTGATAATGCCTGGGCGAAATCTAACGTAGCAATACTCCAACACATTTGATCTACTGTAGGGTTTGTCCCCTTTTTACTTAGTTCATCGCAATGTTGTTTAGCGGAAAACACTAGTTCTCGGCCGTCAGTGGTAAAACTCATCTCACCGTAGTAGCCGGCTTGTTCGGTTAACTGACTTTCTCTGCCCGTGTCCTGATGTTTTGCCCATAAATGGCTTTTACATGCTCCTGCGTAACGATTAAACACCAAATATTTTGTATTGGGACTAAATAAGGCATAGGTTTCATGGGCATCCGTCTGCGTTAGTGGTTTAACTTGGGTATATTGAACAGGTTGCCCACCCGGCCAAAATACACTGACAAATGTTACGAGCAATAAAGCGGCTATGGCAAACCATAAAATCCTAGCCTTCTTTATGCCTTGCTTTTCGGACCTATTCTCTAATTCTGGAACAGGGGAAGCAGCTGATAGTATTTTTGGGGGAGCTTGCCAGTTAACCTCGGCCAGCAGGCGATAACCTATCCTGGGATGGGTGGCTATAATAGTCGGGGCCTTGGCATTGTCGCCCAGTTCTTTTCGCAGGATGGCGATACAGCGTTGCAACGCGTTAGGCACCACTTCAGCTCCCTGCCAAACGCGCTCCATAATTTCCTTATGGGTCACTACTTCATTTTGGCGTTCAGCTAACAGTAGCAGGACTTTTAAAACCTTCGGTTCTAGTTGGATCTGATGTTGTCTTTTTATAATCGCAGAGAGAGACAGATCAATTTTAAAACCAGCAACGTAAAATATTTTTACTTCTGACACCGTGCCTCACTTTTGATAAGTTAAAAAACCGAAATCTTATGGATTATTGGTTCGACTGTCGAGGAGCAGATAGAAAAATGCGTTAAATAGTAAGCCAATATAGACCATCAGCAATTCATAAGCATTTCATAAGCATACTTTGTTGCCATCAGCCCAGACAATTCCTTTAAATACCCGATAACAGAACACACCCAATTTGAGGTTAATTTAATGGGATATAAAAAGGCGTATTTCCAACAATTTAAGCTAGGGACAATCGCATTCTTGCTAATGCAATTCAGCCCGAGTTTAGTAGCTGGAGAAAAAGAAAACGACATTATAAATAAGTCGGTGGAAGCCTACGGCGGCGAGAAACTAAAACAACTGCAAAATCTAAAATATACAGATAACATGAAGCATTTTTTCCAAATGCAGAGTGGTCATTCTGCCCAAGGCCCTATGACCACGCATTTAAATACTTACCAGATTGAAGCCAGCTTAGATCTAGTTAATAAGCGTAAAGCGTTTAAACGAGCCACCACGCGGTTAGTCGGAAATCATGCAAGTAAAAACCTGACAACCACTCACAGAGTATTTGCTGAAGACAAAGGCTATGTTATAGATCACTGTTTAGAGCAATACCAATTTGTTCCAGGCGTTAATTACGGAAATGCAGATGTGGGGTTTAGTCTAATGCTGGACCCCCTGATCATTAAACAACTCTATCAAGATAGAAATAATAGTCAATTGATAGATAAAGCTTACATTCAAGGACAAGCGCATGATGTACTAACCGCAAATGAAGGCACTAAACGAGAATACACACTCTACCTTAATCAGAAAAACGGCCATTTGAGCCGCATGATTAAAAAGCACGGCCAGCAAATCCGTAGCTATGACTTTCTGGAACACCAACAATCGCAAGGAATAACCTGGGCCAAACAAATGCTTGTTGCCACGGCAGAGCAACCTGTCTATCACACAGATTCCAGGCATCTCAGTTTTAACTCAATGCAAAAGAACCAGTTCGACATTCCCTCCGGTTACCAGCAAGTAAAGCAACCTCAAGCTGTAGATGTGTCAGAACTAACCATCAGGCAATTAGCTAACGGTGTTTATTTTGTGGGGCAAGGATGGGGATATACATTATTCGTTGATGCAGGAGAATATTATGTTTCAGCCGGCGCCTGGGGAATGGAAAATAACTCTCACTCCTGGCAGCAAGGATTATCTCTATTAAGGCAGACAACTGGCAGCAATAAGCCGGTGGCGCAGCATGTTGTTACCCATCATCATACCGACCATATGTCGTCACTGAGCGATATAATTGAGCAAGGGGCAAATTTAATCATCCATCCAACAGATATTGCTGGAGTTAAAAAACATCTGCAACATTCACTGAAGGATAGTAAGTTTGTACCAATAGAAAAGATAAGCCATCTGGCCGATGGAAAAATCATATTATTTGACGTGCCTAATAGTCATGCCAGCCACAATTTAGTGATCTATCTACCTGAGCATAAACTACTATTCACGGAAGATATGTTTGGTAGTAGCTATGTGACAGAATTACATTCACCAAATAACTGGCCAAGTCAGGATACCTATCAAAGGCTTTGGACCTTAACGAATAAAGTCAAACAACTCGGTTTGTCAATAGAACAATACGTATCATCCCATCATGCCAGAGTATTAAGCCAAACAGATATTGACAAGGCGTTGAATTTAAATTGCCCCTCTGAACAGGTGCTCAAAACAAGGCTATACGGCCACTCTAAAAATATCGAACAGCCTTAGTGATTAAGATACAGGTCTTACTAACAGAGAAAGCTTTATCGTGGGAAAAGATAGAAATTGTCTTCGCTTTTTATTCTATAATAATGAAAATATGATGAGTCCCAAAAGTTAAAAAAGGCCGCTATTGCGGCCTTTTTTAACCGAGAATAATCAAAATTACTCTTCTACTTCTTCAGCAACCGCTGGTTTATTAGCCATTTTAAGTAGTAAGTTAGCAATCTTTTCACGCATCTCACGACGGTCAACAATCATGTCTATAGCACCATGATCTAACAAAAACTCACTTCGTTGAAACCCATCAGGAAGCGTTTCACGCACGGTTTGTTCAATTACTCGAGGACCGGCAAATCCAATTAAAGCATTTGGTTCTCCAATATTTACATCACCGAGCATAGCCAAACTTGCCGAAACACCGCCCATTGTAGGGTCTGTTAATACCGAAATGAAAGGGAGCCCTTTATCTGACATTCGAGCCAATGCAGCACTAGTTTTAGCCATCTGGAACAATGAAATAAGCGCTTCCTGCATTCGAGCTCCGCCACTAGTCGAAAAACAAATCAGCGGTAATCCTTCTTTAATACAGTGAGAAGCAGCTCGTACAAACTTTTCACCGACTACTGAAGCCATTGAGCCTGCCATAAAATTAAACTCAAAAGAACACGCTACCACAGGCAATCCTTTAAGCTCTCCTTTAAAAACTACCAAGGCATCATTTTCCCCAGATACTTTTTGGGCGCCAGTAATTCTGTCTTTATAGCGCTTGGAGTCCTTAAATTTCAGCTGGTCTACAGGCTTAAGCTCACTACCAATTTCCCCTAATTCACCCTCGTCCAAAAAGTTAATCAAACGGTCTCTGGCACCAATCCGCATATGATATGAACACTTCGGACAAACTTCTTGATTACGCTCTAGTTCAGCCTTGTAGATCACCGAATCACAGTTTTTACATTTGGCCCACACGCCCTCAGGAACAGATTTTCGTCTGTCTGCAACAGAAGTCGTTCGTTTGGGAAGTATTCTTTCAAACCAACTCATATACAACTCTTATTTTAACGTAGGTAAAATTCTGGCGGTATTCTACCACCCTTTGTTTAAAGATTAAGTAGTTAGCTAAATAAAACTGGTCTAATCTCTACCAACAATTCGAAAACAATCTTTCAATCTTCAATTGTGTGCCTCGATTATCTTTGAGACTAAACAATAGCTAACAGGTTCATTTTGTTATTGCTCGAAAATATCTCACTACCAAGGTTAAGATAATTGCTCCGGTAAGGTCAGCGGGCCTAAAATTTTTTGCGGCAAACCGGTTTCTTTGGGATAACCAACATCTACTAAATACAGTCCATCAGGTTTAGCCGTCATCGCTGCTTGAGTTCGATCTCTTTTGGCCAGCAGCATTTCGATATAGTGAGTATCTTGAGTTCCCTTGCCAACTTCTAACAAACTCCCGGCGATGTTACGCACCATATGATGGAGGAAGGCATTGGCGGTTATGTCTATCACTACAAATTGATTCCATTGAATAACGCTGACTTTCTCTACAAAACGAAACGGGGTTGGGGATTGGCACGAAGCTGCTTGAAAAGATGAAAAGTTTTGCTCACCGCATAAAGCTTGGGCTGCCAGATCCATATCTTCTACATTTAGTGGAGTTCGGATCCAGGTCACTAGTCCAGATAAATTTGCGGGCCGTTGCCTGGTATTTTGAATCACGTATCGATAACGTCTGCTAAACGCAGAGTGTCGAGCGTGAAAATCATCTGACACATGCTGCGCCCAAGTTACGGAAATATCGTCAGGTAAAAGCGTATTAGCTCCCAACAACCATGCTTTTAAAGGCCTTTCAGATTTGAGCTCAAAATTAACAACCTGACCGGTAGCATGTACCCCCGTATCAGTCCTACCAGCGCAGCTAACTTCAACGGGGTGATTGGCAATTTCAGATAGCGCTTTTTCTAAAGCTTCCTGCACCGATGGCGAGTGAGACTGCTTTTGCCAACCGCAATAATTACGACCTGAATATTCAATACCTAATGCAATGTTCATACTGTGATATAAAAATCAATTTGCTCTGTTATTTCGTTCTTTAAATATCGACCACCTATAAATCTTGACTACTTTATATCTTGGTTTTGGCCAATAAAAAAGGCGGTAAAACCGCCCTTTTAGTATTTTAAACTGAATTAACTGCTAATCAATCAATTAATCCATTTTTTCCATTAGTGCTTTAGCTTCTGACTGCTGCTCGTCATTTCCTTCTGCAACTACCTCAGACAATATTTCTTTAGCGCCATCAGCATCGCCCATATCAATGTAAGCGCGAGCGAGATCAAGCTTAGTTGAAATCTCGTCACCATCAGCTTCATCTACCGCACCAAAATCATCATCATCGGATTCGTCGAAACTAAATTCATCATCGTCTAAATCGAGTGAAATGTCATCTGAGTCATCAAGATCGATATCATCAGCACTTTCATCCAAATCTAATTCGAAATCATCACCTTCATCGCTCTCATCTAGACTGAAATCACCCGACTCTTCTTCCAAGTCATCTAATGAGAAATCTTCGTCGTCCAATGAATCGAAAGTTTCGGTTACTGCATCAGAATTTACATCATCAAGTTCGACTTCATCGCTATCTAGATCCATATCGATATCAAATTCTTCTTCGTCCCCATCAGAACCCAAGTCGAGTTCTTCGGCTTCTTCACCAATCGAATCCAGCTCACTCTCAAAATCATCATCTTCACCAAAAATATCTTCTGTTGAAGGTAAGTCAAAATCATCTGCCCCCGCAGCCTCTCCACCGAAAGCCTGGGTTCTCAACTTGTCTATTTGCTCATTCCATTCTTCAGCATCAACTGCCTGAGAGACTTCTTGAGCAAGTGACTCAAACTTTTCGCCGTCTTCGGTTTCCGCATAGCATTCCATTAGCTTAACTTTCAAATCAGAACGAATTGGATTTTCTTCAATAGCATCCGTCAACAAACTTTCGGCCTGTTCATATTTGCCGTAAGCGATATAAATGTCCGCTTCGCCTAGCGGGTCAAAATTCTCTTCATCCGATTCAGTTTCCGCCTCTGGTTCTTCATCCATGTCGAGTTCAACCAACATGTCATCACCAACATCCGGCAATTCAAATGTCTCTGTTGTATCCATAGAACCGGCACCAGCACTAGCGACTAAGTCGTCTTGGAAATCATCTTCTTCCATACGTTTACGCATGCGCCAGAAAACAGCTAATGCAATTAACACAACCACACCAACAATTCCGCCCCACAAAACAGCCCCCGAATCGAGCAATCCTCCACTACTGGCCGGAGTCTCATTAAATACTGGCGTCGTCGGTTTCGGTTGTGTGGATGTTTGCTCAGCAGGTGTAGTTTCTGGCTGAGTTGTACCAGTATCACTATCTGCTTGCGCCACTTCTGAAGTTGTTTCATCAGGAGACTCACCGACTGGATCAGTTTGTGAGCTATCTGTGGTTAAGTCGCTAGCTTGTGTCTCTCCACCAACTACAGAATCAGTAGTCGAGCTATCTGTAGCAGTATCACTACTTGGACTGTCAGTTTGCTGCGACTGAGTTAGTGCGGCTAGTTCCGTATCAGCGATATCAACCGCGCTACCAGATTGAGTCTGTTCCAGTTTAGACAGGGCATCCGCTAATCTAGCCCTCAACTCGTCATTTTCAGCTTGTAATGTAGCACTCTTTTCTTGTGATTCGACGAGTTGATTCTCTGTGTCTGCTAGTCTATCCGTGAAACCAGAACCACTCGCTGCATCGGATGATGAATCACTACTTGGCGTGGAAAGAGATAGCCTAGCTTCGGAGGAAGTCTGGCTAGATGAGGTTTGGCCAGATGTATTCTCTACAATTCGTCGAGCTCCACCACTGCGCCATTGACGATTTTGCACAACAACGTCTTGTAGCGCAGCACGATGAGGTACTTGACTAATGACATTTGCGTCAGGGATCTGCAAAACTTCGCCACGCATCAAATTATTGATATTACCATTAGCGAAAGCATTTGGATTTGCCCTATAAATGGCGACTAAAGTCTGATGAATAGTTGCACCTTGAGGGCGAGTGCTCGACGCAATGCTCCACAAAGTATCATTGGCATTAACAGGACCATAGGTAGAACCAGTAAAAGCAGGTCTAGGTTCTTCCGTTTGTCTAGGGGTATAACTAGTTTGCGGAGCCGCTGGCTCCGCTGTTTGACTTGACTGGGTTTGCGACCTTTCTATGGTCGAAGACGTCGACTCTTCAAATATCGGCGGGTCAAGCAAGAAGGTGTATTCTCTAATTATTCGTCCATTAGGCCAATTAAGCTCTACTAGAAAATTTAGGAAAGGCTCTTTGATTGGCTCTCGACTGGTTAAGTGAATAACCACGTTCCCGTTATCATCTCTTACTGTCTCAAATCGAATAGAATTTAAGAAAAAAAGACGATCAACACCTACTTTTTCAAATTCCTGCAAGCTCGCAAGTGATGCATGAACTTCATGTTCGCTCAATTCACCTGCTGATAGCAGAGTGATTTTGGCTTTTAACGGCTGATTTAGTCCTGAGTCGAGCTCATACTCACCCAAGCCTACAGCTAACACCCCACCTGAATAAAAACATGCTGCAGAAACAATTAGGAGGATAAGTTTGCGGAACATACGCTTATTTCCTTGTTTATAAACCTATTATCTTGTACCAAAACTAGTCTGACTCTATGGAGACTCAATTAGAAATAGAGCCCTGTTATTTTTAACTATTCCATAAAGTTACAGCAATAAGTTAAGAACTTTCTTTATGATATTGCTGTAACTATAGCTTATAATTAGCTTTTTACCAATAGCTATCCCGTCACAAATTTTGCAATTTGTTCTAAATTTGAACGTCAACTTGAGCTAATTAATAGCCTTTTGGCTAATTTTAGTAGATTCCAGCTCAAATGAAGGACTAGTTTGTCTCATTTTAGACTTTTACTGATATTAATTTGCTAGCATCCAAATAAAAAAGCCCTATTCAAAATTGAAAAGGGCTTTCTAATTTACTTAAAAGCTAGAATTTTAAAGACTAAAATTTATCCTGTAGTAATTGGCTTAAATAGTCTCATTATCTAAAGACATCAACGCCCGATAACCAGTTTTAACCTTTTCGCAGTGCAGAGATAGACTTCCAAACTGATGCTCAAGATAATACTGAGCTGCCGCCAATTTACGTGCCTTGAGCACAGAGTCTTCACTACTTTCAAGTGCCGCGACCATTTTTAGCCACATCCATCCATATACCAAATATCCTGCGGCGTGCAAGAAATCAACTGCTCCGCCTTGGACCTCATAACTACGAGCTGCAAATTCTTGTTTTAACCAAGTTGCAGTATCAGTAAATTCAACTAACGAGCTTTCTAGTTGAGTTTTATATTTCGAAGCCAGCTCTGAGCAGCTATCTAACGCAAGGTCTTGTTTTATCAACTCAGCTAAATGCTCCAACAAACCTGCCTTGTCCAGGCAGACTTTACGTACCAACAAATCTTGAGCTTGAATGCCATTGGTTCCTTCGTATATCTGAGCGATTTTGGCATCCCTGATAAGTTGCTCTAACCCCCACTCTCTCACAAAACCATGCCCACCGAGAACTTGTACACCGTGGTTACAAGCTTCATAGCCTTTGTCGGTAAAGAAAGCTTTTGCAATAGGCGTAAGCAAAGCCATTATGCCTGCAGATTGATTTCTAACGTTTTCGTCAGAATGGAAATATTGTTTATCGATTTGCATCCCCATAAACACAGCAAGCGCTCTGCCAGGTTCGGTGTTTGCTCGTTGTTGCATCAACATACGGCGTACATCCGCATGCTGAATTATCGTTGCTGTTTCACCTGATGCATTTTTACCTTGCTTGCGTTCTTCAGCGTAGGCCTTTGCTAGCTGGTAAGAAGTTTCTCCTAACCCAATACCTTGAATACCGATAGACAGGCGTTCCAGGTTCATCATGGTGAACATTGCAAATAATCCGCGGTTCTCTTTACCTACGAGATAACCTTCAGAATTGTCAAAGTTCATCACACAAGTAGATGAAGCTTTAATTCCCATTTTATGTTCAATGCTGCCACAAGTAACTTGGTTGGCTTCTCCCAAGCTTCCATCAGCATTTACCTTTATTTTAGGAACCAGGAACAGGCTAATCCCTTTGGGCCCGTCTGGTGCTCCAGGTAGTTTTGCTAGAACCAGATGAATAATATTCTCCGATAAATCGTGTTCCCCACCGGTGATAAAAATCTTAGTTCCGTTGATTTTAAAGGTTCCGTCGCCATTATCTTCTGCTTTCGATTTGATAATACCTAAATCTGAACCGGCATGGGGTTCTGTGAGTCCCATAGCACCAGCCCATCGACCTTCTAGCATTGGCGGAAGATAAGTTTGCTTTAGGTCGTCAGATGCATGTGCATGAATAGCGTGATATGCACCGTTAGTGAGGCTTGGGTAAAGGCAGAATGATGTGTTTGCAGAGTAAATCATCTCTTCAACCAACACATGCAGTGCTTTGGGCAACCCTTGACCACCAAACTCAGGATCTCCATTTGAGCCTTGCCAACCAGCTTGGCAGAACTCTTGATATGCTTCTTTGAAACCTTTTGGCGTAGTTACTTTCCCGTCCTCAAAGAGGCAACCTTCTTCATCACCTGTTCGATTTAACGGAAATAATACGTTTTCCGAAAACTTGGCTGCCTCTTCCAAAATGGCGCCGTATAAGTTGGAATCGAATTCGGCAAAATTATCAATTTCACCTAGAGATTTTTCTACATTGAATACCTGATTCAAAAGAAAATTCATATCGTCAAGCGGGGCTTTGTAACTCATAACTTTCCTTTATTTGCTTTTAATTGTGGCTATTAGGCGCAAAAAAGGCTCTAAAAAGAGCCTTTTCTACTTATTGTTTGCGCGCATTCTAACACATAATTTCAAACAGGTGTTTTAATTTTTTAATCTGCTTGATTCTTGTCAAAGTGCTCCCAGTATTTTGCCACAGTTTGCTTCATATCCTTATGCAATAAAAGTATACCTATCAAGTTTGGAATGGTCATAAGTGCGACTGTTACCAATGCGATGTCCCAAATTATCTGTGAATCAATTACGGCTGCGATGAAAAATGCCGCTACATAGACAACCCGATACGGTAGTACTGATCTTTCTCCAAATAAATAGGTCATAGCACGATCACCGTAGTAAGACCATGCTATTGCAGTAGTAAAGGCGAATAACAACAACCCAATGGATACGATGTATTGTCCCCATTCACCAAAGAAACCTCGCTTGAATGCTTCCGATGTAAGCTTCACTGAGTGCACTAGGGACTTACCCGATACATCAATATTATCAGTAGCTAGTTTGCCATTTTCTATTTTAATTGTTCCAGTATAAGGCTTGTCTTCTGAACTGTAAGTTACTTGCTCTGCAACAGAGCGGGCTGCAATTAGAGTTACTGAAGAAGAATCCAACACACCATCTTTGACTGATAGCTCACCTTCGAATGTTTTTACACTCGACGACTCCGCATCAACAAGGAAATTACCTAAATGCTCAACATGTTCTTTGTTTTGATCGGTATACACTCCTTGAACATAAGTCATGTCGGTACGATCAAAGTCGTTTTGGTGTTTTTCTGTCCATACGTTTGAAGACAAAATTACCAGACCAGTGACAGTACATATAATAATTGTGTCAATAAATGGCTCTAACAATGAAACCATTCCCTCTGAAGCAGGTTCTTTACCTTTTGCGCTAGCATGAGCAATTGCCGCCGATCCTTGACCAGCCTCATTGGAGAACAACCCTCGGTTAGCACCAATTTTCATTGCAAAAGCAAAACTAGCTCCCAGAAATCCACCTAAAGCGGCTGAACCAGAAAATGCATTTTCAAAAATAGAAACAAAAGACGGGCCAATATTTTCGATGTTGTAAAATATAACTGCTAACGCTCCAATTAAATAGATCGCAGCCATAGAAGGAACAATTGTTTCTGCGACGTGCGCTATACGCTTGATGCCGCCGATGATAACAAAAGCTAATATGCCGGCTAATACGAGTCCAGTTACCCAGTTTTCAATACCAAAAGAAGAATTCATTCCAACAGCGATGCTGTTAACTTGCGGCATGTTGCCGCTTCCAAGAGAACTCACTACCGTGGCAACAGCGAAAATAACAGCCAACCACTTCATATTGAGTTTTTTCTCCATATAGTACATCGGACCACCAGCCATAGTTCCATCAGCTGTTTTTTCACGATACTTGTGAGACAAAGTAACTTCTACAAACTTGGTGGTCATACCAAAGAAAGCAGTAACCCACATCCAAAACAACGCAGCCGGTCCACCAAAGTATATAGCTAGCGCAACTCCACCAATGTTCCCTGTTCCTACTGTCCCAGAAAGAGCGGTAGTTAATGCCTGAAAATGGCTGGTATCACCTGGAGCATCTTCTTTCGCATATTTGCCCCTTAGTATTCTTGTTGCATGAGTAAAGTACCTTACTTGAGGAAAACCTAAATAGATGGTGAAAACTACACCGGTACCAATTAGTAAGTATGGGAAATAAAACGCGCTACCGAGAAAAGAATCCAGGTAAAGAATGAAGTTTGACAAAGCTTCCAAAATGCTGCCCCTTAATAAATATTATTGATAATTATTCAGGGCATTATAAACGAACTGTGAGAAAAATAGCTATCTGATAGCAAAGCTAAGCTGGTTGAATATTTACACTATTATTTATTGTCTTTTCTCATTCTCATTCGAATACCTTTTTCCACAGAGAGAAATACCTCTTGGCCGTCTATATTGGCAGGAAAAAAACAACCCGAAATTTGAGCGGAAGCAATACTTGCTCCATGTAGGTTAGAAAGTGAAAAATCGATGCCTCTTAAATCAGCAGCACGAAAATAACAACCGCTAAAATTGATCCTGGTAGCATCCAATCCGCGGAGATCTAAACCTCGAAAGTCACAATCGTGAAAATCAATTACTCCAGATTCAGGTTTCTGCTGATTAAATTCTTCAACTTTTTCCGCTCGAAGTAACTGATAAAGGGGATCTTCGGGAAAGCGTAACGCCATAACTCACCTCTGTTTTAAAACCGAAAGTCTAGGGTGTGTTCAAACACATCCTAAAAGCTCTGAAGTAAGAGTATAGTCAGTAAAATATCGCTTCGCTAACCAACTAGCGCAAGCAATACCCCAGCGGCTACAGCGGATCCAATCACTCCAGCAACATTTGGTCCCATTGCATGCATAAGTAGAAAGTTATGAGGATTTGACTCTAAACCGACTTTATTCACCACTCGTGCGGCCATAGGAACAGCCGATACTCCGGCTGCGCCAATTAGGGGATTAATTTTTGTCTTGGACATCCTAGACATTAATTTTGCCATTAGAACACCACTTGCTGTTCCAATTGAAAATGCTACCGCGCCAAGCAATAGAATGCCGATAGTCTCCCAGTTTAAAAACTGTTCTGCTGAAAGCTTGGAACCCACACCTAATCCTAAGAATATTGTCGTAATATTTATAAGAGAATTTTGAGTCGTTTCAGATAAACGATTAACAACCCCACTCTCTTTCATCAAGTTTCCAAAACAAAACATTCCAATTAAGGGAGCAGCTGACGGCAATAACATAATACATAAAGCCATAACGACGAGAGGAAACGCAATCTTTTCCTTTTGCGAGACATGACGGAGCTGAGTCATTTTAATCGCTCTTTCATGTTCGCTAGTTAAAAGGCGCATAATTGGGGGTTGGATGATTGGTACTAATGCCATATAAGAGTAGGCTGCTACCGCGATAGCGCCAAGCAAATCAGGAGCTAGCTTGCCCGCCAAAAAGATTGCTGTCGGGCCATCGGCGCCTCCGATTATGGCGATTGCCGAGGCG
The DNA here is from genome assembly GCA_026196875.1 of Kangiellaceae bacterium. GTDB lineage: Bacteria > Pseudomonadota > Gammaproteobacteria > Enterobacterales > Kangiellaceae > Aliikangiella. Next base: position 43,628 of record JAPHTP010000025.1, read on the forward strand.
TCCTTTAATGTCCACTCAATACCAGGAATAACATTTAATGCCATAGCCCCTAGTAGCGTCGCAAAGATCCCAAACTGGGCTGCGGCTCCTAAAAAAAGAGTCTTTGGGTTTGCAATCAAAGCGCCAAAATCCGTCATAGCGCCGACCCCCATAAATATAAGTAGCGGAAATACGCCAGTGTCAATCCCGATCTTATATACATAGTGCAGCAACCCACCGACTTCTGCGATACCGGCAATTGGAATGTTGCTCAGAATACAGCCAAAACCGATAGGTAAAAGCAACAGCGGCTCAAATTCTTTCGCGATGGCCAAAAATAGTAGAGACAAACCAACCGCGATCATCGCAAGTTGAGGGATAGTAAAGTTGTAAACCCCGGTATTCTGCCAAAGCTGAACGAAACCTTCCAACATATAAATTCCTTAGGCCTAGGTCTTAGCTTAAACCGATCAATTGATCGCCAAGTGAAACGGCATCACCTTCTTTTACAAAGATTCTGGCTATATTTCCCGCTTGATTGGCTTTTACTTCGGTTTCCATTTTCATAGCTTCAAGAATAATTACAGTTTGCCCTTCTTCAACTTGGTCACCTTCGTTTACAAGTACCTTGAATATATTTCCGGCAAGCGGAGCTTCAATGTTGCTAGAGACTTCAGCAGGTTTTGAAGAGTGTGTAATGGGCGCTTTGTTATTTTCGATCGGAACTGTTTTAACATCCACAAGTTGTCCGCTTGGCGCGACTGTTACTTGGAATTTTCGACCATTTACCGCAACATCATAACTTTCTGGTCCCCCGCTAGGACTATTAGCTTTTGGTGCGTCTGGTTCTGCGCAGGGCATAGGTTCAAATGCGTTAGGATTGCCGCGATTTTTGAGAAACTTAATTCCTATTTGCGGGAATAATGCATAAGTTAACACATCATCAATTTCATTTTTTGCCAACAAAATTCCTTCTTTAGCTGCGACAAGTTTGAGTTCTTTGGTTAGCTTTTCAACTTCCGGTTCCAAAAGATCTGCCGGCCGACAAGTTATTGGCTCACTGCCTTCTAACACTCGTTTTTGCAACTCTTCATTAACCGGTGCTGCAGTTGCGCCATACTCTCCTTTTAAAACGCCGGAAGTTTCTTTGCTTATTGTTTTATACCTTTCGCCAGTCATCACATTAAGAACTGCTTGAGTTCCGACAATTTGTGACGTAGGCGTAACCAGCGGTATATATCCCAGATCTTTGCGTACACGTGGGATCTCTTTTAGTACCTCATCCAATTTATCTCCAGCTCCTTGCTCTTTTAACTGATTCTCCATATTAGTCAGCATCCCACCTGGAACTTGTGCAACAAGAATCCTCGAGTCGACTCCTTTAAGACTACCTTCCCATTTGGCATACTTTTTACGCACTTCTCTAAAATACGCAGATATTTCTTCAAGTGCTTGCAAATTAAGGCCTGTATCCCTTTGCTCATCTTCAAAAATGGATACAACAGATTCAGTTGCCGAATGACCGTAAGTCATGCTCATGGATGAAATACTTGAATCCACAGTATCAATACCTGCTTCAACGGCTTTAGTGATTGTTGCAGTGCTGAGCCCGGTAGTAGCGTGAGCATGGAGTGCAATCGGCACCTCAATTTGTTCTTTTAACTTGGAGACCAACTCTTCCGCGACATAAGGCTTTAGTAATCCAGCCATATCTTTTATACAAATAGAGTGCGCTCCCATGTCTTGCAACTGTTTGGCCATATCCAACCACATTTGAATGGTATGAACAGGACTCACCGTATAAGACATCGTACCTTGTGCGTGCTTACCCGTTTTAATTGTCGCCTTGATCGCGGTTTCCAAATTACGCATATCGTTCATTGCATCAAATATGCGGAAAACATCCATGCCGTTAACCGCGGCACGCTCAACGAAAGCTTCCACCACATCATCTGCATAATGCCGGTAACCCAAAATATTTTGCGCTCTGAATAGCATTTGCTGCTTTGTGTTTGGCATTGCAGCTTTTAACCGGCGTAACCTGTCCCAGGGATCTTCACCAAGAAAACGAATACAAGAATCAAATGTAGCACCGCCCCAAGTTTCGATGGACCAATAGCCAATTGCGTCTAACTTCTCAGCGATTGGTAACATATCCTCAATACGCATACGCGTAGCGAACAACGACTGATGTCCATCACGTAACACCAGTTCGGTAATGCCTAAACGATTGCTCATTGTTAGTCCTTAAGATTTAGAATTCTTGTTTCGGTAGGTATGAATTGCGCTGGAAATAGCCGCTATTTCTTCGCTACTAATTTGTTCTTTTCTTTGAACTTCGCTAATCACAGTAACTGGAGGTTCTCCAAGAAACCTCTGCATCAGGATAGTAACAAATACTAAAACAGACAAAAATACAAACACCATCCCCATGCCTACAAGCATGAGCTGGAAGCCATTCGAAAGTAATTCAGTATCAAGCATGGTTGTTGTTTATCTATATTTGCAATAAAAAGTAAACTGTTAGATGAATAAGCGAGTTTATTTAACTAGCAACAGTGAAGCAAATGGAATGAAAAGTGTCAACTTAAGCTTATTGGATAATAACAACATTCTAAGCTTTAATTGTTGTGGATCAAAAAAGCCAGGCAAGGCCTGGCTTATTCAAATAGTCGAGAAGATTAGTCCTTTTTTCTTAGCCTAATTAATGGTAACAGCAACAATGTCCAAAAGATTGAACCACCACCGCTTGAACCGCCACTAGCAGGAGGTTGAATCACAGTTTGAATGGTGACCTGCCTACTGAATGAATCGGAGGCGCCGGTTGAATCAGTTACCGTCAATTGAACCGTGTAACTTCCGTCAGCATTATACGTATGTGTAGGAGTCTCTTCAGTTGAAGAGTTACCGTCACCAAAATTCCAGCTATAGCTCAATCCTCCAATACCTCCAGAGGTAGAATTAGAAAAGGTTACCGTTTTAGCGTTTACCGAAGACGTAAAGTTTGCTTCAGGCAATGCTCCGACTCTTACTGTTTGGCTGACTGAATCAGAATCCGAAGTGTCGTTGTCGGTGATCGTTAAGGTTACTGTGTATTCACCTTCACTCGTGTAATTGTGCGTAGGACTGGCTTCGGTCGAATTTACAGAACCATCACCAAAATCCCAATCATAAGAAATATTTCCTGAGGAAGTTGAGCTATTAGTAAAAGTCACGTTTGTACCTGCGTAGCTATAGCTGAAAGCAGCATTAATAACTACCAATCTTGAAACTCTAATTGTCGCAGTAGAACTATCGGCCGCTTGATTTACAACTTCAATATTTAGCCCATGCACAGGAAGCTTAATTCCAGACTCTGCTTGCGTAGGCGCGGAATAATCGTCAGCATCTGAAAATAAAGTTTTGGCTGCCAAGTTCGTATCTCCCGAGTACGGCGTTTGAGAAAACATACTAAAGGCCGCATCTCTTACTTGCACACCTGTGTCCGAAGTACCAATCAGTACCTGATCTGCATCCACAACTCCAACAAATCCTTCACCGGGATGGTCCGAAGAATTATTATCTGCAAACTTAGAATCAGCAAACCAAATAACTACACCATGGTCATAACTTCTTGTAGACAACCCATTGTCTGGACCATTATGGCTTCTTAATTGAACCCAGTAGTTTTGCGGTAATCCATCTCTCTGGCTGGTAATCCTGGAATAGCCTGCCAAAGTAGCAACTCCGTCCGATTCGGCTCCATCGGTATAAATTTCTGATGTACCATCCAGAACTTTAATTTCGTCAACCGTTAACCCGTAACCACCTGTATTGCTATCAGACTTATATTCAAATTTTACGGTTACAGTTTGGCCTTTAAATTGAGAAATATCGTAGGTTAAATCTACCCAGTAGTCAGGTCCTTGTGCACCTGCAATGTTCTGTGATTTATCAGTAATATAATGAGTCACATCATCATACAATGCGTATTGTCCGGTATATGGATTTGTCGCCCTAGTATGATTTCCAGGAATCGCTGTATCGTTAAATAACACTCTCGCAAAATCCCAATCTTCTTCAATATCCCAATGTGCTTTCATCGTCAAAGAAACATTATCCGAATTAGGAACGTTAATTTGGAATGACATGGTGTTATTAAGATCGTGTCCTTCGCCAGAGTAGTATTGATAGTTTCCTGCAAATGGAGACTTAAAATCTATACGGGGTGAAGGGATATCGATTCTAACCTGGTTTATAGTGTTAGCAGTATGATTTACCGCTTCAACTAGATTAATATCTTGCGAATTTGTAAGGTCAGCAAGGTTAACCGTAACCTCATTTATCCAATTAGCGCCGTGACGAGCTTGCAGATATGAACGCGCGTATGCACTAAATCCAGTTGGCTGAGAACCAGGTAAACTTCCAGCCCAAGAACCGTTCGACATAACAGACCAATGGCCAACAGGCGAACCTTTTCCAGCGCCCCGATTTGTATTAGTATCATATTCGTCAGGCAAACCAAGATCATGTCCAAACTCGTGCACCACAACGCCTATCGCTGCATCAATAGGTTGAATGGTATAACCGAATAATCTTTTGCTAGTTCCAGATACCACATGTCCCATCGTTGAAGGGTCACCTGTTTGATTGACGAAAAAGCGATGCGACCAAATTGCATCATCTCCAAGTCGTCCACCGCCAGCGTCTTCTCCCATGCTGGAATGAAAAACCATTACATGATCGATAAACCCATCGGGCTCGTCGAGATTTCCATTGCCATTTAAGTCATAGGGATCTTCTAAATCGTACTCGTCAAGATTAATCGAATTTGCAGCGACAGCTTTGTCCACGGCTTCTCTAATCAAGGCAGGAACATTTATGTCTCTTTCGTCATCAGGGTCATTGCCACCATAGGTTGCAGCGTTGTTATCTGCGGTTACCCATCCATAAACATTCCCCTCAAAAAAGAACTCCCCACCAGACTCTTCTTGATAGTAGGTGTAGGCTGTCTTCAAGTTTTCTCCGTTCGGTCCTGCATAAGTCGAAGTAGAAAACATTAGATTCTGATAATGAGAAACCGGATAGCTAGGATAATACATACTAGTGTCACTTGTTGTTAATCCGTGGCTCGAGTGCAACAAGTCAGGAAAATCAATTAGTACCCCTAGTACTTTTACCCTTTTAGGTGTTAACGCTTTTTGCTCAGAATTACTCTTAGAGTGTTTAGATGCCAATTTTTGGTTGTTTTCTTGAGCTTTTTTTACAAGCTCTTTGATAAATTTAGATTCGGAATAACCTGTAGCACGAGATTGATAATCGGCCAGAATTTGCCGAATTTCCGACTCGCTAGCGCCGGGTTTAATAACCCCTCGTTTTTTAAGCCAGTATTCAACTCGTTCAAGATTTATTACACCCACATCTTTAGCAGGTCTTAACTCGTATGCACCTGTTTGTGCGTTTACATTGATACTAACAGCAACAGCTAACGGAGCCAGGGTTGCTATCGCAGTTTTTCTAATAAAACTCATTACTTCTTACCACCTTTAAGACACAACTTATATTGCGCATTTTTCTTTGCAATATATTCTTTGATCGCTACTTCTTTCTCTCCTTGAGACATTTCGGTAGTAATGGTTCCTTTTGCTACCAGGATAGGTTCAAGTTTCCAAATATCTTCGATGGGCGCAGGCTGTTTGCACGCCACAGGTATTTTTGTAGATAAAGTCGAAGAATTGGTTAATTCGGTTGTAGATTGTGAGGTTTGATCGCTACCGTTTTGACAAGCAGAAACAAGTAAAACGCAGCAAATTAAGGAAAGAGGACGTAGTCGCACTACACTCATACTTCAATGCTCCTAATGATATAACGCGTGCATCATAGAGACTTTATCGGCATGAGTAAGGTAAATAATACACTAATGTAATTATTCACATTAGAGATGTCGACTTTATTTTGACTAGGCTATTGTTTTTTTATGGCTTTTCTAGAATATGTATCTTTAAAAATTCAATATTTCTCCGACCTGTTTCGCGGGCGGAATACTAATCCGCCAACAAAACAAAGGAAGATTGTTAGTAATCCCAATGAGCCTGCGGCACTGAAATCTTCTTGCTCAGGAACTTCAAACTGAGTTCCAGAGTCGTCACCAGAGCCATCATCACCACCGTCTCCACTTCCATCGTCTCCACCACCATCTCCGGGATCAGTAGACTCATCGTCAGAGATGGTTACATTTACCGTTGATGGATTTCCGAGCACAGCACCATTTGTCGGATTACTCAACCGCAAGCTATAAGATTCGTCTCCTTCAACTTCTTGATCATCCAAAATTGTTAATGTGACAGTCTGACTCTGCTCTCCTTCTGCAAAAGTCAACGTTTGATTAAATGTCTGGTAATCAGTTGCATCTGTAGCTGTTCCACCAATGGTATCCAAATTCACAGTTACCTGGCCTGCACCACCAAATGAACGGAGAATGGTTACGTCATAGGTTGAAGCATTTTCGGCGACGCTATAGTTAACACGGCTGAAAAAGAAGGTACCGGGTTCATTTGAAATTTCGTTATCCAGAATGGTCACTTTGGTTTGCGCCTGTCCTCCAAGCACCGCACCATTAACAACATTGCTTAATGTAACTGAGAAGACTTCTGCCCCTTCATATACATCGTCATCAGCTAAGGTCACGGTAATCGTTTTGCTGGTTTCGCCATCGGCAAACACCAAAGTCCCGGTATCCGCTACATAGTCATCTGGCGACGTAGCAGTATCCGTACCAACCGTTGCAACCGTATAATCGACACTAATCTGCCCCTGGGTACCAAGCTGTCTCATAACTGTTAGAGTGACCTCCGGATCTGTTTCCTGGGCAGAAGCTGTTACACTTTGCATTTCAATGAGACCAAATTGAGCAGCTGGACCTATCGATATTATCCAGTCGAAAATAGTATTTTGATCTGCAACGCTTATTTGCGGTCCACCGGGAGGCATAACGCCACCACATTGAGGATTATTCTGAGAAATCTTGTCGTACAAGGTTGAATTAGCCGGTTCACCAGGAGTTACACGCTGCAAGTTACACCCCGCTAATGAGGAGTTAACATTAACTAGCTCTATTTCAGATGTAGCAGCGTCATCTAGCGACAGCCCTGCGCTCGGGTTGTTTCCACTATGGCAGTTTAAGCAGCCGTTATTTACGAATACGGCTTGTACTTCGGCGGGAACATCAGCCATAACATCGCGCGGAATGCTCAGAACACTCAAAAGTACGAATGCGGAAATTGTTAATTTAGAGACAATCGAGTTGGAAGTAATACTCATCGGGTAGCCTACACTTAGATAGCAGTTTTGAGAGGTAAAACCTTGTTCTTCAGATATCCCCTAAATTAGCACATCTCTGGCTAGAATTACGTAAAATAAGTGGGTTTTGTTGTAATTTGTGCGGCTGTTCAACCAAAAAAGCCAGACGATTGTCTGGCTTTTTCATCACTTTAATAGATATTAAAGATTGTCAGCTTCTTCTGACAAGTATTTAGCAACCCCCTCAGGTGAAGCATTCATACCCTTGTCGCCTTCATTCCAGCCAGCAGGGCAAACTTCGCCGTGCTCTTGATGGAATGCAAGCGCATCAACCATACGAATCATCTCGTCAATGTTGCGGCCTAAAGGTAGGTCATTAACTACCTGGTGGCGTACGTTGCCTTCTTCATCAATTAAGAAAGAACCACGGAAAGCAACACCGGCTTCCGGATGCTCAACATCGTATGCTTGACAGATTTCATGTTTAACGTCAGCTACTAACGTGTAACCAACAGGTCCAATTCCACCTTCATTAATTGGAGTGTTTCTCCAAGCATTGTGAGAGAAGTGAGAATCGATAGATACACCAATGACTTCAACGCCACGCTTTTTGAACTCTTCTAAACGATGATCAAAAGCGATCAATTCAGAAGGACAAACAAAAGTGAAATCAAGAGGATAAAAGAATACAACCGCTTTTTTCCCTTTTGTCGCTTCTTTGAAGTTAAAATCGTTAACAATTTCGCCATTGCCTAAAACAGCTGCAGCTGTGAAGTCAGGTGCTTCGCGTCCAACTAAAACGCCCATTGCAATCTCCTAGTATTAGTGTTTGTTTAAATAAAAACTGTAAATCAGAATCGATAAGATACTGCTAAATAGACTTACATCCAAATTGAGGCTTTCAATCTAAGTTATTGTTCAAATCTATTAAAACAATTACATCAATAGATTATCTCAAATAAATGCAGAGATTTCACAATGTTCGGTGCCAAATCTCTAAGTAAATCATTTTGCTCTTAGTGCTAGTGCCAAAGCAACATCAACTATTCAAACCCTGAAATCCTTTGAACTTTGGCATTAATAATCTATGGAGCTATCAATGCCGCTTCGATTTTCTCTACAAGTGGTTTAAAAAGCTGGCTTCGTCTTGATCTTCCACGATTTTTTCAGACATTTGAATGTTCAGCAACTCTAGCTCTTTAAGAACCGGTGAATAAATATCTCTTGTAACCGGAATACATACTCCTTTGCGATTGATCTCCCCAGACAAAATTAAATCAGCAGCAATAGCGGCGGGAAATCCGACGGTTTTAGCCATAGCCGAGTAACCGTCTTTATCACCTTTTTCGACAAGAGTAGACCGATGAAAGGTTTTATTTCCATCATTATCTACCAACACCAAACGGTGCTGCATAACAATCATATCTTGTTCGTCTTCACCGTATTTAAGTTTCTCAGTCAATAAATTGCAAAAGGCCGAAATGGGGCTGTCACCATTAATAACCTCATCTGACAAACACCCTAACCAGGCAAAACTGTCTTTAGTTTTGGCGTCTGTGAACATTTGGTCTGTTTGGTCCGCATTTTTACCAGTGAGCTGGCACATTAACTGGAGCCAGGTAGTAGGAGTTGCTTCCTCAAACTTTGCACCGTCTAATAAGCCTATATTTTTAGCTGCACCTATTATTGGCCCAAAACCTGGATACCGCAAAGTACCACGCAATAATGTTTTCACCTCAGGGATATTGTACTCTTCTTTGTACCCAAGAGAATTCCTGTTGGCATATCCTTTTAATTCCATATCTTTAGTTAAGGTAACATCACGCATTGATTCTAATAAGCTATCACCCGGAATAGACTTATTTTCCCCTTTACTAAGATACAAGGCGTCATTTGAAACTGCGCTCAACACAGCCATCGGTGACCATGAAAACTTATATCCTAAGGGATTGTCATTTGCCTCAGGAGCAGGAATTCCTCCACACCACGAAACTAATGCCTCAACTTTTTGCCCTTTTTCGTGAGCCTCATCGATAGTCTGCATGGCAGTCATATGGTCGATACCTGGATCGACGCCTATTTCATTAAGAATTGTAATATCAGCTTTTTTCGCGGCCTCATCCAGCTTCCACATATCTTCATGGGTGTAGCTGGCGGTAACTAGGGATTTTTTCTCAGCTACGCAGATTTTTGCAACCGAAACATGAAATTGGAATGGAACGAATGAGATGACTAACTCTGATTCACGAATCAACCTGCTCAACTGCTCTCCATCCGTCACATCGACCTGCATTGGAGTTAAATTATCTCTACCCGCAACTAACTCTTCCGCCTCATACAAAAACTGAGAGCCGATAGTAATTTGGTGATTTTTTTTGTGTAGGTAGTCAACTAGAGGCCCAGTAACAAAACCAGCACCAAGTAAGAGAATGTTAGCCATAGTGGATTCCAAATGAATAAGAAATTGACGAAAATGATTAACTAATAATCAATTTGAAATAGAAATAGACAAGCAGTAATGGCGCACAAGAATAGCTAGTAATTTTGGCCGTGTAAACCCAAAATTACCACTAATATGAGCATTATTGAAAACATAAAATTGGAGCGCGTTAAACAAATAAAGCCCCGAATATTAGGGGCTTTACCGATAAGATATACGAAAATATTAAGAATTTTTTATTTTAAAGAAACAAATCGTCGTAATAGCTGGATTGCATATTCATTTTCGTTCTGACCCATAATGCCATCCCTAAATTTTGAAGAAGGCGGCCTGCCCCCAACCCATACATTAACTAGCATTCGGTAAAGATCTGAAGATCGGTCAATCACACCTAGCTGACGGCCATTGAGAGAAATTCGTGTTCTAGAATCGGCTTTGTAATAATCAACAGTCACGATATCCCCTTTCTTATAGGTTCCACGGAACATGCCGATAAATCGGCGAAGATTTTCTCCCTCTGCTTTTATATACTCAGCCTCATTGTTAATTTTAATCCCTTCGGCGAGCTTTCTTCCAAATCCTCGACCAGAAACCTTTCTTTCAGAGGCAAATCGAAATTCCATTCTTCGAGGTGCTTTTAAATAAGCTAAATCTTCGGCGCTATCATACTGAGCAGCATCGTCAACGTAAAATGCGCCAATGTAATAATCGTCGTTCATTAATTGGGTTAACCCCATACCAACCATTTTTAATGGACGGTCACCTAGCTTTACATTTTGCGCGGCTATAATTTTATCCGCTTCACTTTCCTCTGCTTTAGCTAGATTAATTGCTCCAAAAACAACTAAGAGCGTAACATACCATATCTTTTTCACCATCTACCCCAATCTTCTGTTAGTTAGCCAGATAAATCCACTAAACCCTCGAATTCTTATTGTCATCCTTGAAGATTGCACCGCCTTTGTAGAGCGAATAATTAGCAACTGCACTACACTAGCTTTATAAAGTTTTACTGAACCAGCAGCAAAAAGTCAATTACAATCAACAGAATAAAGACAAAAACCACCGTTTTTGGCAAAAGTATCAGGGAGTTAGCTGAAAATGGGTATTTTTACCATGGGATCCCCCATAAGTAATTACAATAACAGAGGATTTTGTCTTGAAAGATCGTGCAAAATCGCATTATTATTGGAATTGCAGCACAAAATCAAAAATAAAAGCGTAACTCCAAGTAAACGTACTTTTACTCAGGGGAAGTGAAAGTAATGTTGGGATGGTGAAATTAGATAGAAGGTTAATTCAGACCAGCAAGCCAAAACCTTTTCATTAAGGCCAAAGTTTATTAAGACGAATAAATCTCCCCTTTTTGCAGGATGCAATCATTAAGGTTGACCTTAGGCTATTTGCCGGAGGAATGGACAATTAATAGTAGTTTTACACTTTTAGGTGGAGCCATAGATGCCAGTACACTTTTTTGATTTGCTTGATAATTCAAGACTTAAAAAGACAAGTGCTTTTTTGCTGTCAGTGTTATTTTTAATTACAGCACAAACAGCAAAAGCTGATTTGACCGCAGATTTATCTGACGGAAAGACCCTCCAACTTCTCGGTATTGGTATGCACCAAGAACTCCGAAATGACATTTATGTAGGAGCTTTGTTTGCTCCAAGTTCAGTTTCGAATGTCGATGAGATCAAAGGTGAAACCATACCTAAAAGAATGTCGATTCGATTAGTATCCAATTATTCACATAGAAAGATGTCACGACATTGGAAAGAGCGGCTTGCGATGAACAACCCTCGAAATTTGTGGCAGCCGTTAACTAAAGAAATAGTGTTGTTTTCGAGAATATTCAAACGAAAACTCCAGGTTGGTGACGAACTAAACATCGATCACGTTCCTGGTGTAGGCACCCAAATATACTTAAACGGAACACTTTTCCAAACTGTTCAAAAAGCCGGCTTTGTTGATTTACTGCTTAATGTCTGGCTTGGCACCAATCCTCCCACAAAAGCATTTAAGAAAAGTATTCGCGGCCAAGATGATGCTGCAACCAAAGGTGGTTTCGTTACTAAATACTCAGCTTTGCAACCAATCGCAGGGAGATTTGACGCTGACCTGGCTCCTGTAACTCAGGTTGCAAAAGCAGAAACTCCTGCTAAATCTGCAGCCAGTAAACCGCCGGTTAGAAAGAATACTCCAAAGAAAACAACAGTGGCCAAACCAACGCCGAAAAAAGTTGCCAAGACGCCCCCAAAAACAGAACCCAAGAAGTCAAACACCAGCGAAGCTAAGCCGGCTACAACTACTCCACCTCCAAAGAAAGCTGTAGCAGCCAAAAGCGAAACGAACGCCACAGAAAAAAAGGTTGCAGCTCAGAAGCCCGACTTCAAACCCGACATAAATATCAACAATGTATTAAATCAAGCTAAACCTCCTGTCAAAAAAGTAGCATCAATAGAAAAGACCGAAAGTGCTAAACAAGCAGAAGAAAGTATTGAAGAAGACTTCTTTGATGCAGACCTATTGAGCGGGTCTTACACTCGAGATTTGATCAATGCAATCAGAAAGTATGAGAGTTACCCGAAAAAGGCTTTACAACGAGGCGATCAAGGAGATGTTGTTGCGCTTGTCAAAATAGATGGCGCGGGTGAAATTATTGATATTCAAATTGTGGAGCGTTCTGGTTCTCGAATTCTAGACAAAGCTGTTACTCGAATGGTAAGAAAAGCAGCACCATTCCAAGCAATTCCTAAAGAACTAAAAATGGATGAATTCGAGTTTGAGGTGCCAATCTCATTCCAACTTTAGGCTAACGGTTAATTTTCATAAGCCCCAAAAAGGCCGCTTTATGCGGCTCTTTTTTAAACTAATTCAATCCAGTCAAACCCATCATTTTGATCGGCTAAGACGAAATCTACACTCAAGCCGCTAGTCAATTCTTCTAAAATTGATTGAACTAATTCAGCGCAGTTATTTTCCTCGCTTAGATGCATCGCACAGATAACTTTCAACCTTGAACAGTTGTAATCCGATAAAAACTCTAGTGCCTGTTCGTTGCTTAAATGCCCTAGAGGTCCACCAACACGGGATTTAAGTTTTGGCGGATATTTTCCATGGAGCAACATTGACTTGTCATGATTAAACTCGATCAACAGTGCATCAAGTTGCTGAAACTTTTGCACTATAAATGGCGTTATATGGCCTAAGTCTGTCAAAATTCCTACTCGCGATTGCTCTGCACTCAACACAAATTGACACGCTTCTCTTGAGTCGTGCGGTACCAGAATAGGTTCCACATTGATCTCGCCTATCACAAAATCTACGTGGCTATTAAACAGATTTAAATCTTTTAGCTTAGATACGGTTGGATGTAACGAAGTCCCTTTACTCATCCAGACGGGAATTTCATATTTATTGGCAAATGCTGGAACGCCTTTGAAATGGTCACTGTGTTCGTGAGTAACTAACACAGCATTAACTTTTTGCGGAAGAACTCCACGTGCTGATAATCTTGATTCTAGTTCCCTGCAGGAGAAACCAGAGTCGACCAATATATTGGTCGACTTGTACTGCACTAAGGTGGAGTTTCCCTTACTTCCAGAACCTAAACTGGTAACGCGTAGCAAAACTACTTCTCCAGTAACTGGCGTCTAAAACCGAATTACCTAGTTATCTTTTATCGCCAAACAGCTGACTTAAACTTGGATATAGTTTAACCATTAACGCTGCTTCTAGCGGTTGTCCTGCGCCATCTTTAAAGGTAATCGCCGTTTGTTCACCTAACTCGCTAAGTGTAACCTGATAATTTCCTGGTTCTATAGGCAGTTTTTCGACTTCATCGTCAAACAAGGAAGCAAAGAAGCCAGGCTCTTCGTACTTGTATTCAATAAAATATGTCATGAGCGTTCTATCGCGATCGCTCATTTCAAATTGCAACGCTTCTAACACTCTTGGGAGTTTTTGCCATACATCTTCTTTTTCTGCTGCAGTCACTAAAGCCGCATTGTTTTCTGAGTCTTTCCCCAGTTTAACCTTAAAACCGGCAATAGCTCGTTTACGCATCTCTCTCTCGCGCGTTGAGACAGAAACATCATAGCTAGAAATAATCAGATTTAACATTTCGGCAGAATCTTGCCAAAAAGTTGGCTGGTTTTCCCACTTGTCAGATTCATCATCAAATTTTTGCGCTTGAATTCGTTCTACGGTTAGACTCTGTTCACCTTTTAAATTTCCTGGAGTGATAGTTATTTTAAACTTCGCTCTAAATTCATCGACTTCTTCTCTATTCTCAATTCCAAGCCATACACCTCTTTCATCAACAGCAACCCATCCAGAATCCAGGTAATATTGTTTTTGATCCATCACGGCAGGAGTAATTTCGTTTTCTTCGAACATTTTAACAATCGACTGCCAAATATTTATTGCTGAATCAGAAATAAAAACACTCGGATGTTCCGACTGTTTGTTAATTCTCATGTTTTCAAGTACAGCCAAGAGTTGGATCGGCGCACCAACTTCTAGCTCTTTGCCAGAAGGTGCACTCTGAGCTTTCTTACCAATTGTTGGTACCTGCGCATAGTTAGCTTTATCTTCTTGAACTAGATCGCCGGGTATCTTGAGCTCTTTTGCTTGACGAGCTTCAATATACTCATAAGCACGATCTTTAATTAATCCATCTTCGCCGTAAATGTAGCTACAGCCAGTCGTAACCAAAACTGTTAGTAGGATGACTGCCAATTTACTTAGATTGTTCAAATTATCTACTCCACTTAATTCAGAAGCTGGCACTTTTTTAATGCCAGTCTTATTATATCTTTCGAAACAGATGAAGGATTAGTTAAGGGTGACCTAATCCCTTCCTGTAATTGTCCTAATATCGTAAGAGCCCATTTAACCGGAATTGGATTTGGCTCAACAAACAGTGCTTCGTGAAGCGGCATCAAACTTTCAAAAATTTGCTTTGCTTCTTCACTTTCTAAATCATTTAAACTTAACCCTATCCATCGGCTCATTTCGTAAGGTGTTATATTGGCTGTAACCGAAATAACTCCTTTTCCACCAGCCTGTACAAAATCGAAAGCAGTTTCGTCGTCTCCACTTAAAAAGACGAATTGTTCTATTTGAGGTATTAGACGACTAGCGCGGTCAATATCACCCGTTGCATCCTTTATCCCGACGATATTCCTATGTTGAGACAGTTTTAAAATAGAATCATCGCCTAAGTCAACTCCGGTCCTGGATGGAACATTATAAAGAATAATCGGGGCGCGGCTTTCATCAGCTAATTGAGAAAAATATTCCTGTAAACCGATCTGCGTTGGTTTCACATAGTAAGGTGTCACACATAAAACAGCATCAAGCTCAATTTCATTTAACTTCTGACAAATAGCAATTGATTTATTTGTTGAAGGAGATGCACAACCTGCTATCACAGGAATTCTTTTCCCGACGATGACTTGAGTGCGTTTGATTACAGAAATAAATTCTTCATCAGTTACTAAAGCAGACTCTCCAGTAGTCCCCATACTAACAATCGAATTTGTTCCGTTGCTTATGTGCCACTCAATTAATTCTTCAAGAGCATCAAAATCGATATTGCCGTGGTTGTCCATTGGCGTAACCAGCGCCACAGAACTTCCGTAAAATTGTGTATATGAGACAGCTTGAGCCATTATTTTTAGGTCTGTTTTCTCAATAAAATAAAATTATCACTAATATCAGTGGCTTAGTCGAACTACAGATTTCCCTTTTATGCAAATTTTATACTTTTGCAGGCAGAGTGTAAGCTAGAAAAAGCGTAATGTTACTTGTCAAATAACGCCAAAACAAGCAAAACTCGTAATCTAAATCCAAATCACGAATGGCATTTATGACCTCGAAACCAAAGTGAGGTTCAACTCTTGTTGATTAAACTCATTATTGGTCAGTTATTGGCTGATTGGAATACCGCTATGAAATCGGAAAAGCTGATCTTCACTTTGGATTAACTCCGCTTCTTTTGCCAAAAACGACTCAACTCGCTTATCAATAGGCTCATTTGAATATAAAGCGGCAAGCTCAAGATAATCTTCGTAGTGTCTTGATTCGGATTTGAGTAGGTACCGATAGTATCTCGCAAGATCGACCTCCCCTACTTCTTCCAACAAGGGAGCCAAACTTGCAAATCTCTCACATGAACGGGCTTCAATTATTGCACCAATAATGCAAAAATCGACTAATTTATCTGGTTCATTGTCTCGAGCAAGTTTACGTAAGCTAGCAGCATATCTAGAAGGAGTTAGGATTGAGTACTCAATTCCTCTTGCCTGGATTTTCTCATAAACCTGCTCAAAATGGAGAACCTCTTCCCTGGCTAGCTGGGCCATCTTGATCTGTAGCTCATTTCTTTCGGAGTACTTAAACATCAGGCTTAATGCAGTAGAAGCAGCTTTTTTTTCACACTTAGCGTGATCAACTAACAAAATATCTACGTGCTTCAATGCATGATTTAGCCATGCTTCAGGTGTGTCACACTTTAAGAAAGAACGAATATGTGAAATGTCCATCGGCTACTACATTTGTTTTACTAGAGTGGGTTGCCCCAAAGTGCGCGCATTATAGGGTAAATTTAGTCAATTATCGAGCATAAAGATTATCAACGGAATTGAACTAAGGAACCTCAGCCGTCAACTACTAACGGGAAGATACTGTCTCCACGCACCTTTAAAGTTTAACTAAAATAACCATTTAAGCGTTTGAAACTAGTCAAAACTTTTCGGCGGTTATTTGCTGAACTTGGTTTCTCAGCATAGCGGTACTGTATGTAGGACTCCAGCAAATTTTTGTATTTAGATTTATCTTCCAAACTTGATTGAGAAATTATGTTGAGTAGTTTGTAAGGACCTATGTTCTTAGGTAGCTCTACACCAAGTGCCTTATTTAATTTTGAGAGGAGCTTAGTAAACTCTCTATCATATGGGCTTAAAACATCTCTTTTTCTAAAACTCCTGATAGCGATAACCAAAACGAAAACAGAAATTGCAACAAAAATAATGCCTATCATTTGCTGCGGTTTTATGCCGCTAAGGCCAAGTTTTGATAACAAGTTTGATTGACGTTGTCGGTTGAAATCTAACACCCAATCATTCCAATTAGTGTTCATCTGATCAACCCAATACTCGATTTGTTTGAGCATCCCTAGATCGTCCAAATTAACAACACTAAATTCATCAAATAAGCTCAAGCGTTGAGAATAATCAGAAAGCAACTCTGATTCTACCCTTTCTTCCGCTATTGCGGCTGTAGGGTCCAAACGAACCCAACCTTCTCCTTCAAACCAAAGTTCAGTCCAAGCATGCGCATTTGCGTACCGGACTATCCAGTAGTCCGACAAGGGGTTCTTTTCACCTCCTTGATATCCAACAACAACTCTCGCAGGAATCCCTGCGGCTCGAGCAATAAAGACTAAGGCTGAAGCATAGTGTTCACAAAATCCTCGCTGTGCTCCTAACCAAAAATTATCGACTATATCTTCATCAAATGACGGAGGACTTAAAGTGTAGAAGTACTCTTGTTGATTAATTCTAGTTAACACGGAATTTATGAAGGCCCTATCGTCTGAGTATTTTTCTCTTTCTACTATTGACCAATTTTTGGTCATTTCATTGCCTTCCGGCAAAGACAAATAAAACTCTTTCTTAGGTGAGCTTAACCGGGTACCTATCTCCAGGTTCGGTGCCGACTGCATTGAATAACGTAACCGATCAATAATTCGAAAAGGCGAATAAACGGTAAAATCTTCTAAAATAAAAGAGCGCCCTTGAGTCTTAACCGGCCGATCCAGACTAATTAAAAAATTCCGCTGCGTCTCTTCCATTGTTATTGTGTAATCAAACTTAATCTGCTGTTCCGTTAAAGGTATTTGATTTAGCGGGTTTGCCCCTTCCCTTGTCCAAGCCATACCATCAAACTTATCTAACGACAACACTCTCCAATAAAGATCGTTTTCGTTAGGTGGACTTGATTCAAAAGTAGCTCTAAAAGCTATTTTGTCAAACAATTGCAAACTACTTATTTCGCCTGGAGACATGGTATCACTGATACCAGATACAGCTTCAGAACTGCCTGGCATTCTCCATAACGGCCCGGCCAGTCTTGGGAAAAAAACAAACAAAATCAGCATAAGAGGAATGGCAAGTAATAAGTACTTGCCCAGTGAAGACAAGATTGACCTCAATGAAAACCCAGACTTGTCATCAGTGTTGACTCGATAAAGAGAAGTATATGCATTTAACAATGCAATAACCGGAACAAACTGGTAGACAGCAATAAGAGGATCCTGGTTAAACAAAAAACCGGCAACCAACATAAAAAAACCAAGGTTTAGCAATAAGTGCGCATCACGTAATTTGTAAGTTTCTAATATTTTCAATCCGTACATTGCGCTGATCAGCGCTACGCCGGCGTCTCGTCCGGAAATTTTCCTAAACGCAATAAATACGCCTAATACAGCAGCAGTTGTTATTGCTACCTTAAACCAGCGAGGTACTCTGAACTCATTTTTTTGGCTAGCCCAAAATACAGTTCCACTCACCAACAGATTCAACAAAATAATCCAGAAAGGAATAAAGAAATACAAAGGAAACAACACTAATTGCTGGGCAACAATAATTTCCTTTAATGGCAAAGGTCGACTAACTAATTGTTGTTGTGTAAGCGATTGTGCGTTCATAAACCTACCAACTACCCCATGCCCGTACTATTGAATAAAGCAAGCGAAGTCAGGCATTTTTTTCTGTGAACATCACCTTCGTCAAATCCTATATGCTGACCTGGAATTGATAACGAATACGCCAAATTCTGATGTGAAGCCTGTAGCACCATATAAGTCAGAAAAGAAACTCTAGCTTCCTCAGGAAAACCTTCGAATTCTTCCCAACGAAAACTGAGCTCGTTCCCTTGAACCGAAGCAAACTCTCTTACATGTAAACCACGCTCGCGAGCAAACGACTTCCAGTCTATACGAGATAATGACTCTCCGGCCTGATATGATTTTAATCCATAAAAATCTTCATTTCCGACAGACTTTTTACCTTGCTCACTTTCCATTTCATCTCCTCCCGACACTTCAAACCTTTGTGGCGGCTCGATTGGATGAGGGTAAACAAGGACTTTCCTTGCTAAGCCGAAATAAGCCCACGTTCTAAACCATCCAAAAGGAAAAACACTTGAAACCATCATTCTAGGTAATTCCTGTTGGCCCCTTTTTTCCGGTATAAATGTTAAATTTACACTAGTTAAACCGTGGCTCGCGACATCAACATAAATTAGATTCGCGACGCCTTTTTTGTAACCGGAATCCCAGCCAATTCCAATGGACGCATGGTTTTCATGGTTATATGAATTTAGCGTAATTGAGATCACACCAGATTGTTTGGCGAAAAGCTCTGTCGGCTGACCTTCACAGAACTCGATATTTTGTAGATTTTTATACGTATAAATGATAGTTACTAGTCCAACGCCAACTAGCAAGAAAGTTAACAAAAAGGCCAGATTGTTTTGATAGTTGGTAGCCCCAACCAACATTAAGATAACGATAACTGACAACATATAGCCACTTTTTGTTGGCCAAATATAACTTGAGTTTTGGTTAAGTCTAACCTTATCCCCAACAGGCATACGACTCCCAAACCACTTGCGAGTCTGCTGCTGAATCGTTGCTGTCAATTTCACATTTACTTCCTGATTTTTACTTGCCAAGTTTCACTTATCTAGGCACTTTCACATCGGATAATATTTGCACAACTGGAGAGTTATCAGCGCTAAGGTTAGAACCGCTTTGGCCTAATAATCTATGACCCGCAACCGAGATCCACACAGCCTGAACATCTTCTGGCAATACAAAATCCCTACCGTCCAATAGTGCCCAAGCTTTGGCAGCTTTTAGTAAAGCCAAACCACCTCGCGGAGATAATCCATGTGACCAGTGGCTAGAAGTTCTGCTTGCCTCTACCAAGGCCTGCAAATAGTCTAGTAGAACATCTGAAGTATTCACTTTCTCAACCTGGGACTGGTACTTCATCAGTTCTTCAGTATTTAATACTGGTTCGAGCTCTTCAATTTGAGTTCTTGTTTCCTGACCTTTAAACAGCAAGCGCTCAACTTCAGCGGCCGGATACCCCAGTGATATTCTAATCATAAAACGGTCTAGTTGAGACTCTGGTAATGGGTAGGTACCAATTTGATGAAATGGATTCTGTGTGGCAATCACGAAAAAAGGCTCGGGTAATTTTCGACTAACGCCTTCTGAGGTCACCTGATATTCTTCCATCGCTTCCAATAGCGCACTTTGCGACTTAGGTGTGGCCCGATTGACTTCATCGGCTAATATAACCTGGGTGAAAATTGGACCTTGATGAAATTTAAAAGTCTCATCACTACGTCTATATATGGCCGAACCAATAATGTCAGCCGGTAGTAAGTCGCTAGTAAACTGGATGCGCTGGAAATCTAGTCCTAAAACTTTGGCTAATGCATGCGCTAAAGTTGTCTTTCCCATCCCTGGTAAATCTTCAATCAATAAATGGCCTTTCGCTAAAAGCCCCACCAGTGAAAGTCGTATTTGCTGTTCTTTACCGAGAATGATCTGATTAAGTGAGTTAATTACTTGTTCAAGCTTAGGATGCATGAAAATAGCCGCTTTAAATTGTGATTAATCAAGCATGATTTATCGTGATGGTTATTTCAAGTTCGATCACAAGTATTTCGTCACAAAACTTGTCGAATATACTTCCCTTATTAACGAGTTACTTTGTTTGACTACACATTAACCAATAACGAGTCAATCATCGACTCAGCCTGCCTTGCGTACCCCCCTCCAAACAGATTGGCATGATTGAGGATATGGTATAGGTTATACAAGGTTTTACGCAGCTTGTACCCTTCATGGATCGGGAAAACTTGATTATATTCACTAAAAAATGCAGGTCCGGGTCGGCCAAACAATTCTAGCATTGCTAAATCGGCCTCATGATCGCCATAGTAGCTGGCGGGATCGTAGATAACCGGCTCTCCTTCTTGGACAAAACTATAGTTCCCCGACCATAAATCGCCGTGTAACAATGAGGCTTTAGGGTGATATCCTGCGAAGAATATGTCTAAGTTCTTAATTAATTCAAGACCCTTTCGGTATAGGACAGGTGGACCCCCTTTAATTCTTAGGAGATCTAGCTGGAACAGCAACCTGTGGTCGCCGAAAAATTCAATCCAATCAGCTCCCCAAGAATTAGGTTGGGGAGTTGAACCGATAAAATTATCTTGATTGAAGCCGAAGCGCTCTTTTTGATTCAGATGTAAGGCAGCAAGTTTGCGTGCAAACTCTTCTATTCGACCAGAATGGCCAAGTTCCAATTTCTCAAGCACTAAAAAACTAATATTAGCGGAACAACCAAAACAAATACTTTGCGGAGCTTTTATAGTCTGACTAGTGATGATTTCTTCAAGAGCTTCTGCCTCTCGCTCAAACATTTCGAGCAAACTGTCTGAGTTCTGTTTTACGAAATATGAATATGTTTGGCTTCCATCAGTCACATCGATAAGAAAAGCTTGATTGATATCACCGCCAATAGTTGAAGTCGAACGAACACAACTTAACTCTTTCCCCACAGCCTGTGATATGGAATAGCAAACTTGTTTTTCTTGCTGCATAAGCTTTCAACTTAACCACACAAAAATTACATTTTAATCAACAATCTCAAAATTATCTGCATCCAAAAATGCCGGAAACTTTTCCTTAAAGCGAGCCAGTTTTCCGATGTCAATTTCAACATGAATTATTTGTTCTTTATTGTCTTCGGCGAGAGCTAGTGGCTCTCCCAAAAAATCTAACGCAACTGTTCCACCGGAATGAGGAACACCTTTGCCATCTTCACCAACTCGGTTTACACCAATAACAAAAGCCTGGTTTTCCATTGCTCTGGCTTTCAATAAAGTGTCCCAGACAATTCTGCGAACTGCCGGCCAATTAGCAACATTGACAATCATGTCATAATCGTTGCGGTTTCTCGACCAAACTGGAAAACGAAGGTCATAGCATACTAATGGAAGGATCCTAACGCCATTGACATTTAGAACTATTCTGTCATCACCGGCCACGACAAAGTCCTGTTCATTGCCAAGTCGAAATAAGTGCCTCTTATCGTAAAAGTAAGTACTACCATCAGGGTATACCCAGTAAAACCGGTTTGACTTCTTGGTTGATTTTTCTACCAAAACTGAGCCGGCTATCACACAATTAAGATCGCTGGCCTTTTTAATCAACCAAGTTAAAACCTCTCATCCTCCGGCTTGCTCTTCGCAATCATCAACATCAATACTGAATCCTGTGGAGAAGGTTTCAGGAAGGAGCAATAAATCAACACTAGACAATTGTTGCAACATATCATCTAACTTACTCAGATTAGCTTTCTTGTTTAACCAACTGATATTAAATTGGACTGCGGCGACTTTTAGTACTTGCTTTTGTGTCAATTTAAAATCCTCGCTAACCAAATAAACTTACAACTGGCAAAGTTTTTCCGCTGCTAGCTGAAGCGTTTCATCACTTTTAGCAAAACAAAGGCGTATTACCTTGTCTCCGGGAAACGACTCATAAAATGGGCTTAAAGGAATAGCTGCAACACCTTTCTCAACTGTGAGCCAGTGACAAAAATCTACATCATTTTTATCCGAAATATCACTGTAATCGGCTAATATGAAATAAGTGCCCAAACTTGGTAGCAGCTTAAATCGAGAACTAGCTAATGCGCCCGCCAACAAATCACGTTTCTTCTGATAAAAACTTGATAGTTCATCGATATGTCCCGGGTTTTCGCTAAGCATCTTGGCGGTGCCAATTTGCGCTGGTGTAAAGCTGGCAAAGGTAACAAACTGGTGAATTTTTCTAAATTCTGCAGTAAGATTTTCAGGCGCACAACAGTAACCTAATTTCCAGCCAGTACAGTGAAAAGTTTTACCAAAACTTGAAACAACTAAGCTACGTTCAAAAAGCTTAGGAAATCTTAAAACACTTTGATGGACCTTATTATCAAAAGTAATAAACTCATAAACTTCATCACTGATTAAATACAGCTCATTCTGAATAACTAATTTTTCCAACTGCTTTAGATCCGACTCTGACAATATCGTACCCGTTGGGTTGTGCGGACTGTTGATAATGATAAGCCGGGTGTTATCGTTTACTTTCTGTTTAACTAATTCCCAATTGACCCGATATTCTGGAGCTTGCATGGGAATGTGAATACACTTGCCCCCAGCTAATTCGACAGATGGTTCATACGAATCATATGCAGGGTCGAAAATTATCACTTCATCACCAGGTCTAACCAAAGCCTGAATCGCCACATACAAAGCCTCTGTCGCACCGGATGTTACGGTAATATTTGACGAGTCTAGCTCCATGTTATAAATGCGTTTAACGGTATTGGCAATTTGAGAAAGCAAGTCTGGCATCCCGGCAGAAGGAGCGTATTGATTAGCTCCCGAGTCTATTGCTTGAGTTGTAGCCGACTTTAGAAATTCTGGCGTATCAAACTCAGGAAAGCCTTGTGACAAATTTATTGCTCCATATTGATTTGCCATCATAGACATTTCAGTAAAAATACTTGTGCCAACGTTAGGTAATTTGCTCTCGTAATCTTGAGACACTACTAGTTCCTTCGATATTTATTTTGTTGTCAACGAGTTTTAATTTTTAGATGTCAAACTCAGCCCAAATTGGTGCGTGGTCACTGGGTTTTTCCATTCCGCGAATGTCGTAGTCGATGCCGGCTTCAATACACTTTTCATATAAGCCCGTAGTCGCGAGAATAAGATCTATTCTAAGGCCACGCTTTGGGTCATCCGCAAAACCTTTACTACGATAATCGAACCAGCTAAAACGATCTTCTGCTTCTGGATAATGCTTACGAAAAGTATCTCCAAATCCTTTATCAACTATCGCCTGCAACCATTCTCTTTCTTCTGGCAAAAAACTACACTTTCCAGTTTGCAACCAACGTTTCGCATTTTTGGGACCAATCCCGATATCCTGATCTTTAAAAGAGATGTTCATATCCCCTACTACTACCCAATTGTTTGAGAGTCGAGCAGAAGTAAGATAATCATTTAAATCTTGATAAAACTTTCTTTTGGCAGGAAACTTTGTCGGATGTTCTCGGTTTTCGCCTTGAGGAAAATATCCATTAAATACGAACATGGATTCAGACTTTCCCTTATGCTCAGTAATAACAGCCCTTCTTTGAGCATCACTTTCATCTGTAGGAAATCCTTTTTCATAGCTGATTGGTGCTTCTTTACTTAGAGTTGCGACACCGTAATGTCCTTTTTGCCCGTGGAACACCGCGTGGTAACCGATTGACTCAATCATTTCGTGCGGAAATTCAGGATCATCCACTTTGGTCTCTTGCAATGCAATCACATCAGGCTGATGGGATTCTACCAACGCTTCTAATTGATGTGGCCTCGCTCTTAAACTATTAATATTAAAACTGATAACTTTCATTTTATTTTCTCATTTGTTTTGTTCTTTCTTCAACTACTTATTTTCCTAGCATCCAGCTATTAACTAAGCCTTTTTGATTGGTAGCTTCATCTCCCTCTAGCGAAGACTTGAAACTCAAATATACCGTATTCGGATCACCTTCAGTTAAGAGGCACTCCACATTGAATAGCTTTTCTCGACGGAAATAACTAATCAGCACCTTTTCTCCAATTGGAATTCTAGCAATAGTTTTATCTAACTCAGGTGATGCTACTCTGATATTATCCACGGCAATGATAATATCGCCATTAGATATTCCTGCATCGACCGCACAAGAGCCTTCTACCACCGCATGAACTTTAGCTCCAAGCGGATCTGCCTTGTGCGTAATTCCAAGAAATGAGACTGACTTTCTCGATTTTAGCTTTTTACTGAACCCACCTTTCTCATTATGTAAATACTGAGAGAGCATTTGAAACTCAATTCCAACCGAATCAAAAAGAGACTTAAGGTCAAGTTCATCAGTGCTATACAAGGCTTTGCCAAAGAAATCATTCATTGATTGACCAACCATTTCCTTAGCAAGCTGTTGTACCTGAGTTTCTCCTAGTCCTTTTCCTTTCTTACCATATTGATTCCAAATAACACGCATTAAGTCGTCTAATGACTTTTCGTTGTCCGTAAGTTTACGGATTTCGAAGTCGAGACATAAGGCTACCATCGCCCCTTTAGTGTAATAACTGACAATTCCATTTATCGCATTCTCATCTTGTTTATAAAATTTAGTCCAGGCATCAAAACTCGATTCGGTAACGGTTTGTTTAAAACGTCCCTTAGTTCTTAAGGTTCGAGTTAATGTCTGGGCTAACATGTCCAGATATGACTCTTTAGGGATGACTCCTGCTCGAACCATTAGCAACTCATCATAGTAAGAAGTAATCCCCTCAAAAAACCATAAAAGTTCAGTGTGGCTTTCTTTGGAAAGGTCCATAGGTATAAAACGCGCAGGCTTGATACGCTTTACATTCCAGCAGTGAAAATATTCATGGCAGCATAAAGAAAGAAACGTTCGGTAGTTGTCATCGATCTTGCCGTTGTCTTCCCCAATTAAAGGGAGATCATCAAAACTACAGTGAAGTGCAGTGGATGCCATATGTTCAAGACCTCCGAATCCTTGTTTCTGAACGAATGTCATAAATACATACCGATCGAACGGAGGCTGATCGTCACCGAAAAATTCTACTTCGGTTTCACAGATTTTCTGCACATCTCTAGCAATTCTATCCCAGTCGACTCTGGCTGGCGCTTCAGTGAAATACATCTCATGAGGAACACCTTTAACTTCAAAAGAGATCTTTTTAAGCTGCCCCATTTCAAATGGGTGGTCAATCAGCTCGTCATAGTCAGCGCTTTCATATTTTCCAAATCCATGCGAATTAATATCTTTAGCAGGCATAGCAGTAGCAACGGACCATTCATTCTGAATAGCAACATCGGCAGCATTAATGATAACTGTGTGTTTTTCAGCTTCATAATTTCGGATACCGATAAACAGGCTTGTACCATTAAAAAAGCCATGTTGGTTATCTAAGTGAGCAGTTCTCACAGATAAATCCCATGCGTAAACTTGATAATTAATTTCAAGACATTCAACATCTTCAAGCAAATGCCAGGTCGATTTATTTGTCTTTTCAATAGAGACAGGAAATCCTTTGGTATTAGCTTTTAAAGTGACTATATTTTTGGCGAAATCCCGAATCATATAGCTGCCAGGGATCCAGTTGGCAAGATAAAACTCCTGACCTTTATGTAATGCAAAATTGAGGTTTAGCTTTACATCAAAGATGTGACTGTTGGCTTGTTCAAAACTAACGGTATAGTGGATCATTCGTAACTCTACGCTCACTTATGTTTATTGCACTGGAATTCAAATTTGTAGGTAAAATTAACTTTTGTTTCCTATCAAATATGCTTCAAACCATAATTTAATATAATAGCTAAACTAAGAACAAGTGGATTTAAAATCGAGATAGCTAATATTACATTAAAGAGACTTTCGTCTAATCATAGTTTGCCTTTCACTCGCTGGCGATCAAAGGTTACAAACAGAATACCACCAATACTGGTTATGGTTAATGGTAATAACAGTGCAAATTGTCCAAGACCCGCCTGGTTACTTTCTAACCACTGGTAAAAAGATATTCCTATTAAAGGCGCAAATAATCCTCTGATCCCGGTCAAAGTCACATGTACTGCCATATAGTCCATAGGCCGTGCTTTACCTACAAAATCATTGTGACCCAAATTCCAACCAATTACTCCGCCAGAAATAGCAAAGCCATAAAATACGGCTCCAATAAAGAACAGCACAGACATATTGGTGACCTGAGCCAGATTAAACAGCAACAGTGCAAAAACAAATCCCCAGCTATGAATTGCGCGGAATCGAAACACGTGATTACCATCCAGTAGTTTTGCCCACCAGTTAACTGCTAGTGGAATTAACGCTAATGGAATGGCGGTTGTAATTAAAATTTGGCTTATCTTGGACAGCTCAGTATGTTCATTTAAAAAAACGATCAAAGGTGCCATGAACATTAAATTGCCGCTACCCAAAGTAAACATTGCGAGCATATATTTTCCGAAAGGCCGGTTTTCCTTGAGGAGCCGAAACATATCGACAAAAGATACTTTTTGTTGATTCGTTTTTTCATCAACAATGCGTTTGTGATGATGCCTAACGGATAAATATCGGTATTGCCAAGCACCAACCAGTGAAAGAAATCCAAACCCAGCGTATAACCAACTAAAAGCTTCAAATTTCCAATCGAGTATCCAGCCTGCCGAAATGGCGGCAATTGACATTAAAAACGCGGCTAAGGTTGCAAGTTTTGCGGTAACTTTTCCACGAATATGCCTCGGATAATTATCTCGCCATATGGCAGAGCGAATAGTCAAAATTCCGGACCAACAAACGCGGGCAATTACTAATAAAATAATTAAAACTACTAATCCCAAAGCATCAAAGGAAATTTGACTCATACCTATTGTCGCAAAGCAACAAAGCATGGCCAAATTAGACACAATTACTGCTTTATTTTTACCATGGCTAATTTTTACCCAAATGAAGCTAACTAGATTTGAATAAAAAGGGGCTCCCGTAGCGATTGCTACACATAGATTAAGTAGCCAGTCCGAAACCTGTCCGCTAAAGCCATTTTTTATTAATACCCCTGCAACACCTCCTTCCAATAACGCCAAAGAAAAGGCTAAGCTAGTCCAACTAGACAGCTCTCTGCGGATGCGACTTGCTAAAAGGGACACTCGAATAACCTGAGACGATAAAAAGACAGCGTAATACTAAGGGAATAAGCAATGAAAGCAAATAGCTTGAAACTATGATCGCAGCTACTTGTCTCTTCCACACCTTCTATTTCAATCTGGCCAAGAACTCACCAATTTTGTCCGCTGCTGTTATTTGATTTTGCTCCAAGGTAAACCCGGACTTCTTACGCGGCTTAAAACTATGATCACCATCTGGCAAAAATTCAACCTTGACCTGCTTAGAAAACAACCAGCCATCCATTTCTTCTTTGGTCCCAAATGTATCTCTTTCACCTTGCAGAATAAGTGTAGGAATTTTCATTTTGGCAAGGTGCTCACCTCTAAAATTGTCCGGTTTCCCTGGAGGATGGAAAGGAAACCCCATACAAATTACAGCAGGGACTCTATTGACTAAATCACTACTATCCGCCAATAAACTAGCCATACGTCCGCCCATCGACTTCCCGCCGATAACCAACAATCTCTCTTCAGGAATTTCGTTTATTTGCGCTTCAAATGCTTCAATTAACTTAGGTTGACGATCCGGAGGTCTGCGCTTGCCATCGGCTTGCCGTTTAATCATATAGGGAAAGTTAAAACGAATTACTTCAATGCCCTGTTTAGTCATCAAGTTGTCCATTTCAACCATCCAATCAGAGTCTTTATCTGCACCGGCACCATGGGCGAATAGAAAAGTAAATTTTGAATTTGTCGACATTATTCTATTTAATTTATTAAAAAGAGAATCTTATAAAATTAATCCAGCAATTGGTAGATTCATCGCCCTAAACAAAAAAAGCCGAAGGATTACTCCTTCGGCTCACAGATGGCTCGAAAGTAAAGCTATCTGGATCTCTACGGTTTCCATTCAGCGTTGATGTTTACACCACTGTACGCGGTATAACCTCGTACGCTGATATACCAAGTATCAGCTCCTGGATTACTGAAACTACACGATTCAGTGTTACCATTTCTGTACGGACGACAATTATAGCTACCAGTAGTTGGTTGCGAGCCTTTACGTACGTATAGGTCTGCATCACCTGTGCCACCCGACATATTCACCGTGAAAGACCCCATACCTGCCGGAATTTCTACGGAGAAATGTTGCCATGCACGGCGTGCACCAGATAAATCTGACTGAGAGAATGTGCCGCCGTTTCCGCCACCACCACTAGCAGTGAAAGAACCAGTCAAGCTCACACCAGAGAAGCTTGAATAAGCACGTAACATCACATGGTAAGTACCCGCCTGAATATTAGAGATAGTACAAGTTTCAGAATTACCATTTAAATATGGACGACAGTCATAGTTTGAAGTCGTTGGCTGAGAACCAAATCTCACGTAAAGATCCGCGTCACCGCTACCACCACTAATAACAAACTTTAAGTTTGAAGCGCCCGCTGGAACTTCCATAGTGAAGAATTGCTCGTCGCCAGTTGAGCCAGACAAGTTAGTTTTAGCCACACCGTTTTCTAGAACGCTGTCACCGCCACCACCAGACGAAGTCACAGTTACTGCTTTGGATGTACTATTAGAAGCTCCTTGATTATCAGTGACTGTTAATTGAACCGTATAAGTACCCGCAGACGCGTAGGTATGCGAAGGTGTAGCACCAGTTGCGGTATTACCGTCACCGAAGTTCCACGCGTAGCTGGCGATGCTGCCATCAGGATCGGAACTTCCTGAGCCGTTAAAGTTACAGGCTAACTCAGTACATGAGTCGGTGAACGATGCAGTTGGCGACTGGTTACCACCTCCTCCTCCTCCGCAAGAATCAAACTTGAAGCTGGAGATATGTGTGCCCCATTGACCACTAGACTTGCCATACTCGTTGGTAAACCAGAAAGTACATCCATCGACTGGATCTAGCGCCATATGGCTATAGTCTCCCCAACGATTACTTGAAACACCTGAAGTACCGTTAACTAAAACTGCTTCTGGTTGATTCATCGTTCCATTTGCATCAGATGCTAAACGTCCGGTATAACGCAAACCTGGATAGTCGGAGCTGCTGCCCCAGCTATATGCCAGTGCGATGTTTCCGTCTTTGTCCATGGCGATTGAACCCATCCAGCGGTTTTTGCTGTCAGGCGAATAAGTACCTTCTTGATGTAATCCCCAAGGACCACTGCCGCTACGGCGTAGTTCAAACCAGCGAATACCACCACGGTCATTACCGTTTACGTCAGTTACAAAGTTACCAACAATTGTTTCATAACTACCAAAGTTTCGATATTGCGCTCTGAACATAACAACTTCGCGTAGGGGATCCATATTTGAAGAGGAACCCGCTTGCGGGAAACATGAAAAAGAAGTTAATCCACAGAGTGAAGAATCGAATTCCGCAACGGCGATATCAGTAACTTTTGTAAAGCTTGAGTTACTTGTGTTGTTGAAGTCTGCATCAAATTTCCAAAGCTCAATGTAATCTTGGCTCGAATTATTGGAGCTAGAATTATGAACTTCATCATCCCTATGACGTAGAAAATAGCCAGGTGTTCCGTTAGGCATTGCGGTCGTACCATCATGGTCAACCGGTTGCAACATTTGGAAACCAAAGCCCGCTAACTTAGGTACGGTCAGGCGAACAAAATTTGCCGAGTTACCCGCTAGCATCGCAGTTCTGTTCATCGCATAAACCGTAGGAGAACTTTCATTAGTTCCCACATAATAAGCGTCAACACCGACACCATATTTAGGATAATCCGGGAAAGTCGGCGATTGGAAAGCATACGCATGCCAGCCGCCTGTTACTGGATTAGAGGTTTTAGAAACGTATACGCAGAGGTAATTGCCCGAGTTAGAAAACTCACTTAGAACCCAACGCTGAGCCATATCGTCAAAAAGAACAATTGGGTCTCCTTTACCGCTAGCACAGTTGCCTGATCCTAATGTTTCCATATTGGTCGGGCCTGAAACTAAGCTACCGTTGGATTTATTGTAAACGGAAAATATTGCCCCACTATTTCCGTTAATCGATTGGATGTAGTAATTCAAACCTACATCACCGGTTGGATCAGGTGGATTAACACCTGTAAATCCATTCCCGTCAAACTGTTGTTCAAGTGCTCTCGCATTTGCCGCTGGCTGTTGTGAAGCCTGCATTTGTTTTGCTGCTAACTTATCGTTTTTATTCAGCACCGGATTTTTTGGTGCGCTCGGTAAAACATAATCCGGGCTAAAACGACGGCGTGGCATATTTCGAATTTCCTGTCCAATTTGCCATGCTTGTGCTTGAGGTAAACTTCTCAAATCAACGTCAACGCTGGTAGGTTTGACTTTCTTTGAGCTCCATAAGTTGCCTGTATGAAGAGATTCTGAATCATCACTCGCACCCACACTGAAACTAGCCGTGATTAAAGCGATTGCAGAAAACTTCAAAAGCGATTTAGATTTTTGATATTTTATTGTCACTTTTGTTGCCTTTTGGTCCTTATACTTTGGTACCGGATACCTGTCTTTGATATCGGAGATATCCAAAGTATTGATTGTTGTTTAACAAATTTTTAACAATTCCTTTTTATGATCTCCTACACTGCTAAACTGTGTTCAAAAAATAAACACGACTCGGAATATACAAAAGCGCACTGTTACAATGTATGTAAATATTGCACACAAAATGGTCAATAAAATTCTTTAACGATGTAATAATATTATTGTTCAGAGATAATTTTTAAATTAATGCATTTACAAAAAAAAGCCCGAAATAATTCGGGCTTTTTTATTGACAATTTCGATTCAATAATTAATTAGAAGTTCGCGTCCTATTACCTCTTTTATCATCCATCTCAATAATCGGATCGCCTGGCTTCCATGGTTTACTTTTGGGCAAATTTCGTAAGTCAACGTCCACTGAAGTTACATTAGAAGGCCTAACTGATTTTTCGAGTTCCGGAGGTGTTATGGGCTTAACAAAGATATCTCCTACATGCGATTTCAAAAATACTTGAACATCTGACTTTCCATATTCAATGACAACTTCTTGTTGTGATTTGCTTTCGCCAATGCTTACCGTTCCTTGAGAACTTGCTGATAACTTAAGTTCCATATCATTATATAGCTCGACTTTAATCTGCCCCGAGTTAGTAGCCGCTTCAGATTTACCAATCTGCTTGCTACCTCGAAGCTTTATTTCTACGGTACCTGTCTCAGAATAAACCGAAAATAATCCAGTTGTCGCCAGTTTTATTTTACCGCTTTGAGATTTAGCCTGGACATGGCTAGCAGTTTTATCAATTTTGATTAAGCCCGAGTCTGTTTCTGCAAAAATGTTAACATCATCTGGAAACAAAATTGCTACGTCAGTTCTGCCTCTAAGTTGCCCATGATTATCTGTTATAGCGTCTTCATATTGAACTTCAATGTAAAGATGGTCATTTTTATTTTCGATTGCAAATTTAGGATATAAAGGCTTCTTACCAATTTCTTGAATAGTCGCGTGCAAAAAGACTGCGTCACCTGTTTGATTTCTTGAGCGAACACTTCCATATTTATTTTTAACTATAACAAGCTTTGATTTAGGGATTTTACCTTGCCAATCATAACTGGAAACTTTTAGTTCAGTATTTTTGCTCTGCATTTTTGATTTAATGTGATCTGTCTTACGAGCTGCTTCACTTTCAGCAACAAACAGAAACGTGCCAATACACACAATATATGAGAGGAGTCTTTTTAAGTTCATGAGTAATTGGTTCTTTTTGTTTTTTTACTTAAGAACCTAAGCATAATTAGAGAAAACAATGGGTGCAATGTGCAAATTGCCAATTTTGCAATCTATCTCTAATCGAAATTATTATTTATAACAAGGAATATAATCGCTAAAAATGACGATGCACAAAATTATGCTTCCCATTAACTTTAGGTAACTTATCGAGGAAAGCGGCAAACACTTCTTCACTCAAACTTAAAGATCTCTCAATTTCTTCCAGCGTTTGCTGCCAAATAGATTTAATACGACCATGAGCCTTATCCAGGCCTAGTTCTTTTTGATGTGCAGGCAAGTTAAGCCAGCGTTTAATCAACGGCATGCTAGCTTCTAAATGGAATTGAAAACCGTAGACGTTATCTTTAATTCTAAAAGCCTGATTTTTGACTTCCTCACCTTCTACCAAAAGCTCCGCATTTGACGGTAGATCAAAAGTAAAACCGTGCCACTGAAAAATCTGTTCCTGTTGTTTAAATGCACCAACAACAGGGTCGACTCCTCCTGATTCAGTCGGTTTCATTTTATACCAACCAATTTCATTTTCTGGCGCTTGATAAACTCTGCCTCCCATCGCTGAGGCTATAAGTTGAGCCCCCAAACAGATCCCCAGTACGGGTTTATCCTGAGCTATCGCGTTTCGAATTACTTGCTTCTCAATGTCAAGGTGAGGATACTCCTTTTCCTGGCCAATATTCATAGGCCCGCCAAGCACAATTAACGCATCGTATCCATCAATGCTAGGCTTGCTTTCAGGATTACGACCAAAATTGACGTACTTAATACGATGGCGTTGAGAACGGATCAGCGGATCAAGGGTACCCAAAGGCTCGTAAGGTACGTGTTGAAACACCATGATTTTGGCCAAAACAAAGACTCTCTATAACAGTTATTAGTATCTCGAAGTGTACAATTTTAAGCTTTAGAGCAAAATATCAACTGGGAATATAGGCATAACCATCCGCTAAGTTACTATCTATTGAATAACCTTTTGTGGCTAACTTACTTAATTGGCTGCTTTTGTTTCCTTTTCTAATAGCCCCAAAGAAGCCAACAAAGTCCTGATCATGTTTCTTATCCAGCCAAGGCCATCCTCAACCAAGCTAATCGTTGCAGGCAAAAAGATTGTTGTCAAAACCGTTGAAAACAAAAGACCGCCAATAATCACATAAGCCATCGAATAATAATAAACTCCACCCAACGAGGGCTTTTGAATAACTATAGGAATTAAACCAACTAGAGTGGTAAGAGCTGTCATGATAATCGGGCGAAGCCTTTCTTTCCCGCCTTGAATCATCGCTTTGTGCCGTTCCCAGCCATCTCGCCTATAGAGGTTTATGTGTTCAATCATAACTATCCCGTTATTAACCACTATACCAAGTAAAAGTAAAACAGCTACAGATGCCGGCTGGTCAAAGTCGACCCCGAAAATAAATAATGTCCAAAAAGCCCCGGCTATAGCAAATGGTAAACTTATCATTAATGCAGCAGCTTGACGCATTGACTCGAACAAACTAGCCATAACCGCGTATATAAGTCCAAGCGCTAACAATAAATTGAGTACAAACTCTTCCTGACTTTCTTGCGCTCCGCGCCAGCGATTGTTAAATTGCCATTGATAACCCGCTGGTAGCTCCATATCTTTTAGTGCTGCTACGAGGTTCTTTTGATGCTCACTTTTCTTGCCGCTATCAAATCGACCACCGACCCAAATGCTCGAGATTTTGTTCTGTCTGCGGATGCGACTAGGTCCTTTCTTAGTCACAAAGTCAGAGATGCTATCTAAAGCTATCTCTCCCCCATTTAGTTTACCAATGGTAAGGTTTTTAACATCCTCGACGTAAGTATCTTGCTCATCTCCTAACAACAATTTCATTTCAACTTCACCATTTTCGCTTTTAAAGCGAGGCAAATTTCTCCCTCTAAATGTCATTTCCACCAGACTTGCAGGCTGATTGGATGAAACGCCATACCCGGACATTCGCTCCCTGTCCAACTCAGCGTGAAGCTCAAGCTGCCCCCCCTCAGAGGTCGAATACAAATCGAATATTCCATCGACTTGTTCAGCCCTGCGTAAAGCTTCTTCAGCCAAGACTCCTAGCGTTTCAGAATCAGGTCCCTGCAACTGGGCAGCAACTCGTTTTCCACTATTGCGGCGCCAAAATGGTCCACTATCCTCAATCCTAAGTGACACGCCAGCGATTTCAGGAAATAGACTCGGTAATTGTTTCCTAACCTTATTCATGGATTCTTCGTTCTGATAACCGGGCTGCATATATAGCCTCACAATTGAACGATTTTCGCTCCACCAAGCATAAATTGACTTTATATTAAATTTTTCTTTGTATGGCTCTAACGACTTTTCGACTCTTGCAACTATCTTTTCTTTCTCAATCAGTGAGACTGACTCGCTTATGTCTACTCTAATTCCAATAAACATATCGGTCGGCGCCGCGTCGAAATTAAAGTTAATTTGATTAACAGGATACCAAGTTGCGCCCAACATACCGACCCCACAAACCAATGCCAACCACCTGTGTTTTAGAGTAAATCCCAAAACGTCGCTATATTTCGCCTGCAACCAATCCATTAAAGGGGTGTTAGCTTGCTTCTTTGGTTTCTTAAGTAGTCGCGTAGAAGCTAACGGGATCAAAGTCTGGCTAATTAACAAAGAGGCCACTAAGGTAATACAGATAGTTAAACCCAACTCTTGCAAAATGATATTCATCTCTGTTGGTTTGGAAAAAATCATTGGCAAAAATACAATCAGTGAAGTCAAAGTAGCGGTAATGACCGCAACTGACACTTCTTTAGATCCTAAAATTGCTGCTACGCGCCCGCCATAGCCTTTCTTCTGAAAGCGGTCGATGTTCTCCATTATTACAACGGCGTTGTCCACTAACATGCCTAAACCGACGATTAATCCAAGCAGCGAAATCGTATTCAGAGTCTTACCTTGCAACCAGATCACACCACAAGCAACGATTAGGGAAAAAGGAATGCAAGCAACCGCAACAATGGTCGTTGAAACTTTTCGCAGAAATAGAAACAAAACGATACTAGCTAGAATTGCGCCAAAGAATCCCGTTTGTTCCAGGTCTCCGAGAGTATTACGTATTTCTTTTCCTTGATCTTGCCAAACCAAGAAGTTAATTCCGTCAAGCTCGGGATCATTTTTCATCTGAGCGATCTTTTCATATACTGCATCAGTAATGGTGATGGTATTGGCTGACGACTCTTTTGCAACGTTAAGTCCAATAGCAAAATCTCCGTCTAAATGGCGACCATACTCTAACGGCGGCTCTTCATAACTTATGTCTGCAATATCGGATAAACGTAGAGTAGAATTACTGAGTGGTAGATTCTCAATTTCTTGCATAGAAATAAATGAACCGACTGAACGTAAGGTAACTTTGGTGCTCGAATTGCGAAGAACACCTATCGCTGCATTCTGATTGTTTCGAGCAATATCGCTCCATACAGTTCTGGTATCAATTTTATGCTGCTTTAGTTTTTGTAGATCAAGATTTATTCTGACTTCACGAGGATTAACACCATCGAGTGTTACCACCGCGACACCAGGGATCCTCTCTAAAGGCCTAACTATTTTTCGGTCTAGCAACTCATAGTTTTTACTTAAATCTCTTCCAGAAGATAGCCTGGCTTCCATTATTGTTTCGCCGGTCTCTCGAGGATTCCAATTCTCAGAAATAATAATGCGTTCTAAATCTTCTGGTAGTTCATCTTTGATGCGGTCAATCCGTTCATGAATTTCAGCGCGAGCTAAATCCATATTAATATCAAAACCAAAATTTAGATTGACCCTTCCGCCCCTCGAATCGCTATTTGACCATAAATGTTCTAATCCATTCATTGAAGAAACCGCCTCTTCAATAGGTTTTATGATCATTCGCTCTATAGCTTTCGGTGAAGCATTTCTATAGTCAGTAATTATTATCAACCGCTTATGCTCCGTCTCAGGCATAAACGCGAGTTCTAAGCGTGTGAGGGCTATGATGCCCAGAACCAGAACACTGATTAACGCCATCAATGTTCCAATTGGTCTTTTAACAGCTAATTCAGGTAAAGTCATAAGAACGCACCTCTACCGACTTTAAGTATTTTGGACAAGACCATTGTCTTGCTCATGATGACTTTCAATTTCTTCAGCTTCCGCCACTTTTTGGTCAAGCTGCTCAAGTTCTTCATCAGTTGTAATGTGAGAAGGCATAATCAAATAAGTTGCAGGAATAATAAATAGAGTGAGCCCAGTTGCAATGACTAATCCAAATGAGACAACAACTGCAAGTGGCGCTCTGAGTTCAGCACCTTCACCAAATCCGATCGCCATCGGCAAAAGCCCGAGTACAGTTGTGCAGGTCGTCATTAGAATTGGGCGCAAGCGGGACTTGCTCGCTTCAACCGTAGCCTGAAACTTTTCTAATCCTGCTCGACGGTAATGATTGATAGCGTCAACTAAAACAATCGCGTTATTTACTACAACGCCAACGAGAAAGATGGCGCCGATTAAGGATATAACGCTGATCGCATATCCACTAGTATATAAACCTAAGATTACGCCAACCAAGGCCAATGGAATAGTAAACAAAATAACGAATGGATGGCCCATATGCTCAAAGGTTGCTGCCATTACTAAGTAAACCAAAAAGACTGCGAGTAAAATAGCGAAAGTCATGCTATCAAACGATTGTTCCATCTCTTTCTTCTGGCCCCCAAACTCAAATGCAATCCCGATAGGAGGTGGATTCAACTGTACGACTTGCTCTAGTTCATCAACCAACTCCGCAAGACTTCGACCTTTGTAATTTGCAGCAATAACCGCAACTCGCGCCTGTTGAATTCGATCAATTGCGGCAGGCCCTTGAGCAGCGACAACGTTAGCAACTGCATTTAAGTTAACAGGCCGCCCATCGAATTCGCCGATAACGATATTTTCAATATCGGTAACGCTATTTCTATCGGCTTCCCGATTACGCATCCGTATGTCTATTTGCCGATCCGGTTGCTGAAACCTGGAGACAATAGAACCACTTACTCTTTGATTTAATGTGTCCGCTACTTCTTGAATGGTAAATCCTAAGCGAGCCAATTTTTGGCGATCAAACTGAACCATCAACTCGGGATTACCAGTTTCTAAAGATGCCTGGATATCTCGAAGCCCTTCCACCTTTTCCAAAATAGGCATCAAGGACATACTGTATTCTCTTAGCTGTTCAATATCCTCGCCAAAAAACAAAAGCTCGAGAGGTGTTTTTAGACTGAAAAAAGAAGGTCTACCGAATTGAACATCAGCCAGCGGTAATTTTTCGTACTCCAAGCGTAACTCTTGCGCGATTCGCTCTTCCAACTCAGAGTTACTTCTATCAGTGATAACGATACTTATTTGACCTAGATTTTCATCTTTAGTTTTTAACGATAATCCGCCACTCACATTACGACTCCCTACGGACGTATATACTTTTGCGACGCCAGGGTTATTTAGTGCGGTGGTTTCCATCTGCGCCAATACTCTGTTTGTCGTGGGGAGAGCAGTACCTTCAGGCAAGCTTACATCAAAGTAAAATTCCCCTTCGCTCATTTGCGGAATTAGTGATGTTGGAATCGACGGCAATAATTGCAAACTCATTCCTAGCGCAACAAATCCAGCAGCCAGGGTCAACCATTTTAGTTTTAACGCTTTTACGAGAAGCTTTTCATAGCCCCTGGAAAAGAATCCCATAGATTCCTGCTTCGCATCTTTTTTAGCTTGATTATTTGAGACTCCTTGCGCATTGGGCATCTTACTCTGCTTCCCTGACCGTTTACTTCCTAATGAAGCCAACATAGGGATCAAGGTAAATGAAACAACCAGTGACGCGAGTAAACTAAAAGTAACAGTCAAAGCTTGATCGCGAAATAATTGGCCGGCAATCCCTTCAACAAAAACGATAGGAATAAATACAGCAATAGTCGTTAGCACCGAAGCAGTTACCGCACCGCCCACTTCCGCTGTGCCGACGATGGCAGCCTCTACAATACCGAGGCCTTTCTCTCTTTGTCGATGAATAGATTCGAGTACAACGATTGCTGAATCAACTAACATCCCTACGCCTAGCGTTAAGCCACCCAATGACATAATATTTAACGAAACATCTGAACGATACATAAAAATAAAAGCAGCAATTACTGAGATTGGAATTGCTGTAGTAATAATAAGGGTGAGTCGAATGTTTCTTAAGAAAATCCACAACACAGTTATTGCCAGTAAGCCCCCATAAAGTAATGACTGTTTTACTTCGTTGATCGATTGCTCGATGAATCTCGATTGATCAAATTGCACGTCAACTTTTACCCCTTTGGGTAATTTTCTTTGCAGACTTCGGAGTTGCCCCTTCACTTCTTTTGCCACTTCAACAGTATTGGCGTCTCCTTCTTTGTACAGCGAAACCAGAATTCCTTCAGCTCCGTCAAATCGCGTAATTTCTTCTCGATCTTTGCTTGCCCAAAGTACTTCCGCGACATCCCCCAGTCTGACCGATACTTGCCCGGGAGGGGTAATGCGCAAGTCGCGCATTTCCTGCAAGTTGTCATACTCGTTAAGGGTTCTGACTAATAATTGAGTCTGCTGATTCTTTAGTGAGCCACCAGGGCGGTTTATATTTGAGTCGCCAAGGAGTTGAGACAATTGTTGTGGAGAAATTCCCATCGCCGCAACTTTTCCTTGGTTGATATTGACATGAATTTCTTCTTCCTCACCACCCTGAATTTTGGCTGAAGCCACACCTTCAATTCTTTCTAAGGTCTCCTTAATATCTTTATCGCTAAGCAGCCTCAATTGCGCTAATGGCATTTCGCCACTCACACTAAGCTTTAAAATTGGATCGAGTGAAGGATCATAACGAAGGACTATTGGAGCTTCAGCTTCAAGAGGAAGCTCCAGTCGGTCGAGCTTTTCTCGAATATCCATGGCTAAGTCACTCATATCCGCGCCCCAGCCAAACTCAAGCGTGACTTCAGAAACTCCAGAACGCGAAACAGAGTGGATCTGCTTTAATCCCTTTAATACACCTACAACTTCTTCAACCGGCCTGGTGATTAATTGTTCAACTTCAGCCGGCGCTGCATTAGGAAAGTCTGTTTGAACCGTTAGGGATGGATAACTTAGCGAAGGTAGAAGATTGATTGGTAAACGGGAAAAACCAACACTACCGAAAGCGATAATCGCAAGCGCCACCATCAACACGGTGACTTTACGCTTTACCGAAAAAGTGACGACTTCGCGGATCATGATTCGCGTCTCTTTTTATTTCCTTTTACACTCTTCTTTGCATCTTTTATTTTATCAGGTCTTTTTCCAACAGCTCCCTGTTGAGCATCTTTCTGTACCAGCTGTTGACCAGGTTCAATAACTTTAACCCTATTGCCATCGTTTAAATTTCTCTGGCCTTTAACAATGACTTTGTCATCAGCAGTAAGTCCGGTAAGAATTTCGGTCTGCTGCTCAACAACATATCCTATTTGAACATCTCTACGTATTGCTTTGCCCTCATCTTCAACAAAAACGTAATGTTCTCCCCTCTCTTCAATTACGGCAACACTAGGTAGCAACATGGCATTATTGCGACTGTCGGTGACTATCTTTACTTCAGTAAAATCCCCAGGTCTTACTCCTTCTGGGTAAGCTTCAATTTTTACCGTGACTTTCACAGTTCCGGTTGTAGGGTCGACAATTGGACTAACTAACTCAACAACACCACTGATTTTTTCCGGTGTCGAGTCAACTTTTAGGTCAACGGATTGACCTTTTTTTACTTTGCCGATTCTGTTAGCTGGAATGTGTACTCTAATTAACAGCGGGTCGATTGCCATAACTCTAAACAACAGGTTTCCATTTAGGACGTGAGCGCCCAGGTCAACCTCCCTCCACACAACTCTGCCGTCAAAAGGAGCAGAAACCTTTGTATAGGAAAGCGCAAGCTCGGCAAGTTCCAAGTCGGTTTGAGCCGTTTCAAAATTAGTTTTAGTTGCTTCCCATTCAGTAGGAGAAACCGCGCCGGCTTTTCTCATTTTGCTTAATCGCTTGTATTCTCTGTCGTTACTATTAAGCTTTTGCCTGGCTTGTTTAACGCGCAGTATCTGATCGTCGTCTTCCAACAAAAGTAAAATATCACCGGCTTTAACATCATCACCCTCCTCTTTTAAAATTTGCCTCACAATTCCCGAAGTACGCGCAAAGACTTGAGCATCACTACTAGGCTCTAATGTGGCGGTTGTAACGTAATAAGCTGCTGACAGCCCAAACTTAACAGATTCAACTTCAACTGGAGAAGCTTTTGCTGGAGGCCGGCCGCCACCGGAACCTGGGCCCTTTGACTCTTTAGAGTCACTACAAGAAAAAATGAATACGAGGGTAAAGAAAATGGCAAAAATTGAACGATTCAAAGGGTAATCCTGGCTAAATATCAATATTAGTATTTTGTTTTTGTATATTATCCAACAAAACAATAGGTTATGTCGGACTATTTACGATTATTTACACAAAATTCGCGACAAAACTAGAGATTGATTTATTCACTATCTAAATCGCAGACTTAGTTTAATTAATATCAACGATTGGAACGAGCTGCTTATCTACATTGTAGACAACAAAAATGCTGTTTAGGTAGGTTATTTATTCGTGCTCTATAGCAATTCTTCTTGCATATCCATGCACTTTGGGCCTGGTAAAAAATCATTTAATTTCAGTGTATTACTAAGAATCTAAGCAGGTAAAACAATCATCTGTAAGAATAAAGGACCACCTACCAAGTTTGGACACTAACATTCAATACCCAAATTACTAAGCCCTTGCGCCAAAATATCCTGTTTTAGTTGTTTACTCAGGTTTCTATGTGACTTTTCCTCACTAATACAGTTTAACAACTCTAACTGTGTTTCTACTTCCCATTGAAACAGAGGGTCTTCACAAATATTACTGTCTAAATCGCTTGAAGAATCATTAGCCAAGGAAACAGGTGGCTCCACATTGTCCAAGCTATTCAAGTATTCTATGTAAGAAGCCACACAGCTACGAGACAACAAACTAATCTCTTCTGCCGTATCAATCTGTTTGTCATCTAATGAAAGCAATACACATTCGATTCCGGTACAAAGGTCTATCGCCGGATTTACAGCATAAATATCATACCTGGATTTGTCAGGAGCCTGGTCCATAAGTTTAAGAATTTGATTATCAACATTTATCTTAACCGGTAACCCTGCGGCTTTTTGCCAGAATAAATCGACCATGTTGCTCAGTACTGAATGCTCGCCAAAATCAGAGTTTTCAGAGAATACCCGATAATTGGGTAACATTCGCTGAATTAGACATGTGGCAAACAAGAGCTTTTGTTGTGGCTCTAACTCTAATGTTTCCAATTGTTTAATCAATCGATTGTACTGAAGACTATGCTGGTTTTGATTATTCAAAGCGCTACTCTATGTATTTATTGGGATGAAGGTCGGAGAACTTTGTGTGAAATAGTGATTCTCCCGTGAACCATACGCTTTCTTTAGCTATTCGACAAGACAAATGTCTAGGAGTGAAATATAGTACAGAACCAGCCCACTTCCGAGTATAAAAACTTTATGAAAGGCCGAAAATTTAATAGCTTAACCGCCGAAAATAGGGTGCTTAGAGATAAAGCTAAGAATATATGCTTTGAGTTTAACCGAACCCCTTCGAAGGGTAACCTGCGCAATCTAAAACACCTTTTCGCTACATGTGGAGAACAAGTAATTATCGAACAAGGTTTCAAGTGCGATTATGGAATACACATTGAGCTAGGTGACCGAGTCTTCATTAATTCTAATTGTACTTTTATTGATGGAGGTAGGATCAAAATCGGCGACGACTGCCTGGTCGGGCCGAGTGTACAATTTTTAACCATCAACCATGATTTAAATCCAGTCAAAAGGCTTGAAAAACTGAGCTATGCTTTAGACGTTACGATAGGGGCTAATGTCTGGATAGGTGCTGCTGCGATAATATTGCCGGGAGTAACAATAGGTGAAGGAGCTGTAATTGGTGCAGGGTCAGTTATTACCAAAGATGTCGGCAGTAATATCATGGTTGCCGGAAATCCAGCCCGAAAAATAAAATCTCTCGACAAAGCTTAATTGCCCATAAATTGATCCCCATTTGCCTCCTTTAGACTAAGATGAAGCTATACTATTTATAATTGTACCGTTAATTATTTAGGGTAATTCCGCTCAGCCACTTATGACTAACTCAAGTAGAAAGACTACAAAGCCGTCAGCTAGTGATAAAAAGCCATCTGCAGGTAGCAAAGTTCAACTACAAATGCTGAAAAAGATCTTTTCTGCCGAAAGTAACGCCGAGGACATTGAAAATATAAAACAAGATACACAAGCAGCTACCGCCCACCTCAATCAGATAATGCGAGAACAATTAGAGTCTTACAATCCAGAACAAGATGCGGTTAACTTTACCCAGGAAATAGGTCTGATATCTTCTCAAACCAAAACCGAGCGAGTGTCAAAAATCATCCTGTTAATAGAACGCTTATTTGATCTTGTCGAAGAAACGCCTCATTTAACTCAGAATTCCTTAAAGTTAATACAATCCCTTAAGCCATTCTTCTTAAAAATGGCACTGCTAGATTTTCAGATCCTATTTGAAAATCGGCATTCGGGGCGCATTCTTTTAAATGAGCTACTCCGTTTTAGCTCCACATGGAGCGGGCAAGCCGGTACTTTTGCCCATATTCAAAAACTGCTCCATCAAACAATTTCTAACGGTTTAGAAGTGGAGAACAGGACCCAATCTCTGTCATTATTAAACGCCTCTACTGAAAAGCTCACCAACTACATAAAGGAAATCAATCGCAAAGCAGAAATTTTTGAGAAGCGTCTAAAGCAAAATGAGCAAGGTAAAGCCAAAATTGCTATCGCCCAACAATGGGCGAGTGAACAAATGTCGACTTATATTCTAGTAAAG
The DNA here is from genome assembly GCA_026196875.1 of Kangiellaceae bacterium. GTDB lineage: Bacteria > Pseudomonadota > Gammaproteobacteria > Enterobacterales > Kangiellaceae > Aliikangiella. The sequence continues at coordinate 86,874 of JAPHTP010000025.1, forward strand.
AACCTCCCTGAGTTCGTCGTTAGCATGTTGAGTCAGGCGTGGCAGCACGTTGTCTTTCTCGAATACCTTAAACAAGATGAAACCAATAAAGCGTTGGAAATAGCCAAAGAGCTGATTGTTAGTGTGCAACCGATTGAATCTATAGCCGTATTTGAAAAGTTCGTTGAACTCCAACCTACGCTTATTGAGAAATTAAAAGCCGAATTAGAAAAATCACCCTATTCTTTCAAGCAGTCTCAAGCATTTATTGAAGCTCTTGAGGCGTTGCACGAAGACATTATCCTAAGAGCGAAACAGATTATTGAAGAAGGTCCGAAGGAAGAAATTATTAGACTTAAGCCAACCGCCCCATTTGCTCAGAAAAAGGAAGAAGAACTGGTCAGCTCCAAAGATGTTGATAAACCCGAGGTTGAAGAATTGAGTGTTTCGGAATGGGTTAATCTTAGTTTCGAAGAACTTGAAAAAGATGAGTTGTCGGTTAATTCAGATAACTCTGCAACACTTTCCTCTAAAGAAAAAAATCAATACGCGGATCGTCAAATCTTAGACCTAGCCAAGCCTGGACGTTGGTTCATCATTTACAAAAATAATGCAAAAATTAACTGTAAGCTTTCAGCATACCTTGAGCACAACAAGAGTTATCTATTTGTCGATAATGAAGGAAAAAAAGTTGAACAGTTCGAAGAAGAACAACTACTTGAACTGTTAGAAAAAAATAAAGTGAAGCTTATTGAGAACGAGTCGATTTTGGAGAGAGCCTACCACCAATTAGTTGATGAAGCCATGGCAGAGCATGTTAATAAGCTAAAGGTAGAAAGAGAGAAGCTTCGCGAGGAAATTGAAAAGCAACAACAACAGAGGGCAGAAGAAAAGGCTCGAAAAATTGCCGAAGATGAATTTAGAAAACAACGAGAAAAAGAAATTGAGCAAGTAAAACCCAAGTTTTCAAATCTAACTGTTGGTTCATGGCTAGAAATGGAATTGGATGATAAGAAGGTTAGGTGTCGCTTAGCTGCCAAAATCAGGAAGCAAGACAAGTACATATTTGCAGACAGGTATGGCGTTAAAATTAAGGAGCTTACTTTAGAACAATTAGCCGCTATGTACGTCGACAAGCAAATTGACTTGACGGTTGAAAACGATATATTCAACCAGGCGCTCTCTTCCTTAATTGTTAGGGGTAGAAACCTTAAATCACAGTCTGATAATAGCTGATTAGTTGAAGAACTATAGATAGCGACAAAAATGTGAAAGCCTCAAACTCAAAACGAGATGCTTATACTTAATATCAGTTAATATTTGACACTTAGGCCTCAAGTCTCCTCAGAAACAGACAGTTATTTCGGAAAAATCGTTTGACACGCTTACGGTCAAAGCATTACTGTATTCAGACAAAAAGTCCAAATACAGACAATATGTCCAAAACTCATAAACACGCGCTTTACCAAAAATATAAGCCAATTTGTAGCGCTATAAGCAACTTATTTCCAGGTATTGTAGAGGTTGTTTTACACGATTTAACCACTCAAAAAATAGTCCATATCGAAAATCCATTCTCAAACAGAACACCGGGTGACGACTCACTAATTAATATGAACGAATTAGGAGCCGATGCGAATAAAAGTGACGTTCTAGGTCCCTATAAAAAAATACACATTGATGGAACAAAATTGAAATCGATATCTTCGATAGTCAGGGATGATAATCAAAAGCCCGTTGCTCTTTTGTGTATCAATCTTAAAACCGATGTATTTTCCGAGGCGAGCAATCTACTCGCAAGCCTAATAAACCTGCCGAATGAACAAGCCTCTTCTTCGCCTGACTCTTTGTTTAGCGAAGACTGGCGAGAGCAGGTCAACGTCACTGTTAAAACAGTTTTGAAAGAACGAAATATTAACTTAGTAGCAGCGAAGCGGGTTGATAGGCAAGTCATTATAGCTGCATTGAATAATATAGGGATCTTTGAGATACGGGGGTCTACCGATTATGTTGCCAATGCCCTTGGCATTTCTAGAGCGAATCTGTACCAGATACTCAAACAAACCAAGAACCGAGTTTAGTTACCTAAATCAGGAGTTTTTGCCATGCGCGATTTTGCATTAGAAACATACTTTTCCAAATGGGAGTTTAAAGCCGAATTCCATATGACGGCTTCGGACATGCAAAGCATGACATTGTCAGAATTGCTAAAAATGGCAGCGCCAGAGGACATAGAAAAATATAATCAACTATGGCTTGGTTATACCGAGACTTGGGGAGCACCAGAACTTCGACAAGAAATTGCGGCCACTTTCGAGAGTATTTTGCCCCAAGATATTTTGTGTTTCGCCGGTGCTGAAGAAGGTGTTTATTCAACGATGCGCGTGTTGCTCGAGCAAGGAGATCATGCGATAGTGGTGGTTCCCAATTATCAAGCCGCCGAAACTATCCCGTTAGATATCTGCGACGTTTCCGGCGTACCATTAAAGGAAGAAAACCACTGGCACTTGGATATAGATGAAGTAGAAAAGCTTATTCGTCCAAATACAAAACTAATTTCGATTAACTTTCCCAACAACCCAACCGGTGCCATTCCATCAAGAGAAAATTTTAACTCTCTTGTAGACCTTTGCCGAAAGTATGACCTTTACCTGTTTAGCGACGAAGTATATCGACTGATTGAAACTGAAGAGTGCAAACGCATACCTCAAGCGGCCGATATTTATGAAAAAGGTATTTCTCTTAATGTTTGCTCTAAAGCATATGGCTTTCCTGGACTCAGAGTTGGCTGGATTGCTTGTAAAGACAATGATCTTTTAAAAAGGCTGGAAAAGTACAAGCACTATTTGTCTATTTGCAACTCGGCTCCTAGTGAGCAATTGGCTATCATTGTTTTGAAGAATAAAGAAATAATTCTTCAGAAAAACCGTGCTTTAGTTAGAGAAAACCTGGGGAAACTAAACCAGTTTTTCGAAGACTTTCCCGATCTATTTTCCTGGCAAAAACCTGATGGGGGTTGTGTGGCGTATCCGCGTTTTCTAGGAAAAAATGGTGTCGAAAATTTTTGTAAAAGGTTGATAGAAGAAGCTGGCGTATTGCTCCTTCCCGCTTCAATTTACCGTTCCGAACTTATGCATACACCGGCTGACCGGTTTAGAGTTGGATTTGGTCGCGAAAACATAGAGTCCGGCTTGGCGCAAATGTCTAAATTTATTGCTTCTAATCGTCACTCGCTCTAAAAAATGACAGAACACAACGAGAGGAAAAATTTGTGAGAGTGATCGGAAAAGAAGAGATTTTATCGGTCATTGATTTCGACGAAGTTATTAATGCCGTTTGCGAGAGTTTTATCGACAAAGACTCAGACATGATTGCCAATCCCACACCAATGCAAATTCTATTTCACGGAGAAGAAAACGAACTTCTGGCTGATTGCCACGTTAAATCGGCCCAACATATGTCGGGGAAATATTTTGTTATCAAGGTCGCTTCCGGTTTTTATCAAAATAAACATACGGATTTCCCAGTAAACAACGGTTTATCATTGTTGTTCTGCGCGCAAACAGGCCAACCAATTGTTTTGTTTAATGATGCTGGATATTTGACTTCGCTACGTACCGCCGCTGCCGGCGCTCTGTCCGCGAGTTTGGCCAACATTAGTGGCGGGAAAGCCGTACTAGGCATTGTTGGCACGGGACATCAAGCTAAGCTTCAAGCCGAATGGATCTGTCACTTAATAAACGTAAACGAAGTTCTAGTTTTAGGGCGAAATGAGGCTAGTGCCAGTGAATTTGTCTCAAGGCTTAGTTTAGCTGGAGTGAATTGTCGTGCTGTTCATTCTGCGAAAGAGCTAGGAAAACAAGCGAATATTATAGTAACCGTGACACCTTCAACTTCGCCCATAATAATGGCTGATGACGTAGAGCGCCCCGTCCATATAATTGCAATAGGTGCAGACAGTCCGGGAAAACAAGAGCTGGACCCTGGTATATTAAGCCGGGCTGAGGTGATAGTTACTGATGACCATGAACAATGCCTCGCTCACGGAGAATTTGGCGCAGCCTGCCGTGCAAATTTAGTTGATAAACACTCAGATGTGTCACTGGGAAAAATTTTATCAGGGAAACTTCCAAACCCGATTTCTGGAAATGGCATTTCGATTATAGATCTTACTGGCTTAAGTGCTCAAGACTTGGCGATTGCAACTTGTTTATGGGCAAAAATAAACTAAAAAAAAGAGCGTAAAATTCCTATTGCTTTGAACGCTTCAGTTACTCACCCCCAATCTCTCCAAAGACAGCTTTAGATAACAGCTAGTCGTCACCTATTGCCTCATTTAATCGAGAAGCTACTCGTGCTGATTTGATGTGATACGGTTAAAGCGAAGCAATTTTTTTAGTTAGTTTATCGATATCAGACTTAATCAAATTCAATTCTGTATTTAATTTTTTTGATTCAACCAAGTGACCACCCAACCTTGAATCTAGCCCGTATTGATAAGCGGTTAAACCAACTGCATCTGTAAACTCTGATTTTGTATCCCTATTTTTTTCGCTGATTTGAGGGGTAAAGTTATCCCCGGTGTTTGGCTCATTCAAAACGAGAACTCCCAATGATAAGACAACTAACACGCTCGCTGCCAAAGCTAACAAACGTGAAGAGTAAGAATTTCCAACAGGCTTACTTTCGCTTGCATTTGGTTGCCCTGATCCGCCTTCAAGTTTATGCGCTAGTTCGCTTTCCAGACGACTAAATAACCGTTGCTTGCTGATATCAGATACTTCCGCTTCAAATTCATTCGCATCCGACTTTAGCTTTAGCTCTAACGAATTGTCACTTCTTGAAGATATGTCACTCATATCCATTTACCTTATTTACTCTATGCGTCACAGACTCTTTGTACCGTTGATTTTTGCACTGTCCAAGATCCCCTCATTCAATAGACGTGTTCTAAACTGACTAAGTTCAATTACTTTCCTAGCCTTCTAACAGATCTATTAAACCAACACCTTGCTCAGTTAATTTTTCTCGCAGTTTCTGTTTTGCTCTCACCAGATTGATTTTAACCCAGGCAAGGCTCCTGTCGAGAATTTCCGCAGCTTGACTACCTGTGTAGCCTTCTGCATAAATAAACCACAATAAACAAAGCTGCTCATTTTCAAGCGTACTCCTCGCAACAATCCAAATATTACTAGACGAAATTGGAGCACTAGTATCTGACCCAGCTACCAGATTATCCCCAAGCTCTTGCTCTAACTGCGGTCTTTTTTTAATCAAGTTGAATGCAATGTTAAACAGCCAAGTACTAAACGCATATTCCGTGCGGTAGCTATCAATATATTTAAGAACATTAATAAAGGTCTCTTGAAATATATCTTCAGCATCCTGCTGGTTTTTACAGCGCATATTTAAAAATCGCATTAACTTTACATCATAAAGAGAAATGAGCTGCTTAAAACAACTCATTTCTCCTAACTTACAACCTTGGATAATTTCTTTTTCTGTCAAAAGCCTTATCTCAACTGTTTAACATTATCGAATAATATCTATCCAGGCTTACTTAGCATTTCGTTTGATTAACGCTTCAAAACTATCAACCGGTCCTGCTAAGATTAATAATAATTCCTCTGCATCCTGCTCAATTTGAACGCTGTTTAATAAATTTAATACTACAGGGTTCTTTTCCGAAAGAATTGTTAGAGCCAATAATCCTCGAGCGACAGATAAGACCTTGTTCGCAGTACCTGTGTCCGCGGCTTTCAATCCAACCTGTACTTCAACATCGCTGGCAGATTCCTTATAAGTCACTGAAAACTGCTTCAACTTTTGCGCAGAGATTGATTCAAAATTGACATATTCTGCTGCTTCCTCAAGGTTTATACCACCGTGCATCATAGATTCTTCGATATCAACAACAACCTCAAATAAACTATCTTGCGATGCAGGCTTCCATTCATTTTCATTGTTCAGCCAATATTTTACCTGATCCAAACTTTGGCTCATGATGATAACGTCTTTAGATTTAAAAGCCGCGTAAACGGTTCTTTCTTCCTTACTTAAATCACTAGAAATCTCGTCAATTTCTATTTCTTTTGAAGTTCCTTTATGTTCTCCATGTTTTATATCAACTTTTATTTTTTTAATCTCTCCAAAGTAAATTGGTTTTCCTTCAAACTCTTGAGACCCGGTTAGGCCAAGTTCTTTCCACTTGCCGATCAGGTCATCGGTCGACTGAGCGTAATTACCTTTCGCTAATACCGTCCTATTGGCATCATCTTCAATGTCACCATACATGGTTACATAGCGAGTCTCATCGACTACCTTGTCCCCTAACAGACTTTTTAGAACACTCACGCCTTCACCAGGCTCTTCACCAAACTTGTGACGCAGCGAACTCAGCTTAAGGGCCCCCACATCAACATGCAGATACCAATCAGACTGGCTAACCATGGCAGAATCATTTGATGTTCCAGCAAATGCAACAGATTGAAAAGACAGCCCAGCAGCAAATACCAAGGCCCCTAAATTACGCAGACTAGAAACTATTTTCATATATTAAGACTCCATTATTACTGTTTTCATATGCTTATAGTGGCACTGGCTGAAAAAGGATACAGATTTAGTTAACTTTTTGAGATTTAAGCTTAACAATGAATAAAATCCGACTGTTTCGCTCAGATAATAGACTACACTAATTCTATTGTCGTCAATTTTAAGTTACTGATTTTGAGACGTTTTAAGCAACAAGTTGCTCTAACAATATTGTTTTTTATTACTAGTCTTCACGTCCAAGTTTTGGCACTCAGCGAAGGACAGGTCGACTTTACTATTCAGGAAAGACAATTTCTTAACAGCCTAACACAAATTAAATTGTGCACTGCCCGTGAGTCACTGCCTCTCGATGACATTCAGGATGATAAGCATATAGGTATCAATGCGGACTATATGGAATTGTTTGAAAAACAAATCGGAATTCCTATTACGCTGCTTCCGACTAAATCTTGGGACGAGTCTCTCCTGTCAATAAAAACCGGAAGATGCGACATCATCGCACTTGCGACGCGCACGCCACAGAGGGAAAAATATCTTTTATTTTCAGATAGTTATGTAAACATCCCTTTCGTGGTTGTTACCACCCAAGAGAAGTTTTTCGTTTCCAAAATGGAAGATATGATTTCTCGGGACTTAGGCGTAAACCGAGGATATGCATATAATGATCTGGTTAGAAACCGCTGGCCGGAAGTTAATCTGGTTGAGGTTGAGACTATTAACGAAGGACTCGATTTGGTTGCTTCCGGTGAGATATTTGGTTATATGACGGGGCTGAATATGGCAGGATATGCCATCCAAACAGGTGGCTATACTAATTTAAAAATTAATGGCCAGTTTGACGAGCTCGAGACAATTGAACTCGGGATTGGCATTCGTAAGCAACTCCCTCTCCTCCAGCCCATACTTAATAAGGCCATAGCATCCGTAAATCCTGAAACCAAAAAAAGGATTGATTCTTCATGGCTCACTGTACGCTATGACATTGTTGAGGATTATCAGACCATAATACAGATTGCGGTTGGTGCAGGAGTCATCTTGCTATTTCTA
>JAPHTP010000024.1 GCA_026196875.1 Kangiellaceae bacterium
CCAACAATTCCTCAAGTTGAGTTTCCAACCAACACATTCTTTTTGCTTTTAAGTTTAGTTGTTGGGTTACGCAAAGCTAACCCAACCTACAACATCGTTAACCCGACTTACCGCGTTAAATACATTTTCACCATTTTGCTGCCTAAAACTCTCTTATATTTCGTCCTACCTAAGTAATTCTATTATTCTTATAGACCTATTTTTTTCGGCGATATCAAATGCGGTTTTTCCACTCTTGTTTGATATAGTTTTATCTGCATTCGCTTCTAATAATAAGGAGCAAATATTGTCATGCTCAGTACAATAGTTCCAACTATCACCTGTATCGCTAACCTCGGGCAATAGACCACAGGTGAAAATTAGTGCAGTGTTTCCATCATTACTTTGGAGATTTGGATTAGCTCCTTTCTCTATACAAAACGATACAACCTTAGGCAAAACATGCATTGCAGCTCGCATTAGAACGGTATGCCCACTTCTAGCAGTTGAATTGATATCTGCGCCAAGACCTAAAAGAGCTTCAGCTACTGGAATAAATTTCTCAACATACTCATCCTGTGCTAATTCGTGAAAGTCACTCTGCGCATGAATAAAATATTCTACTAAAGTCTTCCCTAATACATCTGGCTGATTTGTAATTAATTGCTTTCGCTCAAGTAGTTTGATCGCATCGAGCACATACTCTGGATCTTCCGATTCCTCTAAAGCCCACATTAGTCCTGATAGTGCGCCTTTTCTTAAGTCTCCTTCGGAATTTCTAACTGTACCCCCACAATCGATCACCTTTTCAATTGTTTCCAATGGTATAAAAGCATGAAAGCAATGGCTTAGCAGACCTTCTTTTTCATCGTCTTCAACTTTTAGGTTGGCTCCTCCTTCAGCTAAATACTCGATTAATTGAACCATTTGTGAAAACTCTTCATCTTCCGGCGTGTAATATTTTTCGTTTGATGCTACGTAAAGAATCAACGGCATATCACAAATCTTGATATCTAGGTCGTTTCCGTTCTTTAGGAGTTCAATTGTATCTTTGAATGCTCCTTCTTCAATAGTCTCAGCAATATTTGTCATTTAATTACCCTTGTAAAAATCGAAATGTCTTGTTGGTTGGTATGGACTGGGTAATTAGGGTCAGAGCCTGGCGGATCCCCAATTACTATGGCTAATCAAATTATATGGAGCAAAAGATTGAATTTTTTCTGGTTCTTTAAAACAGCCCCTAAAGTGAGCATAGTCATCGATAGCTAGTTCACATCTACTAATTACTTTTGTAACATCGATGCTCATGTGAAACATGTTCCCTATATTTAAAACTCAGTGTAATCTAACTACAAATCAAATCGAAAAACGGCCAAACATAGTCATTCACCAATCCAAACGTCAGCTCCATTCGTAGAATATACAGCTTCACTAGGAAACTCGACACATTGGACTCCAATGACAAACCAGTCTTTGCAAGGAGATATACCATCATTAAAAACTACAAAGTTAAGATTAGCGTCTTGTATTTTTTTATGCTCATCTTTATCTCCGAAGCCTGCATGGGGATTCTTTGGTGAATCAATTTTTTCAAAAACTGGTGATTCAAGTATTTTCTTTCGCCACGCAGGGCAGAGACTAACCTCATCTAAAATATCATATAAATAACCAGTCAAAAGCTCGGCTGGAACAATAGCATCCGAAGGTAATGATTCAGATTCTAATTTTGGGACTAGAGACGGGCTGTTTTCCAAAACAAACGGAGGCTTAGATTTTGAACTAGGTGACCACCCTGCTTCTATCGAATATTTAATAAGGTTTTGAACAAAGCTTGGTCTTATAGTTCTGCATTGTTTAATAGGTACCCATTGCCCTTCCGAATCTTTGGCATAGGCTCTACAACTGTCAAAATAAGTAACTAATTTTTGCCCTGGGTTTTCTTTCAGCTCAATCACCAAACTTAGCTGTTGATTTTTTCCTCTAGAAACTAACCAGCGATATTCAATGTTATCAACAGTGATAACTCTTGATCCTTTTTTTGGAATTCCCATATTCGAATCTTGGTAAATTAATGTAGTAAGTGTAGCGCCTATTTTACTCTATACTTCGCTATTTTGTTTCATTTTTATCATCTTCTGGTGGCCAAATTAAAAACTGGCACCCCGACTTAATCTATATCCCACATCACCTGATGGCAATTTCCTACAAGGCAGCTAGTTGTTCTGATTACTGCCTCAACTCGGTAGGTTGGGTTGAGGAACGAAACCCAACAATTCCTCAAGTTGAGTTTCCAACCAACACATTCTTTTTGCTTTTAAGTTTAGTTGTTGGGTTA
>JAPHTP010000054.1 GCA_026196875.1 Kangiellaceae bacterium
AGGCGGCAACAATTTTTTTACTAGACCAACTAATAGAGAATACTATGTGATTAGGGTAAAAAATAGAGGTAAAGAGCAAGGTATAGAGATCACTCATCAGAAACCCGACTTTATTAAAAGCATGGTTGAGTTGCATAAAGGCCACGGTCCGACAATTTTCAAAACTTTTCAGAAAGTTGTTGCGGTTGGTCTACTGTTTATATTGATTAGCGGTCTTTGGTTGGGACTAACTGCACCAAGGTTGCGGAAAATTACAATGGGATTGGCAAGTGGAGGACTGGCCGCTTTTCTATTGTTTGCCTTCATTTAGATAAATTAGCTGCAAGCGGCTATAATTTGTGTAAATCTCTAAAATTCCTGTGAGAGTGAATGTCCAGTGGCAAAAGGACAGAAGATACTAGTCGTAGACGACACACCCGAAAATGTAGAGCTACTTAATACTTTATTGTCAGAAAAAGGCTACTCTGTTTCAGGTGTTCCATCTGGAAAAATAGCTTTGCAAATTGTTAATGAGTTCGAGCCGGATCTAATCTTGCTGGATATCATGATGCCCGAAATGGATGGCTATCAGACATGCCAGCGGTTGTTAGCAAAAAATAGCACAAAAAATACACCAATTATTTTCGTCACCGCCAAAGCTGAGCCGGAGGATATTGCTAAGGGATTTCAGTGCGGGGCGGTCGACTATATAACCAAACCAATTAAGCCAGAAGAGGTTTGGGCGAGGGTTAAGCAGCAGCTAAGAATTGTTGAGTTGGACCGACGCCAAGAGCAATTGATGCAGCAATTAAGCCTGCAAGAAAATCGGTATAGAACCCTAATTGAAAGTTATTCTAATCCTATTTTTACCATTTCTTACCCTGGAAAGATTTCCTGGTGTAACGGTGCTGCTTCTAAAATAACTGGGAAGCCCAATCATGAACTACAAGACTCAAAGTTTGTGGATTTACTCGCAGAACAGCATCAGGACAGATATCGAGTATGTTTTGCTAACAATCGCTTTGGTTCAGGAGAAGATGATCCCATCATTGGTAAAGGACCGCAAAGGGTGGATATCAAATCAAACAACAATGACCTGGTTACTATGGACTTAACGGTCGATCAGGCCGACCTTAATTACCCGCTTCTAATTTGTCATCTCCATCCTTTAGTCTAACTAAAGAGGTCTAGCCAAAGAGGTCTGGCTAAAGAGGTCAGCTAAATTGCTCAGGGCCCAGGTTAACTACTTAAATGAGAACTTTAGTTGCTTTTTCTATCGGAATGTAACTTTGCGGCTCAGTTCACAAAGAGGGTTGAAAATTGACCAGATGCGTTAAAACTACCTGCAAAAATCGCTAGTTGAGTTCATTATAGAAATTAATACTGGTTAACTGAGAACGAGACTATGAACTACCCAACTATTGAAGATAAAATTTTAGACGACGGGAGAATTAGCGAGTGGCTAGCCAAGCAAATTCAGGAAACCCGCGACTTGGATTTGTCACAAGCTGTTGAAGATGTCAGAAAATTGTCAGTAATATTGGACAAACGTGTGGACAGAGCTATCAAGGAACGCAAAACGTTTAAAACACAGGTTGATCTTAAAGTCATCGATTTTTAAAGTGAAAATTACCCCGGTCGAAATGGGAGTTTAATTTTACAATTCAATAATTTAGGTTATGCTTAACACATCTCCATGTGATATAGGATAGTTGTTAGGCGGTGATTTTAGCGCTCATATCTGAACCTAGTAAGTACCAGGATTTACTCGAAGAACTTGGTAAGCAGCCGGTTCCTGCCTTATGTTTTAATTCCAGCGCGCCTATTCAACGATGGTTGGAGCTCAACCCGCAGCCGCAAGGATTGATAATTGACTTTTCTACCAACGATTATCAAGACTTTCTAACTCGATTTTCTCTGCGCTATCCAGAAGTACCTTTTCTTTCTATCAGTGAGCAGGATCCTGAGCAGTTAAAGCTCAGATTGGTTGCTTTTACTCGCAGAATAGCTAACTCGGACCTACAAGTTGTCAAAACTAAAATCCTGTTGGTGGATGATTCAAAAACTATTCGCACCCAGTATAGAAAGTTGTTAGAAGGTCAAAATTACCATGTGGATCTTGCCGTAGATGCGGAAGATGGCTATCAAAAAGTACAACAAAATCAATATGACTTGGCGATTATCGACTATTTTATGCCCGGTGACACAGGTGCTCAATTAGTATCCAGATTGCAAGACGGTGACGAGACTTATGAATTAGCCTGTGCAATTTTAACCGCCGAGTACAAGGAAGGAGTTGTAGACGAATGTATCCGAGCTGGTGCGCGGGAGTGTATGTTTAAAAATGAATCGAAGGATTTGTTTTTAACTAGAATCAAATCTTTGGTTCGCAGCGTCGAGAGTAAAAACCAAATTGATAAAGAAAGAAACAGGCTTATTGGGCTGCTGAACTCAGTAGCGGAAGGGGTTTTTGGGGTAACACCTGATGGCAGAATTCAATTTGTTAATCCGGCTACACTTAAACTACTCGGTCAAACAATGGCCACCCTGATGGGACATTATCCTCACGATTATATTCACCCTATTGACAATGGGGGCCAGAAAACCTCGTTCGACCATTGCTTTCTCCAACAAGCCTATTTGCTTGGTGACGAATTACGTGACTGGAGGACTTTATTTCAAAGAGCTGATGGTTCACTTTTCCCGGTTGAGTGCAGTGTAACCTCACTCGGCAGTACTGAGCACAAAGCAGGTTCTGTGGTTGTTTTTAGAGATATATCTGAGCAACAACGCTTGGAGAAAAATTGGCAGTGGCAATTAAATCATGATCATTTGACTGGTGTGCTCAATAGAAATGCGTTTGAAGAGACGCTTAATCGAGAGTTAAATCGCATTCGAAGAACCAGAGAAAACTCGCTGCTACTTTTTATTGACTTAGACAAGTTTAAGTTGATCAATGACGAACTAGGCCACGCCGCAGGTGATCAGTTATTAATCAACTTATCGGAAAGCCTTAAAAACGGCGCAAGAGACACGGACCATGTCGGGCGACTTTCAGGCGATGAGTTTTTGGTCTTGTTGACACATGTTCACGAAAATGAATATGCAGAAGTTATTGAACGTTATCGAGAACTACTCGAAGAAACTAATTTAGTATGGGAGTCAGAAAATTACACCGTGACAGGTTCGATTGGCGGAGTAGTGCTTGATCAGTACGCAGACTCGATAGGGGAATTACTCGCAAGAGCTGACGAGGCTTGTCAACAAGCGAAACAAAAAGGTCGTAATCAATGGGCTATTTACCAAGCTAAATCTGAAACCCAAACCGAACAAGGTAATTGGTTTAAGCGACTAACTAATGCAATGCTGGAACAACAGTTTACCTTGCTGCAGCATCCAATTTACTCGACTGATGATAGTAGACGTATCGGTACGAATTGTTTATTAAGATTGAAAGAGGGAACTGCGCTAATTTCACCCGCAGTATTTATGTCAAACGCTAAAAGGTTTGGGGTAATTAAAAACATTGACCAACAAGTTATTGATATGTTGGTAACCCACTCTAAGGAAAACAAGTCGGCGGATATAGGTTGGTATTCTTTGACGCTTTCTGTTGAAGCTATGTCAGATGAAGACTTTTTGGACCAATTGCTCGATAAATGGTTTGATTCGGGGTTAATGCCGGAAAATCTGCGATTTGAATTTGGTGAAGAAGATTTATTTAATTTCCCTCAATGGAAAAAACATTTGGGGATGCTACAACAAAAGGGATTCGGAGTTATTATTAGTCACTTTGGGATGAATTCAACTTCCTTGTTAAGTTTACCCCAGTTGCCTGTAGATGCTATAAAACTCGATACCTCATTAACTCGAGAGCTCGGAACAAGTTTGCCACGTTGTAACTTAATCGACGCAATTGTTAAGACTGCGCGCCAAGCTAATGTAGATGTCATTGCAACTCATATAGAAACTCCTGCAGATTTAGAACTGCTTCAAGCCCGAAATGTGGATATGGTACAGGGGTTTTATTTACAGAAGCCATCTGAAATGTTTGCTTCAGATGGCGATGATTGATAAATAGTTGAAATTAAATCTATTGATTTAGATTAGTGATGATGAATTCTGACAGTTGCTTTTCAAACGATGTTTGCGCTGGCGTTTATCCACCGCTGCCATCACACTAAAATAGAGCGCAATGATAAGCATCATTATGGTTTGAGCCTCTTCACTTCCTTCGAAAACAAATCCTGAAAAAAGCAACATGGTTGCAAATACTATAGCGACCATTATCTGATTACCTAAAAGTCTTCTTAAATTCATAACAAACTCCCAGTGAATAGTTGGTGATGTGAAACTTATTCTGCTTCATCTTGAAATATCTCTTCAATTCTCATTTCAAAAAGGCGAGCAGCCTTGAATGCTAAAGTTAAACTTGGATCGAATTTACCTTTTTCGATAGCATTTATTGTTTGTCTTGATACATCCAGCCTTTCAGCCAGATCGGCTTGAGTCCAGTCCCTTTCTGCGCGAAGCACTTTAAATCGGTTTTTCATGAGTACTTCCTGTGCCCAACAAAAGTTGATATTGCATAGGTTAACCCCATGATAGTTACGAGATGGGATATTTCAGCATCGAAACTAACTATATTTGTCACATCAAGAAGCGAATAACTCAGTCCGGCAATTAGCCCAACACCTAAAGTAATTGCCATCGCGTTAAGCGTTATTTTTTGTTGCAGTTCATCGAGTTCTGCCAAGTGGTTTTTATTGGCGATTATGACACCGATGCCAAAAATCAGATTAATTAAAATGGCGATAATAGTGATTAGCTTATGAGAATCCCAAATAAACAATGGCCCAAATGTAGCCAGAGCCAGGGAAATCAACCACGCGAAAGTCCATATTCCTAAGCGAACAGTCGCTTCTTTAACTCGTTTCTGACGGTTTCCCGAGCATCTTTCTGAATTACTCATAATGTGTATATATCTCTTGTCTGTGTTTATTCTCTGTCTATAGTTATTGTCTAAATGTCAATAACACTTTACATAGAGTAGCTGTCGAATCAAGAAATGTCAAGTTTACTTTACAATATGTAAGGCTAACTTATCATTAATTATGCATAGATATCGTTTCTGTTGAGGTTTGGGTGGGAGGGGGAATAAAAGGTAAAAATATATAAAAAACAATAGCTTGGTTTGTTTTGAATCTCTGATTATGCAGCACCCATTTTAGGGGAATCTTCCTGAAAGGAAGGCTGAGTTTGTACATTAGCTTCGCTGATTTCCCTAAATTAGCAGGGCGATGATTAGATCGAGAGGATGCGTAAGTCAACAGATCCTCCTTCTGGTTGAGAATAAGCCGAGAGGGATCTCAAAGGGGCAAAGTTCAAAATTATCGAAGCTTAAAACTCCCTATTTGAGAAGGCAAACTCGTAAAGGCTTAAGTCGGAACTAGGTGTTTAAATTTGTGTCTATTCCCTTATCAAATTTAAATTTGTAAATGGCGATATGAAATTATTCCGAATGACTCACTATATTAGTACTCTTAATTGGAGTGTGCTAGGCATGTTGACTGCCGGAAGTTGTCTGTTGGGAAGTTCTCAAGTATTCATTAATGTTTTTATGGGAGGGGTATTTGGACTAATTGGACTATTTCTTTTCTTCAAGTCGAGCAATGTCAGTTTACTTGCGAATCAACTTGCAGGCTACGAAAAGGAAGTGGTAATTAAAGAAAAGCTTAATAAGCTTATTTTTACTGAAACGCTATTTAATATCTTGAGTGTTTTATTTTCATCAATTTTATTGACTGGAGTGATCTCAAGAATATGGGGAGAGGGTCTGCCAATATTCGGCTAGTATGCATAGAAAATAAGTAGTCTAGTTCTTTCAAGATTAGCTAAATGTAAACATAAGAATACAAAAATGATTAGAGATAGAGCGACAACACAGGCAAACCACGATAGATTCGTTAGACGAATTATAGAATCAGAAATTGATTGGTATTTATCGAATAATAATGGAACTGCGGTATGTCGATCTAATGACTATGAAGATTGTGATGTGATCATGTTTTTTCGGATAAAGCCTATGCAAATAGGGTAAAACAGCAATCATTTAATGATTATGATGTGTGCTCAATGTCTTTATTTGATTTTTTTAGATGGTTGGCAGGAATGTCAGATGATGGAATTGCGGCTGGGACCAATTGGACCGGTGATCTTGTAGGACTGGAATGTGATCCACAAGCAAAGTAGAGGAAGCCGTGGGGAACGATATGCTTAGTAGTTATATTGACGAGCTGGAGCTTCAAATAGCAGAGCAGCAATAATTGCTAATGATACAGAGTTCAATAGCGAATCTAATGGTTAAATTTCTAGTTTTGTTACATCTTTTAAATTGACGGTGAAAAAGCTTTAAACGTACTCTTTTTCTTGAATATCTAGATGCGGCTGCAACTAATCCAAACCAATGAATTTAATAGGCAAATGAGCAATGGAAGAACCACTGTTTGAGGAGAAAGCACCAAGAGCAGAGTTCTCACGACATGTTGAATGCTACTGGCAACAAACACTAGAGAACAGTGAAGGAGGAGGGGCTTTCAATTGTTTGCCCCCTCAAGGTACCTTCGATCTCGTTTTTACTTCATCTGAAATTACATTTAGCTATTATGATGGCAAAGATTATCAGCATCAAAAGTGTGCGCCCGGTTGCTATCTATTAGGGCAACAAACTCGGAGCTACTATTGGTCAGGAGTTAGTAAAAACAGAATTTTCGGTATTCGGCTCAAGCCCTTTGCTTTATTCCCCTGTACGGTTGCTCCCGTCGAATTAAAAAACTCTCTAGTTAATATAAATGATGTTAGCCGCATAAATTCAGCTAGCATTGAACAACTGCTACTTGCGCTTAACCTGGGGTTAGGAATATACAATCAACCTCACATATTTTTCGCATTAATCGAAAAAATAATAGTAGAACTCTTTGGCGACACTATTTCTCAGTCTTTCTCTACTCGTGAAATGAGCAACACTATAATGATGCAGAGAGGAAATATCCGATTAGCAAAGTTATGTGAAGAGTACGAGATCAGCAAAGTGACCTTACGGCAAAAATTTCTAAGCAGTATTGGTTTATTACCGAAAGAGCTGTGTAAAGTTTGGCGGGTGAATCACTTCCTACTGTTAAAACAGTTGTATTCGAAATGCTCCTTAACTGAATTAGGGTTATTGGCAGGCTATTACGATCAAGCTCACTTAAATAGAGAGTTTAAATCCTTTTTTAAACTTAGTCCGGCTCGTTATTTTGAACATACTCAACCTCAAAAACTTCGAGCATTTGAACAAATTAACAGGCGGCTTAACGGACACTACGCACCAATACAGATAGATAAAATAGCTATGACTTAACTTTTTTACAATTCGTCCCGCCTCAATTTCACTAAAATGAGAAGTTTGAAAAATGCCATTGTGGGAAAATTGATGAAAAAGTTATTTAGGTCTAGCGTGCTAGCGTTAATTGGCTTTGGAGCTTTAGCTGGAGCAAATTGTTTTGCGAATAGCAAGGTAATTGACCAATCAGTTAAGAAGAATACTGTTGAAAGGGTCGGGGAGCTAATGAAAGCGCATTACGTTTTTCCCGAAGTCGGCGAGAAAACCGCCAGGACTTTGTCGCGAAGGTTAGAGGCTGGAGATTTTGATGATATTTCTGATACTGGGAAATTTGCTAAGGCTCTAACAGAAGCGGTACAAGAAATAACCAAAGATAAACACTTAAGATTACGACTAAATCGTTCGGGCGGTCGTCATCATACAAAAGAGGATTCGATTAATGAGCGAATTGATCGAAAAGAGCACTCTCGCGAGACTAATCTCGGAATAAAACAAGTACGAAAGTTAGATGGCAATGTCGGCTACCTAGACTTACAAGGCTTTTTTCCGTTTGAGCACGCGAAAACTGCAATAGATTCGGCGATGTCGCTTCTGGAAACGTCGGACGCGATAATAATCGATCTTCGGCGAAACGGTGGTGGTGACCCTGCAACAGTGCAGTATTTATGCAGTTACTTCTTTGAAAAACGTCTTTTACTAAATAGCCTGTATTGGCGCGAGGGTGACGTTACCAACGAGTTTTGGACACTAGATGAGGTCAATGGTACCAAGCTTGGCGATATACCTCTTTTTATTTTAACCAGTTCACGAACATTTTCCGCGGCGGAGGAGTTTAGTTACAACATGCAAAGTCGAAAACGAGCAACACTAATAGGGGAAACTACCGGAGGGGGAGCTAATCCTGGAAGAGGGTTTAGATTGAACGAGTATTTTGGAATGTTTATAGCGACTGGTAAAGCAATTAACCCTATCACTGGTACTAACTGGGAAGGCGTTGGGGTAATTCCTGAAATTAAAGTCGCTAAAGATGCTGCTTTTGACAAAGCGGTTGAAATGGCCACAGATGCGGCTGAAGGCAAGCGTAAAGTTGCAAGAAATAGCTACAAATCAGGTATGGTCGCATTCAATCAACTGCTAGAACAAACTCAGCAGAAAATGAAAGGGACCAATATTCAAGAAGCGGAAACTACATTTTTTAATTCAATGAGAGATATTCGTCAAAAGCTATCCTTAAACGAAGGTCAGATTAATGAGCTAGGATATGAATATTTGATACAGAAGAAGCAACCTGCCTTAGGCTTACTATTAATGAAATATAACGCTAAAATATACCCCGAATCAGCCAATGTTTACGACAGTCTTGGTGATGCATGGTTAGCTGCTAACAATCCTAAAGAAGCTAAAAAGAGCTTTGCGAAAGGATTAGAGCTAGTAGGTGAAACTAACGAAAATTTAAGACAAGCGATAGTAAGAAATTTAGCCAAAGCCGAAAAGTTAATTAACAATAATAAATAAGCTTTGCTGCGCCATAGATTTTTCAGGCCTATTAGAGTTATCCCCTCTTTTGGTAAAGAGGGGATAGGGTGAATTTATTTAGTCTTAGCAACGATCAACCCTTTCTCGATATGCTCCTGGACCTTAACCTCAAATGCTTCATTTTCATAGGCTTTAAAAATAACGTAGGGTTTAGACTCGGCATCAGTATCAGTTGTTGATAGATCAACCAACCTTGCCCTTCTCGGTTGTTTATTTTCGTCTAATACCAATAATACCCGTGGCTTAAGTTTGTACTTGGCATGGGTGGATACGACAATACCGACTTCACCATTTTTCATTTCAACAATTGTACCGGGCGGGTAAATTCCACGCCATTCGATAAATTTAAGAACGAGTTTCTCGTCGTATTTAGTGCCTTTACCTTCCATTAAAAGCTTATATGCTTCCACTACTGAGCGTGCCTTACGGTGTGGTTGGTTGGTTGTGGCTGCTTCAAAGCAATCGGCAATACTAACAAGTCTAACCTTAGAACTGATACGGTCCGCCTTAAGGCGTCTAGGGTAGCCTTTGCCGTTTAACCTTTCGTGATGATTAAGGGCGACATCGATTACCAAAGGAGGGATATCTTTCTTTTTCATTAGCAAGTCATATCCGTGTTTGGTATGCATGCACAGCTGATTTATTTCGGACTTATCTAATTTGGTGGTTTTGTTAAGTAGCTTGTTTTCAATTTGTGATTTACCAATATCATGTAATAGTGCGGCGAGGCCAATCTCTTCCATTTCTCGTTGTGAAAAACCGAGATAGCGAGCAAATCCAATTGCTAAAACACTCACATTTAAGCAGTGATCTGCGGTTCGGTCATTGGTCTGCTTAAGCAAGATCATCATCATCATGGCTTGTTCATTTGTGAGAACTTCTCTAACCATGTCTTTAACAGAGTTTTTGACGCTGTAAACTTCAAAGTCCTCGCCAAGCATAACCTTGTCAACTACTGACTTTATTGCTTTTGCGCTCGAACGATGCGTTTTGCGAGCAGTCTTAGTATGTTCTTTTAAGTTAAAACTTCGCTTTTCAGACTCTGTCAAAATCCTCTCTTTATAGGTTTTTGATACTGAGCTTTTAAATTGAAAGCGCTTAAACTGAACATCGTCTTGAAAGTCGACATACACAAAGTCACACTGGTCTTTAATTGAAGCGATATCCAATTCGTCCTCAATTGTAAATCCTTGCATTAAGAAATCAGACTTGCTCCAAGGACGATCTAGCTCAGAAACGAACATGCCTTTTTCCAAACTATCTGGATAGACTTTTATGCGTTTTAAATGTGAATAAGTTCCGTACATTTTTTGGTGTGTGACTAGCTTTTAAACGAAAATAGGAGTTGCCGTCGAGATTTTACCCAATTGGTACACGTGTACAATTAACATTAGGTCGACAAGTATGAAAATGTGAGATAGGTCACATATGGTATGTGTAAATTTCACAAGAGGTTCTTACTTTCAGGTGTTACTACTGAGAATTGGATCTAAAGGGCTTATTCCTCAATCATCTAGGACTAGAAATATTTCGCCGTCTCAAATGTCTGAAGAACATTCGTATGCATTCAAATAATTGTAAAAGCAATTAATAATTATTTTGACGCCGAACAAATATATTTGTATTGAGATTTGTAACCTCAGCAAAGCTTCATGCATACGTATTCATCCTGTTCTCAAAAAAGATTTTGTTAGTATTTTTCGGGACGAAACAGAGACATCGTAATTTTATACGTCAAAAATGACGCGATTATTAATACGTATTCATGATGTAGTTATCCTGACTTTCAAGGCGAGTAGCTTGCGCAGCTAACGGACAATAAGCTTTTGCTCGGTTAGCAAGATATTCAAAATAAAAACGATATGCAGCGGAATTTTGTCATGAAAAATATATTTACTTTTCTTCTCTTGATATTACTAGTAAGTTTTAATCCGGCGGTCAAAGCTGGGACGGCGTTTGTCCATTTGTTTGAATGGAAGTGGACAGAAATTGCAAACGAGTGCGAACAGTTTCTAGGGCCTAAAGGATTTGATGCAGTTCAAATTTCACCCCCCAATGAACACATTAACTACCATACATGGTGGGCAAGGTATCAACCGGTTAGTTATCAACTGACTAGCCGAAGTGGCACAGAATCCGAGCTTCAAAATATGGTCCAGCGTTGCCACGCAGTTGGGGTAAAAGTGTATGCAGATTTAGTCATAAACCACACCGCAGCGTGGAACAATGGCGGGACTGGAACCGCTGGCACTAACTGGTCTGTCGAAAATCATCCGGGACTATACAGCAGCAATGATTACCATTCTCCTCGCTTTGATATTAGTCATTATGGCGATGCTAATCATGTTTGGAATGGAAAGCTTAGTGGGTTACCAGACTTAAATACAGGGGCAAGTTATGTACAAGAGCAACTTGCTGGCTACATCAATAAACTCAAAAGTTTAGGGATAGATGGTTTTCGAATAGATGCGGCTAAACATATGTCTCCATGGGATATAGAAGGTATTTTAAATCGTTCGGGTAATCCCTGGAACTTTCTTGAAGTCATTGGAGCGGGAGGAGAAGCTGCGGAAATTCAACCCGATAAATATCAGCACCTGGGATTAGTGACTGAATTTAAATATGGAGTGGATGTAGCCAGTAACTTCAATGGTCAAATAAAAAATTTGAGGACACTTGGAACTTCATGGGGGCTTTTAGATTCCAGTCGTGCGCTGATCTTTGTTGATAATCATGATCGCGAAAGAGGTCATGGGGGCGGAGGCACTTTGAGTTACAAAGATGGTGCAAAATATAACTTAGCCAACGTGTACATGCTCGCCTTTCCATATGGTTACCCAAAAGTAATGTCTGGATATAAATTCACAGATACGGATGCAGGTCCTCCTTCCGGAGTAACTAATTGCGGCAATTCAGAATGGGTTTGCCAGCATCGATGGGGCAATATAGCCAATATGGTAGGATTCAGAAATCATACTATCGATGCATGGAGTGTCGATAACTGGTGGGATAACGGCAACAATCAAATAGCATTTGGGCGTGGTAACAGAGGATTTGTTGTAATTAATAATGAGACTGGCAACCTAAATCAAACTCTTTATACAGGGTTACCAGCAGGAAGATACTGCAATATTTTGGCCGGTGACAATGAATGCAGCGGGGCTATTATTAATGTTGATAGCAATGGTTATGCAAACTTTAATCTAGGTGGTATGGCAGCAGCCGCAATTCATGGTGGTGCCATGGATGGTGGTTGTGTAGATTGTGGATTTAAGAAAAACTTTCCGCAGCTTTTCTTCCGAGGTACGCCAAATGGTTGGGGAACTACCTCAATGGAATTAGTCGCCGACAACACATGGGAGGCAACAGTTTCATTTGACGGACAGTCTAATCAGCGCTTCAAATTTGATGTAAATGGCGATTGGTCCCATAACTATGGTGATAACGATACCGATGGGTACTTAGAACAAACCGGCGCAGATATTTATTCTGGCGTAACAGGGCAATATAAAGTTCGAGTAAATGACTCAAATTTATCTTATTCTCTGGAACAAGTTGGTAGTGGTTTTGCTAAGAACTTTGATACATTGTATTTTCGTGGAACACCAAACGGATGGGGTGCGACCGAAATGAGTCTTATCGCTGATAATATTTGGGAGGTTGAAATCTATTTTGATGGTCAGAGTAACCAGAGATTTAAAGTAGATTTATTTGCTGATTGGTCTCATAACTATGGCGATACTAATAACGATGGATTTTTAGATCGGACGGGTAGCGATATTTATACAAATTTGGTCGGTAACTATAAAGTTCAAGTACATGATCAGACGTTGAGCTACCAGCTAATTACACCTTGAGCTTAGCTCGTTAAATCGATGCTAGCCATTCTAGTTCAATAAAATGGCTAGCATTTACCAGCAAAAATACAATGATTAAGCATCATAGCCTAAATTAGGCGCCAACCACTTCTCGGCAACTTCAATCGACCAGCCTTTACGCTCAGCATAACTTTCCACTTGTTGTTTAGATATTTTCCCAACGCCAAAGTATTGTGAATCAGGATGAGAGAAATACCACCCGGAAACTGCAGCAGTAGGATACATAGCAAAATTTTCCGTAATGTTTAAGCCAATTTTTTCATCAGGTTTTAACATCTTCCAAAGTGTCCCTTTCTCGGTGTGGTCTGGACACGCAGGATAACCGGGGGCGGGGCGGATGCCTTGATACTTTTCAGAAATTAGCTCTTCGTTGGTAAAAGATTCATGTGCAGCGTACCCCCAGAATTCCTTTCTTACTCTTTCATGCATTCTTTCAGCAAAAGCTTCGGCCAGTCTATCTGCAAGCGCTTTTAACAGAATACTAGAATAATCGTCGTGGGCTTTTTCAAAACGTTCAACATGCTCGTCAATTCCGATCCCTGCAGTTACCGCAAATGCGCCGATATAATCCTGAGTATCGCTATTCTTAGGTGCGACAAAATCCGACAAAGCGTGGTTAGCTTTGCCTTGCCTGGTTTGTTTTTGTTGACGTAAAAAGTGGAGTTTGTGTGTTACATTGTTACGTGAGTCGTCGGAATAAATTTCGACATCATCATGGTCAATACTATTAGCTGGATAAAAGCCGATAACCGCTTTAGCTGTTAGCCATTTTTCATCCACTATTTTTTTAAGCATAGCTTGGGCATCGTCGTATAATTTGGTTGCTGATTCTCCGACAACTTCATCTTCAAGTATTCTTGGGAACTTACCTGCTAGTTCCCAGCTTCTAAAAAAAGGAGTCCAGTCGATTCGGTTGATCAAATCACCGAGGGGATAATCATCAAATACTTTTTCTCCGATAAAATTCGGCTTAATTGGCTGGTGAATATTCCAGTCAATATCAGCTTTAAAATCGCGCGCCAGGTTTAATTCGGTTGATTTAATCTTGGCTTGTTTACCATTTCTAGCGATCCGCATCTGATTGTATTCTTCCTTTACTCCATGCACATAACCTGGCTTATGTTCTTCGCTCAAAAGTAAACTCGCTGCTGAAACAACGCGCGATGCGTCAGTTATATAAATAACTGAGTGTTCATAGTTAGGCTCAATTTTTACTGCAGTGTGAATTTTTGATGTAGTGGCGCCGCCAATCAATAATGGAATATCCAAACCATTTCGAGTCATCTCTTTGGCAACATGTACCATTTCATCTAATGAAGGTGTAATTAACCCAGATAATCCTATTAGGTCACAATTTTCTTCTTTAGCGGTTTGAATGATTTGTTCGCAGCTAACCATTACCCCCAGGTCAATTACTTCGTAACCGTTACATTGTAAAACTACACCGACAATATTTTTTCCTATATCGTGGACATCACCTTTTACCGTTGCCAAAAGGATTTTCCCGTTAGACTTATCTTCGAGGTTTAGTTCTTTCTTTTCTTGTTCCATAAATGGTTCAAGATAGGCGACGGCTTTTTTCATCACCCGCGCAGACTTAACCACTTGTGGTAAAAACATTTTTCCTTCGCCGAATAAGTCGCCAACGATGTTCATGCCGTCCATTAAAGGACCTTCGATTACATGAAGAGGGCGATCAAAGCCGCGTCTAGCTTCCTCTACATCTTCTTCAATGTATTCTGTAATCCCTTTTATTAAGGCATGCCCGATTCGCTTATTGACTTCTTTTTCCCGCCAGGCTAGGCGGTTATCTTCTTTCGACTTATCTGAGTTTGGACGGTGCTCTTCGGCGATTTCCAGTAATCTTTCTGTAGCATCTTCATGCCGGTTTAACACAACATCTTCTACAGCGTCGCGCAGTTTCGGATCTATTTCGGAATAGACTTCCAGTTGCCCGGCGTTAACAATTCCCATATCCATGCCCGCATCGATCGCATGATATAAAAATACAGCATGGATAGCTTCGCGAACAGGGTTGTTGCCTCGGAATGAGAAAGAAACATTGGAAACTCCGCCGGACACCATTGCACCTGGTAGATTTTGTTTTATCCAGCGTGTGGCCTCAATAAAGTCGACGGCATAATTGTTATGCTCTTCGATTCCGGTGGCGATCGCGAATATATTTGGATCAAAAATAATATCATTTGGATTAAAGCCAACTTTCATCGTAAGTACTTTATAAGCTCGTTCGCAAATTTCTATTTTTCGTTCATAAGTATCTGCTTGGCCTTGTTCGTCAAAGGCCATAACGATTACCGCTGCGCCATATAATTTGGCTTTTTCTGCATGCTCAATAAACGCTTCTTCACCTTCTTTTAGAGAGATAGAATTGATAACACCTTTACCTTGGATACATTGTAAGCCTGCTTCAATAATTTCCCACTTGGAAGAGTCAAGCATTATTGGTACGCGAGAAATGTCCGGTTCAGCACCGATTAAATTCAGAAATCGAACCATACTCGCCTTAGAGTCGAGCATGCCTTCATCCATATTAATATCGATTATTTGCGCACCGTTTTCTACTTGATCACGAGCAACATCCAGTGCGGTTTCGAAATCATCTTCTTTAATCAATCTTAGAAAACGGGCAGAGCCAGTAACATTTGTTCTTTCGCCTACGTTAACGAACAAACTTTCTGGTTCAATTGAAACTGGCTCAAGGCCCGACAAGTGACATGAGGGTCGAAGATCGTTTAACTTGCGAGGAGGATAATTATCTACAATCTGATTAAGCGCTTTAATATGCTCTGGTGTAGTACCACAACAACCACCGATAATGTTGAGTAAACCTTGTTCAGCCCAATTAGAAAGTTCATTAACCATATCTTCCGGGGTTTCATCATAGCCGCCAAATTCATTTGGTAAACCTGCGTTCGGATGCGCAGAAACATAGCAATCGCATACGCGAGAAAGTTCTGAAATATAAGGGCGTAACTCTTCCGCGCCGAGTGCGCAGTTCAATCCAAAACTAATTGGTTTGGCGTGTTGTAGAGAGTTATAAAAAGCTTCAGTTGTTTGTCCAGTTAAGGTTCTTCCAGACGCATCGGTAATAGTTCCTGAAATCATTACCGGTCGAATAACGTTTTCATTAGCAAAATATTCTTCTACTGCATAAACTGCTGCTTTTGCGTTTAACGTATCGAATATGGTTTCAATTAAGATTATATCTGCGCCACCCTCGACCAGTGCTTTTGCTGATTCATAGTAAGCGATCTTCAACTCTTCAAAATTGATCGCTCTAAATCCTGGATCATTTACATCGGGAGAGATACTGCTTGTTTTATTAGTCGGTCCAAGTACACCCGCGACAAATCGTGGTTTATCTGGTGTTGAAAACTCGTCCGCTATTTGACGAGCAATCTTAGCTGACTCGAAGTTAATTTCTTTACTTAACTTCTGCATATCATAGTCTGCCATTGCTACCGTGGTAGCGTTAAAAGTATTAGTTTCAATGATGTCGGAGCCAGCCTGTAAATATTCACGATGAATTGATTTTATCGCTTCTGGCTGAGTTAAGCTCAGCAGGTCATTGTTACCTTTTAAATCACAATGCCAGTTTTTAAAGCGCTCCCCTCGATAATCATCCTCCGAGAATTGATAGGCTTGAATCATGGTGCCCATCGCTCCATCGAGAAGTAAAATTCGCTGCTTTAGTGACTCTTTTAATTGTTTGGTTTTATCGCTCATGATCTTCTTACTGTAAACAAGCTTAATTTAAATTAAGGTTACATAGATAAAAAGGCTTGGACATATCGCCCAAGCCAAGGGTTTTCTAGACAGTATTTTTGGTACGAATCAAACTCGTGTTAATAATGCTAGACTCCATGACAACAAATAATAAATTAGTGCATAGGTAGGGCTTTGCCATCGCCTTGGTGCGAATGTTGTGTATCAAACGAAACATCTCTGTTGATGTAAGCTTCCAACCAGTCTTTGGTAATGTGCGGTGCAAATAATTCTATAAAGCAATACATGTATCGTCTTAACAGTAGATTTTTATTAAATGCGATCCAGGTTGTACAGCGCGGTAATATACTTTTCGCGGAATACCCGATTAAATCTGGATCACTTTTGTGATTGAATGCCATGCTGGCGACGATTCCTATCCCCATGCCGTTTCGAACATAGGTTTTAATCACATCTGCATCACGAGCTGTAAACACTATGTTGGGTTTAAGTCCTTTGGCTTTCATACTTCGTA
This sequence comes from Kangiellaceae bacterium, assembly GCA_026196875.1. Classification (GTDB taxonomy): domain Bacteria; phylum Pseudomonadota; class Gammaproteobacteria; order Enterobacterales; family Kangiellaceae; genus Aliikangiella. The sequence continues at coordinate 17,039 of JAPHTP010000054.1, forward strand.
CTAAACTAGAATCGCCAACTGCAGGTTCCTTGTAAGTAATGATCGGGTACTTGGCCAAGTCTTCCAGTGTTGGTTTAGTCAAATCGCCAAGCGGGTGGTCTTGCGGAAATATAATGACTCTGTCCCAGTGATAACAAGGAATTTTCACGATATCAGGAGAAAGTTGAGTGTTGTCAGAAGCAATCGCAAAATCAATCTGCTTTTTATCTAGTTGATCGCTCATTTGTTCAGCTGAGCCATGTTGAATATCTATTTGCAAGTTAGGGTAACGAGCATGGAATCGTTTGAATACTTCAGGTAACACATACTTGGCTTGAGTTTGTGTAGTAGAAAGACTAAAGCTGCCCGATTCCACCTTATTTTTGTCTTGTGAAATACGTTTAATATTTTCAACTTCTTGAAGTGCGCGACGAGCGTGCTTTACAACGTCCTCGCCTAAGGCGGTTAATCCTACTAGCTGTTTTCCACTTCGCTCAAAGATCTTTAGATCAAGCTCATCTTCAAGTAGACGTAGTTGCTTACTAATACCTGGTTGAGAGGTATAAATTTTTTCCGCAGCAGTGGTAATGTTGAAATTGTTCTCAACAATAGCCACCAGGTATTTCAATTGATGTAGCTTCATAATATTTCACAAGTGTGTTTTATCTAACTATGTTCAAATCAATGACCAAGTTTAAATTTTTGACTATCTAAATCTAAGCCTATTCAAGCCCAATACTTATACTAAAGTAGGTACTTGAGGAGAGACTTAGAATAAAAATTTGCAAATCAGTCCTCAAGTGTAACTTTGAATAAATCTCAAATTCTCATTTGGACGTCCAGACGTCGAGATGGCGCAAATTTAACACCCTTTGTCATTCACGTCAACTCATTATCAAATATAGGTATTAAGCGCCCAAAATGCTATGTAGACCGCATAGAATGGGGGTATTTCCACTGGTTATGTTCACCAAGCAAATGCCTATTTCGTAATTTTGCCAGTAAGTGTTTTTATGTTCATCTCAACAAAATCTTAGATTTTCCCTATTAAGGGATCGACGATTGAATCAGGCAATGGTTACAGAAAGTACTTGATTCATATGAACTAAGCATTAGCGCCGATGGTGAAAGAAAGTGGATTATTTACCTATAACAGTACAAATGAAAGATAGGCAGTGCCTTATCGTTGGTGGTGGCGAGGTTGCTGCGCGTAAGTTAAAACATTTACTCAAGGCGCAGAGTAAAGTCACTATGGTTAGTTTAGATTTCTGCGATGAGGTATTAGCTCTTGCCAAGCAGAATCAGGTAACTCTCATTGAAGGAGAATACCAGTCTGAATTACTCGAAGGAATGTATTTAGTTATCGCGGCGACAGATGATCGTATGGCAAACCGAATTGTGAGTATTGTTGCCCAAGAGAGAAATATTTGGGTTAACGTAGTTGATGACCTTGAATTAAGCACTTTTATTATGCCTGCGGTAATCGATCGGTCACCTTTGTTGATTGCTGTCTCTAGTTCCGGTGTCTCTCCTGTGTTGGCTCGAAAAATAAGGGAGAAAATAGAGTGGTTATTGCCAACGGCACTAGGAAAATTATTAAACAAACTCAAAAAGTTAAGGCCGGAAGTTAAAAAAAAATTTCGACGCATGAGTGAGAAGAAGCGTTTTTCGGAGTGGTATATAGACACAGCTATCGCGAACCCCGAAAAGATTGAGAGTAATAATGTTGAATTATTCGAGTTATTCGAAAGCAAAATTAATCATAAAGGTAAGGTTTCCTTAGTCGGCGCAGGTCCCGGTGATCCAGAATTGCTAACGGTAAAAGCGCTTAAGTTGATTCAGACTGCAGATGTTGTTCTCTACGACGCGCTAGTAAGCCAGGAAATCCTTGAACAAGTTCGCAAAGATGCAAAGCTAATTCATGTGGGTAAACGATGTAACAAACATTTTGTAACCCAAGATAATACTAATCAGTTGTTAGTTGATTATGCGCAACAGGGGCTGGAAGTGGTAAGGTTAAAGGGTGGAGATCCATTTATCTTTGGGCGCGGTGGAGAAGAGCTCCAATACTTGAAAGCTAGCGACATAGATTTCCAGGTCGTTCCGGGAATAACCGCTGCAGCGGGTTGCGCAAGCTATGCCGGAATTCCGTTGACCCATAGAGATTATTCACAATCAGTACGATTTATCACGGCACATGAAAAAGGTGAAAACTCTCGCATAGATTGGAAGAGTCTGGCAGCTGAAAACCAAACGCTGGTTTTTTATATGGGATTAGGAAAGAGTCAACAAATTACTGAAAAGCTAATTTCATTCGGCAAATCTCATTCTACTCCGGTGGCCTTGATAGAAAAGGGAACTACAAAAGAGCAACGAGTCGTAACCGGTGAACTTCATGAACTTCCCAGCCTTGTAGAGCACTATCAAGTTCAAGCGCCAGCCCTAATTGTTGTTGGGGAAGTGACTCAGCTAGCGAACGAACTTGCATGGCATCCGAATAGCGAATTAATCCAATCGGAACCATATTTATCAAATGAGTTGCTAGAACGCGTGGCGAATCTATAGACGAAGGTTTTATTTTAAGTATTTTAATTTAATTAGCAGGAAAATCAGATGAAGTATAATTCTATTTTGGAAACTATTGGTAACACACCAGTAGTTAAAATTAACCGATTAGCGCCTAAACACGTTAACATGTACGTTAAGCCAGAGTTTTTTAATCCGCTTGCATCGGTTAAGGATCGTTTGGCGTATGCAATTATTAACGATGCTGAACAAAAAGGTCGCTTGAAACCTGGCCAAACAGTTGTAGAAGCGACTTCCGGAAATACTGGGATAGCGCTTGCCATGGTTTGTGCCGCTAAAGGATATCCTTTTGTGGCGGTGATGACTGAAACTTTCTCCGTAGAGCGCCGTAAAATTATGCGTGCCCTTGGTGCGAAAGTTGTGTTAACTCCTGCGGCAGAGCGTGGAACAGGAATGGTACGTATTGCAGAAGAGCTAGCAGAGAAAAATGGTTGGTTCTTAGCACAGCAATTTGAGAATGAAGCTAATCCAGAATACCACCGTAATACAACAGCGCCGGAAATCTTAAGAGACTTTGCCGGTGAGCGTTTGGACTATTTTGTCAGTGGTTATGGTACAGGCGGCACCATTACTGGTGTTGGCGAAGTATTAAAAGTGGCTCGTCCAGAAATTCAAATTATTGGTACTGAGCCTGAAGGGGCTGCACTACTAAGCGGTAAAGAGTGGGCGCCACATAAAATTCAAGGTTGGACGCCTGACTTTGTTGCTGATGTCCTTAATCGTGAAGTGATTGACCAAGTGATCCCTGTTAAGGACGAAGTGGCCATCGAAACTTCGTTAGCGCTTGCTAAAAATGAAGGTATTTTCTGTGGTATTTCAGCAGGTGGGACTTTTGCGACCGCGCTTAAAGTTGCTGAGACTGCACCTGAAGGGTCGACAATACTTGCGATGCTTCCGGATACAGGAGAGCGATATTTGAGTACGCCATTGTTTGCGGATATTGCAGAGGGGTCTGATGAAGAGATTCTTGAGACTCTAAAATAAAATTTTAATTTTATTTTCTCCCGCGCTTCGGCGCGGGGCATTTGGTCTAAATTTGTAGCAGTTTTTCGTCACTTAGTTTGTTTTTTTATTCGGCCTAGGTGCGAAACTCTAAAATGAAAGAAGCGAGTTCCTGCTTTCAAAGAAGTACAATTAACAGTATTACTTTTAGGAATATAACTTTTGATTATGTTTAACTAGACCAAAACAGAAGCTCTAATCTTCCAGAGCCTTCTTCTTATAGCTCAAAACATAATCTTCCTTATCCTTACTGAGATCATCATCTGCTGGCAACGGTTGCCCCGTGTAGGCGTGCAAAAATGCCTCACATAAAAGCTCGCTATTCGTTGCGTGGCGCAGGTTTGAGACCTGCCGACGGGTGCGTTCATCAGTTAAGATTTTTAAAACCGAGAAGGGTATTGATACGGTTATTTTCTTAACGTTCTCTTTTTTAGCACCGTGTTCAACATAGGGATTAATAAACTCCCCATCCCATTTTTTAGCCATGTTTACCTCTGTTCTACATAATTCGTGGTTATTTTACACGATTTTAGCCGTCTAACCATCTTGACATATAAAAATAATTGAATATACTGCTGGCCATATAGACGTCCAAACGGCTTGATGGTTAGCGGTCTGTGATAACTATTGGTTATTTCGAGGCAAAAATGACTCAAAATTAACTGGTTTTTCTCACTAATCTTCGATCCTAATTTGCTGTTTGAGCTTGAAGACAGCATGTATGTATCGAGGAAAATAACATGACATCATCAACTAATAACTTTGCGGCAAACGCTCAATTTGCTCAAGACACAATCGC
>JAPHTP010000081.1 GCA_026196875.1 Kangiellaceae bacterium
AACAAAATCCGCTATCTACTAGTGGATGAATACCAAGATACTAATACCAGTCAATATGAACTAGTCAAACTGCTCACCGGCAAGTTAGGTAGCTTTACCGTGGTAGGCGATGATGATCAGTCGATTTATTCATGGCGCGGCGCGCAACCCAAAAATCTAGAATTACTTCAACACGACTTTCCAAATTTAAAAGTTGTTAAGCTGGAGCAAAACTACCGCTCCTGTGGTCGTATTTTGAAGTCAGCCAATGTGTTAATCGCTAACAACCCTCATCTTTTTGATAAAAGTTTATGGTCAGACAAAGAGTATGGAGAGCCGATCCGTATTCTTTCTGTAAAAGAAGATAACCATGAAGCGGAGCGTGTCGTAGTTGAAATCCTTTCGCGGAAAATAAAACACAACTTAAAGTTTAACGACTTTGCAATTCTCTATCGTGGTAACCATCAGTCCCGCCTGGTCGAAAGAGCCCTCGTAAATAAACAGGTGCCTTACAAGATTTCGGGAAGTACATCCTTTTTCTCACGCGCTGAAATTAAAGATACCATGGCCTATTTGCGATTGCTGGTTAATCCTGATGATGACAACGCCTTCATTCGCATCGCCAATGTACCTCGTCGTGAAATCGGTGCCGCAACCTTAGAAAAACTCGGCAACTACGCTAATGAACGCCATATCGGCATGTTTGAAGCCATTTTTGAAATAGGCTTAGAGGAACACTTGGCTGGTAAAGGTCTAAGAGCCGTACGCAAGTTCGGTGAAATCATGGCACGCGCCGGTGATAATTTAAAGCGCGGTAATACCATGCAAGTTCTTAATGAACTAATGGCGTACATCGGCTATCACGGCTATTTATTTGAAACTTCCAGCTCCCCGAAGGCGGCCGAATTTAGATGGAGTAACGTCACCGAACTATTAAGCTGGATCGAAAAAGGCATCGAAGACAATGCAGACGCCGACGACCCTTTTGCTAAAACCGTCTCCAAGATATGCCTACGGGAAATGCTTGACCGTAACAATAACGAGGAAGAAGAACTGAACGAAGTACAATTAATGACACTCCATGCTTCCAAAGGTTTAGAGTTTCCTCATGTCTATTTAATGGGTATGGAAGAAGAATTGTTACCGCATAAATCGAGTATTGAAGAAGATAATGTGGAAGAAGAAAGACGTCTTGCCTACGTGGGTGTAACGCGCGCCAAAGAAACGCTTTCAATTATGGTGGCCAAACAACGAGCGCGATATGGTGAAATGGTGAACTCAGTGCCAAGTCGGTTTCTAGAAGAAATGCCCCAAGATGATTTAGATTGGGAAGAAGACCGCATGCAAATTTCTGACGATGAGAAGCGCAAAAAAGGTAAAGATCGAATGTCAGATCTTAAGAAAATGCTAGCTAACTAATTGGATTAAATACGTAAAATATTATGATTCTTAAAAGTTCCGATGACACTGCAAGAAGCAAAGAGTTGCTCAAAGCAAAAGAAGAAGGTGTAACCTTTGCAAACCAGGTTAAAAAGAGTGCTCCATTATTTATCATTCGTTTAATAGCAATCTCATTTTGTATTTGGATTTACGCTGATAATCATGAAAATGGGGCGCTATTTTTGTTTGCTGGAGGCGTATTACTTGGGGCACTGGCCCAGGACTTGGGATGGTTTTTGCGAGTGAGTAATAATTGGCAGTTTACTGAAAGTGTTACCGATTGGGAAAAAGTTAAAGCAAAAAAAGAAGATAAAGACTAGCTCACAACAGAACAGTTGAGAGTAATCGAGATTTTTGGATCTCGAAATTATGTAGTCATCTCTATATTCGACTTCAATTGAAGTTGGAAAAACCAGTGCAGAATCATATAAGCTAACGATACATTTGCTATTCAATACTATTGTTTCGCTCATAAAACCATCCGCTAATTAACCTACTGACATCCAACGACTCAAACGCTACGATTAATGCCGCTCTGAGAGTCGTGGTTAATATCTAATAACAATATTTAGCTATCCCTGGTTTGATGCAAACTTCCTGTTTGATATAGAATCGAGAAACTTTGATAAAAAGGAATAATTAAAATGAAAAGAGCCATATTAGTAGGGGTAATCGCGAGCATATTATTCGCTTGTCAATCAGAAGACAGCGGTTCACCAACTCAACAAGCGGCCGAACCGGCGGCTAAACAGACCAGCGCTGTCAAGGAACCAGAACTTTCGATCCCATTCGAGAAATATCAGTTAGACAATGGATTAACTGTTATTCTGCATCAGGATAAGTCTGACCCCATAGTTGCAATATCTACCATTGTGCATGTTGGCTCCAGCCGAGAAAAAGCAGGAAGAACCGGTTTTGCTCACTTCTTCGAGCATATGGCTTTTAATGACTCTGAAAACGTACCGCAAGGCGCGAATCGAAAAATGATTGAAGAACTAGGTGGTACTCGTAACGGTGGTACCTGGTCAGATGGCACCATTTATTATGAAGTTGTTCCTAAAGACGCACTGGAAAAACTGATGTGGATCGATTCCGATCGGCTCGGATTTATGATCAATACAGTAACCGATGGTGCCTTGGAAAGGGAAAAACAGGTAGTTAAAAATGAAAAGCGCCAAAGAGTCGATAATCAAGCCTATGGTCACACCGGGCACGTTATTCGAAAGAATCTTTATCCCAAAAACCATCCATACAACTGGACTGTAATTGGCGATCTCGAAGACCTACAAGCAGCCACCCTTGAAGACGTGAAAGAGTTCTACGCCAAGTATTATGGTCCATCTAATGCGACCCTGGTCATTGCTGGTGACATAGAGATAGCTGAAACGAAAGCGATGGTAGAAAAATGGTTTGGCGAGATTAAAAAATCTGAGCCTGTTGAAGAAATGAAACCTATGCCGGTAGCCCTTAAGGAATCTAAAAAGCTTTTCCATCTGGATAACTTTGCTAAGGTTCCGGAAATTCGCATTACTCTTCCTACGGTTGAGCAATACCATAAAGACAGTTACGCATTATCCGCACTTGGCGAGATCCTAAGTCAAGGTAAGCGCGCCCATTTATATAAAGAGTTAGTCGAAACCCAAAAACTGGCGCCTTCGGTTTCCGCTTACCAAAATTCAAATGAAATTGCCGGTACTTTTACCATCCGAGTCAGAGCAAATGCAGGTGTTGACCTTGACAAGGTAAACTCAGCGATCACAACGGCGCTAGCATCATTTGAACAGCATGGATTTAGCGATAATGATTTAAAACGAATTAAAGCCCGTCAAGAAACCTCTTTCTACAATGGAATATCAAGCGTACTCAATAAAGCTTTTCAGTTAGGTTCATATGAAGAATATGCAGGCGACCCAGGGTTTATTAGCCAAGATATTGAGAATATTAAAGCGGTAACCCGAGAAGACATCAATCGTGTCTATCAAAAATATGTTAAAGGTAAGAACTACATAATGACGAGCTTCGTTCCTAAAGATCAGGAACTGCTCATAGTTGAAGGTTCAAAGAAAGCGAATATTGTAGAAGAAAAAATTGTTCAAGGTGCGGAAAAAGATTTTGACTCCAATAAACAGGTGGAGTACGAGAAAACCGAAACCAAGCACGATCGCTCAGAGCCTCCTTTAGGTGCTACACCTTTAGTCAAAGTTCCAAGCATAGCTACTGCCAAAGCAGACAATGGATTAGAAATTCTCAGTGTGGAACATAACGAACTACCGTTAGTTAACTTCAGTATGCGCATCGATGGTGGCGCATGGCTTGAAGCTTCTGATAACTTGGGTGCAGCAAATCTACTTGCCGAATTGATGAACGAGGGAACTAAAAGTAAAACTCCTGAAGAATTGGAAGATGCCATTGGCCTATTGGGCGCGGCAATTCAGTTCAGCGCATCTATCGATGGTATTTACGTGGGAGGAAGCACACTTGCACGAAACTATGATGATACGATGGCATTGGTAACAGAAATGCTATTAGAGCCTCGCTTTGATGCAAAAGAGTTTGAACGCATAAAAGCTCGCCAGCTGAACCTGATCAAACAACAAGAAGCAAGACCATTTTCGGTTGCCAGTCGAGCATTTTACAGCCAGGTTTATGGACCGAATCATCGAGCGGGCTTGCCGACTTCGGGAACTTCAGAATCAATAAATAAATTAACCTTGGCTGATTTGAAAGGTTTCTATCGAAAAAATCTAACTCCCAAAAATGCTGCCATGCATGTAGTAGGTAATATCAAGCAAAAACAGGTTATCGAAGGATTGCAAAAGCTAAGTGCTCAATGGAAAGGGGAGTCGGTGAAGCTACCAGAGTTCTCTGCACCTAAAATCGTCGATAAGCCACAAGTCTTTTTTGTCGATATTCCAGATGCAAAACAGTCAGTGATCATAGCTGGTAAACCAGGACTTAAAGGTGATCATCCTGAATATTATAAATTTACGGTCGCACAGAATCGCTTAGGAGCGGGAGGTAGTGCAAGGCTTTTTCAAACTCTAAGAATCGAAAAAGGCTATACCTATGGGGCTTATTCGTTTTTACGCCAGCGCCATTATGTCGCGCCATTCATGGCCTACTCTCAAGTTCGCGCAAATGTGACTTTGGAATCGCTGAATATCTTTAAAGATCTGATCGCCAATTACGATGAGACCTATACCGAAAATGATATGCAAACGACAAAGAACTTACTAACAAAACGCAACACTCGGGATTTTGAGACGATTAATAATTTAATAAATATGCTCAATCGAGTGAGCCAGTTCGACTTGCCTATGGACTATATTGAAAAACAGCAACAACAACTACAATCTATGGATATTGCTGAAGCAAAGGCAATTTATCAAAAATATGCTGAAGAGCAAAATATGATCTATGTTGTTGTCGGTGATGCAAAAACTCAACTCGAACGAATTAAGGAGTTCGGTTATGGCAGTCCAATAGTGCTAGACAGAAAAGGGAATCGTATTAACTAACTATCTAAATCATAAAGTATAGGGGAGCTCCGGCTCCCTTTTTAGTTTGCTCAGACAAAGCACTTACCTTTCTACCATTTCACATTCATTTCACAATAAACAAACTAGCTTTAACCTTCCACATATTCAGCTGTCGTAAGGGATAAAACCTACAGATGAAAGTAATAAAAAGATTCGCCAGACGACTGGCAAGGCTCTTTCTACTTCTACTTTTGATATCCATTACCATCCTAGCGATAGGTCTATTTATTCCTCAGCCAGAATTAAGCGCGGGTAAATCGTATCAGTCCTTGATTATCAAAAACGTATCTATTATCGATGTTAATAATGGTGAAATACTTTCTGACAGACACATTTTAGTTAATGGAAAAAAGATAGAGTCAATAACGTCAAAAACTGTTGACCATGGACCTAGCGTGCTTGTCGTCGACGGTAGCGGACGTTTTATAATGCCTGGTCTATGGGACATGCATGCACACTTTATTCACCATTCGCCTAAAATTCATTTTCCCTTGTTGATCGCTCACGGAGTAACTCATGTTCGCGAAATGGGTTTTGGTTCTCCGATGGGGGAAGAATCTGGTGAGAGTATCTTAATGTCGTTGAGTGATCGCGACCGTTGGCGACAAGAAATCGCGAAAGGAAATTTGATTGGTCCCAATATAGATTCTTCCGCCGTTTATCAAGTCGAAGAGTTTGGCGATGTTTGGGAGAATGACGATGAAATTCCCGATTTCGAAACGACTTTTAAGCTTTTTAAAAAGCTTAAAAAAGATGGCGTAGATTTTATAAAAATCACATTGGAAAACAATCCACCCAAAGAGTTTTTCTATCGCATAATGAAGGCTGCTAACCAAGCAGAAATAGACGTTGTTGGGCATAAGCCACGCAGAATCTCAGCCGTCGAGGCTGCCGAGCTTGGCATGAAAAGTTTTGAACACGCTAGATTTCTAGTAGTAGAAAGTTCCGCACTAAGGGGAACCTATCTGAACGGTTCTTTTAAAGGAAAGGGCACACCAAATCAATTGTACCGGCAAATGATTGACGGCTACGACTATAAACTCGCCCAAGACACTTTTTCGGCGTTTAATGCTAACGGCAGCTGGTATTGCCCAACGCACATTACAAGACGCTGGGAAGCGAATTACGATAATGAAGAATATCGAAGCGATGAACGCATTAAATATATTCCATTCCTGCTTCGGTCTATTTGGAGTTTAGATGCATTCATTATGAGCAAAAAATCATCGAGCGAAGTTTTACATGATTTCTACGAGCATGGTCTAATGATTACCAAGCAAGCGCATGAAGCAGGAGTTGCTTTACTCGCGGGAAGCGATGCGCTTGATCCATATGCATTTTACGGAAGCGGATTGTGGGACGAGCTTTCGGAATTTGCTAAGGCAAAAATTCCAACCCGTGATATCTTAAAAATTGCGACTATCGACTCAGCAACGTTTTCTAATCAGCAACATCAATTTGGCAGTGTTGAAGTCAATAAAATGGCAGATCTTTTATTGCTTTCTAAAAATCCACTCGAAGATATTAATAATTTGGAATCTCTCGAAACGGTGATCTCTAATCAAAAAATATACGAACTCGAAGACTTAAAGCTAATGAAGAATTATGTTGCATCAATTGCAACTAGTTGGGCTTTTACCAGCGACCAAATTTGGGTGACCCTTAAGTCTTTTTTCTAAGAAGTACAAGTCGAGTCAATTATATCTTCAGCTATTTCCAAACCCCACACATTGACATGTTTGGCAGAATATTCTTGCCTATATCTTGTGGTTCCCGAAGGCTGCAATTCGTAGACCACATAACCTTGCTTAGTATACAAGTAAATATCGGTCATAACCGTTCCTGTACTGATAAAAAATACAAGGTATGATGCCAGGCTGAGGCTTGCGAATAAGGTAACATCTTTACTCAACCCCCTTAAGATTCAGTAAGTTTCCTTAAGGATATCTTAAGAAAATACGACTAAACTCATACTAAATGTGATTTTTACTTAAGTAGTGCATTGGGAGTGAAGAGGCTTTTAAATGAAAGTATTGGTTGTTGAAGACTCTCCTAGACTCAGACAAAGTCTAGAAATTGGACTCAATAAAGTTGGTTTTACGGTAGATACTGCATCTGATGGCAAAGAAGGCGTATCGTTCATAAAGTCTTATAATTATGACGTTATCGTACTAGATATAATGCTTCCCAAACTAAATGGCTTTGAAATATTAAGGATTGCTAAAGATCGCAAGGTCGACGCTGGCATACTTATGTTAACAGCTAGAGATCAAGTTTCTGATAGAGTAAAAGGCCTCGAAATGGGAGCAGATGACTATTTATGTAAGCCGTTTGCATTTGAAGAACTGGTTGCTCGCATCAAAACAATTACGCGTAGACAATCAAAAGCAGATAACTTCGAACTAGTATTTGGCGACATTAAAGTCGATCTCAATATGAAACATGTTGAAGTTAAAGAGCATCAACTAAGTTTAACCCCTACTGAATATGCGATTATTGAACAGCTTGCACTGAGTGCAGGTAAAGTCATTCCTTTTGAAACATTGCAAGATAAGATTAGAACTAGCGACAAGTTCATATCGAGAAATGCCCTCGAAGTTAATGTCTCTCATATCAGAAAAAAGATAAATAAAATTCAACCCAACAACTTTATACAGACTAAACGTGGTACAGGATACTTCATCAACCGGTAAGAAACCTTCGATAAAGAAGACAACTGTTTCTTCTAGTATATCGGGGATATTAATCATATCGATTATTGCTCTTGTCATTTCCAATGAGTTTATAACGCAGTGGTTAACACGCACCTATGATGAAAATCTGATTGCCAAGGTGAACTTGCTCCAAACTATTATGGAATATGACTCGGGTAGCCTTGAGTTTGATTTTGCAGATGAGTTCATGCCGGAATATTCTAGACCCAAAGATCCAGAATACTTTCAAATTTGGATTAACAATGGAGTAATTTTTGAGAAGTCTCATTCAATGGGCGATTTAGAATTTGAATTTAGAAAGTTACCCTTAGACCAGCATCATATCTTTAACTCTAAGCTACCCGATGGAAGAGCAGGTAGGGTTGTATATATATCCTTTTACCCACAAATCGACATAAACGATGATGAAGAATCAGAAAAAAAACTTGCACCAGAACAAGAAATTATCTCCCGTCCCGAAAGCTTACCAATAGCTACCATTGCAATTGCGAAGGAACGGCTTTCCTTGGATGATGTTATAGCCATTGCTAATTCTATATTATTCGGCTCTAGTTTAATTCTAGTTTTCATTTTAACGGGAATAGTCTGGTGGTCTGTTAAAAAAGGGCTCAAGCCACTAGATGAATTACAAGATCAAATCGAAGTACTTGATTTTAAGCAAGATAACGCCTACCTCGCACTGGATAGAGAACCACAAGAATTGCATACACTAATCAACCGATTTAATCGGATGTTAGACAGCGTTCGGGAGGGATTTAAACGGGAACAGCAGTTCTCTTCAGATGTTGCCCATGAATTGAAAACCCCAATTTCTGAGATCCGCACCATTTCAGAAGTGGCCCTACTCAACAATACAGACGATAACAATTACACTCACTCTCTTAAAGAAATAAAAGACGTCAGTGTACAAATGGGAGATTTAGTTAATCAGTTACTAGCCTTAGCACGCAGCGAGGTTCAAAAAGATGGCCTCAAGCGCACCCAATTGGATGTAGAACAACTAATTCAAAATACCGTTCATGCACATAAAAGTGACATGCTCGAAAGAGACGTTGAAGTTACATTAACTAACAATTGTGATCCCTATATTTATACTTTGTCTCTTGAATTTTCACAAATTGTCAACAACCTGATTTCAAACGCTATTAGGTACTGTCCTCAAGGAAGCTCTGTATCCATCATTTGGAAAAATACCGGAGAAAAATTCTCATTAGTGGTTAGCAATATCGCACAAAACCTACAAGGCGAAGATCTTAAATATATGTTTAAACGCCTATGGAAAAAAGATCTGGCAAGAAGTGATGTGCGCCACTCAGGTATAGGTTTATCGTTGGTCAAAGCCTATTGTGAAGCTCTTGACTATACAGTTAACACCCAACTAAAAGACGAGCAGTTTTCGATATCGATTTCTGGGTTTTCGCATGGATAAAGCGCTAAGGACGGTAGCATTTCTTTTTATAATTTTCTTTACCAATCAGTCACAATCAGAACAGCTTTCTGAAGAATATTGGGACAAAGCTGAAGAATTCGACCAATTCTACATTTCTGTTCCTTTTCTCAATACCAAAGATAGTCGATCAGCAGTAAAAATAACGTCCAGCGCTAGTGGGATACATGTTTTATTTGAAGTCGAAGATTATATTAAGACTCGGAAAGCGCATATCAGCCCTCGCGATGGACAGCTTCTTGAAGACTACGTAGAGTTCATAATAGACTTAACTGGTGATGGAAACACAGCTTATGGATTTAGGGTGTCAGTAAATGGCTCGGTTAATGACTTTATACTAGATAACGAAAAACAAGAAAGTAGAGACTGGGACGGAGACTGGATTCATTACATTTCGATAGACGAAGAGAACAGCTGGGAAGTAGAACTAATGATCCCCTGGTCTACAACCATATTTGATGTAGACAAAGAAAAAGAAATCAACACTAAATTTTACGCTGCTATATGGAGCCAAGAAAAGCGAACAAAAATATCCACACCGAATATTTCAACCAGTCAGTCGAAGTTTATGAGTAATTTTAGGCCGGTGAAACTCGAATACTCGCCATCGACTCAGTTTAAAATCACACCGTTTATAACCTATGATAAGGAAGAAAACTCAAATAATAGCGATCAAAGATCTGGCGCTACACTGCTATGGAAACGGGAGAACCAAGGCATATCCTACGCGTATCAGCCAGATTTTGGGCAAGTAGAATCGAATGACCTAGTGCTAAATTTATCAGGCATCGAGACATTTTTTTCGGAAAAAAGAGAGTTTTTTCTTGAGCAAAGTGAACTGTACTCAGTCAAAGGCCCGGAGTCACTTAGAATTTTTCATTCACCTAGAATTGGCTCTTTTTCAGGACCCAATGAAGAAACTTTAAATATTGAACATGCCTTGAAATACAATCTATTTTCCAACGGTTTTGAATTCGGCGTAATCTATAGTAATGAAGAAAATGTAGCCCATCAAAGTGGTCGCGAATTTCAAGTATTGCGTGGTCGCTACTCTTCGCAGCAATATAATTTAGGCATTCTCACAACGCATACCGAAAGTCCTTCAGAAAACAAGAAGAGCGCCGTTAAATCTATAGACTACGAAGTCGATATAGGCGAATCATCTAGGCTCAATGGTTTCTTTGCTCGTAGTGAAGTTGATATTATCGGGCAATCTAAAGTAACTGGAAACGCTCATTATTTGAGTTACGATTGGGATTGGAATGATCAGTGGTCAAATCATATTGGTTTATTCGACTATGATAGCAACTTTGATGTCGGTGATGCAGGTTTCGTTGCAAGAGTTAACCGCAAGCAACTAGAAATTGAAACTGAGTTTGGAATTACCGACTATGATACCGATAGTTGGGTAGAGTCATCAGATCATACCTTTAAATATCAATTAATAAAAAACCAGAACAGCCTGAAATTGGGTGAGACTTTTGCTTCTGCAAATGAATGGATTTTATTAACGAAACAAGTTCTCACCGTGGAAGTGGAATACTACTCTGAATTTATTGATGACTACGTAACGCGCGGAAATAATCCTGTTAACCTTCCCGCTGCGTATACCATTGAATTAGATTTAGAATCATCGCCATTCTCCGGCTGGACGCACAGTCTAGATGCCAAGTCAGGCCAAGAGGGTATATCTGGCGACTTCATTGGTTTTGGCGCGAATATTACTTATTCTTTGAATCAATATATGACCTTAGGGTTAGGGATTGATCGCGTAGCCTACGACAGTTATCTGATTTGGGATGAAGAAAATGTAATTGAAGAGTTCGATGCAACTGAGTCTGAATTCGAACTTTTCATCAACGCTCGATTTGATGATTCTCATTTTTTGGATATTAAATTTGAGTCTGTGGCTTTAAAAGCTCGCGCTCTAACTATATATGAAGCAGCTAGCGATGGAGCCTTGGCTATTATTGATGACGATCTGGAAAACCAATCCATAGGAGAAGTCGCTCTACAAATTAGATATCATTACCAACCTTCACAAAAATTCGATTTATATGTTGTGTACTCTCGAGGTGGCGAAATCGAACAAGAAAATACTTTCATCAGTTCTTCAAGGCTTATTCGGAATGCCTACAACAGCCCGGAAGTATCACGCTTTTTTGTCAAAGCACAATACTCTTTTTAATCTTAATAATTCCTTTCTTTAATAATCAAAAACCCTCCTGTCTTAAGTAAATAATAAGAACTAATTGATAGCATGGAAGACGTTACCAATCGACCGCCTAAGTAGTGGTACTTGAATTAGGTTTCATCAAGTTTACTTGACGTTCTAGTAAGTAATCCGCGATTCGTCGCAACAAATTAAGATTTATGAAACTATGATTGTAAGGAGCAATAACTATGAAACTGAATCGAGAATTTTATTACAGCATTATACTAAGCTGTTGTTTAACCAGCCTGCCGGTGTTTGCTAACGATGATGATGAAGACATTCCATTCGACGAAGCACAATTATTCTTCGAATTGAATAACACTGATGGCGACCTAGGTATTCACGGAAAAATAGATGGTGATGAATGGAAGAAATTAACCATTGAAGATCCCTATGAAAGGCGAATGATGAAGGTTCGAATTAACGGAAGATTAAAGCGTCAAGGATTAACAGAACTGTTCTTTGAAAGCGCTGAACCTACATTTGATGAATTAGATCCCGCCGATTTTTTCAAGCGGTTTCCTGAAGGCATTTATGAAATCGAAGGGGTAACTTTGGACGGTGAAGAAAGAGAAAATGAAGTAGAGCTTTCCCACATCATCCCTGCAGCACCAGACAATGTATTGGTATCAGGAGAGCCCGCTACTGAAGACTGTGACTCTGAAGATATCACATCAGTATACTCGCCAATAACTCTAAGCTGGGATGCAGTTACCTCATCCCATCCGACACTTGGCAAAGACGGTGATGTTGAAGTCGATTACTATGAAGTCGTAGTAGAAAATGAAGACTCCGAATTAGTAATGAGCACGATGCTGCCCGCCGATGTAACCGAACTAACTATTCCGCAAGGTTTTATAGATCTGAACGATGAATTTAAATTCGAAATTCTAGTTCGGGCGGATAACGGTAATAAAACAGCAATGGAAAGTTGTTTTGAAGTTGAATAAATAGCCTAAGCCTCTCTTAGTGAGAGGCTTTACTTTTAAGGATTTGATATGAATAATTTGAATGAAGCCAAGATAGCAGTTTTATCATGTTTGCTAATTTCGGCTTGTAGCTGCCAGGAAATTCCTCCGGCTAAGAAAGACGACCCCTATGTAGTTGGTGAACAAGAGTCGACTACAAAACTCGATGACTCGGGACAACAAACTGTACAACAAAAGGTCACTCAATCTTTATCTTATCGGCCTGAGTACCAGGATGATCTGATAAAATTGAGAAAGGTTCAAGAATTACCATTTGAACAAGCATCAGAACTATATAGAAACTCTCTAAATCATTCTAATGAAGCCGTTAGATTAGCCACACTTGAGTCACTGAGTAGTATCGACCATGAAGGTGTAGTTACCTTGTTAGAACTAGTATTGGAGGATGACAGCATGTTAGTGAGAAAAAAAGCACTCACAATTTTAGCTGAAGCAGAAAAAGAGTCCGCAACACCCATTCTAGAATCATTCCTTTTTCAGTCAGATCCGCAGCTTCAAATTATTGCAATTAATGGCCTTGCAACTCTTGGCAAGAAGTCCGCAATTGCATCGATAGGCAACTTACTGGTAAGCGACCAATATGATGTAAAAAAAGCAGTTGTTTTGGCATTGGGTGAAATAGGGGGTGAACTGTCTATATATTTTCTGCAACAAGCTATTTCTGATCGTGATTCTAGAATCAGAAGAATAGCGGCCCAACTTTTGGAAGAACAATGATTAATAAAATTAGAAAAGGGAACCGAAATCCCCTTATTCAATATCAGATTCTATATTTTGATATTTATTTCTCAGGATAAATATCATTCCACCACTCAGGTTCACCTTTCAAATGTTTATCAAAATAGGCCAAGATGGTGTTCCACCATTTCAAACGATGAGACCGCTTGTTGATATGATGGTCATCTCCTAAAAACTCTACTAAGTCGACATCTTTACCCAATAATTGAAGCGCGGTATACATCTGATGACTTTCACCGACCGGTACATTGGTATCCGAATCGCCATGGATTAGCAATAGTGGATTAGAGACTTTGTCAGCATGAAAAACCGGACTTTGTTCAATGTAGAAATCACTATTACTCCACGGAAAACTGCCTTTAGTGGCTACACCGGAATAAGCATAGCCCCACCAGCCGTGGCCCCAGTAGGACGTAAGGTTGCTGATGCCCGCATGTGAAATAGAAGCGGCAAAAATATCAGTTCGGGTGGCTAGATACATAGTCATAAAACCACCGTAAGAAGCCCCCATATTACCCAATCGGTTAGCATCAACAAATGGATGTGCCTTAACAAAAGCTTGAGTCGACTCTATTATATCTTCAGCTGTTTCCAAACCCCACGCGTTGACGTGTTTGGCAGAATACTCTTGCCCGTACCCTATGGTTCCCGAAGGTTGTAATACATAGACCACATAACCTTGCGTGGTATACAAATTAAACGGCCAACGCCCGGTAAACGAACGAGATACAGGGGAAGTGCCTGCGTAGTAGTAAATTATTGCAGGATACTTCTGATTCTCGTCAAAATTTGCGGGTAAGTAGACACGACCATCGATTTCGTTTCCGGACTTTGTGATGTAATCCCAATCTTTTAACTGGGCAAATTTGTTATTGGGGTATTCCGTTTTGGCAGAGTCAATTAACACCTTGTGTTTTGCTTTGCCCATTTTGTAACTAACAACTTTTTGTGGACTGGTAGCACTCGTACCATAATAAACCACCGTCGGTTTACTCTCCCTTGATACGCTGAATCGATCAACGACTTCAACTTCAGTTTTTATTCTTGTGAATTTTTTCGAACGAAAACTAAATCGATAGAGCTGGCGCTTATCTTTGTCAGTCGTTGAAACAACTAAGTCGCCATTTTTTAGCACTTCAAACCCGCCAATCGCAGGTCTAAAATTTTTAGATAATGCTTCAATGGTGCCATCGCTCTTGCTAATGTAGAGCTGTCCATCATAGTTATTTGCATACTTACCTTTTGTCAAAATAGAGCCTTTACCTTCACCTTGCGAAAGCAATAGATCGGGTCCTGCAGTAAATACGATTCCATTTGGATGGTAGGCCGCAGAGTTGAAGGTTCGGAATTCTCCTACAGCAGTTTCTTCGCCACTTTTTACATCAAGCTCAAAAACATGCGTAATTACATGTGCTGGATCTTTGTAATCAATTGGGCTGCGGGAAAATAAAACCTTTCCCCTTTTTCTATCGCTATCATAGAGCGAAGAGGATAATTTATTTTCAGTTAACTGACGAATAAAACCTGACTCAATGTCAATTAGGTGTAATTGACTATTCCCCCGCCAATAACTCCAACGGTCTTCTAAACCTCGATAGTGTTTAGTAATTTTTTGTTTGGATTTTTCTGGTTTGTGCCAAGATAAAACAATACTATCTCTGTCGTACCAACTAATACTTCTAACACCTTTTAACCCCTTGGCTATATTGCTTATTGATAGGTCTGAACGCTCAAGAATATACAAATTGGAGTTATGTAGATAAGCAACTTTATCTCCTTTTTCATTCCATGAAAGCGAGCTAGGAGACATTCCCTGCCAACGATACAAGGTTTGACGCTTCTTGAGATCATATAGCTCGGTGAAAGACTGGCGTTTATCACCCGAATCGTTCGAATAGTTTGTTTTACTCCAAACAACTACATTACCATCAGGAGAAAGTTTTATAGAGCTAACAACTTCGCTATCAAAAAATTGTTTTGGGGTGGCTCGATTGCTTGACTCATCAGTATTAAAACTGACTACATGACTCTCATTGTCAGATTTCCAGTCTAACTCTAACTTATCCCAGGCTTCTACTTGCTCAACAACTAACAATACTCGGTAATCGCCATTAAGTAGCTTTAAGTCATAGCTACCATTTCCACTAATTTTTTCGCTATTAAGGTATAAGGAGGACTTTTTAGCACCTTTAACTGTTAGTTTACCTTTAGTAAATGTCTCGGTGCTCATTCCAAAGCGGATAATATGGGCACCATCTTTAGATTTGAGCTTATCGATACTTCGCCAACTTTTCTTATCGCCAAATAGCCGAATAGATTTATCTTGTTCTAGCGAATCATAAATTGATTTAATCAAATTTTCACTAACGGCATCTTTAAAACTATTATCACTGGTTTTAATCGGGAAACTCGAATCAAATGGCTCAAGTACTTGCAAATATTTATTCTCGATCGGCTCAGCAAATGCAGAGCTACATAAAAGCGGCAATACCGCCAGGCTCATTAATGATTTTTTCATTGATAGACTCTTGTAATTTTTTGTTTGTATTCTTGTACACTAATTTTGGTGAAACGACAAAAATTAAAATGTCATTCCGACTGTAGTGGTGGATCCCACAATAGCAACCGTGCAGACTGATGGAGCTCTCTCCACTTGTTTTGCCCTATGCGAAACTGAAGGGGTCGGTATGGCATATCATAAATTTGTTCTTTTAAACTTCAACTTTTTTCAGCTGATCGGAATGTTTCCCAAACTGCAGTAAGCTCGGCAAAAATATTAAGGTAAATACGGTACTAATACTCATACCTCCAACAATAACCGCGGCAATTCCTCGGTAAAGTTCGGCACCGGCACCGGGTATGATAAGCAGAGGCAACATACCACAGATACTAGTAAGCGTACTCATTAATATTGGCCGTAACCTCAATCTTACTGCTTGTTTTACCGCATCATGACGCGATAGCCCTTCTCCTTCGCCGATGCGAGTTTGATAAACCAGCAAGATGGCATTATTGACCACAAGCCCCAATAAAATAATAAATCCAATCATGGTTAATAGATCGAGCGGTTGAAAGATTATTTCATTAGTAATTCTCAGCAAGCCCAATCCACCAATGGTGGCTAAAGGAATAGTCAATACAACTAGCAAACTATCCTTAAATGATCTAAATAGCGCTGACATAAGCAAATATAAAATTATTAAGGCCAAAATAAAACTCTGGCTCATATTAGCAAGTGCTTCAGTCAAGGCTTCGGCACTGCCTCGATAGGCTACACTACCATTATCAGTAAGTTGCGAAAGAATTGAGGGCTCAGCGTTTTGTTTAATCGCGTCAATCGCTTCTTCTAAACTCATATTCTCTGGCGGCGTTACTTGCAAAGTAATGGTACGTTTCCTATCAACCCGAAGAATCGAACTTGGCCCGGCGGTCCGCACTATATCAACCAATTCACCAACCGGCTGAACACCCGCTTCCGGAGTGTATAAAGGGATCGAAGCAAGTTCCTCCGGTGATTCCCAATCGGTTGTGCGTAAAAACACATTGAGTCTTTTCTGACCGTTAAAAAAGTCTCCCACGTAAAGACCTGTACCTAATGCTCTCGAAATGGCAGAGACTTGTTGGCGAGTCCAGCCAGCTTCCGCGACGCGTCTTTCGATCGGGATCAACCTAAGTTCGGGCTCCGCCAAAGTTAATCCAGGCGTAGGACGGATCTGTACCCCTGGGACGGCTTGACTAATAGCACCATAACCAACTCTGGCGGCTTGAAGAATTTCATCGACTTGGTTGCCTTGAATATCGACATCGATGCGACGCCCTCCACCAAGGTTTTGGAACAACTGAGCCTGTGAGGCAAACGCCATTGTATCGGGAAAACCCCTTAAAAAGTTGCTATTCACGACACCAACTACCGCTTGAATATCATCTGGATCTTCAGCGCGTCCGCCCATAAAGCCAAAGTTACCAAAAAATCCCATCCAGGTGTGTCTTATCTTAGGCTCTTTTTCGCCGGTTAAATAAGGCTTTAACCGGCGATTAATTTCATCACTCATCTCAAAACGCGCAGCTGGATAACTTAGACCCGGCGGCGGCATGATAAAAGCTTGGAACTGATTTTGGTTACCTTTCGGCAAGTAGTCGACTTTTGGAAAAATCAACCAGCTACCGAATAACGAAGCAATCATTAATCCGAATACCCAAGCAAATCGCTTTACAGGCGTACTGGTAATTTTCATGATGCCATTTGTAATTGCGGTCCACCAATGCTCGTGAGGATCTTCTTCGGTTACCTTGGTTAATAACTTTCTTGCTGCCGTTGGCAATACTGTCACTGCGATTAATAACGAAGCAACGATTGCTACCGCAATAGTAATTGCTAAATCTGCAAACAACTGGCCCGACACTTCTTCTAAAAAAGCGATCGGCAAAAAGATAGCAACCGTAGTTGCAGTTGACGCAAGCAATGCTCCCCAAACTTGAGTTGCACCTTTGAATGAAGCATCGTGTGGTGACTCTCCGTTTTCACGCAAACGAACAATATTTTCAAGCACCACTATTGCCGCATCTAGAACCATCCCGACTGCAAACGCTAATCCGGCCATGGATATAATATTGAGCGTGCGGCCCGTCGAATACATCACAACCAAAGTCACAATGATCGAAATTGGGATCGAGACCGCCACAATTAAGGTTGCTCTGAACTTTCTAAGGAACCACCAAAGCACGCTAATTGCCAGCAAAATGCCAATCATCAAATTGTTTTGCACCAAACTCATTGATCGACCAATATAAACGCTTTCGTCATACATCTGAATCAATCGCAAGCCTTCCCTTTTAAGCGGCCCTTCATTCAGTTCAGCTGCTGCAGCCTTGAGACCTTCCATCACTTCGACGACATTTACCCCCTGCTCGGCTTGCGCATTCATCGCAATTGCAGGCTCACCATCCAATGTCAAAATACCAACCCGATCCTGCAAAGTCATTTCAATTTTGGCAACATCTCTCAGCAAAATCGGTTTTCCGTCTCGCCAATCCAACACCATATCTTGCAGTTGCTTGACACCGTATTTACCGGAAAAACGTAAGGTGTATTTTCGACGTCCAACTTCATTAAACCCGCCCGAAGTATCGCTGTTATTACTCAAAGTAGCTGCAAGTGCTGGTACGTTTAATCCTAACGAGGCAGCTTTGTATGGATTAAAGGTGATGCGAAGCTCGGACTGTAATCCACCAAAAGCATTTGTTTGTGATATCCCGGCAACGCGTTCAATGCGAGTCTGAACAACCTCTTCGACAAAGTCTTGGTAGCTTGCAATATCTCTCGGATTACCTTCAGCAGGTTTTAATGCAAACCAGGCGATTGCAGTAAAAGTAGTATTGCCACCAACGCTAATCACCGGTTCTGTCGCATCTGGCGGATAACTGGGTACTTGATTAAGCGCATTCATTACATCAATCAATGCTCGTTCAAGATTTACGCCAGTGTTGTAGCGCAAAGTGATATTCCCATTTCCTTGGCTAGAGGTCGATTCTAAAGAAGCCAGGCCTTGTAATCCTTTAAGAACATCCTCCTGGCGTTCAATGATTTCTGCCTCCATTTCTTCTGGAGCGGCAGCACGCCAACCGGTTGAAATGGTAATCATCGGTTGGCTAACATCTGGAGTTAATTGAACAGGCAATTTACTCAGACTGATAATTCCGAACAAAGCAGCAAGCAAAATTGCAACAACGACGGCGGTAGGATTTTTGAGTGAAGCGGTAGTTAATGTCATTGGTTTTTCTCAGCGCCGCTATTAGTTAGATTGTTTGCCAGAGATGAGCGAGTCATTATTATTTTTTATTTGTACTGCTTGTCCAGGTTGTAATCTTTCGGCACCCCGGATCACAATCTGATCGCCCGGTTGCACATTACCAATAATTTCAACCAGTTCTCCAGCACCGATTCCTACAGTCACCTGGACCTGCACCGCTTTGTTTTCGCTATCTATTTTAAAAATACTTGTTCCTTCACGTCTAAGCACTAACGCATCTCGCGGCACAGCTAACACCTCTTTGGTATCACCATTGGCCACCGCAGCTTTAATGCTAAGACCCACCGGCCAATCAACATCTGACATATCTAACCGAACTTCCATTAAGTGCGAACGACTGTCAGCAACGGGAACAACTGCTTTAATAGGCACCATTTCATTACCCAAAGCCGATTCAGCAGCAAGCTTTTTGGCTTGAGTTAAAAAGCGATAAGCCGTTAGAGGGGCGAAGATAGAAGCTTCTAAATTTTTGGTTTCCACCAAACGAATAATTGCACTGCCACTATTAACATACTCGCCTTGATTACTAATTCTCGCGGCAACAATGCCATCAAAAGGCGCTTTTAGTTTGGTGTAAGATAGGTTCTGTTGCGTTTGAGCTAGCCGTGCCTGTGCAACAGCAAGATCACCTTTAGCTACATCGCGTAAAGAAATGGTTTCATCCAAGTCTGTAATTGCAGAAAGATTGCGTTTTGCCAGGGTCGATTTTCGTTTAACTTCCGATTCCAGATAATCGAGGCGCGATTGCGCATTTTGGACACTAGCTACATCCTCTCTTTGTTGAATTTGTAAACTGGTATCATCGATCTGGGCGATGATATCTCCTGCTCGAACTTGAGCACCTAACTCGGAAAGGCTAATCAATCTTCCTGAAACTTCTGCCGCGATTTGCGAATTATTACGGCTGACGATTGTTCCTGAAACCCAGGCGACAGGCGCTAAGGACTTAAATTCGGCTTTAACGACATTGACACTCGGCGCTGGAAAGCCTTGTCCATAGGTTGCCGAGCTAGAGAAAAAGAATGAAGTAATAACTACCGCTTTTGTCAGCAATTTCATTGATGCTTAGATCCGTATGTTTATTTCTATAGTTCTTCGTATTACCGGTCATACCCGTTGAAGCAAGAACTCACAGCTAAAGAGCGAAGATATATGTACAACTCTTTACTCTTTTAAAGTTGATCCCCACTTTCGCGAAGATGACATGAATATTCTACTAATCAATTGTAGTCGCTATAAACTCAAAATATTATATTAATTGAGTCTAACCACGCGAAAAATAAAAGGTTTTTAGATGGCCTATTTTCACACAACTAAAAGTGGATCTTAAACGAGAAAGGTAGGAATTTGTTACAAAAGATGAATTATTATTTTGACACGACCATGTAAAGCTAATAGACCAGGCTGATGTAAACAAGAAACCCGCCAAATCCTAGAGATAGAACCCCCAAAGGTCGAAACCACTTATTAAATGATTTTGCGGACCAAACAGCAAAAGCCTTATGACGCTTTGGTGCCATAATCAATAGAAATGCTGAAACAAAAAATAGTAAGTAACTCATGGTCAAAATCAAATTCGGAAACGGCGAATATTGCGCTGCTAAGAAAAACAAAACAGCAAAAGTTAAGCGACTTACTACTTCAAACCAATGAAACCAGGACTTAAGGCTGAATCTGACGATTACTTCACCCCAATAGGTTGGATTGGCAATCATAATGAGGCTAAAAAACATCATTAGCGAGCCAAAAATAACAACTGAGAATTCAATGATTTCCATAGCTTCGCCCTACTTCTTGTTTGCCAGTTTAGCGACCGCTATTTCTACTCTTTTTATTTCGCGCATTAATGAAGTACGATTCATTTCCATCCAAGCCCACTGCTTTAATGCGATTTGTGCCATCACCGCAATCACCATACAAAATCCCCAAAAGATATGCTCTTCACTCGCCGTTGCGGTAAAAAATTCATAACCACACCATAGCATTAGCCCGGTTACGACCAAGATGACAATATTGACAATCCACATCCATATGCCCATTCCCCCTTTGAACGAAGCAATCATCATGTCGTAAATACCTTGTTTATCATTCAAGATTTCATCTATTGCTTTAGCTTCACTTTCTAATTCGTCTTTAATTCGTTTATCTAAGTTCATCTTATTAACCTCACGTAATAGTTTCCTTGCTCGACGCCTTTACTGCCTATTTGCAAATTTCACAACGCAAACTTCTGTTTAAGTAATTGCCTCGCGCGATTCAGTCTGGACTTCACTGTGCCACTGGGAATGTTTAGCACCGATGCAATCTCGGTTATTTTTAACTCATCCATATAAAACAAGTGGATCATTTGCTTTTCGAGAGCAGGCATCCTTTCAATCGCGGCGCTCAATTCTTCACTTTGCTCGATAGCAGCTTCAATCGCACTAGAATCGGACACGGAATGCTCTAATTCATCAAACATTTCATACAATTTCTGCTTTGAAGAGAACTGGCGCATCAGATCTAGACATCGCCAGCGAACAACGCGATATATCCAACTTCGAAAAGTCCTCGGGTCCTCAATCTTTCGGATACTGCGCGCCGTTTTAAACCATGCTTCTTGCAAGGCATCTTGAGCCATCTCAGCGTCACCGCACAATTTATAGGCAAAGCGACTTAATGACTGTTGATAGCGCGAATATAAAAGCTGAAATGCTTTTTGATTACCACTCTGTGCAGCTATGACCAATAGGTCTTCTTCAGCTTGATGCATTCTTTATTCTCTTGTTTACTTATTGAAGAGACGTAGGAGAGTTCGAAGAGGTTCATTTATTATAGGATTATTGTCGACTATTAGTAATCATAGCCAAATGCTAGCTTACACTCCTTTTAATGAGTGACGAAGCGTTTACGTGTGGGCAGAATTACCCTCCTATGATAAAAGGAGGGCTGCGAAAAAGGACTTTAGAATTACTCTTAAAATTGCGTTTCGATGGATATTTGATTAACTTGCTTATTAGTAGAACTAATGCGCCTGCTCCCAATTTTCGCCGACACCGACATCAACTATCAAGGGAACGCTCAATTCCACCGCATTTGCCATCAACTCATTAATTTTAGCCGAGTATTCGTCTAATTTATCTTCGGCAACTTCAAAGACTAATTCATCATGCACCTGCATGGTCATAAAGCAGTCGGGGGTTTCGCTATCTATCCACTTTTGAATTTCCAACATGGCAATTTTGATAATATCAGCCGCACTACCTTGCATTGGCGCATTTATCGCAGTTCTTTCAGCTGCCTGGCGCAGCATACCGTTTGAAGCATTAATTTGCGGAAGATACAAGCGCCGGCCAAATAATGTTTCAACATAGCCGAGTTCTTTGGCCTTTTGCTTGGTCGACTCCATGTAATCACTCACGCCCGGATACCTGGCAAAATAGGTATCAATATAATGACCTGCTTCGTCATTGGTAATACTTAGCTGCTTAGCCAGGCCAAATCGAGACATACCATAAATTAAACCGAAGTTAACCGCTTTGGCATGCCGTCTTTGTTCTGCATTAACGGAATCAACATTCACCCCAAAAACTTCCGCAGCGGTCGCTTTATGAATGTCCAAATTGTCCGAAAAAGCTTGCAGTAAGTTTTGATCCTGAGACAAGTGCGCCATGATCCTCAATTCAATTTGCGAGTAGTCAGCGGCGACAACTTTGTATCCTTTGGGTGCAATGAAGGCTTCTCGAATACTACGACCTTCCTCAGTTTTCACCGGAATATTTTGTAGATTTGGATCATTGGATGAAAGTCTACCTGTAGCCGCCACCGCTTGATTGTAAGAAGTATGCACGCGACCGGTTCTTGGCTGTACCATCAAAGGCAGTTTGTCAGAGTAAGTCGATTTCAACTTAGTTAATCCGCGGTATTCCATGATTACTTTTGGAAGCGGATAGTCGAGCGCCAACTGCACTAATACTTCTTCAGCAGTC
Source organism: Kangiellaceae bacterium (assembly GCA_026196875.1). Classification (GTDB taxonomy): domain Bacteria; phylum Pseudomonadota; class Gammaproteobacteria; order Enterobacterales; family Kangiellaceae; genus Aliikangiella. The sequence goes on from JAPHTP010000081.1 coordinate 22,840, forward strand.
GAAGGCTGTTTCTTCGGAGTTTTCTTTAATACCGGAAGACCGAGCTTTTCGAATAATATTTCTTGTAGCTGTTTAGGTGATCCCAAGTTGAATGGCTGGCCGGCTAACTCGTGAGCCTTTGCTTCAAGCTCAACAATACGCTTGCCAAACTCGTTACTTTTTTGTTTTAAGAAATCACCATCAATTAAAACGCCGCGATACTCCATACTAGAAAGTACGTTAACTAAAGGGATTTCGATTTCTTTAAAGATATTTTTAGGTCCCTCGTCTTTTTCTAACTCAGGCCAAATCGATTGATGAAGTTGCAATGTAACATCAGCATCCTCTGCGGCATATTTACTAGCAATGTCCAAGTCGATTTGATCAAAGGTAACTTGTTTTTTACCTTTGCCTGCAATGTCTTCGTAATGAATACATTCATGCGCTAAATACTTCTGCGCTAAAGTATCCATATCGTGCCGGTTAGCTACGCTATTGAGACAGTAGGACTCAAGCATGGTGTCAAACTCGACCCCCTTCAACTCGATTCCAACTCCGGCCAATATACTCTGATCATACTTTATATTTTGACCTATTTTTTTTATTTCCGGGTTTTCTAGAATCGATTTCAATTTCTCTATGACTAGCTCCAAATTCAATTGTTCTGGCGCACCAGGATAACTATGGCAAATAGGTAGATAGGCAGCTTCTCCAGGTGCAACCGCAAACGAAATTCCAACTAAGTCTGCAGCGATAATACTCAAGCTAGTGGTTTCTGTATCCACGGCAAAAATTTCGCATTTTGATAATTTATCAACCCACTGTTCTAGATGTGACTCGGTCAAGATAGTTTCATACTTGGAGCCATCGATCGAACTAGCTGGCTTAGATTCTTCAGCTGTCTTTTCAGAGCTCGTTTCTTTATCTGGCAAAACTGATTTACCATTTTGCACCTCTTTAAGCCAAGTTCTGAATTGAAACTCGGAAAACAACTCTTCCAATTTTGAGTTATTTGTTTCATTTAAATGCAGATCTTCAAGACAAAAATCTAACTCAACATCAAGCTTAATAGTCGCAAGCTCGTAAGACATTTTTGCGTCATCTTGATGAGGAATGAGTTTCTTTTCCGCAAGTGTTTTAGCCCCACGAAATTCTAACGTCTTAACTCTATCGAGGTTATTGTATATTTCTTCGATGCTACCTATCCCATTAAGTAACGCGAGCGCTGTTTTCTGCCCGACGCCGGCAACTCCGGGAATGTTATCAACGCTGTCTCCCATTAGCGCGAGAAAATCAATGATTAACGAAGGCGGTATTCCAAACTTCAGTTTTACACCCTCCTCATCTAAATATTCATCCTTCATTGTGTTCATCAAAGTAACATGCTCATTAACGAGTTGAGCCATGTCTTTATCACCGGTGGATATGATAGTTTCTCGCCCACATTCCGTTGCCATTCTTGCTAATGTGCCGATCACATCGTCCGCTTCGACACCTTTAATAGAGATTAACGGCAAGCCCATTGCTGTAATGATTTCGTGTAGCGGCGCAATTTGGCAGCGTAAGTCATCCGGCATAGGAAGCCGGTTAGCCTTATATTCAGGGTACATATCGTTGCGAAATGTTTTACCTTTAGCATCAAAAACAACGGCAATTTGATGGGGCGCATATTGCTTAAATAAGCTCTTAAGCATGTTAACTACACCATAAATCGCACCACTTGGTTTGCCATCTGAAGTAGCCATATAACGGCCGAGCTTTTCGTTGTTTAAAGTATGGTATGCCCTAAATAAATAAGAGGAGCCATCGACTAGGATTAATGGCGCCGACTTATCGTTAGTAGAAGTAGTTTGCTCGCTATTATTGTTCATAGAATCCTTAGCTTATTTTTTTGATGATGAACGATTTCGATCTGGTTTAGTTAGTTCTACTTGTATTCGTTTACTCGAAAGACCAGATTTACAATTGACCTGATTCCAGCCAATGGTTAAGGTATCGCGGGTATAATAGGGGAACCATTCTAACTCAGTTCAATTCTGCTGCCGACCATAATCTTAGTTAAAAAAAAGAATAACGCAGCCACGGATTGAGCTTATCAGAATCGAACGAAATTAGGTTTCACTGATGTTTCAAGTTAATAAACTTTCTAACTATTTAAGTTAACTTATTAAAAAATAAGGATTATTTTTTATTTCAATATTTCTGTGGATAACTTCGTGAATAAAACTGAATTGTTGCACTGAATAAGTGACTCAAAATTGCTAAAAGAGATTATCACGAATTTATGAATAATCTTTATTATCAATAAGTTAGCGGCATTATTTTTTATAATGTAATAGTATAAGGAAACTGTGGATAAGTGAGGTTGAAGTGTGAATAACCGCTTGTTCGAATTTTTCTACACAACCCAAAATTAGATACTCTATGCGAAAACTAGGATCAATTTTTTCCGCTATCTCAGTAATATCGGGGCGTACGGTCAGTTGGCTGACTATTGGTATGGTTACTATTCTAGCGTTTAATGTATTGTCGAGCTGGTTGTTCAAATCAAGCTCAATCCTATTAAGTGAATCCATCACCTGGATGCACAGTGCTAACTTCCTCCTCGCCGCCGCATACACCTTAAATCGAAACGAACACGTTCGAGTCGATATTTTTTATTCCAAGATGTCGAGTAAAGGTAAAGCCATTGTTGATTTGATAGGTACATTAACCTTACTCATTCCAGTGAGTGTGTTTATAGCTTGGGCAAGCTGGTCGTATGTGGGTTTAAGTTGGCGTATTGGTGAAAAATCAGCCGAAGCCGGCGGAATGCCTGCGACTTACCTGTTAAAGAGCTTACTAATCATAATGCCCTTACTGCTTATTATCGAAGCTATCAACCAACTAATCGTTCATAGTAAAAAACTAAAAACCGATCCCACCCAGCAATCGAGAGGAGACCAATAATGGAAATCCTCGCGTTATTAATGTTCGTAGCGGTATGTGCAGTGCTATTAATGGGTTATCCGGTTGCCTTTTCTTTAGCAGGCACAGCGCTAGTTTTTGGCTTTATCGGTGTTGCTACCGGGGATATTCCCGCAGCACTATTGAAATCAGCCTTCAGTCGTTTATACGGCATCATGCAGAATCCAACATTAATTGCTGTTCCCTTATTTGTATTTATGGGCGTTATGCTGGAAAAAGCGAAAATTGCGGATAAGCTGTTGACCGGAATGGCCGGGCTTTTTGCCGGAGCCCCTGGCGGACTAGCTATTTCCGTTGTGATAGTCGGCGCTTTACTTGCTGCCAGCACTGGAATCGTAGGAGCCACAGTGGTAACTATGGGTCTGCTATCTTTACCTGTCATGCTGAAAAATGGTTATTCGACGCCTCTCTCTACCGGGGTAATTTGTGCATCAGGCACCTTAGGGCAAATTATTCCACCTTCAATAGTATTAGTTTTGTTAGGCGACGTTATAGCCAGTGCTAACCGAGATGCAGGCATCGGCGCGGAGCCAGTTTCAGTTGGAGATCTCTTTGCCGGAGCAATGGTACCGGGAGTTATTCTCGTACTGCTTTACATTATCTATATTTTCGCTTTTGCCAAAATCAAACCAGAGCAAGCCCCGGCAATTCATTTAACTCCCGATGATTCCGAGCAAAAAAGCGCTCAGAAGAAATTTGACTGGGGTTCTTTATTTTTACCTCTCTTTTTGATCCTGTTGGTTCTCGGTTCGATTCTAGGTGGAGTCGCCACGCCGAGTGAAGCGGCTGCGCTTGGCGCTTTAGGCGCGACTTGCTTAGCAATTTATTATAGAGAGTTTTCGATCGACCGGCTTAAAGAAGTTGCTCGCGCCACCACCAAAACTTCCAGCATGGTATTTATGATCTTAATCGGCGCTTCTATTTTTTCTTTGGTATTCCGTGCGTTTGGAGGTGACGACGCAATTCGAGACGTGTTGAGTAGTTTACCGGGCGGTGTAGTTGGTGCAATGATCGTCGTTATGTTGGCGATGTTCTTACTTGGCTTTATCCTCGACTTCATTGAGATCGTTTTTGTCATCGTGCCTTTGACGGCGCCGGCACTTTTGGCCATGGGCGTCGACCCAATTTGGCTGGGTATTATGATCGCGGTGAACTTACAAACTTCATTCTTAACCCCTCCGTTTGGCTTTGCACTTTTCTATTTACGAGGCGTAACACCTGATGAAGTTAAAACAAAAGAAATCTATAAAGGGGTCCTTCCATTTATCATCATTCAGATGTTAATGCTGGTATTAATGGCACTTTGGCCGAATATTGTTACATGGCTCCCAGGGGTAATCTATAGCTGAGATATATAGCAAGAATAACTTGGTTGTCTTTTGATCTTACCTATACTTAAAGTTAACGCCCACTCTGCTTATTCACTCGGTTAATTGGGCGTTTTAGCGCTAGTTTTAAAATCGAGCGAATAAACGATTTTATGGTTAACGCAATTTATTGAACACTCTAAAAATCGGGCAACTTAAGATCATGGATGGCCACAACGCAAGACAGTTTCAACTTTTAGTTTGTAATTCACTATTATTACCTATCATCGCAGTTTGTATCTATTTTCAACTTACCTGGGTCAGTATCAGCTTACTAATAATTAGTGCCACTTTGCAGTGGCTACAAAAGCCGAAAGCTGACGATACTCCTGCTCAAGACGAAGAAGATACTGAAGAAGTCACTTATCACCAAGCCGATGACACCTTGACCGATGCACTTAGACAATTACTACCGATTTGGCAGAGCCAATTAGATACTACAATTAACCAATCCTCGGAAGCCATTGACGCTCTTGCCAATCAATTTACTAAGATTACCGACGACATTTCCTTGGCTGTAAACGTAACTAGCTCAGCTAACAGCAAAGGTGAACGCTTTTCGTCACTTGCCTCAGTTCAGAATTCTTCTGACAGCATCAAGCATGAGTTAGAAAATCTAAAAGACACGCTGCTTCAAATCTCTCAGGCCGAAAAATCTGCGTTAGAAGAAATTAATAATCTATCAACTTTTATGACGGAACTGACAAAAATGGCGGGCGAAGTCGAAGCACTTGCCGAGCAAACGAATTTGCTTGCGCTTAACGCAGCAATTGAAGCCGCAAGGGCCGGCGAACAAGGCAGAGGATTCGCGGTTGTTGCAGATGAAGTTCGCAACCTGGCTAATCAATCAAAGGGCACAGGAGAAAACATCCGCAAAAAAATCGATATTATCGGAGAGTCAGTGAATGCCATTTTAGTGTCGGCGACTCAGTCTGCTGAAACCGAAGTAGAAATGGCAAAGAAAGCCAGTGAAGTGATCCGGGAAGTGATCACTCAACATAAATTTACCGCTTATACATTAGCAGAGTCAGACAATCTCCTGGTCAACATGGGTCAACAAGTTCAAAACGAAATTTCGAAAGTGATTGTTGAACTCCAATTTCAAGATAGGATCAGCCAAAAACTCCGTCATGTTGAGGCAAATCTATTGAGTACACACAAAATAATCGAAGAAAGTACCGGTCTCAGCGCTGAGCAAAGATTAGCGAAATTTAAATATTTAAGATCTGAAATCCATGACTCCTATACCATGGAAGAAGAGCGACATTCGCACATGCAAGCAATAGGCAAAACCAAAACAAGTACCAAACAATCTGCTAAAGCCGATGTAGAACTGTTTTAATATCCCTTGTCTCGCAAACCAAAGCAAGAAAGTACTTGATGGAAAGCCACTCACGAAGATCTACTTGGTGAAGTGTAAGCCCTTGTCAAACCAAGGACTCATCGAGCCGCGCGCTATAAGCTATGGCTAATTTCCTTCCACTGATCTGATTTGTCCTTAAATGCTTTGTAGGAGGCATAGATCCTTTTTGACAACTCGTTTGACTGGCCTTGCTCTTCGACCAGCTTTTCGGAAATTTGTTGTAAGTGATCGAGCACTTCTTGTGGCAACTTCTTCACCTCAACACCATGTTCTTCAACTAAGATCTTAAGTGCCTGGCTGTTCTTCTCCGAATATTCGGCCAACATATCTGCGTTGGCCGTCAAACATGCAGCGATTACGATATCCTGCAGATCTTTTGGCAAAGCCTCAAAAGCTTCTTTATTTATCATTGCCTCAAGCGTCGTGCCTGGCTCGTGCCATCCTGGGTAATAATAGAACTTGGCCGCTTTATATAGGCCAAAAGCTAAATCATTGTACGGCCCAACGAACTCAGCTGCATCGATCCTACCCATTTCCAGAGCAGAGAAAATTTCTCCGCCGGCAATGAGTTCAGGCGTACCACCGGCCCGTCTTAGAACTTCTCCGCCCAATCCAGGGATACGCATTTTCAGTCCCTTAAGATCTTCAATACTGTTAATTTCTTTGTTAAACCATCCAGCCATTTGCACGTCGGTATTTCCTACGGGCATGGGAATAAGGTTGTAAGGAGCATAGAGCTCCTGCCATAGCTCCAAGCCACCACCCTTTAATAACCAACCGTTCATTTCTTGTGCATTTAAACCAAAAGGAACCGAACTAAAAAATGAAGCTGCAGGTAGTTTTCCTTTCCAATAGTATGAAGCGCCGTGGCCCATTTGCACGCTTCCAGAAGAAACTTCATCAAACACTTGAAGCGGCGGAACTAATTCGCCGGCGCCATAAACCTTGACTTGTAAACGACCGTTACTGAGTTTACCAATCAATTCAGCTAGATGCTCCGCCCCGGTACCTAAACCTTGAAAACCCGGAGGCCAAGTTGTCACCATATTCCACTTAATGGTTTCTTGTGAAGCTTTCTCACCCTGAGCAGCAGATCCACAATCCGTTTTTTGTCCACATGCACCCAACAATGTTGCAGCTCCGGCTGCAGCAATAAAATTTCTTCTTTTCATTTTCTACTTTCCTTCAAAACGACAAAACCCTCATCAGAGGGCCTTTATCAATTCCTAGCAAGTGGTTTTATTTGAGATGTTTACTAACATCCTAACCATCTTGACTCTAAACTCTTTTGCCCATCACAGTTGGTGACTCTTCCAGCTCCGCTACGATTGGAGTCATTCCAGCGATTTAGGAAGTCATATAAACAGACCCCGCCTAAAATTTCAACGATTTGATTTTCAGACCGCTGTTAGCCCATTTATGGAGATAATTGCTCGGTAGCACCATTAGGTGTAGATATGTTAGCGAATAGAACTCCAGCTTCAGAGTATAGTGTTAACAGTTTTTGATTTTCTTTGCATGCTAAATAGACAATCCAGGGCAAACCCCGAGATTTTTTCAAAATTAGCGAAATCTTCTGCTAATTCAGGCGTTGTAGATTTATATAGAACTTACCTAAAGGCCATGGATATAACTTAGTTGAATAAAACTAAGTGGATTAAGTGTGGATTAAGTTATGCTCTGTATTGTTAACCCAGCATAAAACAAACGATACTGTATATGCAATAATTAGCACCGAGAACCGGAGTTCAGTGAGAGGTAACAATCTATATAAATTGTGGGTATAAACTTTGGGATTAAAATATGGTCCTATTAACATAGGCGACTAGAATCAATACCAATGGCAAGGAGCAAAAACTTGAAGAACAATCTGGTTAGGATTTTCGTTGTACTAACGCTGGCGTTAGGTGCATTACTAGTCTGGCGCTCTTCCACTATTGAAGAAGAATTTAACGCGGAGCCCAATAAGGCTATCGAATATGATGGCGCCGATTCTTCAGTCCGGTCAAACACTAATTCAAATACCGAAAGCGCTTCTTCGCTCGCCGAATCAAAGCCGCAACTAGACAATACCAATCACTACCAATTGGGATTGGACGCAGCCAACCGAGCTAAAAATAAATTTGTATCCGAGATCGGCTTGTATTTTGTTGATGATTCCGCCATGTATGATCTACTCAAACAAGGCAGTCTGAGCGAGCTTTACATTGCAGCACTTTCAAATACAGATAGTCCTAAAGCCCATTTTTATATGGCGATGGTTGAGTTAAGCTGTGAAATTAATCAGATGAATATCCAATTTAACCAACAACAAGCAAATATGCAGCCTCCTGAGAATGGCAGTATTCCCCCGGAAACGGAGGAGTTTTACGACGGCATAGAAGAGGGTTCGCAGCAATTGATGAGTGGAGTCGAATCTGAGTGTATTCAAGTTTCTACAATGAAGGAAAATAACCAGGAATTTATTGAAGGTAAATTCCTCGAGTTATTTGGCAAAAAATCTTTTAAAGAATTATTTGGCTCTATAGATGATAGCAAAGAATCTGCGGAAAGATTTTTTGAACTTACTGACATGCAACCATCTGAATTACTTAACAGAAACCTGTCGTTCGAATTCGACTTAAAATCCAAGGATGAACAGGTAAAAAACCAAGCCTATAAGGATTTGGTCAGCTCTTCATTAGACTCACCCGATTTTTTCTTAGTGAATAAGACTTGCTCTTATCACTCCGACTGCAAGAAAGCCATTGGCAACGAAGATTATCTAAAGTACATAGAGGCCGGGGCTTTTTTAGGCGTTAGAGGAACGTTAGATAATTGGACTCGAGAACTTAGCAAGCAACAAAGATTTGACGAAGAACTCGCTTGGTTGAAATACCAACGTGACTTAATTCGCTTGGGATGTACTTATGGCAATATTCGTTTTGACGATATGCGCGTATCCAATCAAATTCGGATACTCGAAGAAAAGCTCAATGATTCCCAGCATGCTAGTGGTGAAACAATCTATAATCGTTTGGTCAATTCAAAACTTAGTCAAGCGAGGCAGTCATTGGGTTGCTCATGACTTAATCGCTCTCAAAATCATTTAGAAGATATGCTAACTATTTCAAAATTAGCCAAGCAGTTTAACATTTCCCGTACCACGCTCTTGTACTATGAAAAAGAAGGTTTGATTGTGCCTGCGAACCGTTCTGAAAACGGTTATCGCTGGTACGGTGATAAAGAAATTAAACAGCTACAAAAAATAGTTAACTACCGCGCTTTTGGGCTTTCCATTCCCGATATCAAGAACTTACTCAACTCCCCCCAGAATAATAAACAACGTTCTACCTTAGAAAAACAATTTGCCAATTTAGAACAGGAAATACAAAAGCTAAAGCAACAACAACTAGCCATTGTTAATTTTTTAGGTGATATTAAAAAACTTAAATCCTCTCAGATGACCAAGGAAAAATGGACTGAAATCATGCGTTCTTCCGGTATGAACGATGAAGATATGCATAACTGGCATATTCAGTTTGAACGCGCCCAACCCGAAGGGCATCAGGATTTTTTGGAGCCCTTGGGGATAGTTCCAAATGAAATAAAAAGAATTAGAACCTGGAGCAAGTTGGAATAGAAATACTACTGTCCATAAATTTCAAAAACAGATGGAATTATCTGAAGAATTCCTTAGATGTCACTCTGACTTAATTCCCCTTGGTATCGCATTATTTTTCGACAGGAAGCTCTTCTCTCGCTCCCCACTCACTCCAGGAACCATCGTAAACAGTTAAATTCTTATACCCGACTTCATCCGCAGCTAGTGCCAGAACGCTAGCAGTTACACCGGAACCACAACTGAATACCAGTTTCTCTGCATCTGAATTGACGACTTGGCTAAAAGCGTCACCGATTACTTTTTTACTTTTAAATATGTGATCTTCAATTAAGTCACTAAAAGGAAGACAACTTGAATTGGGTATATGCCCACCGCGCAATCCTCCTCGGGGTTCAGCTTCAGTACCTTCAAATCGTCCTTTTGAACGGGCATCGATCACTTGAACAGATACTTCATCTATTGAAGTTAGTACTTGCTCCAAAGAGAAAACCATATCGGGATTGAAAGATGCGGTAAAATTTCCAACAGAGTTCGACTTCGAAAAAGACTCGTCAATAGCATTTCCAGCTGCTGCCCACTTGGGTAAGCCGCCATTTAATATCGCTACATTTTCATGGCCAAAAACTTTAAACATCCACCAAGCACGAGGTGATGAGAAAACGCCCATAGCATCATACGCTATCACTATTGAGTCCTGGTTAATCCCCAATGCCCTAACGGCCGACTCAAACTTCTCAGGAGAAGGTAACATATGCGGGAGGTCAGTGTTGTCGTCACAGATTTCGGTATCAAAGTTAAACTCTTTGGCACCTTGGATTACGATCGGTGAAGGTTCGATAGGTGCGCCGTTTGGCATTTTTTTCATGGTGGCATCAAGCACGACAACCTGCGGATCGCTTAGATGTTTACTCAGCCAATCGATGCAAACGATATTAGATTCTAGTTGTAACATGAAAATTCCTTTTTAATAAGCACCGCTAATCAGCCTTGTCCCTCGCAAGGGGCAGAAGCTGATTAAACCAAGTTTAAACAGTTGATTCAAAATCAAAAACCTACTTCAACCAACGCGCTACATCTTTCGCATAATAAGTGAGAATAGCATCAGTTCCTGCGCGCTTAAATCCGACCATTGCTTCTAACACGCATTTTTTCTCATCAATCCAACCATTGGCCGAAGCCGCTTTCAACATCGCGTATTCTCCACTCACATGATAGGCCATAACCGGAACTTTAAAATTCTGCTTTACCCGATATATAACATCCAAATAGGGCATGCCGGGTTTAACCATTACCATATCAGCGCCTTCACTAATATCTAATGCGACCTCATGAAATGCTTCATCACCATTCGCCGGATCCATTTGATAAGTTTTTTTGTCGGCTTTGCCTAAATTACCAGCGGAGCCTACGGCATCTCGAAATGGGCCATAGAATGCCGAAGCATACTTAGCTGAATAAGCTAAAATCTTTGTGTTAACAAATCCTTCAACTTCGAGCGCCTCTCGAATGGCGCCGATTCTGCCATCCATCATGTCTGATGGAGCAACTACATCTGCTCCTGCTTCGGCATGACTGATTGCCTGTTGGACTAGAACTTCAACCGTTTCGTCATTTAGCACATAACCTTGATCATCAATAATCCCATCCTGGCCATGGCTAGTGTATGGATCGAGTGCAATATCCGTAATCACACCCAACTCAGGGTACTTGGATTTGATCGCAATGATCGTTTGTTGCACAAGCCCCTTGGGGTTGTATGCCTCTTCAGCTTTTAAAGATTTCTTAGCACTATCAACAACCGGGAATAGGGCGACAGCGGGAATTCCTAATTCAACGACTTCCTCTAATTCAGTTAACAAATGGTCAAGCGTTTTACGCTCAACCCCAGGCATCGAAGCCACCGATTCTGTTCTACTTTCACCTTCAAGAACAAATACCGGATAAATTAAGTCATCTGCAGAGATTCTATTCTCAGCCATTAAGCGACGAGAGAAATCACTCGCGCGCATACGACGAGGACGTTTAAAAGGATAGCTGCCTTGAGTTGCGTAATTAGCCATATTGTTTCCTGAAGCAGTGATTTTAATCAGATTATTGCGGGTTGCTATTATGGAGCAACGTCCCCTAGATTTACTTGATTATAGTCAGTTTTGGTTGGGAATTGTATGGTTGTTTATGCTTGAGGATCGTTAACTATTATTAGCTGCATAAAGATCTTGGCTGGCCTTAACCAAGGAAGCTAAATCCCGATCTATTTTTTGTTCTGCAGTCATAGCATTCCTCAACTTACTCCGTAGCAACTTAAATTTTTCTTTATAAAAACTCCCAACCAGCTCATGCTCACTCCCTGAGTTTCTTGGATGGCATTTAAGACACCTCTATCCAATCCCTATCTTGTAGGAAGTATTCAGTCAGCTTTTCCTCCTCACTCCCAGGTTCTGCCTTCCAATCATACTGCCATCCCACATCCGCCGGCAGTGACATTAAAATTGATTCAGTACGCCCTCCGGTCTGCAATCCAAACAAGGTGCCGCGGTCATAAACAAGGTTGAATTCGACATAACGACCTCGCCGCATTTTTTGAAAAGCTTTTTCCCTTTCACCATATGGAGTATCTTTTCTTTGTCGCATGATAGGCCCATAGGCCTTCATATAGTGTTCACCTACGCTACGCATAAACTCAAAAGATTTATCAAACCCTGGTTCATTTAAATCGTCAAAAAATAATCCACCAACCCCTCGTGGTTCATTCCGATGCTTGATGTAAAAATATTCATCACACCACTTTTTATATTTTGCGTATGCTTCTTCGCCTAGTGGTTCACATGCAGCCTTGGAAACTTGGTGCCAGTGAACACAATCTTCTTTAAACCCGTAGTAAGGTGTTAAATCAAAACCACCACCAAACCACCAAACGGGGTCGTGGCCTTCTTTTTCGGCGACAAAAAAGCGAACGTTCATATGCGAAGTTGGCACATAAGGATTGTTGGGATGGATGACCAGGGAAACCCCCATTGCTTGAAAACCACGACCAGCCAACTCAGGTCGAACTGCAGTTGCAGAGCCCGGCAGTTTATCTCCCATCACATGAGAAAAATTTACTCCGCCTTTTTCGATAACTGCGCCATTTGAAAGCACACGAGTTTTTCCACCGCCACCCTGCTCTCTTTGCCACTCATCAACAATAAAGTCTGACTGACCGTCTATTTGGACAAGCTCAGTGCAAATGTTTTCTTGCAAGGAAAGTAAATAAGATTTAACCGCTTCAACGTTAAACATAGTTCTTCTTAGAATGACTTAAAGATATCTTTAAGTTTACACCATTGAAGAAAAATGGTCTTTCACTGAAACAATTGATTCGAAATATGCCGGCAAATTTTAACTTCTTAGCATTTGACCGGTTTCAATATCGATTATTTGAGAAGCATCTTGTCCGCCGACTTCCCCGCTGACAACAAGATCAAGTTGATTACCCATTTGAACTTTAATCGCACAGGCATCAGTCATAGCAGGTTCACCGGACAAATTACAACTGGTCGATACCAGTGGCATACCAATAGCCTCACAGATTGCGTAAGCAATCGGATGTTGAGTAATTCTAACGGCAATTTTGGGGTGAGTTCCGCAAAGCTCAATCGGCAAGTTTTGCTCTCGAGGTATTAACCAAGTGGTCGCTCTCTCTCTAGGCTCTGATATTTGATTGAGTTGGTCTTTTGTTAGAGGCTGGATGTACTTACCCGCTTGCTGAATATCGCTGACTAAAATGATCAGCCCTTTCTCAGCCGGCCGCTGTTTTATCTTAAGGATTTTTTTGAGGGCTTCCAGATTATCTGGCGCACAGCCTAATCCAAAAGTTGATTCGGTGGGGTAAGCGATAACGCCGCCTTGGCAAATAACCTCAGCGGCATTATTTATTTGGGTCGGGTCTACTTTAACGTGGTTACGCATCTACATGTATTTTTGTTCTCAACCAACCCCTAAAAGCGTCGCTTAAAGTGTTTGCTGAAGAGCGGCGTCTTTGGCAATAACAGCTTCTGCATTAGCTTTACGGTCATTCGCGACAGTTTCTGCGACTGCTGGATCAGCGATAGCTAACATTTGCGCAGCTAAGTAAGCGGCATTCTTCGCACCGGCTTTACCAATAGCAACGGTAGCTACTGGAACGCCAGCAGGCATCATAACAGTTGAAAGTAGTGCATCTTGACCTTTAAGTGGGCCGCCGTCCATTGGAACACCAATTACAGGCTTAGTAGTTAAACCAGCAACAGCACCGGCCAAGTGGGCAGCAAGACCTGCTGCGCAAATGAATATCTCACAACCACGAGACTCAGCATCCTTTACGAATTCGTGAGTAGCAGCAGGTGTACGGTGTGCAGAAGTAACTTTAACTTCACAAGTAACACCCAAGTCCTTAAGGACTTTGTAGGTGTTTTCCATTACTGGCCAGTCAGAGTCTGACCCCATTAAAATTGCAACAAATGCATTGCTCATTGCGATACCTTTTAAATAAAGTGATTAATATCTATGCCTTCAACACTTCCATTTGAAACCTATTTCCAAAAAGCCGCTGAAGACTGGAATTCTAAGTAAAGACGCTTCTGTCTAAAATTCAACCAAAATTTGAAGGGGCGTATTCTAACAAAAGCCTATTTGAAAAGGGAAGAGTTTCACTCGATAGAAAAGAACTATTTCCCCTTAAATTCGCCTAGTTCGACAAGATTAGTTAATATTCGCCCTTTTTCAACAACCAATTATCAATCTCATCATGCTTAACCAGCAATTCAGTGCGCAAGACAGTGAGCTGTTAGAACAAATAATGCAGGCTCGACGGGATGTTAGAGGCAACCGCTTTGCCACTCGTCCTGTTGCTCAGAAACTAGTGGACAAAGTGTTACAGGCAGCAAGCTATGCTCCTTCAGTTGGTTTCTCACAGCCTTGGGAATTCGTGATGGTTAGTAATCAATCAACCAAACAAGCGATAGCTGAGAGTTTTCGCACGGTAAATCAATCCGCTCAGCAGCAATTTGGCGACACAAAGCAGCAGCTTTACCAAAGCCTCAAACTTGAAGGCATCATGGAGGCACCTATCAATATCGCCGTCTTCTACCGACCTTCAAAACTGCCGGTGTTAGGCCAGTCCTCCATGCAGGAAACAGGGAAATACAGTGTAGTTTGCGCTATTCAGAACATGTGGTTGATGGCTCGAAGTCTTAATCTGGGGATCGGCTGGGTGAGCATTTTAGAACCTCAAGAAGTAAAGCAGGTTTTAAGCGCCCCAGAAGATGCTGAATTGGTCGCCTATCTATGCTTGGGCCATGTAAAAGAATTTCTAGACAAACCAGAGCTTGAAGAGCTTAACTGGGAAAAGCGAAAGCCACTTGAAAGCTGTGTATTTGACGAATCTTATTAAAATCAATAGCCGATTAATTTGCACCCGCTTTCACCAAGGCGAAAAGCTTATCTTTAGTTTTGCGTGGAAATAAGTACAAAGCCGACCATAGCCGAAGCCATGATCGACCTGCAGACTGTAATCGGATTACTTAAATGAATTACTATTCAGCGGATTTATTATCTGCCATCCACTTGGATACTTTGCGCTTAATTAGGCGATACATATGGCGCCAGAACTCGGCGAAAGTCGCTCCAATGATAATTCCGATAATCAATTCAAACATCAACTACTCCTCTTTTAATCCGGATTTAATAAATTAAGATCTATTGATTTGATCAAAGCAAAAAGGAGACCAACTTGTAACTGGTTGAATTTTCTCATTTTAATTGGATCTAATGACAAGATTAGTGGTTTAATAACCAAAATGTTGGTGGATTTATGCAATAAATCGTTTTAAATAGTAAGGCCGCGCTTCATCAACTCCAGGCAATTATTAAAAATATATAAAAACAGTTAGGGACCCAAAATTTGGAATGGTTAACATTACTTCCACCGGCAATTGCCATAGTAGTTGCTGTGTGGAAAAAAGACGTGATTATCTCACTTGTTTCAGCGCTATTTGTCGCAGAAGTAATTCATAGCCAATTTAATCCGGCAACCGGATTTCTCGGCGTGTTCAATCGAACTGTGGAAGTTTTCTCCAGTCCCGGTAATACCCGGATCCTGGTTTTTAGTTTATTGATCGGCGCTTTACTGAGCTTGATAAAAAAATCAGGCGGAGTTTCTGCATTTGTTAAATGGGTTTCTGAGAAAGGGCTAGCTAGCAGTAAAAGAAGGGTTTCAAGCGTACCAAGTTTATTGGGTATTTTAATTTTCATTGAAACCAACCTTAGTATCTTGACTGCCGGTTTTGTTTCTAGAGAGCTTTTTGACAAAGCTAAGATGAGCCGCGCTAGACTGGCTTACATCATCGACTCAACCTGTGCGCCTATTTGCGTCATCATTATGTTTAATGCATGGGGGGCTACCATTCTGGGGCTAATCAGTAGTTTCGATCTTGAAAGCCCAGCGCAAACGCTCGCTTATTCTGTGCCTTACAATTTGTATTCCTGGCTCACGTTGCTGCTGGTTTTTTATACAGTGTGGACCGGCAAGGTATTTGGCCCAATGAAATACTCAGAGCAAGAACTGATAACGTCTAATTTGGAATCTCAGGAACAAACAGAGGCATCCAAAATATACTTAATGATAGTACCACTACTTACCCTGATAATCGGCATCATGTTCTTTATGTGGTACACCGGTAATGGCGAAATTTTAAAAGGAAGCGGGTCCTCATCCGTTTTATGGTCTGTTGGGTTGGCTTGCCTGGTTTCCTTTATTCTGATCAAAACATCCAGCGCCAAACAACCCGCAAGCACTTTAGTCAAATGGAGTTTTGAAGGTATGTCAGACTTGTTGCCTTTAGTTACTACCGTATTACTCGCTCTTGCACTTGGCGGCAGTATGAAGGCGCTTGGAACTGGAGAATTTGTCTCGCAAATGGTGACTCAGAATATTCCCTTGTGGACCGTTCCAGCCTTAATTTTCTTTGCCGGCGCGATTATTTCGTTCACTACAGGAACTTCTTGGGGCACCTTCAGTATTTTGATCCCTATCGGCGTACCGATTGCGCTCACAAGTGGAATTCCTGTCGAGCTAGTTCTCGCCGCGATTTTAGGCGGCAGTGTTTTTGGTGACCACTGTTCACCGATTTCAGACACCACCATTGTGTCTTCTCTAGCGGCAGGATGCGATCATTTAGAGCATGTGAAGACACAATTACCTTACGCCATGCTCGCCGGTGGATTGAGCATTATCGGCTTTTTGGCAATAGGACTGATCCAAAATTAATAATACGGTCAACAATCTCTTATAAACGGAAACTTTATTATGCAAACATTTTTAAAAATCTTTGGCGTCATTGTTGTACTTTTCATCGGTGTCGGCCTTGTTCTAGACAATGAAGTTCATGTCACCCGTGAAATCAAAATCCAAGCATCAGCGGAAGACATCCACCGCTATGTCGGAGATCTCAATCGATGGCCGGAATGGACGCCTTGGACCACCCTCGACCCTACTATCAAAACAACACTCGGCGACGCAGCGAGTGGCGTTGGCGCATCACAGAGCTGGAACGGTGAAAGCGGCTCCGGAACACTCAAATTCACCGCTTCTTCTCCACAAACTGGAATCGTTTATGATTTAACATTTGAAGGCGATCCTGCAGTCTACGTCGCCGGAATGACCTACAAGGAAGACGGTAGCAGTACAATTGTTACCTGGTATATGAAAGGTGAAATGGGTCCAATCATTATTGGGAATTATTTTGCGCAACTAATGGATACTTTGGTCGGTGATAGTTTTCAACTTGGCTTAGACAAACTAAAAGAGCAAGTTGAAAAAGAACAAATGTAAGAAAAATTGCTATCGTGACAAATAGATTTATCATCTGTACTGCATCAGTCGAAGATGCAGTACAGATTTCAGCGCTGATGCTCCCGCTGGTTAAAAAATTCATTACTCATGAATTTACTAAACAAGCAGAAGAAATTTTGCTTGACTCAATGCAGCCCGAAGTCATTGCTCAGAGTTTCGAAAAAGAATACAAGTACCTTATCGCCCGAGACACTCAGACAGAAAATCAGATTATTGGCGTGTTGGGAATGAAAAATCCGACCCATATTTTTCATTTTTTTGTGAGGGAATCATACCACGGCCAAGGAATTGGCCGGTTACTTTGGCAACATCTGCTAGACCTCTCAGACGAGCGAGAATTTACCGTCAATGCGTCACGATACGCGCAAAATATCTATAAGAAGCTAGGCTTTTCTAGTAATGGCAAGTTGTTTGAGAAAAACGGAATAAGCTGCTTTCCAATGATCTACTCTAGGTCATCCGGCTAACTATCTAGCAAATATTCGATACCCGCTCCATATCGATTAGTCCATGCGATCCTAGCGGTCAGTAGCGGTGCATCCTCAATATCTTCTGCGGTTTGAATATGAATTAGGGTATTCACATCCAACTTGGCTAATGTCTGTCCTTCAACAAATAGACCACCATCTGAAAAATCCATGGTTTGGGTTCTAAAGCGGGAGAATCCATCCCCCTCAACAAAGACATTTGTTCTCAGTGGCAGTCGCTTATGCCTTCTCTGTTCTAAGTAATCCGTCATTGTTCAAACTCTACTTATTCCTTAACTATTTATGACAGTTAGGTAACAAAATCCTACTAAAAGTTTAGTTGAATCTCAGACTTTTACCAAAAAACAGCAACTTAGCAGGTTATTCTCAATCAATAGCACGAAATTGCACAAGCCAAACCGCATCTTGGCACAAATGGGAAGGAAAACGGACGGGACACAGATTAGGTAATATTTTCGCCAATGGAACAAGAGATAACCCGCGAAATTTCGGCAATGCTTCGGCCACTTTGCTCCCGCCATTCGTTAAATGCAGCTTGCACCGCCTTTAAATCCTTCTGCGAAGTTGGCGACTTACTGACGATATCCTGGCCTATCAGATAGGCAACGACATCTCTTGCGAGAATGAATGTATCTTTACCCACGGTTCTTAAAAAATAAGGGCCGGTATTACCACCCAATCGAGAGCCATTTTTCTTTAAGTAGAGCCATAGCTGGGTGATTTCGTCTGCAGGCCACTCCGCAATAAATGCGCCGAAACTACCATGTTTCTTGGCAATCGTTTTTATAAAATAAGCGTTTTCTCGAACCGCCTTGACCTTGGTAAGATTACGAATAATACGAGTATCCTGAGCCATTTTTTCGATTTGTTCGTCGCTGGCCAACGCCAACTTTTGAGGTTCAAAGCCCCACATTACCTCTTCAAACCCAGGCCACTTATTTTCAACCACCCGCCAAACGAACCCTGACTGAAATATCTTTTTGGACATCTCTGAAAGGTAGACACTATCTGGCAACTTTTTGAGCTGCTTGGCTGAAAGAGATTTAGGAAGAAGAGCTTCCAGAGCTTGGGCGCCACCTTTGCGTTCAGCGGCGCGCTCATAGATGATTTCGAATTTTTCCATTATTCTTTATTTAGCAGATATTCTTTGTTAAAGAATGGCTATTTAACGCAGTTATGTTCAAGTTCTAACAAGTTGTCTACCAACTTGAAAACTTCATCGTGTCCGCCTGCAGCGGTGATGTTAGTCATATACTTGTGGTTAACTAGCACTTGAGGAACACTAGAAATTTTATATTTTCTAAGGTACTCAAAGTCCTGCTCGATTGAGTCCGACATTAACTTTTCATCATTTAAGATCTCGAGTGCTTTATTCTTGTCGGCGCCCTGGGCGATCAGGAATTCTGCTGCTTCTTCAGGTGATGCAAACAACCGCCGGTCTTCATGCAACCTTTTAAAAAGTGCATGCTGAGTTTTTTCTAATACTCCCAGTAACTTGGCAGCGTGATGAACCAATAACACTGAGCCGTATTGCTGGTGGCCTAATGTGGTAGGTACGCTTATAAACTTTACTTTGCCCCCATTATCCGCGTTCTTGGCTCGCCATTTTTTTGCAGCCGGTTCCAGGTTGTAACAGTGCGGGCATTGGTATGCAAAAAACTCAATGACTACTGGCCCTTCGCATTCAAAATTTTGATCAACAACCTGATACTTCTCACCAGGCGGGATCGGTGTCGCGTGATCATGACCCGAGTGTTCATCGTGAGCGGCGTGCCCGTTATGACTCGCCTCTTTCTTTTCTGCTTTAACTAGCTCATCTTTTTTCGGTGCGGGCGGAGCATCCGACTTAACTTCAACTTCCTTATTTTCTGAATTTGATGTGGCTTCTTCTCCCTGACAGCCAACAAGTAAAAATAGCGCAAACAGGCTCGTTATTATTTTTTTCACAGGGACTCCCCAAAAAATCGGTCAATCAATTTGTTAAGGCAGGCATCATAGCAACATTGCTTCATGCCGCCTAGTAATTGACGGCAGATCACCGAAAATAGCGACAATTTAATACGGTGATTGGAAAATTTATCTCGACTAGGCGTGATTAGTACATTCTTGATGAGACCATTTGCTACCGAAAGTACTGATTAGGACAACCAGCATTAGCGAAAGCGCCGCTCCAATTAACCAGCCTATCGGCTGCGCGCTTCCATCCGACATTATCGCAAGCAAAGGGCCGGCTAAGGCACCACACCCAAATCTTAAAGTCCCGATAACGGCGGTAGCCGTACCAACTTGAGCAGAAAATTGACGTAAGATCATCGCGTCGGAATTTGCCGAAATCACCATCATAAAGCTGGTAATCAGCATGAAATTGGCGGCGATCAAAGCGAAGTTCGCATTAAAAACCAACAATCCCAAAAAGCTCAGACCTAATACAAACGCTCCAACGACGCCACCAATCAGTATCAATCTAGAGCCCAATCTTGGGACCAACCGTGTATTGATAAAACTAGCAGCAATCAAGCCGATAACGTTTACCCCAAACAAAAGGCTAAATTGGCTCTCGTTTAACGAGTACACCTGCATATATAGAAACGAAACTGAAGTGATATATCCAAAGAATACCACTGACGATAGCATTGAAATGGCCAAAAATGCTTTTACTTTTGGGGTGCCAAATACAATCCGGTAACTGGCTAAAAAACGAATTTCGGAAGCTGGGTTTTGCTCAGTTCGATGGTCTAGATGGCCCAAATCAGGGAACTTGAAGTAGGCGATCACTAGCATTATCAGGGCATAAATACTAAGCGACTTAAAAATCCACGCCCACTCACCAATCAGCATCAACTGAGATCCTATTGCAGGCGCCAACATTGGCGCGATCATCATTATCATGGAAACATAAGACAAACCTTTGGCAGTATCTTTACCGAATAACTCTTTTATTGCTCCAGGAATAACGACTGTAGCGGCACCGCCAAACAACGCTTGAAAGAAGCGCAATGCGACGAACAATTCTGGATTCGAAACTAGCGGCAAAACCCAACTGATTATCGCAAACATACCTAAACCAAGAAGAACTAATGGTCTCCTTCCAAATCGGTCAGCCACGGGACCAAATAAGAACATCCCGCACGCATATCCAATCAGGTAGACACTCAAAGAATTTTGGATAACTTCAATTTCACTCGAGAAATGATCTGCAATTACGGGCATTGCGGGGAGGTAAAGATCAATTGCCAAGGGCGTAATGGCGAATATGGCTGCAAATAGAGGTAAGAAACGCATGGCTGTGGACCTAGCAAACTGGAAACAAATTTAGTGTAGCCATTAGATTCGAATGCGTAAATGATATACCATGCATATTAACTATCAGCAAAACGCATACAACTATTCTATAGATGACGGTAATTTATGATTGAACAGGACCTCAGCTCTCTACCGGCGTTAAGGCTTCTTTTGAGTGAGAAAAATATTTCGCGCGCGGCGGAAAAAATGGGCCTCTCTCAGCCTGCAATGAGTCGTACCTTCGCCAGGTTAAAAAAGCAGTTCGACGATCCGCTAATGGTTCGCAGTAATAAGCAGTACCAGCTCACTCCTAAAGGACAAAGATTATTACAACAACTCAACCAGTTGATGCCACAACTCGAAAACTTATGGCAAGCACAGGAATTAAGTTTAGACCAAATAGAACAAGTGGTGACAATCGCCGGTTCAGATATGGACATAGTATTTATCAGCAAAAAACTTCACAAAATTCAGCAACTTGCACCAAATCTTAGGTTTGCAATTCGGAATAGTACACCAAGGGTGCTGGATGATCTGGTAAACGGGGAAGTTGATTTCGCGCTGACAGCTTTCGAAGATGACCTGTCTGGAATTTATCGAAGGCAAGTTGCCAGCGAGTCATTTGTCGTGATTGCAGGTAAAGACAGCCTTTATTGCCACAAAAGCCTTGATTTGGATGCTTACATGCAGGCAAAACACGGCAAGTTTGCCTTTGCTGAGCCCACCCGGGGTATCATAGACTCTGCACTTGAGCAGCAAGGTTTACGCAGAGATGTCAGATTGTTATTACCAACTTTTTTGCAGATCCCCGCTTTTTTAGCCGATCCAGACCTTTTATTTTCAGTTCCTGAAAATTTTGCGAAATACTTAGCCAATCAGTTCGAAATAAAAATTCTGCCTTTGCCTTTTAATACCATCCCGCTACCCATTTACCTCTACTGGCATGAAAGACTTCACTCAAGTCCACTGCATAAGTGGCTAAGAGAGCAGTTACTTGAATTCCCAGGCAAGTGATAAACGGGGTTTGGTCGAAATCGGCTTTTTTTGGCTATTGGATAAGAAATTCTCGAGTGCTTGTTGCGCCGATTCGCAGTGGTAAAGCTGAGAGCACACGCTCAAGCTATCAGCCTCGATTTCAAGCAATTGCTCACCAGCAATCATCAATAGCTGGCTTTCACTACACATTTGATAAAAAGCGTTTTCATGGCGGCCAAATTCGGCTATTTGTTCGGGGATCTCCTCGAAATACTCATCCGTCCAAAACCGGTTAAAATTTACCAATATTTGGGCAGAGGAATAAAATTGTACGATGGTATGGGTTCTCGGGGTAGAAAGGTAATCTCTGTGAGTAGCGTAAACCAACAGATTCATTTCTTGTTCAGCTTGGCAATGACAGAATGTCAACCAGTCTGTAAGGTCCTGGTCTGGCTTGGGGATCCGATTTGTAGGGTTGAGCAAGAGCGGTTTATGCGTCATTCGAGTTGAAAAGCGAGTAATTGGCTTGGCTTCCATTTTAAGTGAAGCTCATCAAAAATCATAATCTTGAACCCTTAGTCGATTCCTAAGTCATATATACCAGGCTAGAGCTTCTGGACCAAATCTGCTAGAACGAAATGAATAGATAGAAATTATCCAGCAGTTTGCCAACTCAGCTGTAGATATCAGATTGCGGTTAAAGGACTTTGCAACTCAAATTGTAATGGAACATATTTTTACAGTTTAAATAGTAAGTTCCTTTCAAGAAAATTATAAGATTTTGATTATCCACTATAGGCCAACAATTAAGGAAATAGAGCTATTCGTATGAAAGTTAAATCCCTGATACTCGCTCCACTTATACTTGCAACCAGTTTTGTATCTGCAAAAATTAACTTCACTAAACAGCAACTAGAAACCGACTTCAAAATTACCCATCCGGTAGAGTTTGCGGATCTCTTCGGCGAAGAGGACAAGCAATTGGTCGTATTTGGTGAAAATGACAAAAAACAAAGAGTTTTAGCAATTTACCGTATCGATAAAGAAAGTGGTAATTACCAACAAATAAATAAGGTCGAAATTCCAGCGAGCTTTCTCGCTTATGATCTCTTACAAAATGGTGTAAAACAGAAGTTAATCTTCCAAAGCAGTCAGTCATTATCCGCATTTGACTTAGGTAAAAACCAATTCATTGAATTTCGCCCGATTAGCTCAATTTATTTGAGACCAAAGGCTCAGTTCTTAGTCAAAAAAGATTTTATCCAGGATATTAATGGTGACGAGCTAGAGGATATCGTTATTCCAGACTTTAAAAGCGTAAATTTGTTTCTACAAAACTCTGAAGGGGACTTTATCGAGCAACGTTTGCCGATCCCACCAAAAATTCAAATGGACGACGACTCATCGACCTTTACAGAAACACCCTTGTTTTTCTCAGATCTAAACCAAGATAAAAAGAAAGATCTAATCGTCATACGCAATAAAGGACTAAAAGTATTCACTCAAAATGGCAATGGAACATTTGTCGAAAACGCTCACGACTTAAGCTTGCCGGTTGAAGTAAGCGCATTAAATTGGTGGGAAATTCGCGAATCGGATGGCCAACAAATTGATCAAAATAAGTTATCCCATAGAACCGTTCATAAAATCGAAGATATCAATAACGATGATATCGCCGACCTTCTCGTCAGATTTAGCCAAAGCGAGGGGGTTTTAGACCGTCAAAATAATTATGAAATCTACCTTGGAAAAGTGGTTGAAGGCGAACTCACCTATTCTGCAAAACCAGAAAACACAATTACCGCGGACGGGACTATCGGCGAGTTAAAGGTAGTCGATGTTGATGGCGATAAACGTTCGGAAATAATGGTTTCCAGCTTTGATATTGGCGTCTCTCAAATCATTGGCGCGCTACTGTCCGGTAGTATTGACCAAGATGTTTATATATTTAAAATGGACGAACAGGACAAATTTTCTGAGGACCCTCAGGTCGACAAAGAAGTCGAGCTTAGCTTTAGCCTATCGTCGGGTAAGAGTGGTCAGCCGGTGATTAAACTTGCCGATTTTGATGGAGATGGCCTTAAGGACTTGATGTTTTCTAGCGGCGAAAAGAGATTAAAAATCTTTCAAGGTAGTACTAAAGAGCGAATGTTCAAGCGACGTTCCTCAAAGATAAAAGTCAAGGTTCCCAAAGACGGTCAATTAGTCGATACTGCAGATATTAACAATGATGGCAAGCAAGACGTAGTCATTCGTTACGGCAGACAAGATGATAAAGAACTCGGTAATAAGCTAGTATTACTAATAGCAAAGTAAGGTCATTAAAAAACAATGGCCTCTTTCTCTTATGAGGCCAAATTATGGACTATTCAAAGTTTGATTATGACCAGCTAGTCGAAGCACTCAATACAATGGATAAAGAAGCCTATCCGGAAAACTATAAAACGCTAGTTTATGAACTTAATAATTACTCAGCAGAAAGGCGTAAAAAACAAGAAATAGAAAATAAAACAAAGTCACTTAGTATCGGACAATTAAAGCAAAAGCTGAGTGCAACCGACGATCCGGTGCTCATCGAGTTGTTAAATCAAAAAATAACCTGCAAATTATGGCTTAGAAAAAAGCGACTAATTTGGTGGAAGTGGCTGTCACCGGGTATTATCGCCCTAATTGCGGGGATTGCAGTCCCTGGTAGCCTTAAACAGGTGATTTTACCTATTGGCCTGGTAGCGTTCATAGGGTGTTTTGTTATGGCATATAGGGCTAGCCGCAATTACCAAAAATCAGATCCTGCCCCTCAATTTACTAGCTAAGCATCGCTCACAGCGTCAACCTCGGTTTCAACCAGCCACTCCGGATCAATAAACCCCTTAACCTCGACAAATGTGCAGGCCGGTCTGATATCAGAAAAGAATTCTCCATGCGCTTTGGCAGCTTCTTCCCAGCGGCTAATGTCTTTGAGCATAACTCGGGTGCGAATAACATCCTGCTTAGACCCGCCAATTTTTTCTATTGCGTCTATCGATAGTTCCAAGCAATAGCGCGTTTGTCGATAAAGGTCTCCTTTAAAAGCCGTCGCACCATCTTTAATTGGTGCGGTACCGGCAACAGCAATATGATTGCCGATCCGACATGCTCTTGAAAAACCGATAGGTGACTCCAGCGGCGAACCAGACGAAATATTCTTTCTCATAAAACCTCTCTTCTCAAGTAACTAGATTTAGACTAGCAAGAATGTTTCAATGAATAAAATTAAAAACTGATTCGCCAAACTTTCAGCTATTTGAAGAATTTGGTTCCACTCACTATGATTTACCCATAAATACATAGGGTTTAACTAATACACCATGCAATCGATTGAACGATCAAATAAACTTTCCGGCGTTTGTTATGATATCCGCGGACCAGTCCTGGAAGAGGCAAAACGTCTCGAAGAAGAAGGCCATAAGATTCTGAAGCTTAACATTGGCAACCCAGCCCCGTTCGGCTTTGAAGCGCCGGACGACATTTTAAAAGATGTTATCCATAATCTCCCAACCGCGCAGGGCTATGGACCGTCCAACGGTTTATATTCTGCCAAAGTAGCCATCCATCAGTATTACCAAACTTATGGATTACTCGATATTTCGGTAGACGATATTTATGTCGGCAATGGGGTAAGTGAATTAATTGTTATGGCGATGCAGGCGTTATTAAACGATGGTGATGAAATATTGGTGCCTTCACCAGATTACCCACTCTGGACAGCCGCAGTAAAACTTGCCGGTGGCAAACCGGTTCACTACATTTGCGATGAACAATCAGATTGGCTTCCTGATCTACAGGATATCGAAAATAAAATTACTTCGAAAACTCGCGCTATTGTACTAATTAATCCTAATAATCCCACAGGAGCAGTTTATCCGAAGGAGTGTTTAGAGGCCATTACGGCACTCGCAAGGGTCCACAATCTAATTGTTTATAGCGATGAAATTTACGACAAAATTTTGTACGAACAAGCAAAGCATATCCCAATTGCGACATTGAGTGATGATGTATTTATCGTTACTTTTGGCGGCCTATCTAAAAATTATCGAGTCGCCGGATTTCGCGTGGGCTGGATGATACTTACTGGTCCTCGTCGAATTGCCCAAGATTATATTGCGGGGCTGGATATGCTCTCCTCGATGCGGCTTTGCGCAAATGTTCCTATGCAATACGCTATTCAAACCGCGCTAGGCGGCTACCAAAGCATCAATGATCTGATCGCAAAAGATGGGCGCCTTTATCAGCAAATGGATAAATGCCACAAATTAATTAATGCTATTCCCGGACTAAGTTGTACCAGACCAAAGGGGGCAATGTATCTATTTCCTAAAATTGATACCGAGCGCTTTTGTATTAAAGATGACGAACAGTTTGTATTAGATTTCTTACGTGAAAAACATGTTTTGCTCGTGCATGGCCGAGCATTTAACTGGGCGCAACCGGATCACTTTAGAATTGTTTTCCTACCGAGAGAAGATGAGTTAGAGCAGTCGATAAATGCTTTGGGTGAATTTCTATCTTCGTATCGGCAGGTTTAGATCCACTTCGAATTCAAATAACCGCTAACCAATCTTAAAAATCAATTTACTAACTAACTTTTAGATAATTTTGGAGATTTTGTCCTCCCCTTTGAGAGGGGAGGGGCAAGAAGAGGAACTAGATAATTACGATCCAATCGATGCAATAGACTGCTCAATCGCTTCTTGTTTACGCTTTTCGGTTTCCACGTACTGCAACCATTGATTCGCCATTTTCTCTACTTTCTTTTGCTTCTTGGCTTTTTTAAACTCTATAATTGCTTTGTCAAATTGCTTCTTATTAAAGTATGCCATACCTAAAGCAACATTGATGTTACCCGGATTGTCCAGCTGCCCTTTGTTTTGTGCAGATCTGGCCGCTTTAATCGCATCGTCCCACTTTTCGAGATTAAGTAATATTTCTGCCAAGCGAGCGTCCATATTACCGTCTTCGCTTAAATCAGCGGCTTGTTTTAATACAGGGATCGCTTTTTCATCTTCTTTTGCGGTAGTCCAGGCTTGCGCCAGAAATCGCAACGTTTTGATATCCTTATCAAGGACGCCCTCGTTTAATTGCTCTGATAAAAGCTTGGCCGCTTTGTATGGTGTGCCATTAAAAAAATAGAGTTGCGCTAACGTTTGAAAATCGTTTTTCTTAGTCACAAATCCTTGTTGATATGCTGCTTCCATTACAGCTAGTTGCTTTTCGGTTTGGTTGATTTCGCCATACATGTTAGCAAGCTCCACCCAGTACTTCGGTTTTCCATACAAACGAACAAGTTTTTCTGAAGCCTGGGTTACTTTGGCTGGTTGCTTTAGCTCAAAATGTAATGCTCTTTGCAGTACCAACCAATTCTCTTTTGGTGTCTTACCTGCTTTTTCAGCATCACTAACCGCAGAGCTAATCGCTTCAAGCGCATCAGCATATTTTTTCATCGCATAATAAGCGTTAGCCTTAAGTACTCTTACTTTTCCCGTTTCTTTGCCTTCTTTTAAAGCGGACCAACGGTCAATATATTGAAGACTCTGTGAGTACTTTTCTTGCTGCATTGATAATTGAGCCAAACTCAACAAAGTAGACAACTCTAAAGACTCAGGAATATTTTTAATTTCAACAACCTTTGCAAATGACTCTATTGCTTTGTTTGTTTTTTCGGCATCATAATAAATGAACCCATAAAAATTCCACATCATCGCACGCTCATATGAATTCATTGTGCTCGCTCTCTTTTGCAACTGGTCAAGAACCTGGATTCCCTCTGCCACTTTCCCATCATCGGCAAGTTTTTGAGCACGTGAAAGTTGACTATAAACTTTTTCCCTTAGAGCAGGCGTTTTACGTGTTTTCTTCTTTGCTGCGGGCTGAGCTGCGATTGCTTGATCCGAATAAAACCCGAATTGGCCCAAACCCGGAATTGCGCCAGGCATAGCCAATGCAAGAGCCAAGGTAGACTTGAGCAAGATAGACTTATTAAAAACAGACTTTACTTTTCTGAAATTTACTATTTTCATATTAACCTCACCGATCCGATGTCGGGACACCGCAAATAGCAAGTATCCTTCAGTGTTGCTAGAGTCCTTTAAACTCAGCGATTCATTTTAAAGGTGATCTTGTTTTGCACGCCGGCAACTTCTGTGGCAACCCCATCGATCACACGGGGTTTATATTTAAATTTTTTCGCGGCATCTTTGGCTGCCTGGTCAAAAACGCCTTGTGGTTGCGCTTCAACAACAACCGGATTTCTGACGGCCCCCAATTTAGTTACGGTAAACTCTACTATTACGTAGCCTTCTATGCCTCTTGATAATGCACGGCGAGGATAAATAGGGGCTACCTTTACTATCGGTAAATATTCTCCATCACCAGAATCAAGTGCCAAACCACCATCTAATCCGGTATCAACAGAGAGGCTAGCAGCAAATGTTAAAGCGCTACCGCTAGTATCTAGATCAGCTGATTCCATCTGTGGTTGCTCTAGTGGTGGCGGCGTATCTTCCGGTTTAGGCGGCTTTTTGGGTTTTCGATCCTTCTTTTGAATGCTCTCGTCTCGTTGAACTTCAACAAAGTCAAGTTGGCGCCTTTCTCGTTTTTCTTCAAAAGAAGCATCGCCACTTTCAATCAAAGCACGCATAGTGAAAAACAAAGCCGCAGTGACAACAAGAGCAATAACGACTGCGTTAACGTACTTCATCAACTAGTTCTCCGTCGCTAAGGAAACGTCGTATACACCTGCAGAACGGGCTGCATCCATGACTTTCACTAAGACATCCGTTGTTGCCTTTTCATCTGCTTGAATTACCACTGTACCTTGAGGATTTTCAGCGTGAAGACGCTCGATATTCGCCTGTACACGTTCAGGATCAATTCGACGTTTATCGATCCAGATTTCATTGGTTGGCGTAATCGCTACCAAAATATTTGCCTGTTCCTTCTTGGT
The DNA here is from genome assembly GCA_026196875.1 of Kangiellaceae bacterium. GTDB lineage: Bacteria > Pseudomonadota > Gammaproteobacteria > Enterobacterales > Kangiellaceae > Aliikangiella. The sequence continues at coordinate 51,717 of JAPHTP010000081.1, forward strand.
CGCGGTTTTAGCTTCCGGCCGATTAACCTCAACGCCAGTTTGTTTCACAAATGAAGCGGTTACGATGAAAAAAATCAACATAATAAATACAACGTCCAGCATAGGCGTCATATTGATCTCTGAATCGTCTTCTTCTTCAAAAACTTTTGCAAATGGTTGTCGCATAACTTTCTCTACTTTTTCTACATTCTTAATCGACTTCCTTCATTTAGTAAGTCGAAAAATATTAACTCTTTCACCTCTCCCAAAAGGAGAGAGAACAAATTCTCAAAACACTTCTAGTGATCTAGTACTAACTTATCTTCCAACAACTCAGTTTCTCGTTTCGCGGTTCGCTTTAAATAGCTGGATGCAAAAACGCCAGATAGTGCCCCCACCATTCCAGCCATTGTTGGAATGGTGGCTTTGGAAACACCCGAAGCCATAGAACGCGCATTTCCAGTACCGGAAATGGTCATTACATTGAAAACTTCTATCATTCCGGTCACCGTACCCAGTAAACCAAGCAGCGGACATAAAGCCACCATCGCCTGGATCATTGGCAAAGATTTATTCAGTCGCACCTTTGCCCGGGAAATCATTGCCGCTCTGATTTGCTCTGCGTTCCACGAATTGCGATCAGGGCGTTGTTGCCATGCATTAATCACTGATTTACGGTATTTACGATAGCCAAACCACATAAACGAGAGGCGCTCGATGATCAAAATCCACATTAGAAATATCAACACGCCGATGTAACTGAGCACTGGCCCACCCGTTTCTAAAAACGAGCGAATACCATCGATTGCTTCAGTAATGAAATACACTGTTACGCTCACTGCTCGGCTCGTTCAGCGATGATGCCGGCGCTTTGCTCTTGGAGGATATGGACGATGCCTTTACTGCGTGTATTGATCCAGGTGTAAAGTAAAGTCGTTGGAATAGCGACAACTAACCCAAGAACCGTAGTTACCAGTGCTTGAGAAATACCACCCGCCATAATGGTAGGGTCGCCAGCGCCAAACAGAGTAATCTTTTGGAAAGTAATAATCATACCGGTTACTGTCCCAAGAAGACCTAACAACGGTGCAACGACAGAAATAATTTTGATAAAAGTAATACTGCGCGTGATTTTCGGGAGTTCCTTCAAGATCGCTTCACTTAATTTAAGCTCAAGAGTATCCACCGCAACATTTGGATATTTCTCTCTAACTTTAAGAATTCGACCTAGTGGATTGTTCTCGTTGATCCCGTCGCTCTTCAATTGGCGCTTAACTTTGCTTTCGATAATGAATAGCGCAATAAATCTTTCAATCGAAATTAAAACTGCTAGAACACCTAAGGCTAGAATAATGTAACCTGGAATGCCTCCCTGATGAACTTGCTCTTCTGTTGTTGGTGCTTCAATAAGCAGCTCTAATAAACTGCCACGTGTTGGATCGAAGGCAAACCCTGTTAACTCACCACGATTATTTTGGATATCTTCTGCTGTTGAAGTAAATCGACTGGATGGTTGAGCGGGCAAAGTAACCACAGACTTTGACTCTGGGTCGTATTTTAGATATTCACCATTGCTAACGATGTTAAATACCCCTACACGAATAACTTCTTGCATTTGTTTCGGCCCTTCAGAAGGGATCACTTCAGTTTCGAATCGAGTAATTTTTCCCGACTCAACGATTTCTCGTTGCATCTCAAACCAAACTCGCTCTATTTCTTCAATGGAGGCCAACTTAGACGAGGTCCCCATTTCTTGAGCTAGATTAGTTAAGAACTCTGCCCGGTCGGGATATTGGATCGACACAAGCGAGTTATCAATTTTACCGCTAGCGTCTCCCGCAACTTGTTGCAATACACCAAACAACTCTTTTAATGAGCCCAGGCGACTATCCAAAACCTTATTTAGATCCGCTAGCTTGCCTTCGTTGGTTTCATAGTCGGTTTCTAGCTTTTCAGACATAGCCAGCGCAGCATTCTTTTCATCAATTGCTTGCTTGAGCATCTTATCTTGTTCCGCGCGCTTACCGATAAAAGCTTGTTCTCGTTGTTTGTTCTGTTGTGATTGCTTGTAGGTTCCCTGCTCAAGCTTTTTAAGCAAAGAATCTAAATTAACTTGTTCTGCTGCAAATAAAGAGGTTGCAAAGAGACTAAGTACTACGATACTGATTAACTTTTTCATTTCCGCTCTCTCTAACTTTATTTAGCTGAAATCATTGGAAGGTTTAACATATCCGGAGCCATTTGCTCACGTGCCATTTTGATACCATTGGCAATACGGGTTGAATATTGCGCCCCCAGCTCTTGCCACTGATTGGCTTCAATATTCCAAATTCCTTGAGATTTTTTATCAGGAGACTGGTAGTAAAAGGCGACTCGACCAACGCGTAGAAAATTGACAGGTTGATCGACATCGTTTAGCTTGTGCATACCTTGGTACGCTTTAAGTGTACGACCGTAATCTAGCTCTATCTGATAAGCTTCTAACACTTGACGGAATTTCTCTGCGACTGATACATCTGCTCTATCCATAGTCGACTTTAACTTCTCAACTCGCTCTAGTCGGTCTTGTTTTTGGAAAGGAAGATCTATGTTGATGAACTCTTCAAGTCCAGCAATCATTCGCAGCATAAGAGGAGTAATTTGACGTTCAATGATACTGACTTTGTCAACCGAATCGTTAAGCCGTTGCATTTCTAACAGTTGGTTTTCAATCTGCTTTTGCATTTGTTTGTTATAGACTTGCAAACCGTCAGTTTCTTTATTGACTGTTTTGAACTGTTGCAACTTGCTATCAATTTGCTCAGCTAGACGGTCAATTTTTACCTGCGACTGAGCCGCAGACTGATTAATAGCAGAACTTTTCTCCACTACCGGTTCCAAAGTGTCTGCAAACACACTGTAGCTTAATGTGCCAGCGGCTAAGACTGTTGCGAGAAGCATTGAAGGAACTTTTCTTTCCCCAGCTTTCTTTGCTACAAGGTTTTTTTTCATTTGCCAATTACCTCAAATAAATAAAGCAAACATCCGTGTTCAATTCTGAGTAGTCACTCATCGGATTATTTCGACACTCAGTTCCTATTCTGTTGCGTATTACAAAATTATTACAAGCCATAAGGCACTGTAAATAAGGCGTTCAAAGATAAATATGACAATTTAGAAATAATAAAAGATTCAATCATGAACTAAATATTACTTGGTTATTTATCACGTCTAATCTTTTGTCATAAATCTTAATTTATGATTTTTGCTAATATCAGACTAGAATCATTGCTCAGAACTTTTCCTTAAGTGCCTTTATGAACTCTTTTCTGGATTAACTTTTGGATATGAGATTGTAGTCCTTGATTGTTTCATCTTTTTTACAGTTTTTGTTTTATTTTCAAACAATCAAATTATTGGTTAATAATGTGCGGAAATAAATAAAAAGGGGGAGAAAGTTCTCCCCCGAAATAGGAAAGCAACGCTTGCTAAAAATTGGTGCTAAAGTTAACAGATAACTCAGTACCTACGGTTTTGTGGAGAATATCCACACCTTCTTGTTGTATGACTTTATCTTCACCCATAAGATTTTTCAGTTTAACTTTCAAAGTACTGTCAAATGTTGGATACCATGTGTAAACCAAATCTAAAGAATGAAATGATTCTTCTTCCGCATCCTCAAACCCACTAACCCCCGGTACGATGATACGAGGTCCGAAAACGTTGTAGACTAAAGTTGCAGAATGCTCGTTGTTGTTTGAGTCCCAACCGAATTGCATGTTAACAACCCATTCGGAGTGACCGATTAAACGGCGTGTGTTATTGGTGATTACATTTGTTACATTTTCTGAAGTATTGAGTGCTTCTTTCAACTGCTCTTCAAACAAACAAGTTGTATTCGGATCCGTATCGGAACAAATATTCACTTCAGAATCAGACAAGGTTAAGTTACCAGTCATAAAGTAATTAGCATAATCGTCGCCAAGGAATGAGAAGTCCTTAAGGAATTCAAATTCAATGCCATAAACTTGACCGTCCTTTGCGTTTGCCGTTAACAGCTGAGGAGCTCCTTCAGTAGCACTTGGCAACTCGATCATTTCAATTGGCGTAGCAATATCTTTAGCAAAGAACGCTACACTCAAATTTTCACCGGTTTCCATATACCATTCAAAGCGAGCATCAAAATTATTGATTTTGGAGCTTTGCAATGAAGTGGAGCCACGCACTAAGAATTCAGTTAACGGGTCTATATAGAAACTCGTTGAAACGTCTCTGAGGTCTGGACGAATTGCAGTTTCACTGTAGTTGAAACGTAATTGCATTTCGCTATCGATGATGTAAGTCGCCGCGAGCGAAGGGAACCACTCATCTTCAGAGAACATTAAGTCAGCGATTTCTTCATTTTCCACATCAAAAAATTCTGAGTGAGGCTGAAATGGGATTGATAATTGGCGGAAATCTTCATAACGAACACCACCGGTAAAACGCCAATGTGCACCTAATTCCATGTCGGCCATAAAGTAGTATGCGTCATTTAAAGTTGCCGCTTTATACTTATCACCACCCGAAGTCTGATCATTTAAGCGAACTGTAAAGTCCGATTGTGCCAGGTTAGCATCTGAAAGGATTTGTGAATAATCACTACCTTGTAGATAAACCGATGGGATCGCAAACGTTTGAATGCCAATTTCGATGTTGTCTGCGCTACGCTCTTTCTCGACAAAATCAGCACCTGCTTTTAGTTCAACTGAAAAGTCGTCAAAAAATAGTGGTAACGATACGTTCACGCCATAGTTGGTCGCATCATCTTCAAGGTTCTGGAAGTAGTACTTTGTATCAACGTCACTGGCTAAACGTTCGGTACGAACACCATTTTCAATGTTAACCCGGAAGAAAGCCTCCAAACCACCCGGTGCACGACGCTCGGCATTACTCTCACTGTAGTACCAGTCTACACCTAGGTTTTTCCACTCAGGGAAATTATGCGTTCCTTTCAGTTGATGCGAAATCATTTCGCGCTCTTCGTAAAGTACGTCCATTTGACGGCGTTCATCATCAGGCTCATTAATCGTGTTAGTTGACTCTAACAATCGATTACGCATGCGGTCTCGCGTATCGCGTAAGAAAATATTATTGAATTCGAACTTATGGTTTTGGCCATAGTTAAAACCCATATTAAACATTCCGCTTAACTTAACGCGGTGCTCGGTAGTCGCACCATCAGCAAACTCATTAATAGTAATCCCTTCTGAAGTTTGTGCTAAGTTATTTACGTTACGCTCTTCACCGACTTGCCATTTGTTCTTATAAGAAAATGCTGTAAGGAAACCGAACTCCGATTCACTACCCGCATCAAATTTGTCACCGTAAGTCAGGTCAAATCCATAATTAGGGTCAACAGATTCATCTGCAGCCGTATAATCACGATTTAGTGAACCTAATAAAGCAACAGCTTCGTCATTCGGTAAACTATTAATACCATCGCCGGCTAATGCTGCCTGCATGGCAGTTGGCAAAGCGCGTGTACCATCATCATCTCCCCAATCATCATCGCTTCCGCCTGTATACCAAGGAGACTCATCAGAATTATTGGTATTGGTACCTAACTCACCGCCAATTTTGAAAATACGTTCACTTGGGATGGATTTGATACGGATGTTTACATTTCCACCGGCGAAGTGCGCTGGCAATTCAGGTGAGTAAGCTTTCTGAACATTTAAGCTTTCGATAATTGTAGATGGAAATAGATCAAGTGGTAATACTGTACGAGTCGGGTCGGGGCTTGGTACAGTCATTCCATCAAGTTGAGTGGCCGAGTAGCGCTCACCCAGGCCTCGAATGTAGATAAATTTTCCATCGACCAAAGTTAAACCAGTCACACGGCGTAATGCAGATGCTGCGTCACCGTCACCAGTACGAGAAATTTGTTCTGAACCTAAAATATCGGCAACGAATGCTTGATTTTTACGTTCTTCTAAAACAGCTTGTGCAGATCCTTGTAATCGGCTTCCGGTAACAACAACCTCTTCAAGTTCTTGTTCACTCTCTTGCGTTTCTACTTCTTCAGCTGCGTTGATGGCAAGCGAAAAACTTCCTGCCATTAATGCCATGCACACCGCTCGCGCGACTTTGTTTGGCATTGCTAGTTTGTGCGTTTTTATCATGGCTAACTCCAGCAAACTGATTACTCAGTTTGGCACCCTTAAAATTTGGGGTAAGACGCGATTGACGCCTTACCCTTTTTTACTTAATTGAGCTTTAAAAGACTCAAGATGACTTTCTCTAGGACAAATTACTCAAGACCTATGGTTACCCAACCAGCAGTCCAGTCATCACCCGCTTTAACTGCGCCAACAAAGTCCACGGTATCGAACCAAGGGTCGATTGCATTTGCATCAGCTGGAGTTGCCGTAGAAATAGTCTCAAACCCGCTGATTACATCTGCCATTCCTGCAGCAGTTGAGTTACCAGCTTGAGCTAGGAACCACTCTTCCGTTGTTTGAGTTGAAGTTGCGTTGCCTTTGAAGTTTTCACCATTTTCACAAGCTACTACCGAGTGAGTCATGACTAAGTTACCCGCTTCAGCATTACCTTGAGCTTCAGCACCGGAAACTTCTAGGCACTCGCCCATGCCTGCAGGACCAGTGATGATAAAATTATGTAATGCGCCGGCAGTACCGTTACGAAGTAAAACACCTTCAGAGCCTTCATCGGTTGCGGTGCTACCAATGATTGTTACGTTAGCTACTGTAGGGTTAGTTAAAGGAGTTGCATCAGGGAATGTTTCACTATTGTCTAACTCGAAGCCGCGGTGTGCTTTAGTGTCATTGTGTTTAACAAGAACGAATTGTGCTT
>JAPHTP010000021.1 GCA_026196875.1 Kangiellaceae bacterium
CAATCGGCTCTATCTCAGGTTATATTTCCGGAGCTAGCAGTGGCCCTTACAGCATGAGTAAATTTGCGGTGGAAGCCTATACTGAGGCTTTAGCGATGGATTTACAAGGTAGCGACGTAAAAGTGAGTGTTATTGAGCCGGGTTCTTATCGTTCTAAAATCCGAGAAAAAGTAACCATGCATTTGATGACGGGCAAATACGAAACCAGCAAAAACTTAACTGAGGAACAAAAGAAAAGACTTGAGCAATCCAATCAACGAAATGCACAACTTAAAGAACCGGATGAAGTATCCCAAGCTGTTTTAAAATTCTTAAGCGCCGATAAACCTAAACTCCGATATATGGTTGTTCCAGATAAGCAACAAGCTGAAGTAACTATCAAAACTACTTTAAGTAGAGTCGTTCAACTCAATGCTGATCAGCCGTACGAGTATACTCGTGATGAATTAGTGAAAATGCTCGATGAATTACTCGAGAAGCAGAAAGAGTAGGTTAGATTGAGCTAGCTATAAATGCACGTTAGGCAAGACGCGTCTTTAAAAAAAGTGGGAAGCCAAGTTTAATTTAAGGGATACAACAAATGAAGATAATAATTCCATTTCTACTTTCACTTTGCATGGCAATTGCGAATGCCGCGGAAGCAAGCAAAGATCAAAATCATCAAGTCAGTAGTTTAAAGGTTACAACACTTTCAACCATGCTAGCTAGTCGAGGAATCGGTGAGTGGGGATATGCAGCATTAATTGAAGTCGATGGGCGAAAAATCCTATTTGATACTGGCAATCGGCCTCAAACTGTTTTGCAGAATGCTGGCGAGCTAGGGATAGATTTGTCGGATGTGGAAGATGTGATACTCAGCCATAACCATGGCGATCATACCGGAGGATTAGAAAGCTTAAGGAAGTCATTGCGCGAGAAAAATGCAAAGGCACTGACTCAGGTTCATGTAGGCAATGGAATCTTCGAACAACGCGCTAGGCGCGAAAATCAAATGTTGGCGATGAAAAACAGACTAGAAAAAGACAAGGTTGTTTTTAATGAATACACCAACGTGCAGGAGATTTTCCCAGGCGTATGGCTAACCGGTAATGTCCCACGAGTACACCCGGAAAGAAACTGGGGAGGTAATGGAAGGATAATAACGCCAAAGGGAGAAATAGAAGATAATATTCCTGAAGATATGTCATTAGTAATTAATACTAAACAAGGATTGGTTTTAATTTCTGGTTGTGGCCACGCGGGAATTATCAATACCATGGAACATGCTGTTAACAAGATACCATCTGATAAAGTTTTTACTGCAATCGGAGGCTTTCATCTGGTCAGTGCGGATGACAAGCATCTTGAATGGACTGCGAACAAACTCAAGTCTTTTGGGTTGAAAAACTTGATGGGCGCTCATTGCACCGGGATTAATTCGCTTTATACTTTACGCCGCTTGTTAAACTCTGATAGAAGAAGTGTCGTTGTAGGGACTGTTGGAGATAAATTTAGTCTCGAGAATGGGGTTGAAGCTGGTTTTATTGCCAGATGATAAACATTATATAGCTCAGACAGTCAGTTAAAGTCTGAGCTACTAAATCTTGAAAAATCTCAATTACCTGAGCTAGCCGAACGAATTATCATGCTGGTTTTCTTTTTACTTTAGTTTCTCAGTTGTTTTTTATCTCGTGATGTTTGTTACGTTTTTGTATTAGTTTGTTATTTTGGGAGAACTCTCACAAACACATCAAAAGATTGAGAAAAACTCAGCATGAAGTATTTCTGCGTTAGGCTAGATGGTTCGCGGTATAGCGTGATCATCTAATCACTAATTATCTATCAATGCAATATTTAAAGTGTTGATCCTACCATATGATTTTCATTTAATTGAGAGAGATGAAAGCACAATATTCATCTTTTTTATTAGATGAGCGAAGAAAAAATAATGACGCAATAAAATCTGCAGTTCGACGAATCTAATTTCAATTACAAAAATGAGGGGAGTAGCGGAGCTCGATTGTTTAATTCAAATACTCAAAGTTACTTCATTAATTATAACTGAATTTCGATCCAACGAACTGGAAATTAATACAATGAAACATTCAAAAAAAAGTATAGCAAAAATCACCGCATCTATTTTTCTCTCTTGCCTAATTACAGGTGCTCATGCTGGAACCGGGAGTGAGTGGAGTTACTCTGGTGACAATGGACCAGAATATTGGGGAGATCTCTCGCCTGAATACGCTAAGTGCAAAAATGGAATGGAGCAATCTCCAATCAATCTGTCAGAAGCAACTATATTTGACGACGCTAAATCGCTTAAATCCAAGTTTGATGATGTACCGCTATCGGTCATTAATAACGGTCATACTATACAGGTTAACGTTGACAATGGGAGTTTTACAAAAACAGAAAGAGGCAAGCAAAGACTATTACAGTTCCACTTTCACTCATTGAGCGAGCACACACTTGACGGAAAGTCCTTTCCTTTAGAAGTTCACTTTGTTCATATTGATGACGCGGGTATGTTATCTGTGCTAGGTGTATTTTTTAAGCTTGGTGAAGAAAACGATACGCTTAAGGCAATCCTTGATATTGCGCCAAATCACAAAGGAGTCGCAACAGCTGATGGAAAGATGCTTGATCCTAATCGTGTGATGGGTTCCAAGAAAACTGAAGAGTACTACCGAGTTCAAGGTTCATTAACAACGCCGCCTTGTTCAGAAGGCGTAAATTGGTATATTTCTAGTGACATGCAAGAGCTGTCTCAGGCACAGTTCGATAGATTTCAGCTTTTATTTAAAGGAGGAAATGCCCGACCTGTCCAGCCTATTAACCAAAGAGTATTAAAACTTAACTCTAGTGATTAAAACGCTACCAGATTCGATATTTTGGGGCTACTAATATTTAGCAATCGACATTAGCGTAACCGCTTGAAGCTGACGCTGAATCTGAAGGGTAGAATTAGACGGTGGGCTCCAATCATGAATTTATTCTCCAGCAAGAAGGACAGATTGAAGCTCCCCTAGTTTAACAGACACAACTAATATTGAGTTTACTCAATGGTGAGTGGTATCGGAGTTAATTAATTTGTATCGACCGCCCAAATGTTGTGCTTTTTGTGCTCTCCAGTGATTGGAGTCCAAGTCTCCCGTTTTTTCGAGGAGTAAAAGAAGAATCGTTTTTCCGGGATCAGTATTGGTAAAGGTTCCATTTGACGCGTTCCGCACCGCCAAACTTGTGTCGCTCCAGGTATGATAGAAATGGACTTGGGAAGTTTGGCGAGCTTTTCATGAACTCTATATTGAGTTCTTTCAATGGCCATTGTGACCTCTCGCTGACTCATAATATTTTTAAATTCAAAAGGAATATACTCTGCGGCATGTAGGTCCGAAAGTGGCATGAGTAATATGTAGGTGAGAGGAAGAAGTTTCATATAGAAATTTCTATATTTTGTTTACCAGCTTAAAACAGCAAAATTGGAAGATAAGGGTTAGATCATGAAAAGTGTCTTAGTCAATAGAGGTTGGATTAATTGATTTCAAACCAATACTTTCTTATGATGAACAGTCAGTAACCAAATACTCGAATTAAACACTCAATTCTCATGAAAGAACCCCGAGAGCCTTATTTCAGTGTTGGCGAAGTCGCCATACTTCAACCACCTCATCCTTCGGCTAAACATCTAAGGGGAGTAGAAACCACTATATTGGATATATTTTGGAGTGAAGCAGGCGAAGATGCGATGGGGAGTAGTTCTTCCAAATGGACTTACCTAACTGATGTTCCGGCGCCACCGCCAACTGACCTTCCTGAAGATCAGCATGGTGAATGGCTTTGGTGTGAATATGATTTACGGAAAAAACACCAGCCTGGCGAGTCATTCGAGTTTATAATGGAAAGACTGTCTTCTGTAGCCGTGGAATGATAAAGCTATATTCTCTGACATCTCCCTAGAAATAAAAACGAATTAATTTACTTCGGTACTTTCTTTGAATCTGACGTCAATTTAAACTTCCAGTTTTTCATTGGTGTATCATCAAGATTCAAATGGCTCGCTAAATAAAACAGTCTCTGAGTCGCTTCACCTTTTGGGGCTAACGAAAATCGTTGTTTAAACCAGTAAGGCGGGACTGCTTGAAAGTAAATGGTTGCTTGAACCGTAAGATTATCACCGGCATAACCGGCAGGTAGTTTTACATCATATATGATTTGATCTTGTCCTTTAAAATCCGGGCCTACATCCCGATAATCCGGATCATCACCAACGTGTTCGGGATCAGTTGCTTGCATAAATTGATAGATAACTTCCCCTTGCGGTTTAAAAAAGCTCGATTCCCGCCATCCTTTGGGAAGCAGTCGATTGTCTTTAATATGATGCACCCGATGGATAAAACTAGTGGTGAAATTAAAATCCTTATCCTGAACAAGTTCTTCATAGATCTGCACTTGCTTGTCACTGTTAATTACCTGATGGTGTTTTTGGTATTGATCTTTACTGGGAAGAAACTCAGTGACCAATGGCATCCCCCGGTTGTCCACAATCACACCCGCTTCGTTGGTTTGGCCCGAACCCCAAATAACCTCATCACCATCTTTAATTAACAGTTCGATAAAGCCCCGCCGAAATGCCACGCCGCTCGGAAAACGATGACCGGTTTTATTTTTTATCGTCACTCTGGATTTGACTCGGTTGTTAGCAAAACTCAGTACTTTGACATCAACGTCCACCGTTTCTTTAGCCGCTTGTATTGCCATGCTCTCCAAAGCCAGATCTACACCCTGGTGGCTGGCAGAGGTCATGTAGCTGGTTTTGGGTACACCGAGAATTGAATCAAATTGCTTAAACATTTCGAGCAAGAAGCCATTTAGCCCTACATGAGTATGCCGCTTATAACCGGGAACGAGGGGAACATTGGTTTCATCATTAGGTAAACTATGATCCGCATCGGGATAGAAGCTATCTTCAATTGTTGCTATTTGGGAAACCAGATTATCGATTTTGATTTTTCCATCAAGCGTTTCAAAACTGCTTTTCATATGACAATCCTGGCAACTTTGAAAATTTTCTTCGGATGCAAAAGTGCTGTTTTGCCATTCGAGGAAAGTTGCTTGCTCGATTGAATGATTATATTCTTTAAATGCGGGATTGGTCTCGGCTTGATTAAGCACCGGATATTCTGCTTTTTCTGCACCGATATTCGGCAGGTTAATCGTATGGCAGGTACCGCATAGTTGAGAGTTTTGCATGAACTCGCTCTTTTCCGGAGTCAAATCGAGCGCGTGCTGCATTGGTTTTTTAATTACGTCTAACGGCCCGTTGATCACATCATTGTCAGTGATTTCAAATCGACCTGTATTATTATGGAACAACATGTAAGCGAGCTCTTTGGGTGTTTTTGAATTTACCCAATTCGGCTCCGCTGGATTCCAGTTTTTTACTTGCTCTTCGCTGGGTTCCGCAATGCGATGACAAACCATACAACTTATACCTTCACGCGCTAATTCACCATATTTATGATAGCGCTTTGATGCTTCGGTTTGTGGTTGTTCGCTACTGAGCTGTTCAATCATATAAAAATAGTCGACGTTCATATTTGGGTTGAGTTGCTTGTCCGCTTTCGCATCCGTAGCGAGCTCTCTTTGTCCCATGGCACCATGACAACTTAAACAAGTATTTGTCACTGCTTGCTGATTATCCTTTAAGCTGCCAATCATGCCGGAGTGGGGCGATTTTGCGTTCTGTTCCAGGATCGCCATTTCGCTTTCCAACTGCGCATGAAAAATAGGATCTCGCCCAGCTAATCCCATTGGTGACCATCGCCACTCTCCATATTCCGATATATCGTAACCATCGCCATATTCAGGTCCGGTTTTTATAAACATAGTGACCGGATAATTGTCGCCGGCCAGTCCACCGTGGCAGCCGATACAGTTATCAGAAGTAATAAACTCTTGCGGTTCGCCCGACTTTTGAACCACGTGATCTAACCACTGTTGAGGAAAGCGTTTTACTTTTGAAACGGGGACAGGTTTTATTTCTCTAAAAGTATTAAGAAAAGTGGTATTGATATAATCTGCAGGTTTTTGCTTAGTAGTTGCTTTTTTATCTTCCCCATGTTCAGAGCGGGAAATTTCCTGAGTCATATTCTTTTTGTGGGTTTGAACCGACCAGGGTAATTGCTCATTAGGTAAAATAAACTGAGTAGGAAGTAAGTTTTTTTTCTTCAGGATATTGATTGGATAAGAGTCGAAATAACTATCGGTTCGCCAGGATGTATCAGAAAGAAAGCGCAACGGATCTTCATCAGGTAAAAATCCTTTGATGTTTCTCAAGCTCGAAAAAGTCATTTCGCTTTCTGCTGAAGCGTGACAACGAATACATGGCAAAGCAAAACCAGAATAACGTAATTGTGAGTTTCGAGCATCGCCATTTTTCAAAGTATCTAGTTGTGCCGCAATGGATTGTTCAATGGTCTGATTCTCCGCCGGTGCTGAAACACTTCCCCAAAACCAACCGTCGCTCGATGCCTTTGCGTTTTTAACCATCACTGTCCAGTCAGAGATAAGCTGCGGTCTTAACTTTTCATATTCAGCGGGTGACATTGTCCGCGCCAATTCATTGTAAATTGCCGCCGGCGGCTTATACATTTCTTTAATGATCATTGCGCCGTCAGGGAGTTCACCTTCTCGGTTATTAATAAGCCATTGAATGACCTCGGGCGAGTAGTAGATGTGCACCGCCGGATGTGTTCCGTAATATTGACCGTTTAAAAATGGTCCGGTATCTCTTACTTCTTTATCGCCTAACCAGCCTAAGTCAACGTATTGTCTGGTGATGATCCAGCGGTATAATTTTTCCTCGTAGTCAGCTAAAGGGAGTGTTCCGGGTAAAGGTAATGAAGCGGGTTTTCCAGAATCTACCGCGGGCGAACTTTTGGAAGCTAGTTTGCAGCCGGATAACAGCAGAATGGATAATACAAGAACAGATAAAAATATAACGACTGAATTACTGAATCTAGTTAAAGTGTGCATGGCCAAGTCCTTTTGTCGTTAGTTTTTTTGTTAGAGTTTTGTTGGTTTGATCTGAATGCTAATTGAGCTTAATTATAAGATATTCGTACATGATATTTGATTTGTTTGGCTTTATATATGTCTTTGAGATTGTAAAAGAGGTGGGAATCTATTTAAGTGTTTCAGGGGCGGGTTGATATCCATCTGTAAAAGAACTATATCTACGAAGCGAACTAAGTTACATGCTTAAAATGAAATAAAGCAACCATCAATTCACTTAAATGGCAATAATACTAGTCTTCAGAAAGAAATTTTATGTTTTCATTTCAGTAGTCTCATCTATCCAACGCTCAAATAGTGCGTCTAGTTGATTACAATAGCCCACATGTTTGCCGATATTACCGCGCTCAACCAATACAAGTACTGCAACAAAACCATTTGCCAAGGCTAGTGAGGCATTTGGTAATCCAGTCAGAGACGAAGATAATAAGTTTGAGAGCGTAAAGCTTACAGTTACTAAGGTGATAAAAATTATCAAAAATATATTTCTTCCTCGTAATTCCTCCACAAAGAACTTGATGGACATTCTACAGCTTTTTATGTCTTCTAATTCTAACTCATTTGTTGATATATGGCCGGAAACCCAATCATACACTTTTTCCTGAAACTGTTTTTCTCTGTTTAGGAGGTAGATATATTCGGAATCATGATCGAAAATACGTTTGTAAAAGCTAGTGAAAGTCGACCATCTTTTTGCGAAGTGATTTTTTCTTTCTTCCAAATACCCTTCGTATACACTCCGCAACATAACTTCACTTCTTTCATTACTCATTATTATTTCTCCTAGAATTTTAATTTTCTGTTGTAGTATAAGGAAACTAGACTAGAAATATTCCAAAAAATCTAAAAATGTTCCATCTTACAAAGTAGTACCTTTATCATGTTTCGAAGGAAAGACATTAAAAAAGCCCGAAGAAATAGTCATTAGTAATAAGAATTTATCTGAGTTTTAAATTGAATAGAAAGCTGAAAGCTACCGGTTTCCAGAATGTAGGTGAAAAAAATCAGTCATCAACCGGACTAATTCGAATTCTCTTAATCTTAAAAGATAACTTATTAAACAGTAAAGTAAACCCGAAACATCTAAAATTCGGACAAGATCGAAGGATAATTGTTTATACGTATAGGGATATTATATTTAATACTGGGACTGTTCAGATAAAACATCATTTTAATGGCAGAGCATACTCTTGTGGCTCAAAGAAAAAGAGTAGTCGTTAACCGTTTCGAGCTGTATTAAGTTAATGCTCTATTCAGAGTTAATCCTTAGTGGAATGAAATATTCATATGACCTATAGTATTGACTAAAATAACAGCTGACTTTGTAAAGTAATAGGCAGAAATGACTATTAAAGCCTCAGCTATATTATCAACGTCTAATCAAAAAGGAGTTTGGAAATGGACGGTCTAATCTCAATACTACTGGCTCCCTTTGAACGATACAGTGTACATCCTTTACCTTTTGAAGTCTTAGTTGGCGGATCTGCCGTGGCTATTTTCTTCTGGTCAAAATTTAATACATGGGTGGGTACCGAGTTAAATGTCCGCAGAGGTAGTGTCCCTAAGCATTACACAACATGGGGGCGATTTACGAGAATGCGAATTCAATATACATTCTTGTCATTGGTGGTCTTCAGTATCTTTTTAGCTTCGCCTGAATTTGTCGAATGGGGATTGGGTAAGATTTCCGGTGCGGACACATCGCCTAAAGATTGGTTTGCTGGGAAATCTGCAAGCATTCCTTTATGGTCCGCATTTATGCTTATTGTCGTAATTCCTACTATTCCAATCGTTAAAAAAATGGAAGAGGAAGTAAGAGGTTGGTTACACCAAAAGGCGATGATTCCTGTAGAAGCTAAGCTAATGTCGAACATGTTTAAACAACAAATCAAAGCTTTTCAGCCAAGTTCGGACGATATTGACAACTTTCTTGACAGTGGCGATTCGACTAAGGAAACTCTTAAAGAAAGCGACTTTGAATGTGAATATGGCAGTTTGAGAAGGCTTTACGCGAAGCTCATGTATTTGGATTACAAAATAAAGCTTTGGAAAAGCTCTGTAAAAGTAGAAAGTTTTTTTCAACATAGAATGAAAGCCTATAAAGAATTTCAGGAGAGAGTTAACGCAATTTCTAAGGCGGTAGAAAGCCACTACAAAGGCATAAGCAATTTCGAGAGCTTAGCGGGTAAAAATTTGACTAAGGAATATAAAGAGCAATATTGCCATGGTCTTAAAAAGCATGAAGAGGAGTTGATAGATAGAGTTAATAAACGCCTTGACCGAGCTTACGAGTTTATCTCTTGTGGCATACTAGCGACGAATGTATCGAGAAAGTCAATTGCTAGCCAACATCAATGGTTTGGATTTGAGATTGACCATGTCCCTCCATCTCCAGCTCCGAGTAGTCCGTTATTCGTGATTAATCTAGCGATCGGGGTTGCGATATTTGTAGTCATTATGTTATTAAGAATTTTCGCATCGGAAAGCCTTACTTTAATTAATGTTGAAATCGAAAACGCTGCTAATGTAGCACTTATTTTCGCAGTAGCTATTTCTATGGTGAATGGAATGTCTATGTGGCTTGCTTTTCGGTTTTATATTCTTCTTGAGAATGAGGGAGGGAAGAACTTCCTTGGTGCATTTATTAGAGAACATGTTAAGAAGAGATCAGTGTATCACCTAACTTTAGCTGGTTTTTTAGGACTGCTTGTGAGCTCTATTCTATTGTCTTTAACTTACACAATAATCAATAGTAGTATTGGTTTTTTTGACTATTTTTCTACTAACTGGGTTTGGGGGATTATTCCCGCTGTAACCGCGGTTTTTGTAAGTTATTACTGCTGCATTGCTAATCGTTCGATTGCAAGAGTTAAGTTCGCTATGTTACAAGCATCTACGACTGGGATTTTAGCATTAATGATTTCATTAACCCGGCTTTTACCAATGAATGCAACTTGGTCTGCAAGCGATGTTGTTTTGGTAGTATCTTTAACGATAATCGGGAATTTTTTTATTGGGTATTATTTTGCTAAAGGATATCGTTATCAGTGGAAAAAATGGCGAGAAGATCCTCAGATATCAGAGCGAGCTCATACAAGGCAAAACATCTATGCTGATGGACAGCTGTCGATTGTTAAAACCAACTCAAAGGTTCAGTGTAGTATTGAGAATATTTCGTTGTGCGGCGCAAAGCTCAAAGTTAGTAGAGGGTTTGAAAAACAATTTGATACGAATCCCGGGGATATTGTGAAGATGAGGATCCCAAATTTTGAGTTGGTTGAAGGTAAGGTTCTAAAAGTCCTTGATAGTTGTTTAATCGTGACATATGAGCTCAAAAATGAAATTGAGGCTCGTATGAAGGATTATTTGGAGGAGTTTGGAGTACCTTCTGGAGTAGTAATAGCTTAATAAATAGAGATTAATTAATTCTAAAGCAGAATAGTAGCTCTCTGCGAAAGAGGGGAGTAGGGGGCTGAATCGAAGGAGCTGAATAATCAGTTTTCACCTGCGGTAAGAAAACACCGAAAAGGTGGTTCAAATTATCAATGCAAAAAAACAGAACAACTAAAAACTTTGCTAAATAAAAATACTAATCACTAACAAGCGCTTTTATTTTGCTCTGAATAAACTGCGAGTCAGGCTTTGTCTTTAAAGCTTCCTTATACCGGCTAAGCGAGTCTTGTTTGTTCCCCGTTTTCTCGTAAGCGGCGGCTAGTGCAATCAGTCCCATGGTGGACTGAGGAAAATAAGTCAGGTTTAATTCCAGCAAGGGAATTAAATTGCTTGCAGATTGTTGATCGGTCAATCGCTGTTGCGCAAACATTGGTACGACCATTTCGCTAAAGTCAAAAGTATGGCTACCGTAATACTGTTCTCTTAATTGCTGAAACTGTTCTGCCAGAGCTTTGCCTCCATCAGCGCTCAAAGTCTCGGCCATTACAGACTGGATTAACTTAGGTTTTGCCTGGCCTCTATGGCAAGTTATACATTCAACCTGGGTTAGAGTTTTAGAACCATGTGCCTCCAGTTTGGCTATGTGCCGGCTGTTGAGTTCCTTGACCATGCGTAACATGACTCTTGCTTTAAGCTTGTTGGCTTTATCATCCGCGGCGAAATCATACGTCGATAGAGGTTGTCCTTCTTTCCCAACGTGACAATGAGTACATCTTACACCCAATCCCATCGCAAAGGACTTCATGGTGTCTCTTAACTCCGCTGAGGAAATATTTTTATTAAGAACTTTAAGGTTTTCCGGGCTATCAAAAATACCGTTTTTTGTTGTTTTGGCGACCGTTTCTTGGGGCAAAGAGAATAGTCCACACCAAACGGTTAACCACAAGACAGGCCAAACGAGTTTTCCATTTTTCATTTCTTCTTCCCCGACAAGCTAAAATAGGCAGATTAATACTCACTTTAATTCAAAGGTTTTTTGGAATGGTGAAGATGTCGTCATGCTTTTGTCAGGAAACTGTCAAGATTGAGCTATTGAGCCGGTTATCAAGTGGGATTAGCGATAGCATTACGTTATTCTTAATAGTATGAATTCACGCAAATCTCTAGACGCTAAACATCCCAACAGTAAGTCAAGCGCAAAGCCCAACGCAAAGCCTGGCGCTGAGAACGCCACATGGCAGGCGATAGGCGTGCGTAGCAAAGTATTGACTATGTTACTTGCCTTGAGTTTTGCCATGCTCTGCACGCTTGCCTGGCAAGCCTACAGCGCTAATACCCTACATAATAAAATAGCGCACAAAGTCCTTGGCGAGTACGCGGAATTAGCTGCTACAGAATTTTCTCGCAGGCTTATGTCTGATATCGGTTATCGGGGTTATTTTCAGCTGGTCAACCAGTGGAAAGGCCACTTAGATATTGTCGACAATTTGATAGGAGCCGCTAATCCTGACGGAGCAACGCAATCGTTTAAAAGTACTGATATTCCCATGTGCCAAATGACCAATCTGGCTTCATTCTATTTTGCTAATAAAGACAATCGCTGGCATATTTTAGACGCCAATTGTAAGCCTGTAGAGCTTGGAACAATTAAGCCGCTTGTCGATAATTTTAACTTCAAAGAACTGACGGACAAACCCTTCGCCTTTATTCACTCGTCAGTTGCCGAGCAACCAGTCTCAATTGTGGTGGCAGAGGAAAAAATACGCAACATTCAATTTGGTTTTGTGGTTAATAGAACCAAATTAAATGAATTACTTGAGCAAAGCTTTCAAAGCTCACCGCTACTACCCAAAGCGCTCGCCGATGGCAAGGCCAACAATAATCTCCTGGAAATCAATATGCAGGGGCATATGGGCAGAAATTTACTCGGTACGCCACTAAACGAGCAAGCTCTGATTGTCGCTGGCTTAACCTTGTCAAATGAATACAGTGGTATTTTCCGAGGCCACACAATTAATGTCGGCATCAATAAAAACAACGCTGAAGCGCTGATTATTGGCGGATTACCTGACGATAATTTGCCAACCATTGGGTTTACCATACTGCTTACATTTATTGTCTTTATTTCCAGCTTTATCCAACTGAAAAAGGAACATGAACTGAACGAATTGAGGAGTGATTTTGTGGCGCAAGTCTCTCACGAGCTCAGGACGCCTCTCACTCAAATCAGAATGTTTGGTGAAATGCTCGAACAGGGTAAGGTACGCAGTGAGCAAGAGTCTAAACACTATTTGAGCGTTATTGTTCGTGAGAGTATCAGGCTCAATTACTTGATTGAAAATGTTCTCAAGTATTCACGAACAACTCATGCCATTTCTTCAAATTTATCCCTGATATCAATTAAGCCGATTATTCAGGAGACCCTTCAAGATTTTGACCTGCTGTTGCACCATCATCAGGTGAATTTAGATTGCCAACTAGAAGAGGGCGAGCTACTTGGCGATGCATCTTCGATAAAACAAACTCTGAGCAATCTGTTAGATAATGCACTTAAATATGGTCCTGACGGTCAAACAATAAATATTGAAGGTAAAGTTATTACTCAGCAGAAAGAAAATTTTTACTCACTGGTTATTACCGATAGAGGCAAAGGAATACCACCGGAAGAATATAAAAACATCTGGCAGCCTTACTACCGTTTAAAGTGTGAAAATCATGACGCTACCAGTGGAACTGGAATTGGTTTATATCTGGTAAAGCTGCTGATGGAAGAGATGGAAGGTGAAATTGATCTGGATAAGGAATATGCCGGTGGTTGCAGGTTTAAACTTTTATGGCCGATGAAAATGCAAGAAATTACAGAAGAGAAAACGTAAAGTGTCTGATATTAAGGTTGATTCTAGGATTAACATAAGCCGCGAACCAGATATTTTGATCGTCGAAGACAACAAAGATTTGTCAATGGGACTAAAAAATAATCTGGAAATTGAAGGCTATTCGGTTAGTTGCGCTTATGATGGTGCGCAAGGATTGGAAATGCTTACTCAGTCCTTTCCAAAACTTATTATTCTGGATCTTATGATGCCTCGATTGGACGGCTATGGTTTTCTCAAAGCAATTGATTCTATCGAAAACCGCCCGATGGTCTTGATTTTAAGCGCGCGTGATAGCGAAGTGGATAAAGTGACCGGGCTTAGGTTAGGCGCCGATGACTTTGTCACCAAACCATTCGGCTTGATGGAATTGGTTGCTCGAGTGGAAGCTTTAATTCGGCGCCGGGCTACTAATGAATTAGAGAATCTTTCGAAAGCTAAATCGATCAAGCTCGGTGATGTTTCCATCGAAGCGGACTCACGCCAAATATCAAAAAACGGTAATGAGGTTCTCCTCACACCAAAGGAGTTTGATCTATTAATGGAGTTGATTGCAAAACGAGGACAGGTAGTTTCACGCCTCGACTTAATGGGTAAAGTTTGGGGGCATATGTCTGCAGTAGAAAGCCGAACCGTGGATACGCATATAGGTGAGCTTAGGAAAAAGTTAGAGTCAAAGCCGGCGGAGCCAAGATTAATAAAAACAATTAGAAAAGTAGGTTATCGAATAGAATTCGACGAAGTTGAATTTAACTAAAAGTACAGAACCAGTGAGCGATAATACCGCTCACTGTAAAGATTATAACCGTCGAGAACAGCTTTTTTATCTTAGAGCCTTAATTGCCTTTGTAGTCCGGTCCTGCAGTAGACGATTGTGCATTTTCCAATAATTTTCTCGCTTCTTCACGCATGGCTCGTCTTTCGGCTCTGGTTAAACAGACTTTTTTCTTAAAATTAGTGCCGGTCACTTTTACTCTTTTACAAACAACTTCATCATCTAACTTCGAAGTTACTTTCTTAACTTCCTCTGGAGTCGGCTTTTGTTTGTCAGCTACTTCCGGAGTTTTTGTTGATACACAGGCTGCTAATGGTAATGCTAAAAATGCGCCAAGAAATAGCTTAAGAAGGGGATTAGATCTAAACATGTATTCTCCTTTTAATAATGTTTTGACGTAGCGGTTTTGATTTCGCGAATTAGTGACCTCTACATCTGTTATCAGTAAAAACTCCGTAACTGACACAGCAATAAAGTTAAATGACTTTACAAATTTCAATCTTTTATCAATATCTGTGCAATATTTATGCAATTTAAGCAAAAAACTGTCAAGTAGATAGCCAACCGCTAGTTATAAATTCAATAAAAATTAAAGGTTTTATTTGCTGGATATTTATTCTAATCGTAGCTCGTCGACTTTAAATAGAAGCAAGTAGTAATAACTAGTGAGTTAAAGTTAAGAGAAACAAAGGGACGTAAAAAGATGTAAAGTCATTGTTTGTTGATTGGAACTTGTAAGTAATCAAACTGCAAATACGCTGAGCGAAGAGAGCAATCTACCTGACCCTAAAATCATCAATGATCTTTGTTAATTCTGGCAAAGTGTTATAAGGAATATCTTTGAAATTAAACTCTCCTTCTACCTTGTGAGCCTCGATAATATTACCCTTATTAACTCTTAAAAATACGTATTCCGAAACTTTAAACTCTGAGTAATCGTCAAAGCCTTCTCTATTAACCATTTCGCCAAATTTGACTAAGAATACCCCGGATAACCAACTAGCCGGTACTTTATCTTCAGATTGACTATTGCTAAAAAGCTCTTCTAGCTTGAGGTTTTTCTCATCGACTTCATAAAAGCCTGTTCCGGTATTAAGCTTAACTTTGGTCAGGTAAAGCTTATCTTTTTCAATTAACCATTCTCCTTTAGGCGCGCCGCTTTTGGTTTTATTTGTCCAGTTAAAAGGCCATTTCATATGGTCATTGCTGTAATAGGCGAGTATCGGGCTAAATCCGGACCTCGTTGCGAGTCGACCGTGCTGACCTTCGTAGTTAATAACGTCGTCACCGTTGAGTCTGAAGTAATAGGATATGTAGTCGTGATTAAGCTTCAGCATTTCCTGTTTTTCTTTTAATGATTCATCGCTCAATTCTATTTCCTTTTCGTTATAGAGCTTGTCGTAATCGGTTTTGGTTAGTTCTACCGATTTAATAACTTGACCATTGCGGATATAGAAGTAGACCGACCCTAGATATTCCCACTTTTCTTCGGTTTGGATAATTCGACTGGCATCGATAACCCCGTTAAACCAATCTGCAAGAACAAGAGATGAGTCCCTTGTTGGAGTTGTTTCAGTTCGTTTAGCTTTATATGGGGGAGTTTTGGATAATCTTATTTTAGACTGAATGTTCAGTTCACCTGGTTTGAGTCTTCCTTTTGACGTTGTAACTTCTTTAAGAAATAGCTGGTCATCTTCAATTGCCCAGGTTGCGATGTGACCACGGTAATTAGCTGTGTGCCAACTTTTGAATGGGTATTTAATCTTATTTACTGAGTAATAATCTTCGAGTGGAGAAGGATGGCCCCAACCTGTCGAAAGTCTGAGTGTTTCGTTTTGATATTCAATATAGTCTGGCTGCTGCTCAGTGGCATTTATAAAAGGGCTTATAATAATGAGAAAGATAGCAATAAGTAGGTTTTTCATAAGTCTTCCCTGAGTAATCATGTTTGCTCTCATAAATGGCTAAGACCTTTATTGGGATTGATTGTTCTAATTTCAACGCAGAATGACTCAGAACGGGTTTAAAGGTGATGCGCGGTTTGGCTTAATAATTACAGAATCATAGAATGACTTTTGTGCAGAGCAATAAAGTGCAAAAATAAAATTAACAAGACTAAATAGAAAGATATCTAAAACCTTCAGTTATATCGTATTGTATTTTTCTACTCTCATCCCTTGCACTATATATCTTTCAGAGATTTCTTGCCAAGTGGGTCAAATTTAACGATCCATAGTTTCAAATATAAAAATATAGACAGCCAGTGTGAAGGAGGGCCTTTTTTAGCTATCAGATCTTTGTAGCGAGCCCCTAACTTGAATAAAATCTCTGAAGCAGCATGGAAAGCGAACTTCGAATAAAGTCAGGGAAATGCTCTTCCTCATACTTAGTATTTGTTCTTAACGCTTAATTTTTCTAAATCAATTTGATCCAGGTGAGAGGTTTTGATCTCCGCCGGCACATAGCTATATGTAGGAATATTCTCGTGGCAACTGCTCGCGGGATGACCGTTAGTAACGCCGTTTTAAATTTGACTACGAACTTTAACAAAGTTTTGTAGAAGACTAATTCTGTATCAAGAGGGATTTTTATGAAGAGCACCATCAGGTTCTATGTTTTTCTCGCGTTTTTAGCCTTATTTTTGCCAGGAGCGTCACAAGTCGCTTATTCCGCCGAACAGCATGGGGAAGAAGTGGACAATTTGGACAATGGCGATGAGACAGTTCAGGCCGGAGGTCAGGGAACTAGTGCGTCACAAACAGTAGCGACCAGTTCAGGAAATAGTTCAGGTCAAAGAGAGCAATTAGATATAAATTTCTATGTTGGAACCGCTTTTGACAGTTTTGCAGGAAAAGAAGCAGAGTTTCTAAATTACGATGAAAAAGATGACAATAAACTCAGATCCATAATGGGGTTCATTGTTGACTACAACGTTAGTCAAACCGAAGATAGAACAGGGTTATGGTTAACGGCGCGAACTTCTCGTGGAGTACGTAGTGGTGAAGTAGACTGTAGTGCCGAAGATCCTGAACAACGGCCTTCATTATGCGCGCAATTTAATGACGTAATTGACCCTGTCGGAAGCCCGGAGAGAGTCAAGTACCTACTTAAAAACTCGTCGTCACTAGAGACACAAGTTGGGTTGAGGTGGGAATTTGAAAATCCGTTCACTTCAGATAAAAGTAAATCAATGTCAAATGTATACGTTGGATATAATTTAGGTTCCGTTGCGGTTAAAGATGACGACGACGACTTAGCCAAAATCGAAAGCTTTAATTTAGGATTGATAGTTAACAAAGGCGAATACAAAGGTAGTTTTTTTGACATTGGGAAGGGAAAAAACGAAATCTTTGAAGATCACAAGGATGACAGGCTCAAGGTTAATGCAAGGCTAGTTAAAGATATCACCATAAATAAAATTTCACTGCGAGCCTTTATTCATTTATCTGTTGATGCCGATGACGGCGATGGTTCAGATAGCATGCAAACTTACGTGGGCTTTACTGTACCAATCGGAGATATCTTTAGTAGTAACAACAAAAGTAACAATTAGGTCCTATTTAGCTATGTAAATAGATAAAAGAAAGTGAGAGTAAGGAGCTTAACAGATGAGAGAGGTAGAAGAAGATTCAGATAACACTAAATCTAATCAAGAGGAAATTATTTCGGAACAAAACAGAGCAATCATCGACGATGAGTTAGAGGTAATTAAGAAGCATCAATGGAATAGGCTAGTCTCATCATCTGGTGCTGAAAGTTCGTTGAACTTAAAAGAACTGGTTTCAGGCACCCGGCAAGTAGCAGCATCTGACAAGAGCAATGAATCGAAGGATGAGCTGGGTAAAAATCCTGACGATAACTTCCTAACAGGATTAGCTATATCGGGCGGAGGAATACGGTCTGCATCTTTTGGCTTAGGCGTAATGCAAGGCCTAAATAAATATGGCGTCTTCAAATATCTGGATTACCTGTCTACTGTTTCCGGGGGCGGATACGTCGGCTCGTGTTATACATGGCTAAATAGTAAAGATGATTACAAGAAAGAGTTCCCTTTTGATAACATAGCTAGTGGCGGCAAAAATGATCTTAAAACTAAAACGCTCAATTACTTTAGGCAGCATGGAAACTTTCTAATTCCCGGGCACTTCGGGTTAAACGGCGCTTCAATCCTGGGAGTCCTTTTTAAGAATATTGTCTATTGTTCCATTCTGTTTTTCTTCCTGTTAGTTGCTATGGTGGCATTCACCAATATCGCGTTGGACCTTTTTTCTAATAGCGCATATTCAATATTAATGGAAGAGGGCGAGTTCTTACCGTTGCTATACATCGGTTCTGGGGTAACGATAACGCTTGTGTTAATCGCAGGAGTTTTTATCCATTTTCTCAGAAGTAAACGCAAGTTGGCTTTTGGTAAACAGAAAGGTTCGGCCATAGTTGCAACGCTATATATTGCCTTTCTATTAATGACAAAGCTGGTCGCGATGTATTTCCTGACTGACTACTTATATCCCGATTTTAACTGGGTTAACCACGTTAATTATTCTATCTTTTATGGATTACTTTTGGCTTTCTTTATCTTGGTTGTTATCGGGATAACTAGATTTTCAAGAAACCTGGATGACGAAGAGTCTCAGTTAGAGTTAAAAGGTGATGGAATGACTTTTTGCGGCCTGGTTATATTTTCATTCTTTGCAACGCTTTTGATACTCGATCTTAATATGGAAAGTATTTCGGCCATAGGTGCAGAATACCTACTCGTTGACTTCATCAAATATATGATAGTCAGTAGCGCTATTATCTTCCTATTGATTTGCATGGTAAGTGCTATTCGAGGCAGGTTTTACGGCGGCAACGTAAGAATAAATTACAGAAGGCGCATATTTTGGCAATCAATGATCGGAAAGTGGATCACATATACGGTTTGCCTGGTTGTTATCTGGTCGATTTATCGAATCGAAGACGAAGTGACTAAGGCTATCAGCGCGGGAACTTTTTCAATTTCGGGATTATTAGGTGTGCTTTATCAGTACAAGATCTCAAAAAATTCTCAAAAAGATAAAACCCCGACTTTAACAAACCTCAGGGTAGTGCTTACAGCTGCTCTTTTAATAATCGGAATTTTAATGCTTGCTCTCATGTTCTATCGGTACTTGGATGTTGAGTTTGAAAAACTCCTGATTGTATTCTCAGATTGGTGGTACTACGCATCGGATTTTGCCGTAGTTATTACAGCGTTGGCTATCTTTTTTATTTTGGGTATGGCATTAGATAGCAATCGTTTTGGATTAGGCAGAATGTACAGTGATAGATTATCGGAAACATTTTTGCCAAACCTGAGCGCTATTTTAGGCGGCATATGGGAACCTGCAACAGAGGCTAGGAAAGGCTACCTGCATAAATTTAATTCAGTAAAAGATACTGGTCCTTATCATATTTTAAATACCAATGTTGTTTTATCTGACTCAAATAATTCAAGAGTAAGGAGCCGAGGCGGAGAGAATTTTATTTTCTCCAGCTTATACTGTGGAAGCAACAATCTCGGATGGCATGAAACGGAGCAGATAAACGGTGGAAAAATTACCTTGTCTACTGTAATGGCCATATCCGGTGCGGCATTAAACCCGAACGCAGCTGTGGCCGGTCAGGGGGTAACGAGAAATAGGTTGGTATCTTTCTTATTAGCATTTTTTAATCTGCGGCTAGGATATTGGTTCAAGAATCCAACTAAGTACTCGAAAGAAAAAAGTAAAAGATCGAGCCCTAATCTAATTAAGCCCGGATTAATTCAAGGCCTACTGGGAATGAACTTAAACGAAGAGAGTTCTTATTTGGAATTAACCGATGGCGGTCATTTCGATAATACCGGCGTTTACGAACTATTGAAAAGGAAATGCAAACTAATCATCTTGTCCGAGGCCGGCGCCGATCCTGATTTTAAACTCGATGATATCTCGAATATGATAGAAAAAGCTCGGGTCGATTTACAAACCTTTATTAGATTTCCGAAGGAGGAATATGACCTGGGGCAGCTCTTTCCGGGAAGCGATGACAGAAGTAAATATCACAAACTGTTCAATCTCTCGTCAAAAGGATACGCAATCGGCACAATTGACTATCCTGACACAGGTAGTTCTGGGGTGATTATAATAATTAAGGCAACAATGATAAAGAATATGCCGGGCGATATTTATGGTTATAAGCGCGCCAATGAATCATTTCCTAATCAGACTACAGCGGATCAATTTTTCGATGAAAATCAATTTGAATCATACAGAGAACTCGGATATCAAATTGTGAAAAGCCTGTTTGACCCTGAAGTTTCATCAGTCAAAACGGGAAATAAAAATCCGACTACCATGGATATATTAGTGCATATACTACGAGGCAACCTGTTTTAGGTGATTGAATAAAAATTGAAAACTACCCTTTGGAGAAACTAATCTTCCGGCCCCATATACAAAAACTCTGAAAACCGGTCAACGGAAGTTTCTTCAATATCGGTAAAAAATGCAAAACTACCTTTCATGTCCATAGTATTCTCGACTGGTAAAATAGCGCTGTCCATCTTTATAAATTTAAATGATAAACTAAAGTCGGTTATCGATGCTGTCAGCATCGGCGAAAACTCACTATTGTTAGTAATTGTGATTGAATCTATAAACTGTTGGTTTTTATTAAATGTCAGAGAGCCATCAAGTTTGCCTTTTGCATCATCACCAAGTCTTTCAAGAAAGACATTAAACGACATTATTTTATGCGTGTCACTTTCTTGGGTAACTGTCAGACTATCAATATCGATAATTTCTCTTAATCTGACCGAGTAGTTAGTACTTTCATCGCTTTTCTTCTCAGACGCTTTAACTTTTTTCTTAACAAATCGCTTAATTTGTTTTGGGGTTGGTTTCTTACCATTAAGTTCAATTAACGACCATTGTTTAGATTTATCGGGGTTAGGCTTATATATTTCCGTGCTGCTGGTGACATCGCCTTCTTCGTTTTCATACCGAACGACTTTGAAGGACCAGCGTTCTCTATCCGTATCCTCAAATTGTTTAATACTTGCTTCCACCTGCTTTTTAAAAAGCGGTAAATTCTTGTCAGTCAGATCATTTGCATTACTCTCAATAGGTGAGAAGAGGAATGGAAGACTCACAAACCACAATAATTGTGATAAAGACGGATATTTCATTTTTACCTACTCAAATATGAAAAGTTTTGAACTGATTAACGACGTTGTTTAGTCGATAGTCATGATGAGGCTGTTGATGTGAAAAAATAGTGAAATGTAGGGTTCGGTGTTGTAGAAAGTCACACAAATTGCCAAATTACGCTTTTCGAGAGAAAGCCATCAGGCTTCAATGCCAGCAAAATGATTTAAAGAACAAAGGCCTACAAGTAGTAGCAGACTACTTAGTTAGCAGTATGAGAGGATTAAAAACTTGTTTTCATATACAGCGAGCTGCATGAGTGCTCGCTGTATGAATATTAATTTCGAACTTCGATTATTTGGAAACACAGTTCCGAACTAATTAAGAACTCGCTCTAATGTTACTTAGGCACATAATCAAAATTAGCCTGAACTCCAAGCGGGATCCCCAAAGTCCAGTAAAGCAACAAGAACAATGTCCAGATAATAAGGAATGTCACCGAATAGGGCAGCATCATCGCCGTGAGCGTACCAATCCCCGCCTTAGTTACATAGCGTTGACAGAAAACTACAACTAGCGGGAAGTAGGGCATCAGCGGAGTGATGATGTTGGTACTGGAATCTCCAACACGATAAGCCGCCTGGGCTAAGTCCGGCGAGATACCAAGTTGCATTAACATAGGGATAAAGATTGGCGCGAGCAACGCCCATTTGGCGGAAGCTGAACCAACAAATAGATTAATAAAGCCGGTTAGTAAGATGATCCCTGCGATGGTTACACCGCCGGGTAAAGCCATCGCTTTTAAAAACTCTGCGCCCTTAACTGCGAGTAATACACCCAGGTTGGACTGGCCAAAAGAATAAATAAATTGAGCAATAAAAAACATGATGGCAAGGTAATAACCCATGCTTTGCATTGCTTTGGTCATTCCCTCGATAAATTGCCTACTTGTGCTAATCGTTCCCATACGCATACCGAAGACAAGACCCGGCATCAGGAACATCAGAAAGATTAAAGGAACAATAGATCTCATAAGTGGGGCACTGGATGCTGTAAGCGTGCCATCCGCTGCTCGCCAGGGAGAATCGTCGATCACGGACGTACCAACTAGCACAACAATGCCAATCAGGATTGAATATAAGGCCCACTTTAAGGCGCTTCGCTCTTTATCAGACAAGGGTTCCATACTCGGTAAGTCTGACAAATCGCCATCTAGCTTGTTATCTTTAAGTTTAGGCTCGACAATTTTATCGGTAATAAACCAACCTAAGGCAATAATCAACACTGATGAGATAGCGGTAAAAAAGTAATTATTCAGCGGGTTTAGTTCAAGCTGAGGGTCCAGAATCTGCGCGCCTGCTTGAGAGATACCGGCCAACATAGGATCCAAAGAAGAAGGTAAGAAGTTGGCTGAGAAACCACCAGATACACCGGCAAATGCTGCCGCGATCCCGGCTAAGGGATGGCGTCCGGCGGCATAGAAGATTACGCCACCTAAAGGGATCACGAGAACATACCCTGCATCAACCGCCGAGTGACTCATGATGCCCACCATAATAATCATTGGGGTAAGCAGCCATTTTCCTGTAACAGCCATTAGTGCGCGTAGCCCGGCGTTAATAAAGCCTGAGTACTCGGCTACTCCAATACCTAACATGGCTACAAGCACTACACCAACAGGATGGAAGTGAGAGAAGTTGGTTACCATACTCGAGAAAAATTGTGTGATGGAAGAGCCCGACATTTGATTGTTAATGACTAAAGCTTGGCCGCTTCTTGGATCAATGGCATTAAAATCAATACCAGAGAATATCCACGAAAGCACCCAGACTATCGCTGTTAAAGCGATAAAAAGAACTGCCGGATCAGGGAGTTTATTTCCCCATACTTCTACCTTATTTAATATTCGTTGCATGGTAGATGACGATACTTGTTGCATTTTAAGACCCCTAATAATTTGTCTTTCTTGTACCAGCTATATTGTAATAGTTGGCATAGATTAAAGATATTCAGGGAATTAGGTCAACTAAAAAATTGAAACAATGGGTCGGAATTAACGAAAAGTGGGCCAGGTTGGGTTAACTTTGCTTAAACGACAGCTAAACTTAATGCTTGGAAGGGGGAGTAGGGATTAACGCCAGTCGGTTTTATACTGAATTTCTTAAAGTATGTAATTCCGATTTAATATTTTCCCTGGCAGCCAATTCATATTTCTCTCTAAAATATTCACTCAGAAATATACAATCTTGCTGTATAACCGATCTCAAGAATTGACTTCGCCCTCGATTAAATAGAAAGTTCGGAATTTTCGAATATTCCATTCGGATTTTACGAAGATATTCCTGATATTTTTCAGGAGGAGAGCCCAATATTGCCATATCTGCATCCAGAAAAATATTTAACTCCTTATCACCCAAACCGGGCAGATGGCTTTCAGTAGCCATAATTAAAAAATCAACTCGTTCAATTGAGTTCCTGGATAAACCTAGTTTATTCAAAGCGAGCTTAGCTTGATCTGCACTTTTCCTTTCATTGTTCTTTGCCCCTGGACGATAAACAAGGTCGTGATACCAAACCGCAAGGAGCGTTTCATTAGATATGCTGCCACAAGAATCTAACTCGTTAAAAAAATGCGCTATGTGGTTTAGATTATGGTAGAACCGATGTAGCTCACTATAAGCGCTTACAATTTCGTCAAACAAATCATCAATAACAGGCTGTCTAGTCGGGTAATTATTAGCAAGCAATTGCCATTGGTTTTTAAGTTCGTCTAACTGCATTAGTTTACTCCACAAAGATTCTCTATTAATTGGCCCGAATGAGTTGCCTCTATAATTGAATCTAACAATTTGTCAGCTACCTCAATTCCCGGATTAGTGGAAGTATCCTGGATCCATAATTGACCATAATTGACCATAATGTTTCTGATTAATTGCAGACTCAATTGACTGCTTTTTATTAAAAAATGACCATTGAGCCGAGCGGCGATTAGCAATTTCTTTGTCAGAGTAGTTTCTCGCGATAAGTCGTTTCTTCTGGTTCAACTCTGATGTTTTAGTTAGCACCAAATGGTTATTACAAGCAGAAAGTAGTGATGCTTCAGCGAGTAAGGCGCCGTTTAATATAATAATGCCTTGTTTTCCATAGAG
This sequence comes from Kangiellaceae bacterium, assembly GCA_026196875.1. Lineage (GTDB taxonomy): Bacteria > Pseudomonadota > Gammaproteobacteria > Enterobacterales > Kangiellaceae > Aliikangiella. Next base: position 24,395 of record JAPHTP010000021.1, read on the forward strand.
TGATTTCCGCAACAGTACTGTCATCGGTGGAATAAAAATACTATTTAAATCCTGCAGCGCTTTTAGATCACCAAAAACTTTAGCTGCCAACTTTTTTCGATCAACTTGACGAGCGCATTCGGTTTCACCATTGTCATTATCAACACAGATATCTTCGCCAAAGCGCTGAATAATTTTTTGGCGGGTCTGGTTATGCATTGGACTAGTTTTATCACTTAATAAAGAGTGCGCCATTTTATCCATATCAATGTTATGCAGCGGAATACCTCTATTCTTGGCGATCTGTTCTAGTTGTTCGCAAAGAGTTGACTTACCGGTGGCTATTTCTCCGGTAACACCAATAATCAGCTGCTTCGATATTTTCGCTTCCAGTGCAAACTTAACACCTAGGGGAACATAGTTATCCAAAGTCCCATGCTCAATCTGAATGGCTTTTACCGCACTTGAGCTAATATGAGAGAGGGCTGGGTCAGCAAATAATATATGCGTATCGATTCCAGCCTGTTGGCTAACTCCAACTAAATGATGAGTTTGTTCATAGTCAAAGTCAGCTGCGTTCCTGACGCCTTTAACAATAATGTTGGCGCCTTGTTCACTCGCAAAATCAACCACCATACCGGTAAACGCAAGTACCTTTACATTGGCTAAATGACTGAGTGCCTGCCGGGCAAGCTGCAATCTTTCTTCCAGGTTAAACAGGTAGGTCTTTAGTGGGTTGCGCCCAATACCAACCACCACTTCTTGAAAAGATCGACTTATCCTTTCAACTACATTGATATGCCCGTTGGTAATCGGATCGGCAGAAAAGGCATATACGGCTCTTGGAGTTTTTCGTTCTAAGTTATTGTTATTTATAATATTTTCTCTACTAATTAGTTGCATGGCCTTCTCCTTTTAAACAACGGGTTTAAATAAATTCCCCGCAAGTAACTTAACTGTCTATAAATTGGTTAATCAACCAATAAATATTAGGTTATACCTCAAAGGCAGCAAGATCAAGTATTTTGGTCATATGACCAATTTATGTGTATCATTGAGACAGAGAGAATCAACCAAGCTAACTATAGTTACTGAAAAAATAGTTACCGAGAACATAGTTACTGAGAATATAGTTACTGAAAAAATAGTCATGAGAAGAGAATTATAGGAAGAGAGTTATGGGAAGACCTTCAAACAAACCCCAGAGAAGAGCAGAAATAGTTCAGGCGCTAATGCAGGTAATGGCGGTAAAAGGCTATGACGGCGCATCAATACAGGAAATAGCCAAACAAGCAGGATTGGCGCCGGGGTTGATTCACTACCACTTCAAAACTAAACAAGACATATTGCTGGAAGCGGTTACTCAACTATCCGATCTGTTAAAGCAAAGGTATTTGGATTTATCCAAAAGTGCAGAAACAGCGGAGGATAAATTAAGGCTTTTTATCAAAGCGCGATTAGCCAAAGGGGAAGGAGAAAACCAGCAGGCCGTCGTGGCGTGGGTGATGATTGGTTCAGAAGCGGTCAGGCAAACTGAAGTTAAAAAAGTTTATCTGGAAGCAATGAAAGAACAAAAGGAAGTTTTATCTGAGTTATTACAGGACTATTTTCAAAGTAATCACCCTAAAGGTAAGCTATCCGAAAAACAACTCGAAACCAAAGTAGCCTTTATCATGTCATTTATGGAAGGTGCGTTTTCTTTGTCAATTACTTCTCCAGAAATTATGCCGGAAAATTGGGCCGCGGAGGAATTGATGGAGAACTTGTTGTAGAATTTGTTATAGAGTCATAACAATATTAGTAGTAATAACTAATTGAATTAATATGCCCTTTAATCTGCTCCAATTTTATGATCAAAAATAATTGTCTGTAGCTCATACTCTTGAGCTAAGTTGTTTAAAAAAAACGAACTCTTCATTTAATTAATAAATACCTATGCATGATGTCTTATAAAGTATGAACTAATCAGACATATCTCAATAAAGTAAAGTCTATAAGTTTACTTACGATCCTAACCTTGTTACTTTTATTTAAGTTTTTATTTAATGTCTAATATCTGATTCAGCGTTAATCGAGTTGTTCCAGCTAAAAATTATTTACAAGATTTTAAGATAAAAGGCACGGTGTCTTAGATTGGGTACAAATTGTTAAAAAGTAGGAAAGTACAGGAAAAAGTAAGAAAGAGTAATTTTATTTATGCTATTTAGGTGGCAATACCAAGGAGGAAGTTATGCCAGAGTCAAGAGAAGTGTTACGTCGGCTTGTGCCTGATTCAGACGTCTTATATTTGCAAGGGCAGTTACATAAACATGGATATTTCAGAGAGAAAAAACCTTGTGAAGGGTTATTTTGCGGTGACACTGAAGTTGAAGTTAAACTTTTTCAAAGTCAGCATATCGGCAAAGATGGATTTCCTTTAGTCGCCGATGGAGTGGTAGGCGGAAAGACTTGGTGGGCATTAGATAATCCTTCAGGAGATGCCCAGCGCAATGGCGTCGAAGCAAAAATCCCAGAAGGGCTTAGCGCTGTTCGCCAAACACTTCTTGAGATATTGTTTGAAGAACATGCCAAGGACGTTTATGAAATTCCGGATGGTTCCAATAGCAGTCTAGAAATCGATAAGTATTGGGGGGATACAGGGCTAAAAGCGTACCCTTGGTGCTGTGCATTTGTCTCTTGGTCTCTTGATGAAGTTTTGGGCCGATTTCCTATTGGAAATAAACACCACGTGGGTGTTATGAATATGTGGCGCAACGCAAGACAGTTGGGAATGGGGACCGCCGAGCCTAAGCCAGGGGATATTTTTATTCAAGATTTGGGACGCGGCAAAGGACACACCGGATTTGTCATTTCAGTTTCCTCTGATAACGAATCGATTTACACTTGCGAAGGAAATTCTGGCAATCGCCTGAAGCTTGGAAAACGTAATATGGCTTCGATAAATCACTATATTGATGCCTTCCAAGATGGCCAGTCGCTTGACTTCGAACGGTTAGATTTTTCTGCCTCCGACTTGAGCGGAAATACGACCCGCTAGCCGCGTAATTTAGCCAGTTTGTATTCGCTCGCTTATATCGAAATGGGTAGGTGAGCGAGTTGGACTTGTGCCTATCGACAAGCCTCATATATTCAAAAATATTGCACAAACATTTGCTCTCTCTAACTCTGCTTTTTAGATGACTGGGGCCAAACCAGCTACTCCGAGTGCTATAAATTTTGTATCACGGGAGTTGATTTCGATCAGCTTGCAAAAAACGAACCTCGATAGAATGACTAAGCCAAATTAAAAATAGGGAATTATAAATGACACTCAAAGTAAGTGACTTTATGACAGATAAAGTCCAGACAGCTCATTCTGAAGATGGTATCAGAGAAACATTTTTTCGAATGCGGGAGCTGGCCATTCGTCATATGCCTGTCGTAGATGACAGCAATAAACTTGTTGGCATCATCAGCGACCGTGATCTCCGCCGCCCGGAGTGGGTTGACGAAGCGCCCGACTTGTCTCATATGTATCAGCTTGATGATGATATCCAAGTGCGTGACCTGATGAGTAAAAATGTAATTGTCGCCCATACCTACGAATCTATCGCTAAGTCAGCTAAAGTTATACTCAAACACCGTTATGGCGCGTTACCAGTGCTCAACAAAGTAGGGGACCTGGTAGGAATTTTATCTTCTTTTGACCTTTTAAAAGCTCTTGACTCGATTCTTGATGAGCAGAAACGAACTAAGAAAGCGGTCGCGCGAGCCTAAGGTTAGAAATTAATTAACCTGTCCCTAGCCTTTGGTAGCAAGCCTCTGAGCTGCGCCTTCAAAGGAAAAGGGGCAGATATCACCCGCATCGAACATATACATCTGTCCACCACTTAAACAAAAAGACATTAAGATAGGTTGTGCACAATCTAATTGCTTGCTATATTATTTTCGGTGTTTTCAATACTGGAGATTAATTTATGCCCCTCAGTCCTGTTGGAATCGTGCACACGGTGGTTGGTATGCTGGCTCTGTTTTTTGGGGTCAAGGCTTTATGGCAGTATAAGCAAATAAGCTTTTCATCTGTTTCGGGAAAAATTTATTTAGGCGCGACGGTATTTACTGCTGCAACAGCTTTAACGATCTTTAAACATGGTGGGTTTAATGCCGCTCATGGTTTAGCCATTCTGACATTGTTAGCTGTGGTGATAGGTTTGATTCTCGAAAAAACTGTTGTGTTCAAGTCATGGAATAAATACTTTGTTAATCTCTGTTTTTCAAGTACTTTCTTGTTCCACCTGATCCCAACTGCGACCGAAATTCTAACTCGCTTCCCACAGGATGCGCCCTTGGTCAGCTCCCTTAAAGACCCGTTGCTGCAGAAAACATTTTTGGCCATTTTTATTGTGTTTGTTATTTTTCTGATCATTCAAATGAATTGGTTACGAAATCAAAAGTAAGCATTTGGCATCGAAAAATTAGAAAGTCTTAATAAGCAAAGTGGTTAAAAAGTTGAATCAGTCTAAAAGCAAACGAAATCAAAATCTGCCTCAACAACTACGTCTGGAAAACCAAGTTTGCTTTCCACTTTACAGCGCTTCAAACGCAGTCATCCGCGCTTATAGGCCTTACTTAGAAGAACTGAATATCACCTACCTTCAATATATTGTTTTAATGGTTTTGTGGGAGCAGGGCAGTCTGAACGTAAAAGAGTTAGGCAGGCGTTTGATGTTAAACTCCGGTACCTTAACGCCGTTGCTAAAGCGACTAGCGTCTAAAGGACTAGTAGAACGCAAACGTAGTGAAGAAGACGAACGCGCTCGAGTTATCACTCTCACTGACGAAGGGCGCGATCTACAAGACCAAGCAGAATCGATTCCACATAAACTGGTTTGTTCTCTCGGTTTGGAAAAAGCCGAGCTTCAGCAAATAAAGCAACTTTGTGAGAAAGTTCTTATGGTATTGGGTGATGACATTTAGCTATAGTGAGTTGAGTGTTGATTAGTAAGTTAGTTGTTGATTCATATTTTGGTCTGTGGATACGGAGAAGCTAGTCAATCCTATACACAGTTAACCCCCCACCAACTTGAGGAACAAACAAGCGTTTGGTCTTTCCGTCGTAATGTATATCAATCCCTTGTATTTTATCTTCAGACACTGGTTTTGATCGCCCACTCGTTGGGATATGCCATAGTCGGGAATCATTGATTAGAGTAACTAAATACCCACCATAACCATCGTGGGTGATACCGTCGAAGTCATACAGTTGGCTATCTGGTGCAGGTTTATCAACCTTGTCGATTAGTGCGCCTGTTGAAGTAGAGTAACGGTTCCAGAATTGCCCACCGTGAATTAAATAATTACCATCAACTAATAGCCCATTGGCTTTGCGAAGTCGCTCTTCATCGCTGATAAAAGTAACTAACCGGTCATTTTCAAGTTTATAGATTTTTCGGCTCGCGCTGCCGGAAACATACAGTTCGCCTTGTTCTGAAACTGCGACATCATTTAGTACTGGTGGTTTTTTAGATGCAGGGGCCTTTATTCGATCAATGATCTTTGCATGGTTTAGGTCAATAACGACTAAAACATCCATATCTACCGCGTAAAGTTTGTCCTGGTAAACGACAAGTCCGGTAGGGCTATTAAGCCCGCTGAGCCAATTTAGTTTGAGGTTTTTTCCGTCTGAGTCTATTTGAGAAATAAAACCTTTACCATCTTTGGCGTATTTAACTATATTTGAAATGTAAATTTTATTGCGCTTGGCGTCAAATGCGGCAGACTCAGGGAGCTCGAAAGTTTCTTCAATTGACCAGAGTTTTGTTAAGGTCGTTGCGATAGAGCTTTCAGGCAAAGCACATAACACTAGAATTAAAAAAAGATATAGGCCTTTGGTTGAATTGAGCAACATCGGAGGACTCTTGATAATCAATAGAAATAACATATTAACGGTGTCAGGAATCTGTTACAAGAAGCATAGTGGGGCGTATAACAGATAGAGAAGAAAACTATTTAATAGAAGTCAAAAGATTCCTTACTGTTCTTATTACTTCAATCAATCTAGTTGGTAGGACAGTTCAAGAGAAAGTCTGCGTCCTAACCCCGGTATTGGTGCTTGCCCACCACGATACGGTTGAACATAATTAATCGATGTATCAAGCAAGTTTAAAATTCCAATACCATAGCTAAGTTGTCCGATATTTTTTCGATAAAATACTCCAACGTCCGTTTCAGTATCAAGTTTTTGTGGGAGTCCACAAGAAAATGTGATCGGGTCACTAACACATGCATACCTCGGCCCATTTATCACGGTTGACACGCTGATTAATGAATTGTCATTGATTTCTGAAAACCAAATAGCCTTAAGCATTTGATTGGGTATCCCTAGTACGCTTTGGTTTTTTTGCTCGACGGAAAATCCGTTTAGTGCATCACTTTCTAACGAGAAATAGGAATAACTAATTTCAAAGTCGTGTGAATCATATTTAGCCTGAATTATTAATTCACCACCTGCCGTGTTAACATTTCCAGCGGTAACGTTTGCAAACAATGTAGGTTCGTATGCAATATAGTCTTTAATATCTATCTGATATAGATTTCCCTGGACATACAATTCTGGAGTCACTTGTTTACCGTATTCAAGCTCCAGGGTACTGGATTTTTCTGCTCCTGCTATTGGATTACCAACAATTTCTGCGGTGGCAACGGTCCCAAATTGTGGGATCTTAAATGCCTCGTTATAAACTAATTTTGCATGATAATCGCTACCAACTTTGTTTAATGAAAAGCGAGGTACTAGTTCTTCTCCCGCGAATTCATGATTCTCTAGTCGCCCTCCCAAAGTTAAATTGATTAACTCTGTATCCAGTTCATATTGAAAAAAAACAGCATAGTCATCTACTTTCCTGCTATCTCTGCCATTAAAAAAAGTTTGTGGGTCCAGAAAGTAACTATCCTTAAGTGTCATCTTTTCATTATAGTAACTTACGCCCATAAGAAGGCTCGCCTGATCATCTATTGAATACAGGCCATGTAAGTCGGCTCTCCAGCGAGAGACTTCTTCATCACTTTTGTGCGGACCTCTTTCCGGATAGAAGGAGCCCCAAGGTTGATGGTGCTGAAGAGTGAGTTTGCTTGAAATCTCGAGGTTTTCTAAAGGATGGAAAATTTGCTGATAACTTACACCTAATGATCTGAACTCTACATAACCGTTTTGGGTAAACTCTGTAAAATTGTTGCCTGGATTAAAAAAGTCATTAGTAAATAATCCTATCCCACCAATCCCAATTCTATCTTCATAACGGTAATCATCATACATAAAACGGAAATTAGCATTACCACTTTCTAGATTAAAATTAATACTCTTGGTCTCTACGTTTGAATTCCCCTTCAAAGAAAATGAATTTCCCAAAATTCCGGTAAAGTCTCCGCTAGCGTAGTCACCTCCGGCTAAGAATCCTGCAATTGAATAGCCCCAGTCGTTTTTGAGCTTACCATTAATATTAAAAGTCAGATTCTTGTTGTGAAGAGTATCTTTAGATATATCTGTCGAAATAAACACCTGATTCAGGTTTGAATCTGAATTAACTGTTGTTACTTTAATTACCGCTAGTTCAGCCGCACCGCCATAGATAACCGATCCCGGACCCCGAATGACTTCAACTCGCTGAATACTTTTAGCAGAGTAGCGATTATTTAAAACAATAGTTCCGAATGCCAAATCATTTTGTTCGATGCCATCAATAATCAGTAGTATTTTCCCGTCTATTCCCCAAACCCCACGAAGACTTAATGAAAATACTCCCTGTGCATCCACTCCTGCAGCGAAGCCAGGTAATTGCTCTAATATATCAAGTAAATTTTTTGCTCCACTATTGAGAATCTTGTCTCTGGTAACAACACTTACGACGCTAGGTTGTTCTCGTATCGACTTGTCTTTATTGGAGGAAATTTTGACTTTAAAGTTTAATAATTCTGAAAGGTCGAGAGAGAACAAATCATTAATGGAGCTATTATCATCTTCGCTATGTGAATGATTAGGAAATAAGCCTAACAGTAAAGTTATAACAACAATCCATTTGTTCAAGGAGCTTCCCCAGAAATCATTAGGTCGAATTTCTTGTCAGATTCAGCCAATAACAGTATCTAAGTCTAGTCCCTATATTAGCTGTACGCCAAATAATCAGGGCAAATTAATGCTCCTCGAAGATTTATTCCAATAACTTGAGGTTTTAGAACAATACAAATAAACTGGCACAGCCCCGATTATTCGTTTGAATAAATACCATAATATGTTGATAGGCAGTTAAAGGGAGTAGCAATTGAAATTTAATAAACGAAAAATAATAAAAATTTGCGGTGAAGTATCCTTGATTGTTGTAGGCATATTACTAGCACTTCAAATAGAAAATTGGAATGAAGACCGAAAAGAGCAGAGGTTTACCAAAGAGACTTTAGGTGAGATAAAATCATCTTTGCAAGCTGATTCCTTACATTTGAAGTCGAGGATTTCGCGGCTTAAAGACATATCAAAAAAACTAATCGTGATTTCGGAATCTAAGATTAATCAAGAGCTAACGTACCAAGAAATCAATCAAAGTTTTCACTCTCTTGCGAGCTTTATCCTCCTCGAACTTAAGACTGCTTCCTACGAAACTTTAAAAAATACTGGATTAAATGTAATTAAAGACTCCCAATTACGTTCTGAGTTAGTTAACTTGTATGACTTTCTATATCCACGAATTAACTGGCTTGTGGAGCGAGAATTTAATCAGCCGAATCAATCGGACTACCGGCCGGTTTACAACAAATATGCAGTTTATGGGGAGGAGGTATCTAGTAAAGGGTATTTTCAGATTGATATTCAGGAATTCGATAAAATACTTCAAGATCCTGAGATAACGAAGGCCGCTCGACAAAAATATAATAAGTCGCTCAGTATGATAGACCGGTTAGAGCGAGTAAAAGTTTTTGTTGATAGGCTAATTCTGATGATAGATAAGGAATTAGGGTAAGTTCTGATTGGATTAGTTGCCAGCTAATTACTAATCGCTCAACGACTTAATTGCCTGTTCCATTCCCGCTAGTGTCAGCGGATACATTTCACCTTCCACTAGTTGGGTAGCCATTTCAATGCTATAGGTATACTGCCAATACTTTTCTTCAACCGGATTGAGCCATACGACTTTATCAAAAGTGGATTTTAGCCTTTGCATCCAGACATAACCCGGCTCTTCATTCATATGTTCGACGCTACCTCCGGCGTGAGAAATCTCATAAGGCGCCATTGATGCGTCGCCAATGAAAATAACTTTGTAATCACTGCCGTAAGTTCTTAAAACTTCCTCTAGCGGAATATTTTCGGAGAAACGTCTCGCGTTATCCTTCCATACATTTTCATAAATGAAATTATGAAAATAATAATACTCAAGATGTTTAAATTCCGTTCTGCAGGCGGAGAACAATTCTTCACAAACTTTGATATAAGGGTCCATAGAGCCACCAACATCTAAGAAAAGTAAAACTTTAACTGCATTATGGCGCTCTGGGACCATTTTAATATCAAGTAAGCCTGCGTTCCTTGCCGTGCTACAAATGGTATCATCTAAATCAAGTTCTTCGTGAGCTCCGCTGCGCGCAAATTTACGCAGTTTTCTCAAGGCAACTTTTAAATTTCTGGTGCCTAGCTCAACACTGTCATCTAAATCTTTAAACTCTCTTTTTTCCCAAACTTTAACCGCCGATTTGTTACGACTTTCACCGCCAACGCGAATACCTTCAGGATGATAGCCACTGTGACCAAAAGGGGAAGTGCCTCCAGTGCCAACCCATTTATTTCCACCGGCGTGGCGCTCCTGCTGTTCTTTAAGGCGCTGCTTAAAGGTCTCCAACAGTTTTTCGAGACCGCCCAGGGCTTTTATCTCAGCTTTTTCCTCTTCAGATAAATGCTTCACAAATTCGGCTCGTAGCCAATCTTCCGGGACAAGCGCTTCTAAGATATCGTCGATACTTTCTAATTCGTTGAAGTAAACACCAAAGGCTTTATCAAAGCGGTCGAAGTACTTTTCATCTTTGATCAAACATAGTCTCGCCAATAGATAGAAATCATCCAGACTACAAAAAGCTAACCGCTTTTGCATGGCTTCCAATAGATGTAGAAGTTCCTTAATGGAAACTGGTAACCCCATCTTTTTTAGGGTATAGAAAAAGTCAATTAGCATGATTGAATATTAAAGCTCGATTAAGATTCGCGGCGAATCATGAATGCCAGTTTCTCCAACAAGTGAACATCTTGCTCATTTTTGAGCAGTGCGCCGTATAATGGCGGAATGGCTTTGCTAGGATCGCGATCTTTTAATGCGCCTTCTGAAATATCATCGGCAAGTAACAATTTTAACCAATCGATCAGCTCGGAAGTTGAGGGTTTTTTCTTTAAACCACGTACTTCTCTTACCTGGAAAAAAATTTCCATAGCTTCCTTGAGCAGTGAAGGTTTTAAGTCGGGGAAATGCACATTGATAATCTTTTCCATGGTTGGCTTATCCGGGAAGCTGATGTAGTGGAAAAAACAGCGCCTTAAAAATGCGTCAGGTAGTTCTTTTTCATTGTTACTAGTAATAATGATAACAGGGCGGTGAACCGCTTTTATTGTCTCACCTGTCTCATAAACAAAGAATTCCATTTTGTCGAGTTCTTGTAAAAGGTCATTGGGAAATTCGATATCGGCTTTATCAATTTCATCAATCAGGAGTACTGCTTGCTGTTCTGAAGCAAACGCCTCCCATAGTTTACCGTGTTTGATGTAGTTCTTAATGTCATGAACTTTGTCATCGCCTAGTTGAGAATCGCGTAATCGAGAAACTGCATCATATTCATACAAACCTTGGTGGGCTTTGGTGGTGGATTTGATATGCCATTGTACAAGGGGCATGCCTAGCGCCGCGGCAACTTCCTCTGCTAGCATAGTTTTACCGGTACCTGGTTCACCCTTGATAAGCAATGGGCGCTCCAAGGTTTTAGCGGCATTTACCGCCATTTGCAGCTCTGTGGTTGCGATATAGTTCTTAGTACCAGTAAAACTCATAAATTCCCCGAAATGCTTAAGCTTTAAATTTTGTGCATTTTAACACAAGCGAATCGGCAGAAGGCAAGAGTATAGAACGAAGCTATCTCACTAAATAATTAAACAGAACCTGGATCAATTCTTCGGTAAAGGTTTTTCTTGCGTACAGAATAAGCACCACGGCTTCATCTAAGTTAGACTGACACCTTATTTCTACCATCGTCTTTTGCACGATAGAGAGCAGCATCGGCGCGTGAAATTAGAGATTCCTGACTTTCACCTTCTTTCCACTCTGCTACGCCAAAGCTAGCTGTGACTTTTTTTAGTGGCGCGAACTTAGTATTAACCAGCGCAGCTCTAAGTTTTTCGGCAACCAGCTCGGCTTTATCCAGATTGGTTAAGGGAGAGATAATTAGAAACTCCTCTCCGCCCCATCGCCCAAGAAAATCGTTTCGACGTAAGCTCGATTTTATTAATTGAGCAATCTTCACTAGTACATTGTCACCAACAATATGTCCGAATTCATCATTGATTTTTTTGAAGTAGTCAACGTCTAGCATGATCACTGAAAGCGGAGTGCCATACCGGCTACAGGTATCGATTTCTTGGATAAAAACTTCATCCATTTTCAACCGGTTATAAACTTTGGTTAACGAGTCAGTTACTGATAACAGCTCAAGTTTTCTCTGAGATTCTTTTAATTTAGCGTTGAGTGTTTTTAAATACCGATTCCACCAAACAAGCAGACTAACCAGCAGGATTACTGCAAATAGGACACTCCAATATTTTTGATAATCCACTTCGGGATCGTAGCTGACTACAGCGCCTTCAGTCATGTATTCTTCAATAAGCCTGGGATTAGTTGCAATAAGGGATTTTTCTAAAATGCTGTGTAAGACATTATTTTCCTTTCGTGTAGCGAGTGAGGCGATATCATCATAAAAAGGGGGAAGCACACCAACGACCTTTAGCTCCCTTACTTGCTCATTATTAAAAAGGTTTGCCGCAGAGTATAATGAGACGACGGTGCCGTATGCTTTACCTTGCAATATGTGATCGATTTCATCCTGCACTGTATCAACGTATACAAATTGCATGTGCGGATAGTTTTTCCTAATCTGGGTGACGGCATAGTTACTTTTCAGCATGGCAAAAACTTTATCAGATACTTCGTCAAGATCTCTGATATAGGGTTCTTGCTTTTTGCTAACGACTACACGTTTGATCCTTACATAGGGGCGGGTAAAGTTCATAACTTTGCTGCGTTCTTCGGTCTTGGTCGCCCAGGGTAAAACATGACAACGTCCTTCCTTAAGACCTTTGAGTGCCTCGGCCCAAGGAATTAGCGGCGTCGCTTCAAATTTAAGCCCGCTTTTGCCTGCTATCAGCTTAACAATACCCAAGCTGGCATCATTGCTAGCTTGTTGGATCACGTTACACACTTTGAATATTCTGCCACTTTGAATTAAGGTTTTTTCTTCTTTTGTGAAGATTTCAGTCGATTGAAGAGAAGGGGGCGAAGATAAACCATCTTGGGCTTGAGCAAGAGCTGGCCAGCTAAGGCTCGATATAACAAAGCTGAATAGGGCTAATGTAATGTTAACGTAATTTGTCATTAATACGGCGTTACCTAGTCTTACAAGACTTAGTCCTACAATCCTTAGCTCTATAATACATGGAATGCGTCAATACTGTTTGATTTATAGTCAGTATAGTTAGACTTTTAATGAGTAGAACCGGATTGCCAATAAGTAAACTCTGATTACCAGCTGCCATAATGATTAACTAAATTTCAAATACTTCAACCGCACATTAACCAAAGTTTAGCCCATATTCACTGTTTGTGGCTATTTTTGCAAAGTTAAGCTGGCCGAAAGGCTGAACACCGAAAGGCTCAATCGGGAGTGGTGGGAAACGCCAGGGCATTTGATATAGCTCTCGTCTGTCTTACTTTTTTCCCGAACTAGAGAGCTTATCTTACCTTAGATTTACTCTAGTAAAAGCTATGAATTTAGGCTGACAACAAGTTACTCCCGCATTTGTTGCATACAGGCTATTCAATTTGTGGGCCTGACTTGAAGCCTTGTCAAATTTAGGTGCCTTTATTCCCTCGGCTTTGCTTGGGGAGCAAATGTACAAAGGGCGGATATAAAGATCGATTTTGTACCCTAGCTCTCTTTCTCTTACCTGTCTTCCTAATTTTTTCACTCACCCGGTTTCTTTAATCGGGGTTCTTCCCAACTTGCTATATTTCGCTTTCGCCATTTCAAGTTTTTCTTCTTCTTCTATCAACGCAACCTGCATTTTTCTATACATTCTTAACGAGTAAAAACTAAAAGGAGAGAAGAATAACTTAATAATTACCGGCATTAGTTCAATCGCGACGAAAAATATTTTAAGCAACCAGCTAAATAGAAAAGCTGCTTCACCGATCTCTGGATCCTTATGAATGTTTTTAAGCGCTAAATAACGGCGTAACATACCGGTTTTTACTGCGTAAAATAGACCATCTTTTTCCAGTTTTTGACGATACTCATCCATTTTTCTCTGCTTTTCATCGATGGCGCGGTTAAGCATTGTCTTAGCAGTGAGTAAGCTTTCCTCTAGTCGCACAATCGATTGCTTGTTTTGTTCATAACTTGATTCGGTCATTTGTAAGTCATTAATGTTTTTTTGGACTTGGTTTAACCCTTGAAGTGCAGAATCAATATCCGGTTGTAAGGCGTCGAGCTTTTCTTGTGTGTTGGTTAACTCGTTTTCTAATTGCTTTATTTGCTCGTTCAAGTCAGTGTAGGTGGCGACTGCACGGCGGTATTTCGGGCCTTCAGTTGGCGCACGGCCGTCTTTACCTGTTCGCTCTAACAAAGCCTCATTAAACCAGTAATTATAATCTTCACGAGCTTTTGCTAGCCGATTGTTGATAGACGCTAACTCTGTATATAAAACTTGCTGTGAGCGTTGCAACTCAGTTGAATTACGTTGCTTGATTGTCAGAGTATTATTTAAGGTGTCAGTGTCATTAGCGCGGGAGGCAATTTCATAACGGTGATTTTGCTCACTTAGCTGTTGAATTTCTGCCTGGATGTCTTCTACTTTTTTGCGGTCAATACTGATCCCTGTTTCCAGCTCTTGCTCGTATTTTGCTAACTTGGCAAAGTACTCTTTATTTTTCTCATTGGACTCTTGTTGGATTTGCTCATCGATCGCATTGGCTTGCAAACTAATTTCAGCCAAGGTGGCCAGGCCAATAGCGATTATTAGTGAGTAGATAATTCGTGGAATAAGTCCGAGCAAGCTACGAAAGGGCAATCCACCTTTAAAGGGGTTCTTTAATGCCCAGTCAGAACCAATAATTGCCTGGTCGAGAAAAAACAGAGTAAGAGAAAAAATAACTCCTACCACAACCGCGGCTTTAAAACTAAGGAATAGCGAAACCCCATAGGTAAACAACATGCAAGTGAATGCAAATGTCACTAATTGCCGGAACACCATTGCGTAAACCAGAGTTCGATCATATTTTCCGCAATCTTTGAGTACTTCATAATCGGTGAGTGAAAGAAAAGCGAAGATCTTAAAAATAAAGCCATCCTTATGCGGTCTTCTTTCAAACTCGTTTCTTAGCGCCATTACCGGTTTATTCTCTGATGCGGGTTTATTGAAAGTCGGCTTATCCGAGTTGGGGTTATCGGAGCTGGTCTTATCAGACATAAGTTGTCCTCGCAAAAGGATTTTGGTTGTTTTGTTTGGTTTTTAAACGGGGCGAATTGCTACTTATTGCAAAATAGAGTTATTGACCCTTAAGGATATTAAGACGAGGATTAGCGAGAATAGTTGTTCAATATTTGTAAATAAATGTGTTTAAGAGTTTTCATACTATCTATAACAGAAAGGGTTATGTGGTCTCAAGTTACTTCTAAAAGAAGCTTTAGCGTTGTTTATGAATAACCGCTGCAAGGTTCTACGGTAATTCATTCAAACCGATATAAACCAGGTTTTCTCCAGATATGCTTAATTGGCTACCTTCTGACTCTTCAATACAAGCTAGATGGCGCGTAGGAAAAGTAGCGTCAATTGCGTTGTCAATGGAAGATAATTGGGTTTCACCGGATAAACTAAACACGAAGTTTAGTGTTCTAAGATCCTGCTGACGCGTTTGTCGGTCGAGCCATGTATCGACATAGCACTGGTACTTTTCAGAACGAGTCATCAAATTTAGGTCTTTAATCGGCCCATCGTGCAAACGTCCGACGGTGCGGCAACCGCCATCGAAAGTTGCAAAGCTCAGAGGTGTCGTAAGACGGTCAGTTACGGTCCCGTTCTCAATCTTGTCTCCACTATGCTGTAAGTCGATCCCGTTACCCTCGATTAATATTAGATTTCTTAAGTAACCTGAAAAGTCAGAAAACTCACCGTTTTCTATTACGCTGGCAATGCTTAAACGCCAATCAAAGTCTTCAAGCGTGCCACCATCACTGATAGCGAGTTCAGTGGTAGTACCTTTACCATTTTTCCAAGGGATTAATTTAAATGATTGGGGGGCAATTATTTTGAGCATGTGAATAATCAATATGTTGAGTTAATTCTAATCGGGCAAATTATAACTTTTTCAAGCTAGTTGAGATTAAATGAATTTAGCTGAGGTTATCAACAAATTATAGAGGCTATTCTAGATACGGATGGCTAGTTCAAACCAGCAAGATGGGGCTACACCGGCGCCACCTTGTTTCCAATTTAAAACGACTAGTAATATTTAATATTCAAAAAACTGGAGCTGAGTATATCAGTAATGAAAATTTGTTGCGTCTAATCTTCAGATTCAAATTTTAGCTTACTGATTATCTCATTCAGCTTTATCTGAGCGTCACTTAAAACAATGCCACTTGCGGCTGCTTGTACTGCATCCTTTTGAGCCTTAATTCTAGCATGGTAGTTTTCGATGCATGCATGTATGGCGGCTTTTATATATTCGAAAACCGGCTCAATTTCGTCTGTGGTTCTAACCCATGTTTCTACAAAAAGGCTACTTTCCGGCTTTATTTTGATTGGGTATTGGCTCCCCGACGTTTGATCGTTAAATTCCTGTAGTAACTCTTTCGGGGCTTCATGGCTGAGTTTGAAATAAAGCTCAATATAAGGTTCTTTTCGGATGACCGGCGGGCGGCTTTCGTCAATTCCTATTATCTTTAGATCGCTGATTT
This sequence comes from Kangiellaceae bacterium, assembly GCA_026196875.1. Taxonomy (GTDB): domain Bacteria; phylum Pseudomonadota; class Gammaproteobacteria; order Enterobacterales; family Kangiellaceae; genus Aliikangiella. The sequence continues at coordinate 40,610 of JAPHTP010000021.1, forward strand.
CTTTCATGTACATCTCTCCTAATGTGGCTTACCACCACGTTTCAAGTAAATGCCCTTTACATTTTAGAAATCTCGGGTAAGAAGAACTTAATACTACCTTTGGGTTTTACTTGCGCATAAAAAAAGGGAAATCAAATGATTTCCCTTAATGTCTGATATGTGCTTATTCGCGATTTTATTTAAAAAGCGCGAAAGCATCATTGTAACAGCTTATACTGCTACAATATTCTCAGCCTGTGGACCCTTCGGACCTTGAGCAACAGTAAATTCAACCGTTTGACCTTCGGCTAATGTTTTAAATCCTTCGTCGACAATTGCACTGAAATGAGCGAAAACATCTGGGCCTGAAGCTTGTTCGATAAAACCAAAACCTTTAGATTCGTTGAACCATTTTACGGTTCCTTTAATAGTATTAGACATAATAAATATCCTGAAATTTGATTAAAAGTGCCCAAAATAGGCATATGTAGCAAGGGAACAGACTGGTAGTTAAAATCTTCAGAACGAGGTAATACAATGAGAAACAACGAAACGGAGGTGTTAATTTAGAGACTTTCATTCTAGCTGCGGCCAGTTTATAGCTTTATTTTAATATGTCAATCAATTTAGCCCTTTAAATACGAATGAATGCTGAAAGTCTGTATCTTTAGTTAAATAGAAGCTCTCTAGCCGAATATGAATCATTTCTATTTGGGAAATCCACTAAGTCGCAAAATTATCTAAAAATCGTTACACTTGCGAAAAAACCGACAACAATCAAAAACATGAGTCAACCATTTAACCAATCTGTGACTTTCACCTTAGACAAAGCTCACTTCCAGGAATGCTTCGAACAATCCGCTCCAGCAGTTCAACCTAAGGATTTCAGTAAAGCGGCTATTTTCGCTGTGATTGGCGTTCCTTTGTTATTTGTTGAGGCTGAGCATTATTACATTCCTTTCTTTTTAATCGGCCTGGCGATCCTTGAAGTCTTCAGTGTCTTGTACCGTCAAACGTGGTGGGTATGGCGTCAGTTAATGGGAAAGTCTGCCTATGGACAGGTGAAGTTAACTATTGATGAAGAGGGGATCGCTACAGATTCCGAACATGTTAATGCTCAAATTATATGGGATGATGTTACTAGCATAGAGCACACAGAAAAAGGGCTGTTGCTACGCCATAAGGGAGGTGTTAATTATCTTTCTAACAGCCACCTTAATGAAGAAATTGTCGAGTTTATTTTAAAGCATAAACCCGATGCTAAGATCGAGCATTAGAATCAAGTAGTTAAATTCAGTACAACATGTTCAGGTAAAAAAAGCCCCTGTTACGGGGCAAGAGGGCTAGAATAATAAACTAATTAATAAACGGGATAAAAAAAGAGGAAAATCCTTCTCCCTCCCTAAAAACTAGAAGTCAATTTCCGGGGGCATCACAACTGCTGAGTTACTTGGGCTGCCTACCAAACCATTTTTAACTAATGTTGATGTGGATGCGTCATCAGGCTTAAACGTACTTCCAAAATAAACGCCGAACTCGTTGAGAAGTGTTTGGTTGGTTTTATCTACATATTGTTGCGGTGTCGAATAGCCATTTGGACCATCTTTATTGGCGCTTGTCATAGGGATAAAGTCTGGGATCTGTTCCAAGAAATACAAACTTCGATTATTAAATTCGTTAAAGTTTAGATAAATGCGATCGGGCATTAGAAAGAATAAAGGGTGTTTTGAAGCGACTGAATCTTCTGACTCTAACCCATTTTGAACTTCCGCTATCAAAGTAAAGTCTGGTTTCATTTCAATCTTTACTTGTTCTTGTTGGTTAAAATATTCAGAGGAGCCAAATGAAATATTGTTAAAAGAAAGATGTCTTGAGTTTGCTTGAGGATTCGCGACTCGAAAGTCAGTAAGGTTGGCAAAGTGCCCGCCTTCAATATTAATTTTCCCTTGAGTCGGAACATCCATGCCAATACCAAATCCTTCGATGTGGAAATTCTCAAAATTCAAGTCATTCATATTATGAAAGTGATTGGCGTCGACTCCGATGACTTGTTTGTCACCGTTACCATAAAGTCGAAAATTTTTAAAAGTTACCTTTTCGGTAAAGTTAAGTTCGACGGCGTTCTGGCGCATATTCCACAGCAACACATCTTCAAAGGTAGAGTGTAAATTTTCCAAGTACTCCGCGGTCACTTGTTCCTCAAGCCGGAAAAAACTAGAGTGTAAATAAAAGAAAGTTAAGCCCTTAGTAGCAGAGTAAGCCGTATTATTTTTAAATGAACTGGTGGGGACATACCAGATATCAATTTGTTGAATAGATTCGGGTAAATTGGCATTTGGAATGTTTGACGTTTTAAATTTCATCATTCCGGTGTTAGGTTCAATCAATCCTTCAGGCCAGTAAATAAATGCATGGCCGGAAGCTCCAGCAACAACATTTCCCTCGAGCTTAACACCGCCTCCATGGATCCAGAATGCGTCGCCTTGAAAAGCAAAATCTTGTCTATCTTCTCTGAAGTCCGGTGCTCCCTGGAAACCGTCGAGTAGTGGAAAAGTGGGATTAACCGTATGCAAAGCGATGTTATTAATAAATGAACCTAGCTCATCTCCAGCTTCAGTTTGATAAGCACCACCTACAACCTTGTAAGAAACATTATCGATAAAGTCTACATTACTCGAATGGTTTACATAGGCCCAGCCCGGATCGTCCTCGACCACATTGCCTCGAATCTTTGCAGGTACAGCGTTAATGTCCACGCCACCACGATGAAAGTGAACAGAGTATCGGCCACGAATATTTTCGCGTTCCAAAACTACTGGAGGTGACTCATCAAGGTTGGGGAAAGACCAATCATCGAGAGGGACTGATTTATCGGTTCTACCCAGTTGGTAGAATCTGGCGTAGTTGACGTCGACATCAAGGTTGTGCATAAACATCACATGGCCACGATGTTTAATTGATGGATTTTCTGAGTAAAATTCGATATTGCGCGACAGATTTGCAATATGAACTGTCAAGTCTGACTTAGGTGCTCTATGATCCTTTAGGAGTGGTGAAGATAAGTGAATAGTTTCTCCATCTATCGAGTTTATCGTTACAAGTTCGTCGCTTGCCGGGTCTTTAGGATCAGTTGCGGCAATCACCAGTCGATCACCAGCTTTCCATCCGTGGGGAGTTTGTTTAAGAGTAACTGATGATTCACCGGCGATTGGTTGGTTTAATAAACCTGACCAGGCCGTTTTTTGAGCGCCATAAACCACGACCTTTCCCTTTAAAATTGCACCTCTTCTAAGCTGTTTTGCATCTGTTTGTTGTGTAATTGGACCGAAGTCAGCGAACATGATTTTCGCATTGTAGCTAGCTGAAACGGGTTGCTCTGCGGTGCCTATTTGTAACAGGCTTTCGTGGTTGGCGATTAGAGTCCCGACATTTAGCTGAGTATTTCGATCATGCGAAAATATTAATGCACCATCAATGGTGAGCGTTTTGACTTTGGAAGAAATTTCACCGTCTACAATTAATGTATATCCGCCGGGTACAACAAACTCAGAACCATCTGCAGGAAATGCTTTATCTTGCCAGGTGTTTTCATCTGACCAGTTTCCTGAACTGACCATTACAGGTGAAGTCGTAGTTGTCGCGGAAGTCGGCGTGTCTTGACCTGAAGGCGGACTTTCCTGGACTACGTTGGTTTCAGAACTTCCACAGGCAGAAATATTAAATATGAGGGCTAAAGTTAAACACAATACGACTACATGATAAATCTTGAATAAGGGCTTTATCATCATTTAGGTTAACTCCTTATAATTCAGGTCGACGCTTTGTTTCGACTTGGTTAACGGGTGTGAAAATTTCAATAATTTATTTGCAAGGAGCACTTGCAAAGGTCATTGAAGATTTATTAACTTAAATAATGAATTGTTTCTTTGGGTAACAAAATTATGGAATTGTTCTAGTTTTGTATTATCTTGTAGATAATTAAAACTGACGGGGAAACTATTCAATAATTGGCTAGAAGTAATAAAGAGTAATAAAGAGTAATAAGAGGTAACAAAAGGTAGTTAATGAGTAGGGTAAAATTATTCGATAAACGGTGGAGAAAACTGAAGCGAAAGTGATTATTGAAAGTAATTATTGTAAATAACATCCATTGCCAAAATCTTTATGGTATTGTGAATCTATTAAGTTTACTGCACTATTGTCCCCTAGTGTATCGAAAACTACAGAACCACCAATTCCCTTAAACTGAACCTTGTCGTACTTATCAAATGTTGAAGATAGCATTTGAAAGTCGGAGTGAGCTAAGCTTTGTCCATTTTTATGAGCTACCATTCTTATTGACTGATTTAATGGCAATTTGTACTTTTCTTGATGGGCTAGTGCGGCGGCAGATAGGTAAACTGCATCATGAATTAGAGGGGTATAGTGGCGCCGCGTAACTGAGCCTAAATAGCTTTCAATTGTGAGATTAAGTTGTTCTACTTGCTGCTTGTTGCTATCCACATCTATTCCGAAAACACAAACTTCACTATTCGAATTTAGCGTTGTTATTCTCGAGTATTCGGGTAAAAAAAGTAGTGGGATAGGGGGCTTTTCTCTTTTTATGATATTTCTAATCGTACCCCAGCGCGCTACTTCATATGGAATAGGTAAAAAATACCCATCAAGGTTAAGGGAACGAGCCGTTATTAACTCATCAACAAAGTCGTAAGTTTCATAATCGACTATAGTTTTTAGTTTTTTATCGTAAATTATTTTGATATCGTTTGCTTGTGACAACTCTTCTAACAAGCCAAACAAATCGTAACCATAATAGTCATCCTGATAGAAAACTCCGAGCCTCTTGACTTGGTGCTTTTGCATTAAGTCAATTGAGTTCTGTACTATTTGCCGATTGGTAGGTGCTAGACGAAATATCAAGTCGTTATCATTCAACTTGCTGATATACGATGCTGTAGCACTCGGCAGAACTAACGGAGTGTTATTTGGGATAGCTGCGTTTATGGCCACTTGTTTAACCATGCTAGAGTACATGGGTCCTATTATCATCTTTACCTTGTGGCGCTTTATCATTTGTTCGGTAATCGAAGATGCTAATTTAGGGTCGGTTGTGCTGTTACCTCGTATTAGCACTAAACGCTTACCAAAGATTCCACCTTTCCTGTTAATATCCTGCACTGCCAGATCCGCAGCCAATAGAAAGTCGGCAAAAAATTCGGGCTTATCCGAAAAAGATATCAAAATCCCTATATTGATAGAGTTTTCATCTGGTTTGTTTTTAGGATCGTAAAATAACTTGAGTTTAGATCTATCTTTTATCTTTATATTGAGGAGCTCTTTAAGGCTAAGGTTAATGATGGAATCATCTTCCTCGGCGTTAAGCGGTGAAATCGAGCTGACGGACAGCAACCAAAGTATCAGACTTAGTTTAAAGAGTTTCGATAGCAAAATCTGTCTCGTTTGAATAGGCTCAAGTAGGCTTCAACTAAGTATAGGATAAATTGCTAAAGAGTAGAGAAGTTAAGGTGTGTTAATGGCTAACTGTGTGCAGCCAGTCAAATTAAACGTATGAAAAGATTAACGAAATCAAAGCTCAATGAAATAAAAATTCAATGAAATCAAAGGTGGTATAGAAGCCAGAGCGACAGAATTTTCAAAACTACCACGATTAAAACAATGAGTTTAGCTAAGTGGACCCATATATGAATATTTATTCTCAATTCTACTCATAAAGCTCTAGATTATTTATAAGCAGATTTAATTGAAAGCTTGAAGGGGGAATAGATTGAAGACTTAAAAGGTTGAAGAGTTAAAAGGTAGACTCGTTAACCTTCTTGAGTTTTTCGTCGACGACTAAGCCATCCTTAATGGTTGCAAAAACAACATCTGTCTGGGTAGAACCATAAGTCGTTAAGCTATCAACTAAACTCCTTAAGTGTGCCATGTCCTTAGCTATTACTTGGAGAATCAATAATTCGGAGCCGGTTAATACGTGACACTCTACTAGCTCTGGGAGTTTTGAAATTGCATCAATAATTTGTCGATGATTTTTCGAGCCAGCGCTCAGGCGCACAAAAGCTTTTAGACCAAAGCCCAGTTTTTCCGGATCAACTTTAGCACTAAAATTCTGAATCATCCCTTTTTCTACCAAGCGTTCTACGCGTTCAGCTATGGTACTTCTTGAACGGTTGAGTGACTTTGCTAGTTCAGAAATTGTTGTGCGACTGTCTTTTTGTAATAGTTGGATTAGATTCCAGTCCAGGGCGGAAATTGTTGAATTTGGCATATTGACTAGTTTTTCCTAAAAACGGTGACAAAATGTCGAAACTTCAACAATTTCGGGGTCACTTGTGGGTGGTATCATTTAGGCCTGTCATCTTATTATGAATAAATGGCCTTACGCAAGATTGCCAATCTAAGGAGAGAGCTAACTAGTTTTAGCTAGCGCCCAATTATCATAGAGAAAACTTCAGTCAGAAATGTTCAAACTTAGGAGAAGAGTATGTCCCAATCCAATTTATCCTCGCGTTATCGTCTAGGATACCTCAAAGAACTCTGTCTTTTGACGTCTTTATTGCTCTTATTCGTAATGGGATTATTAAATAAAGCCAATGCATATGCGGATAAGTCAAACCCACTAGGTTCATTTAAGTCGTTAATTGGAGAGTGGTCGATAAAAGATTTTAGCCTCAGCAAAGAGGGTAAATGGCAGCCTGCGGGTGGAGCAGACTGGAATTTCTATCCAATACTAAATGGAGCTGCAATTCAGGATGATTGGATTTCGCCGGCTATGGATAAACCTGCACCCAAAAGTGGCAGACAGCTTGGTACTAACATTCGAATATTCAATCAAAAGACCAATGAGTGGCAGATGGCATGGATAGCCAATACCGGACAAAAGGTTGAAACATTTAAGGCTATTGAACTAGACGGCAAGATAGTAATGCTAGGTAAATACCAGGGAAATGATACTCGAATTACATTTTTCGATATAACCGAAAGCACTTTTTCCTGGACCATGGAAGTCAGTTCAAAATCCGGTTCAGATGAGAAAGTGCAACCGAGTTGGAAAGTCGTTTACAAAATCGAGGCAAGTAAAAAGCGAAAGGGTAGCTAAAAGCGGAAGCTCAATTAAAAAACTAGTTCAATTACTGCTAGTGGCCAATAGTTTGACGAAAATTAGAAATAGCTCAGAGGTAATTAGAAGGCAATTAAAAAGCACTTTAAATTTTGTTGATTAAGCTCGTAAATAAAACGTGCTTTGAGATTAGGACGGTGCAGGATATTCTAGATTAGTTTTTTAAATTGAGTCGGAAGTTGAGTTAGAATTTGAATCTGAATTGGAAATCGGCTTAAAAATGTCTGCCGTCAAAGTCAGAGGTACACGTTATCCACCGAAAAAATCAACTAATTGTTCATAAGTATTTGAACTGATTGACTCGCTATTGTCTCCGGTTGTGTTTACAAACTGAACGATAACAGTATCTATATTCGCGTGATAACGTGCAATACTTTGATAGCCCGGTAGCCAACCTGAGTGAGCATAGGATGGGAAGAACTGATCATAGATCATTTTTTCTTCAGAGGACAAAAGAGTGCCAGTTGCCAATCCTCGGATAAATACTCCTATATCTTCAACTGTAGATATCATTGAACCGCCAGGGATCACATAATCTTGCTGCAAGCGATCTTGGCCAATCCAATAACCTCTGGACATCAAATTTAAATCGACTTCTGAAAGAAGTGAGTAGGAATTCGTCATATCTAATGCTAACAAGATATTATCTCGTATGTATTGCTGATGGCTGTAACCTAGCGCTGTATCCAATATCTTTCCGATCAGTAAGTAGTTAGTATTGGAATATTCAAAACGTGTGTCAGGCGCAAAGTCAGCGGGTAATCCGAGTACAAACTCTAACGTATTATCAATATTTGTGTGGCTATCTTGCCAGCTGAAGCCGACTTGGCTATCAAAATCAGGAACACCACTGCGATGTTGAAGCAAGTTCTGTATGGTAATTGATTGGGAGTTTGCAATGCGGATGGAAATGTCTGGTAACCAATATGCTAAAGTATCATCTGGATTTATCAGGCCTTCCCGGATAAGTTTGACGGAAGCTACAGCAATGAATAATTTACTAATACTGGCAATCTTGAAAAGCGCCTCTGGCGAGGCAGCCACAGTATTGGTTCTATTCTGGAGCCCGGAAGCGAACGAGAGGGGAGATTCCCCCGTTTTTTCGACATAAACTAATATACCGTCAATTCCCTGCGAAACACCGTTATCAAGAATATCTTGAATTGTTAATGGTCGGGTCGTGGTGTTTTGGGAGCTACCGCCACAAGAAAGTAGTACTGCACACAGAATTATTTGTAAGAGCAAGAGTAGAAATGTTAACAGTCTATTCGGCGTCATAATGCGGCTTCATTCCATTAAATTGTTATTCTTTATAGCACTCGTTACTATTGGTTTAAAAAACAGCCTCTGGCCAAGCAAAAAGGGAGTAAGTTTATAATAGACTATTTTTAGGAAAACTTATCCAAAACAGCAGTGGTTGAAACATAAGCTGCTGGCTATCGTAACAATAGAGATAACTAATTAGAAAAAATAGATTTCTAACAATGAGTTAAATCCTATGCTAACTCTTTAACGTTAGATTTTTAACTTTACCTTGCTAGACAATTATTTCAGAGCTTTTTTATAAAGATAGTAAAGGGAATGAAAATTACTTTATTGATTACTAATCCCTAAAACTTCTGTCTTGAACCGCATATCCAAATATGCTTCTTCAAAGGTGTGATGCCAAAGCCCTTTTTTCTGGCCTTTTACTCTTGCTATTTCGCCAATTTTTCCAGGGTTAAACTTAAATATTCTTTCGACTTGAAAGTCCACCAGCTGGTCAGTGTAGGCTTCTGTAGGAGTAATGATTTTCCAACCTTTGTTTTTCAAAGCCGCCACAAGGTCATCGATAAAAAGTGCAGCAATATCATTTTCGTGCAAAAGTAATACATGCTTAGGTGAGCGGCCAATATGTTTCCGCGCCATTTGATCATAATACTCAATACTTTCCAATAGTACTCCGACATAAAAATTACCGAGTTTCTCGAAGTTAATTTTTGTTCCATTCTTGAGTGATTTTTGGAACAGGCTTTCGATATACCAGTCATAATTATTTAATGTAACGTAAGCATTTCGATAATTGTGTTGCTTTAATATAGCTCTTAACCCATCTCTTTTTTTAAGCGTGTTTCCTTCCCTTAGATAAGGAAATCTAAATAACTTTTGAAAGTTAGAATAATGATCAAGTGCTGTATCGGCTGCTAGAAAGTCATCTTTGTATTCGGCTAAACTCAACTTGTTAAAGTCAGGATGCGTGTGGGTGTGATTAGCAATGATATGGCCGGCATCGTTATAGGTTTGAATTCGTTGCTTGCCCTCAGCATCCAATCGGCTAGAAACAGAAAAGAAAGCGACCTGCGGAACACCACTTCTCTTTAATGCCTTTATTAAAATTTCAGCTCGAGCCGGACCGTCTAGATAACCTGATGCAGTTCTTGGTGAGTCGTCAAAAGTAATTGCCAGTTGCTTCGCGGTGGCATCTGAGCAGAACGCAGATATTAAAATAATGTAGAGGAAAACTTTCATATTAGTTTCGATCACTATTTAGTTCCTGTCACGATTTAGTTCGTTTCACAGTGGTAGTTTTGGATTGCCGGTTAGTCTAAACTGGCCGAGAGTTTAGACCGGTTTAAAGTATAAACTGGTTTAAAGTATAAATTTATTGGTTTTCATCCGTTGAGAAGTAATTCGCGATCCAATCGTAAAGAAGCCGTGTGCTGACTTCCTCAAATGCAATTGCCTCAAAATGATCACTCGGGTCTTTATCTCGGTAAGCAAACTGATAGCTTAATATATCAGGCTGTTCATCGTGTAAAATTAAGATGATTCGACGTTGAGTCTTTAGGCAGTCAATTGTCATAGTATCAGCGGGAAAACCAATATCTCTCATACCTTTATGTAAGCCAACAATTGGGTTGATAGTCAGATAGTCTTTCTGAATACGGGCGTGCGCTTGTTCCGCGCAATCAGATAAAATTTCTAATCTGGATTTTGACAAGGTGATTCTCTTCGCATGGTTTCTTTGAAATCGATTATATCCAACTCAGTTTAGATAGTCATTGGCTGTTAGGTTGGAGCCTTTGGTGTATTTTTCGATCGGCGATGCAAATTAAAACTATAATGCCAATTACACATCTAGCAATACTGACTTTAAAAATCGCCAAATTACCTAAAAAGCGATAAAATGCCGCCGAAATCCCTATCCTGAAAGGATTGTGGTATGCAAATGAATGAATTCACGGCCCGGTTGGCTTAATTTGAGAATAAGTATCTTCATGTCAAAATCTGCTTCAAGACCTAATAAGTCAGAATCTAACAAGTCAGAACCTAACTCTAATCGAAAGCCAAAATCTCAATCAATGGTTTACGATGAGGCCAAAACAGTGGCTAATTCTAAGTTGGATCAACAAGAAACGCTGGATCAACAAGAAACTCGAAAATCAGAACAAGAATGTAGATCTTTGAATAGCTCTTTGAAAGTGGCTGGTTCGTTTTCCGAGCTCAATCTGGAAGAGGGGCTACTTAAGGCGCTAGCTGAAAACGATTACACTAAACCTACCCCAATTCAGGCGCGAGTGATTCCGCCAATTCTAGCTGGACGCGACCTAATGGGCGCCGCGCAAACCGGTACAGGTAAAACTGCTGCGTTTACTCTACCTATTCTCAACCAACTGAGCCAAAGAAGACCTCCTAAGGCCAATTGCGTTAGCGCATTGATTTTGGCACCAACGCGAGAACTTGCAGAGCAGGTACATCAAAATGTTAAAAAATACGGAGTGCATACCGGCTGTCGCTCCGTCGTTGTTTACGGTGGAGTTAAAATCAATCCGCAAATGATGCGATTGCGTAAAGGGGCTAGCATCTTGGTTGCTACTCCCGGACGCTTGCTTGACTTGATGGAAAAGAATGCGGTTAAGTTCGAACAACTAGAGTTTCTAGTATTAGACGAAGCCGATCGAATGCTAGATATGGGGTTTATGCCGGATATCAAGAGAATTGTTTCAAAGCTACCGGCGAAACGACAAACAATGCTATTTTCGGCGACTTTTTCTGACTCCATTAAGGAAATTTCAAAGCGCTTTCTCAAAGATGCAATCAGGGTAGAGACTGCACCAGCCAATACGACTGCCAAAACTGTAGAGCAGTGGCTCTATCCTGTGGACAAGAAAAGTAAATCTGCTATGTTGAGTTACCTAATCGGTCATAATCAATGGACTAAATTGCTGGTATTCGTTAAGACTCGAAAAGGTGCAAATAAACTTGCTTATGACTTGGATAAGTCAGGTATTAAATGTGCGGCTATTCACGGCGATAAGAGTCAAGGAGCAAGAAATCGTGCGCTAGCGGAATTTAAAGACAACAAAGTACATGTTTTGGTTGCTACTGATATTGCTGCGAGAGGTCTTGATATCGACCAAATGCCCTTGGTGGTTAACTTTGATTTGCCCAAGGTCGCAGAAGATTACGTACATAGAATTGGTAGAACCGGCAGGGCAGGTGAGAAGGGAGTAGCAATTTCTTTGGTTAGCCTCGATGAGATTGATTCTCTTAGAGCGATCCAGAGCTTAATTGGGCTAAAACTGAAAAGAAATCTAGTTGAAGGCTTCATACCCGAAAATAAACTTCCTGATGTACCATTAACCGCCTCAAAAAAGAAAAAACCACATAAAAAGAAACTGGCCAAAGCAAAAGCTAAGCTAGCGGTGAAAAAATCAAAGAGTTCGCGTAGCAAACCGAGTCGTTAGATAGATCGTAAAACAGATCGTGAAAAACGAAAACCTAAGCTTGACGATAACAGCTTTAAGGCTGAATGACGTTCGGGGTTGGTAATCCAGTAGAAATTGTGGATGTCTATTCTGGGTATTGCCCAGCTTTTTTAATACCTTAAGTTGTTAGTACCAAAGTTCCTTTGTATTACATCTTTTCAATAGCCTCCACGATGATTATCTATCTTCGAGAAATCTCGCTCCAGCGCATTTGATTGATTTTTCGGGGCTGTTCGATTATTGGTAGATAACAATCGTTAAAGGCGGAAAAATAATGCACCTGACTAAGTTTATTAAATTCTTACGTTTTCTGCCGTTAATGGCGATTAATTTATATGGATTAAATGTAATCGCCAATGACTCTATTGAAGACAAGCTACAAAATGTTATACGAAGTGAGACTTCATATAATGATATCAATGAACTCATGCAGGACCACGGCGTACCAGGGATTAGCTTGGCTTTGATCCACGACCGGCGGCTCTACTGGACTAAAGGCTTTGGGGTTAAGCAGGCGTCAGCGAATAAGCAAACAGTGGCGAGTCAGAAAGTAGATACAGAAACAATTTTTTCCGTTGGTTCGATCAGCAAAGTTGGTGCTGCGGTTGTTTCTCTCAAACAGGTCGATCAAGGAAAAATTAAGCTTGATGCTGATGTGAACCAATATCTGACTAGTTGGAAAGTTCCTCAAAGCCGTTATAACAAAGTTCAACCTGTCACCCTTAAAAATATACTTTCACACACCGCGGGGTTTAATGTACATGGCTTTGCTGATTTCCAACCGGGCGAGCGTATTCCGAAAACGCTCGATATTCTAGAGGGACGTTATCCGGCCAAGAACTCCGAGATCGAATTAATTTTCGAGCCAGGCTCAAGGTATAAGTACTCGGGTGGCGGTACTACTGTCCAGCAAATGCTGCTCGAAGATTTATTGCAGAAAAGTTTTGCCGAACTCACTCAACAACATCTATTCAAGCCGCTTGGAATGAATCGCTCAACTTACCAAAATCCACTGCCAAAAAGCCTTGTAAATGTTGCTAAGGCGCATGATCGTCGTGGAAAGCCTAGAGCTTTACCTCGAGGGTATGAGGCAATGCCTGAGCAGGCAGCTTCAGGTCTATGGACAACACCAACTGATTTGTCAAAGATTATAGTTAGTTTAATGAAATCTTATGACGGAGACTCTAACGGTTTCCTTAGCCAAAATATAGTTAAGAAAATGATGGCTAGAGTGGGGCCGAGTGAATTTGGTCTTGGCCCAGTAATGGTTGATAAGTTTACTTTTCAACACGGCGGCTCAAACGATTCTTACAAAGCTTTTTTTCGCGGGAACCTTCAAACTGGCAACGGATATGTCATTTTTACCAATGGCGCTAACGGCAATGCGTTGATTAAGGTGCTTAGAGAGGTTCTGGAAAAACTCCTTAATCAGAAAGCGGCTAAGCTCGCGCCCTAATTACAAGAAAATCTAGCTTTTAACTGAGGCGTGGCGCTCCGAATAGCTTGTCATGGTAGTGTACAGTCAGAGTGGTCTACAGCCAGAGTAGTCTGCAGTCAGATTAGGTGGCGGCCAGAGTTGTTAAAGGCAGAAGTCAGTAGCGTATTTAAAACAAGTAATCAAAATGCAGGATAAACTGGCGTTCTGGTTGTGGCACGCTTTCCAAAACGCCTAAGTTAGACTCAGCTGCAACACGGTATTTTTTGTCTAGCAAGTTATTAACCCTCAAACTAATTTTAAATGGCGCATTTTTAAATCGGTAATAACTATATAGGTCGACAACTAAATAATCGTCTGCTTTTTCGCCGGCATTGTTAGGCGTTTCGTCGTACCATTGAAGAGAAGGAGAAATAACCCAGTTTCCGGTACGATACGTCATGTTCAATTTCAGTTTATTGGGAGCTGCAAAAGGGACGTTAATTTTGTTAGTGAGTTTTTTTAGATTACCTTCAACATAGCTATAACTTGTAGCAAGTGATAATGATGATTCGTTGAATTGCTTTTGCCAGTTAAGTCTAAAGTCTGCGCCCGAAACATCGATTTCGCCAACATTGTCAAAGATTTGTGTGGTAGAAATAAAGCCTCCCGGAATAAAGTCGCTAACAGGAATTTCGGTTATCACTCGGTCAATAAGATTGTCCACTTTAGTGCTATAGGCTGTTGCTCGTATGTTAAAATTGGGGCTCATGGTTTTTTGATAATTAATCTCCAGAGTTTTCGATTCTTCCGGTTTGAGGGCCGTATTCGGAATTTGCATAAAAAAGCTCTGATAAAGACCGTCGTTTCTTTGAAATGCAAAAGCCCCGAAATGATCATGGGTAAAGCGAGGAGTTGGCGCGATAAATGCCTCACCGTAGAGAACTTTAAAAATACTGTCTTTGTGGTTGCTATAGACTACTCCAATCCTAGGATTTATCGTTGAGCCATAGTTGGAGCTATTATCATACCTGACACCTAAAGTTGTAGTGTATTGCTCGTTCAGTTTTGCTTGATGCTGAGCAAAAATACTTTTGTTTTGCCACTTAATATTAAAAATCTTAACTGGCAAATCACCGACAAAAGGATAAACTAGCTGCTGCTCTTCGACCGATAAACTATCATCAAATGGCTCAAGCAAGTCTGCAGTTTTGGGGATAGTATCAAAGTCCTGATAAGCATACCCCAACACTAAAGACTGATTGTTTGTTATTTGCCAGTTAAATTGCTGTGTGAGGGCATGTTTAATACCTTCTGCATACTTATAGCCATTGCCAAAATCAACGAATATGTTCGCAAATTTACTATCTTCATCTATATGATAGGCTGAGTAGTCAAGCCTGAGGCTAGTTTTAAGATTTTCTGAAACCTGCCAGCTAGTTTGGAGATAGAAATTATCAATCTCAGTTTGCCAAAATGGCTCTTTTCCGTAGTCTACGGTGTTTGGTCGAGTGCCGGTTGCTGTAGAGTGTAAAATTACTGAGCGGTTCAACCCTAACTTGGTATCGCCATAAGTCCATTTTGCGAAAGCAGAATAGCTGTCTTGAGGAAATTCTGAAGGCTCTCGATCTTCAAGCTGAACTGCAATAACACCGCCTAGTGTGATTAGGTCGCCTAATACATAAGTTTGCGGGTATGTTGAGGCCAGGTCCGGTCCATCGGTTCGTTGACGGTGGAAGCCTACAACTAGCCGGTCGTCTTTAATTAACGACGTGTTGAACAGTCCGCTATAATGACGATGATTCTTCTGTCCGAAGCTCATTGAAACAAACTGTTCAGATTCGTTTAAGGTCGATAAGGTAATTAAGTTAATAATGCCACTCATGGCGTCGGCGCCATAAAGGGCGGAAGCGGGGCCAAATATAAATTCTACTTGTTTAACATGATGTAAGGGAAAGTTGTATGACACAGGTATATCTTCGCCGGTGGGTGAACTAATTCTTAGCCCATCTTGCAGAATGACGAATTTACTGTTTCCAAAAATACCTCTTAATGCAATGTTGTTGTAGGAAGTAGATGAGGATTGAGTATGTACGTCAACACTAGGTAAGTCTTTGAGAAGGTCTTCCAGGTTACGATACCCGCGCTCTTGTATCTGTTTCCGGGTGACCACCAGAATATCACTCGGTGCTGTCGCGACACTTTCTTCTTGCTTGGACGCGGTAGTGACGCGCAGCTTTAGAAGCTCTTCTAGAGAGTAGTCGAGTATATCGTCTGATTGCGAGTAAGTTGGTATTGCTACCAAAACAAACGCAAAACTTATTCCCCAACGCATGGAACAACTATTTCGAAGAATCTGGGTAACATAAGACTAGTTAAACTAACGTCTAAATTCAAACTCGTTAACTAGTCAGTCTTTAGTTGCTAAAGTACAGCGTCTAAGATATAAAGCATTAAACGCCGTGCTAAGAACCCAAAAAATAAGTAATTTGTCTTATCGATTATGAAACGCTTCAATTCACTATTCCCCGTTTGGGTGATCTTACTGTCGGTAATCGCTTATCAGTTTCCGACATCATTTTCCTCGGGTAAGGAATTAATCGTTCCGTTTCTCTCCGCCATAATGTTTTTTATGGGGCTGACCTTAAGTGTTAACGACTTCAAAAGGGTTTTGATTATGCCGAAGCCGATCGTAATTGGAGTGTTGTTGCAGTTTCTTATCATGCCTCTCGCCGCTTTTTGTATTGCATTTATTCTGTCATTGCCGGAGCAGATGGCGATAGGCTTAATTATTGTAGGTTGTTGTGCCGGCGGAACCGCTTCCAATGTAATAGCCTATTTGGCTAAAGCTAATGTTGCTTTATCCATCAGCATGACGCTTTGTTCGACATGCCTGGGAATTGTGTTAACACCATTATTGTCCAGACTCTATATCGATGCTTCAATCGATGTCGATTACTTAGCTATGTTTTTAAGTATAGTTAAGATGGTTTTACTACCAGTAATTAGCGGCGTTGTTTTGAACGGTTTTTTTAGAGAAAGGTTAAAAAAATTTGAAGAACTATTCGCAACTTTAGCGGTCATTGCGATCGTGACAATTATCGCCGTAATTGTTGCTCTCAATGTGGAACGCCTTTCTCAGGTTGGCATGCTAACATTGGCAGCGGTAGCTCTTCACAATGGTTTTGGATTGATTTCAGGGTACGCTGTTAGTCGAGGACTGCGGCTTCCTGAAAGAGATTGCCGAACAATTGCGATTGAAGTTGGAATGCAAAACTCAGGATTGGGGGTAGCTCTTGCCCTTAAATATTTTAGTCCGCTTGCAGCTTTGCCGGGAGCAATTTTTAGTATCTGGCATAATATCGCTGGTTCGTTGCTTGCCAGTTATTGGGGCGACGAAAAAAGCAGTAATCAAAGATTGACTAAAAAACCAATAAAGCAAGTTTCTCAATGAAATTTTTACTAATGAATGCTTTTGTCGTTTCCGTGTTCGCTTTATTTCTTGGTGGTGGCGTTAGTGCCGGCGAAATTTATCGCTGGGTAGATGAAAATGGTAAAGTCCATTATAGCGATAAGAAAGTAGAAGGTATTAACCAATCTGAAGTTGAACTTAACCTAAAAAAATCCAGTTGGACTGGATTTGATATTGAGGTAAACGTCTTTGATACTAATTTACCTGCTGAAGATATCGAGCGTATAGAAACAGATGTTAATAATGTATACCGTTTTTATGATCGGGTGCTCTACTTTGATATTTATAAAACGGTTCCAGTTAGAATTACTGTTCTGGCTAATAAGCGCAAGTACGATGAATATACCAAGACAAAGTTTGGCGCAAAGTTCGGTTATTCGACTGTGGGAATGTATTCGCATAGATTTAATGAAATTGCAATTTATGTGAGAAAGAGCAAAGAAGGATTTTTTCGTACCATCAAACATGAGGCCAGTCATGCAATAGTCGCTTCTTTGGTGCCTTTTATACCAAAGTGGTTAAATGAAGGTATCGCGGAAAATATGGAAACAGTTTATTTAGAAGGTGATAGACTAGCGGTTGCTCACCATTCTGGAAACTATCGAAAAGTTTCCCACTCAGATTCGAGAGTAAAGCAAGTCAAAGCATTCCTATCAATGCCCAGCCGGAATTGGAATAAGCAAAATGCTTCTTCGAGTAGCATGGCTTATGCGCAGGCTGGAGAAATGGTTCGTCTATTCTTATCTTCTCAACATGGTTTGAGTTTTATTACTCGTCTAATTCACGCTTATAAGCGAGGTGATAAACGTTTTGCATCCGTGATAGCCGGTGAACATTACGTTGGAGGTTTGCAAGTAATGCAAAATCACTGGGATGTCTGGCGAGAAAGAAAGCAAGTTGGAGCTGTAAAATTTTAGGTTTAAGCTTGATATTAAGTATGAATTTAAAATTGAAATCGAAATTAGTCAATCGGAGTAATTGAATCAGCTACAACATTTCAGTTACTCTGATTGGCTTGGTTTTTTGATTAGGTTAATTTCTATTTATTGCCTCGAATTAATAAATAAGTAGCAATCAAAGTCAGCACTACTTGAAATTCCATACCACCCATTGGATAACCTTCGGCTGGTGTAAAGCTCCATCTACCCCAATGAACCATTGCTATTGCTCCGATCATAATTGGGATGATTGCTAAAGCACCAAGACGCGTGATCGTTGAGTTTGTAAAAGGGCCGATAAGTAAAGCGAATGCCGCCAGAACTTCCACCAATCCAACTAACAATGTAACTTCAGCTGATAAACCTAACATTTGCGCTGACTGTTGTAATACGATTAATTTACCCGCACCGTGAAAAATAAATACACTGGCTAAAGCAATCCGTAATAGCCAATGCGCATTTCTCTCTAATGCCGATTGGAAGGAAATTATACCCGGACTATCAGCTTCAATTGCTATCGATTCTGTGCTCATTGAAATACCTCTGTTTTGTTCAATTCACTTGTCTTCAATGAGTATTTTTATCCACAAAAATTACAATTGTCGGATGATTATTTTCGAAACTGAGGTAACAAAGTGTGTCTACACCTTTGAAATTGGGAGGAAAGTGATGAGCGAGTAGTTCTAGTTGACGGAAATCTATGAGGCCTAAAGCTATATCTTAACACCACGATAATCAGTTGAAATAGGGTCAATTTTACCGTTATCAACTACACTTTTATTACAAAATCTTGATTTAGCGGTATTGTATTAAGCGACCTATGCGCTTTGTTTTAGCCTGTCTTAGTCTGTTTCTAGTCTCTTTGTCGGTGGCTCCTAAAGAGCAGCCGGACATCTTTGATATGGGATTACCTTATTTTACTACCGTTGGTAAAGAAGATTCTGTGCCCTTGGGTATCATTACTGCGTTGGCACAGGATTCTCAAGGATTGATATGGATAGGTAGCCAAAAAGGTTTAGTGAGGTTTGATGGGTACCAATTTACCGTCTATACAACCAATCCTGACGATCCGAATTCGATTAGCGGAGATTTTATTAGTGCACTGTGGGCTGCGCCAGATGGAAAGCTTTGGGTCGGTACTCGTCACGATGGTGTTTCGATTTATCGACCTGAAAGTGATGATTTCTTAAGGGTGCCATATGATAATGGCGGGTCTGATGAATATAGGCAAATCAAATCTCTATCCAATAGCTACATTACGGTTATCGCGGGGGATAAAAAAGGAAATGTCTGGATTGGAACCAAACACGGACTGAACCGCGTTAGCTTGCATGACATGGCGGTTACCCAGTTTCTTACTGGGAATAGCTCTCAAAACCCTATACATGAAGATACTATTGGAGAATTATTTGTCGATAGGGAGGGAACCGTTTGGGTAGGCACAGATAAAGGAATCACTCGGCTCGCCAATGGAGCTCAGAGATTCGTTCGATTAAAGACTAATTTTCCACTCGATGAACTTGCTGATGTTTCAATTGAAAAAATATTTCAAAGTCATCAAGGGCCTTTGTGGATAGGTACCAATAATGGTGGCATAGCAGTGGTTACACCGGGGGAAGTTCCTCGTAGATTGACAAAGGGGAGTGAACTTTATCTTAAAAACTCGATTGTATTTAATATAGATCAACCATTAGTAAATGAAATTTGGGTATCAACATATGGCGAGGGGATTTATGTGTTTGATGCAAATACGACGCAATTTCTGCGTACTATTAAGCACGATATTTCCGTAGCGAGTAGTTTAAATTCAAATAGTATTGGTGCTACTTTAAGTGACAAGTCAGGGTTATTTTGGATTGGAACCTGGGGAGGAGGCCTTAATCTTTTTAATCCTTTCAATAACGCTTTTCGTACGTTAAGGCATAGTCCTACAGACAAGAACTCAATCAGCGTTTCGGATGTTTTATCCGTTATGTCGACTCAAAGCAATGATGTTTGGGTTGGCACAAGAGGTAATGGTATTGATGTACTACGACCGGGAGAAGGCCTTGTCAATCATTTTGCACCAAATCCAAACGACGTAAATTCTTTACAAGACGGACTTATCACAGCATTTTTTCAAACACAGAAAGGGGATATCTGGGTCGGATCGAGAGTGACTGGAGCTTATCGATTCCGTCCCGAAACAAATGATTTTCAACATTACACTACGGAGAACGGTCTTTCTTCAAATGTCATAAAAAGAATCGTCGAAGATAGGTCTGGCAATCTCTGGATTGGCACTGGAAAAGGGTTAGACAGGTTTGACCAAAACGCCGATAGATTTACAACTATTGGAATAAAAAATACTCCTACTGAGGCGATTGGTAGCCACTTAAATGCACTGGCTGTGACTAACGATGGAAGTCTTTATGCAGGTGCCTCAAATGGCTTATATCGTCTTCAAGCAGGCGGGAAGTATCTGCAGAAAACGGTTCATACTAAAGCCAATCCCAAGTCTCTGTCTCACAATATGGTGCTAGGCCTGTTTGTAGATGATCAACAGACCATCTGGGCTTCTACCTCCCATGGTCTCGATAAATTGATAAATTGGAATGGAGAAGAAACAGAGTTTGAATCAATTAACTCCAGAGTTGGTTATCCTAACCAGGCGCTATGGGGGAATTTGCAATATGACCAGCAGGGGAGAATTTGGGATGGTAAAAACATCATTGATATAAGCAACAACCGGGTAAGGGAGTTATCGAAAGCCGACGGAGTTGATTTCGGCGTTAACTGGTATGCGGGTTATCACAAGACCAGTAGCGGAACTCTGCTTTACGCTGGTTCCAAAGGCTTGTTAATGATCAAACCGGAGTTGTTCCAAGAATGGAATTATCAGCCGCCGGTGATCATTACAAAACTGCTAATTGACAACGAACCCGTCGACGCGATAAGTCTTAAACAAGTGGAGTTAAGTCCCGAAGTAAAGAGTTTTCGGGTTGAGTTTTCATCTTTAGATTACTCTTCTCCAGAATCATTACAATATGCATTTCGGTTACAAGGTTATGATGACTGGAGGTATGTAGACTCTACCCAACGAGCGGTTTCGTATACTAATTTATCGCCACGTAATTATACCCTCGAGATTAAGGCGACAAATCGAAATGGCGCATGGAGCGAACGGCAAATTTCACTTCCTGTTATCGTATTACCCGCTTGGTATCAAAAGGCCTGGTTCCAATTGGCTATAGCGCTTGGCTTTGCAGGAATCTTATACATCCTCTACTTCCTACGAGTGAGAAAGTTACACGAAGATAAAAAGGTACTGGAAAACCAAGTTGATCTACGAACGCAAGAGTTAGAAAAGTCTAACCTAAGTGTTAGGACCTTAAGTGATATTGGTCTGGAAATTAGTTCAACGCTTAATTTGGATAAAATTTTAAACACAGTTTATGAACGCGTTAACCAGCTGATGGATGCAAATGTTTTCTGGATAGGATTTTACGAAGAGAGCGAAAGACAGATAGTTTTTAAGCTAGCGATAGAGAAGGGTAAACACTTACCACAGTTTAGCGTCTCTATGGATGATGCAAGTCGATATGCAGTTTGGTGTGTAACGAATAGAAAGCCGATTGTGATCAATGACAAAGAGCGAGACCGTCCTAAATATGTTGGGGATGCGCCCAAAATAAAACCGGTAGCAGGTGAAGAGACTGCATCAATAATTTATTGGCCGCTGGAAGCAGCAGGAAAAATCATCGGTACAATTAGTGTTCAAAGCTTTGAACCCGATGCGTATAACGAAAGGCATCTTGATATCATTAAAACCTTAGCATCGACAACGGCCATTGTAATGGATAATGCCAATGCTTACGAAAAAGCACAAAGAGCTGCGGAAGTAAAAAGTGCATTTATGGCAAATATGAGCCATGAGATTAGAACGCCCATGAATGGAATTTTGGGCATGACCAGGCTCATCAAAGAAACGACCCTCGACTCCAATCAGAAGCAGTATATTGAAAATATTGATACTTCGGCTAAAACACTCTTGACGATCATTAACGATATTTTAGATTTTTCGAAAGTGGAGTCAGGAAAATTGACTCTGGAGCAATCACCATTTAGTTTAACCTGGCTAATAAAAAATGTAACTGTTGTGGTGGAAACTCTAGCCAATGAAAAGGGACTTAATTTTAATTACCAGATTTGTAGAGAAACCCCTGCGGATTTTATAGGCGACCCAACCAGAATAAACCAGATACTTCTAAACTTATGCTCCAATGCAGTTAAGTTCACCGAGAAAGGCGAGGTTTGCCTACTAATTACGAGCATTCCTCTTGAGAATGATGAGTATACGCTCAAAATTGATGTTATCGATCAAGGAATAGGTATCGAGGAAAAAGCTATCCCAAAACTGTTTTCCAGTTTTAGCCAAGCGGATACCTCGACAACGCGCAAATATGGTGGTACTGGACTTGGGCTAGTTATCAGTCAGCAGCTTGCTCACAAGATGAATGGTAATATAAAAGTAAAGAGCATACCTAAGGTTGGTAGTTGTTTTTCTCTATCGATGCGCTTGCAAGTTGCGACTACCACTAATTCTAAATATGTTGAAAAAACTCGACTAAATAGAAAGGCTAACGTGTTAGTAATTGATAAGGATGAAATAAATAAGCGAAATATCGAAAGAGAACTAGATCATGTACTGGGTTGTCGCTTTAGTTTTGCTGGATCTGAAGAGGAAGTTCGAAAGCAGCTTAACTTAGGTGAAAGTGAAATCTTACTCGTCAGCTTGGACTATCCGCCTATGAAGCTAAAGAGAATGTTTAATTTGTTAATTAAAGAGCTAAGTGTTGATGTAAAACGAGTTATCGCCTATACCAACCACCCATTTTCTGGTGCCTGGCTCGACTTAAAGGAATTTGAGATTAGTTTATTGGTTTCCAATCCGTTTAGTTCAATTGAGCTTACTAGTGCGATTCGTAAAGTGCTAAGACGAAACAAAAACCTAACTGCTTTTAAGCAAGATAAGCCTTTATTGAATATCGATATTCTAGTTGCAGAGGATAACGAAATTAATCAATTAGTCGCAATGAAAATGTTAACAAAGCTAGGCGCTAGCGTTGAGGTAGCCGTTGATGGAACGGAAGCCGTAAAAATGGTCAGGAAAAATAACTATGACATTGTACTCATGGATATTCAAATGCCAAAAATGGACGGTACAAAAGCAACCATGATGATCCGCAATGATAACCAATATGACTCGCTTCCTATTATTGCTATGACCGCAAATGTTTTGCAAAATGATATTGATTATTACCTATCACATGGTATGAATGACCACATATCAAAGCCAATTAGAACTAAAGATTTGTTAGGCAAAATTAGCGAATATATTGATTTAGATAATAGATAATAGATATTCGCGTAGTTATAACCACAACAATATAAGTCGGCATTAGAGTGAGTTTTTCTGATTTAGAATCGACTTTCAAGCATCCTCAGTTGTTGGGTGATAAAGTAGCGAGAAAGTACCAAGAATGAAAAACTCGCGAGCCCTGTTTTTCCTTTCCTTTTGCTTTATGTTAAGTGCAAGTTGAGCTTGTATTTCTCTGGGATTAAGCCATCCAGGTTCGAAAGCAGATCGCCCTGTACTGGTTTCCAACCTAAGCTGATTGAGTTGCTATTGGTAACTCTGTTTGTAGACAGCATAAAATTTGACGCATATCCGAGCCGTTGATTAATAATTTTGCAGCCGGTAACCCATGAGATTTGGTTGAATATTTCAAAATACTGAGTTTGATAACCATCCCAAGCATGGTAAATCTGATTTTGGCCATGCTCAACTACAGTCAGATATAGGTTGGCAAGATCATAGATTTGGATCATTGGCCAGATAGATTCACGCTGACCAGTAACATAGACATTGTTATCAGAGTCTGGCTTTACTATTTCCCAAAAATAGCCGGCATTTCCACCATAAACAAAACCGAGGCGAACAACATCACCTCCAGCCTGTAATATGCGTTCTTCTTGTTGGAAACGCCAGTAAAGTTCGCTGGATTGAGTTTTCTCAACAATGAGTCTTCCATCTTTGACGCCGAATAAACTACTTGTGTAAATGACTTTTTTATTTTGGGCTAAAATAGTGTCAACTATTTGTTTGTCGAGCTTATCGTCTTCATTTCCTTCTTGGGTATAGGACATAGCACAGTGAATTACCAGGTCGGCGTGTTCAATTGAGCTTTTTAAATAGTTAATATCTTCGAGATCGCCAATGCACCATTTGACCCTGGTTAAGTCTTCAGTCACTTGGCAATTACTGCGTGCTAACCCAATCACATCATGCTCTTTGGATAGCGCTTGCGCTACAAAGCGCCCAACATAACCACGCGCACCGGTAATAGCTATCTTCATTAATTTTCCCTCTCGGAGTAATTCAAATATTTATTCAATGAAATGAGTGTGTCATACTCTTTGACATTAAAATAATTAAATACACTAATTTTTTGTATGAGCAATATTAATAATGTGGATTTAAATCTACTAACTGCTTTTGACTTGTTGATGACTTGTGGTTCTGTTTCGAAAGCAGCTCAAAAGTTAGGCATAACGCAGTCGGCGATGAGCCATATTCTTAAACGCTTGAGAGTTCAATTTGATGATCCTTTGCTTATTAAGAAAGGGAAGGGAATGGTGCCGACAAATCGCGCTAAGGAATTGTTTGATTCCATTCACAAACCTCTATTGAAGCTTCAATCAGCAATGGAGCCTCAACTATCTTTTGTTCCAAAATCCAGCAGTCAAACGTTCAACTTTGCTACTACTGATTATTTCGAGTTGATGGCCTTTCCTTACTTATTCCAAGCATTATCGAAGCAGGCCCCAAAGGTTAAAATTAGATGTAGAAATATGGAAGATCACGAGCTTTCTGAAATAGGAACGTCGTTTGATTTGGCTTTTGGCCATTTTAAGAAAGCTCCTGAAAGTTTGCATCGGAAGAAGCTTTGGCATGAGAAATTTGTGACCATAGCAGCCAAAAAGCATCCTCGGATTAAGCGGTCACTTAGGTTGGATAATTTTCTTCAGGAAAATCATATTTTGATTAGCCCGTCAGGTTATGGTCGTTCGCTTGTAGATAAGCAGCTTCAATTAATGGGTCATAAAAGGCATATCAGTTTGTACACCTCTCATTTCACAACGCCAATCCACACCGTAGTTCAATCTCAGTTACTGGCGACAGTACCTCAGCGTTTAGTAAAAGGGTTTGAAACAGATCTGAAAATATTTGAGCCACCCGTTGCAATACCCGGATTTGATATTCACATGCTTTGGAGTCCGCTTTCGCATAATGACCCTGCTCAGCGATGGATGAGGAATATTATCCAAGAAAGCGTAAGCCAAGTGTAAACCAATTGTAAATATTGGGAAGTAGATAAACGGTTAAACCAATGAAACTATCTTGATTATTTATAAATGAGATAAAAAATAAACTTTTGCTTAATTTTGATCGTAAGGGGTAATAAACTGAATTTCAGCTAAAGCTTGGAAAGGGCTGCTGTGGAGGGATGCACAGAGACAGCTTAACTGCAAAATAAGCAGACAATTCACCAGCAAATCTCATTTTCTCTCCTACAAAAATAGCTAGTCTGTGTTTTAAAATAGAATAATCCACATCAATAGAGCGAAGAGAAACAAAGAGCTCAAAGAGTAGCTCGAGTTTCTGGTGATATTCGTAAGTTACTGTAATGGGGTTTAGTCAAGCAGACTAGTAAACTGGGGATTTAGGAAGGCTCGATTTTTGTAAGCCGCAAACAATCATGGTTTAGGATCTGGAGGGTAACCACTATGGAAATGGTATTCGAAAACAACAATCAATCACAAACAATTACGGAAGATGATATTTGGCCGCATGAAATAGCCAAATTGGTAACTAAGTTGGCAGTATTGTCCTACAAAAAAGAGTCTGAAGTTAAGCAGATAATAAATGAGATCGATTTTTTTGAGAATTGCTCAAAAGTTTCGTTTCAGTGGTTTGAGTCAATAGGGCATTACGGTGACACCCAGGCGTTAGCTGTAAGAGCTGATAACTATTTGTTTTTGGTATTTCGGGGGACTCAAGAACTCAGAGACTTTTTAACCGATGTGAAAATAAAGAAACGCGACTTATATGACTTCCAGAACAAAGAGATCCGTAGAGAATCAGTACATCGCGGGTTTTATAGCGCGCTCGAATCTATTTGGCGTAACGACTCGAGAGCTTATCAACGGGCAAGTAGAAAACCGGAGATCACTATCTCCGAATACTTAACAAAGCAATATAAGGAAAATAAAGAGCTTGAATTGTGGTTGGGAGGGCATAGCCTTGGCGGCGCTTTAGCAACGATTACAGCTGCAAAGGTTGCACTTGGTAAAGAAGAGTCGACACCGTTTAAAGATCGATTTGGTGGTTTAGTCACTATCGGCTGTCCTCGAGTATTTAACCGTAATGTTTCAAAACAGTTGGAAGCAGCAATTACAAAAGATCGAATCTTCCGTATTTTTAGAACTTTAGATCCGGTTCCGGCAATCCCGTTTATGGGATTAAACTATCGACATGTTAATGGGGTTCGAACCGTGGTAGGTAATTCCGGCGAGCTAGTGGTTGGGGCTAAAAAAAGTCGGGCTATTTTAGCTGTGGTTGCGTCAGTGATAGTAGCCATAGAAAACAGTATCGGTGCTTGGATCCCCGGCAACAAAGGACGCCTTTCAGTTTGGGTGTCAGATCACAGTAGTATTGAGTACCTTAAGGCTGTAGAAGGTTGGAATGCTGATGATAACAGGATCAAAATATTTCCTGTGGTAAAATCAGGCGTAGCTTCTCTATTAAAAATACTTGTTGCATGTGGAATTGGCGGCGCCGGTTTAGGAGGCACTATCAGTTATTTTGTTTAGTTGTCTATTTTGAATTGAAATTGTGAACCCAAAATAGCGATTCAAGATAGAGTGTTGCTCCAGTTCTAGTTGTTTCTGCTTCACTATGTAGTAGTATTGAATAGCTTCTGCCTGTGAGCTGCCAAGTGAAAAGCGGTATTTTGGGGACAAGGAAAATAGGACTGAAAAATAACAATGAAATTTAAAAATTTAGTTCGAAGAAATAAAAGCAATATTGCCTTTATTGTTGGTAATGGCATTAATCGATTTGATTGTTCCAGCACTGGAAACTCGTGGGAAGATCTGCTGATTGATCTTTGGAACACGTATAATTCATCTTCAAAATCCGCAGTACCCCAAGGTATTTCGGAAACCGAGTTTTTTGATCTATTACAGCTCAAGATTTCTGCAAGCAAAAATTCAATCAATTTGTCCCGCAAGTTTTGTGATCTAATGAGCGATTGGAAACCCGCTGCACATCACCAACAATTTGTCGATTGGGCGGCTAAAAACAACTCTCCCGTTCTTACAACTAATTTTGAGAATACCTTGGGGGAAGCGGGTAATTGCCAGTTTTGGCGTGTCGCAAATAGTCCTTTCACTGATTTTTATCCCTGGGGATCTTGTTATACGAAAAGCGAAGTCAAAAAGCCTGCGCAAGAGTTTGCTATTTGGCATATTAACGGCATGCAAAAATATCAACGTAGCGTACGTTTAGGACTAACTCATTATATGGGGGCCGTTGAAAGAGCCAGAAAATGGTTCTATCAAGGAAAAAGTGATAGTTTATTTTTTGGGCGAAAGAACAAGAAATGGAGGGGCGAAGATACTTGGTTGCATATCATATTTAATAAACCGCTGGCGATTTTTGGACTTGGGCTAGGTCAAACAGAAGTTTTCCTCAGATGGCTATTAATTGAGCGAGCAAAGTTTTTTGTGAGATACCCGGAAAGATCTCAAAAGGCATGGTACGTACATGTAAAGGACGATTCGCCACCAGGGAAACTACTTTTTCTAAAAAGCTTGGGAATAGAGCCGATTGCCGTTGAACAATACGAAGAAATCTATAGTGAACCTTGGTGAACTGGGTAGGCATTATTTGGTAGGCAGTAATCTAGGGATGAAAGAATCAAAAAGAGAGAAGAAACATAAATAAAAAAGTTTTTATAGTATCTGTACATGTATTTGTATACGGGTGGAGTAACGTGTTTGGTAAAATCGAATCTATCGTAGATGATGGTATTAAACCGGTGATAGACTGTTAGAATCAAACTAACAAACAACAACAATGGACAATGTTATAAAATTTTATAGTGTTACTGACGAATATGGAGAGTTCTCAAATTTCGCAGCTTACCCTATCAAACTAAAAGGAAAGACGTGGCCAACTTCTGAGCACTATTTTCAAGCAATGAAGTTCGAATCAGCAAAGGACCGAAAGGATATTTTTGGTGCAAAAACTCCAATGGAAGCGGCACGGAAAGGAAGAGATAGAAAGAGGAAACTTAAGCGAAACTGGGAGTCAATGAAAGATAATGTCATGAGGGAAGCTGTTTTAGCTAAATTCAGTCAGCACAATGATCTGAAAGAACGGCTTCTCTCTACTGGAGACGCTAAGCTCATCGAACACTCCGAGAACGATGACTATTGGGGTGATGGCGGTAATGGTAAAGGTAAAAACATGCTCGGTCGAATCCTTATGGATATTCGTGATAAGTTAGCAACGTAATTAGAGCCCGTAATTGAAGCAAGCGTTACACCAAGGGAAGGGAATGGTAATTCGATTCAAGCTATTACAGTTTTATTAAGACGTTTTTAGAATTGCCCAATTAGTTGCTATTGTTGGGCATATCGAACTCTCCTATAACAACTGTTTAACACCAACTCGCCTGACCTTCCTTTCCCACCTTAAGTAGCTCTAAAATATTTGCTTCAATTATTCGATAGCCAACATTGCCGAACAACTTCTGACGACTTTCATTGAGCAAATAGGTCGGGCTGCCGTCCAGCTTTTTAGATTCTTTCAGCTGCATATCACGGCATAAAAGTGCCATTGCTGAACCATCATAGATCAATGATTCGATTCCGCTGATATTGATCTTAAACTGTTCGGCAATTTTGAATAAGTTGTTTAAATTAGCAATATCGATGGCATCATGAAAAAAGGCATGCCTAATTTGCCAGTCAATTGCTTCAAATGGCGTTTTATCGCCATACTCAGCTTTAGGAGCATTATCTATTTCCTCTGCTTCTTGCATCAGCTGAATAGCTTTCAAAAACAAGTGAGGTATCGCAGAAGATTTGGGGCGACAAGCTTTCCAAACCTGAGAATTGACCGAAACATGTGGAAATTGGGAAGCAACCTCGAGCACATGTTGATTGAAACCATCATATCCATCTCTGTCTTTCCAACCTAAACCAATCCTCGAATGTATATCTCCAAATAGTGTTACATGGTGGTTCTTTACTTCTACCTGTTTTCCATAATTAGCTTTAAGCTCGTCGAGCCTTATTTGACCTACGTAAGCCCAAATACAAAGTACATCGGAAAAGTAAGACAGGTGTATCGGCAACTTTTCTTTGATTGACTCAGATTGGTGATTTTCCGGAGTGGTTTTCATTAGTTAGGTTTAATTAGTAAACTGTGCTGAGTATGTAAGTTTAACCGAAGGAAGTGATGGTCTATTAATCTAGATCAAGCTGGTTAATTAAATTTATTAGAAAGGTTTTTCATTGTTGGCTAAAGATATTATCGCTTGCTTTAAGCGTTTTGCCTTCGTTTCAGGTCTTTTAGCTGATTCAATCCAAAGCACGTAACGTTTACGATATCCCGGAGCCATTTGGTTAAAGTTCCTCCAAGCCTGAGAGCTTTGCTTTATGGCGTTTTCGCTTTCTTGAGAGAGGGAAGGGCTCGCCTCTTGTCGAGCCGCATTAAACTCCTCATCGTATTCTTCTCTGGCTTGAAACACTGTTAGGCCCTGTGGAGTCATTTGGTCTTGCGTAATCATTTTCCGCGCACGTTTGATGTTAAGTGGTGACCATTTGCTCTTCGCCTTTCTTGGAGTAAAACGATAGGTGTAGCGTTGTTCGTCAATTTTGCGTTTCAAGCCATCGATCCAGCCGAAGCAGATAGCCTGTTCAACGGCTTCGCTGTATGTGAATCCAGCTTTCCCTGTTGATTTTTTATAGAAGACCAACCAAATTTCATTGATTGAATCGCCATTGGAACTCAGCCAGCTACGCCACTGTTTAAGATTCTTAACTTCTAGAGTATTGAATGAAATATTATTCATTAGCTTAGAATAGGGAGTTTTTAAGTAAGATAGCTAATTTAAAATAATGTCCTTGTCTACAGTCTAGCCCAATGCTAACGTATCGCTCAAACAAAGTTTACGCCCAGAATTCTTACGTCCATTAATGAAGCACATCAAAGCCTGTCCAAATCCACAGAATTCACTTATTGAACAATATGAATTACCAGGTAGTTATACTGATTGCTTTACAACTACATTGGATCTGGAAGTCTCCCATCAGCAATTTGTAGAGGCTTTCTATACAAGCTGGTTATTTAAACTAGAACGTTGGTTTTTAACATTTACTGTGTTAAAGCCATCATCAGATGAGCAGGCGAGGGAATTAGCCTTAGGACAAATTAACAAATTTTCTGCCTGGAGGGTTGAAAATCGCGCAGAAGACCAGATTCTTATGTGTGATTTTCAAGGTAAGACTCGTTCTTTCTTGATGGTTGAATCTCCTAAGCTGAAAGATTCAACCAATGGTAAGGTTAAGACATATTTATACTTTGGTACAGCGATTGTTCCGACTGCTAAAAGCCGCGCAGGTAAACCTCAATTAAGCTTGTTTTTTAAAGGACTATTGTTGATACACAGGACATATGCTAAGGCTTTACTAAAAGCGGCGAGAGATCGTCTAATTCGGCTAAACTAGTCATTTTAAATGACCATTTCATAACACTAAAGGGCAATTTTGTGAAACCAATAATTTCGATTAAGAACCTTAGTAAGGTGTACGGCTCTGGTTTTAAAGCGCTCAATAACGTAAATCTTGAAATCAATCAGGGAGAGATTTTCGCACTTCTCGGGCCTAATGGAGCAGGTAAAACAACACTGATTAGCACTATTTGTGGGATCGTTAGTCCAAGCGAAGGTGAAATTCTCGCAGACGGTTATAACATTGCGACTGAATATCGTAAAGCTCGAGAGAAAATAGGTTTGGTGCCACAGGAGCTAACTACTGACGCGTTTGAAAAAGTGATTGCCACGGTGAAGTTTAGTCGAGGGCTATTCGGTAAACCTGCCAACGAAGCTTATATCGAAAAGATTCTTAAGCAGCTTTCTCTCTGGGATAAAAAGGACAACAAGATGATGGCTTTATCCGGTGGAATGAAACGCCGGGTAATGATAGCAAAAGCTCTATCACATGAACCCAGCATCATTTTTTTAGACGAACCGACCGCTGGAGTTGATGTTGAATTGCGTCGTGATATGTGGGAAATGGTGCGCGGTCTTAGAGAGGCGGGGGCAACTATTATATTGACCACCCATTATATTGAAGAAGCGGAGGAGATGGCGGATAGAGTAGGTGTTATCAATAAGGGCGAAATCATCTTAGTCGAAGAAAAACACAAGTTGATGCAACAGCTAGGTAAAAGACAGCTGACATTACATCTTCAGCAAGCAATCGATGAAATTCCTGAACAATTGAAATCGCTTCCGCTTGAAATAACTAATCAGGGAAATGATTTAGTTTATACCTTTGATGCTCAGGCAGAGGACACTGGAATAGCAGATCTGCTAAAGAAACTACACGAGTACCAAATTGAAATCAAAGATCTTAATTCTACCCAAAACTCTCTTGAAGAAATCTTCGTTAGTCTTGTTAAGGAGGAAGAATGAACTTCTACGCGATAGCTGCTATTTATAAATTTGAAATGGCGCGTACGTTCCGCACATTGATGCAAAGTATTGCGTCACCAGTATTGTCTACCTCTCTCTACTTCATTGTTTTTGGCGCAGCCATAGGTTCGAGGATGGGGGATATTGATGGCGTCGGCTATGGTGCGTTTATTATTCCTGGCTTAGTTATGCTTTCTCTTTTAAATGAAAGTATTTCCAATGCATCATTTGGAATATTTTTTCCGAAGTTTTCGGGAACAATTTATGAAGTATTATCCGCTCCAATTTCATTTGTTGAAATTTTATTTGGTTATGTGGGTGCTGCTGCAACAAAATCTATATTATTGGGACTGTTGATATTGTTTACCGCTAGCTTTTTTGTGGACTATCAAATTATGCATCCACTTTGGATGTTGTGCTTCCTGGTTTTAACTGCAGTCACTTTTAGTCTGTTCGGTTTTATTATCGGAATATGGGCTGATAACTTTCAGAAACTACAAGTCATTCCATTGATGGTTATCACGCCATTGACATTTTTAGGTGGTAGCTTTTATTCAATCAGTATGTTACCTCCGCTATGGCAAAAAATCACTTTGTTTAATCCTGTAGTTTATTTAATTAATGGTTTTCGCTGGAGCTTTTATGGTGTGGCAGACTTGGATTTTCGAGTCAGTTTGGGAATGACATTTTTATTTATGCTGACTTGTATATTGATAATTGCTTGGATTTTTAAGTCTGGTTATAGACTAAGGCAGTAATTAATCACCAAATTTACAGCTAAATATATCAAACTGAAGAAACTGGAAGAAAATACTGGAAGAGAAGACTAAAAGAGAAGAACATAATGATTGAAAGAATTGAAACTAAAAAGCGTATGAGCCGAATTGTGAAACACAACGGCGTAATTTATTTGTGTGGGCAGGTTTGTGCGGATGCAACCAAAGGCATAACAGAGCAAACACAAACCATGCTAGATAAAGTAGACAGTTTACTTCTCCAGGCTGGAAGCTCTCGAGAGCATATTTTGTCTGCCACTATTTATATCAAAGATATGCAGTATTTTGCAGAAATGAATGAAGTTTGGGACAACTGGGTGCCCGATGGTCATGCACCAGCTCGTGCTTGCGTGACTGCTAATATGGCTCGCGAAGAACTGTTAGTTGAAATTTCGGTGGTGGCTGCTGAGGTTAGTTCTTAACTTGCCAGCTAACATTTTTTCGAATTGCAGTTGCCTGAATGAAGCAACTGCAGATTTATGTCACCGGGCCGAATTCTGGCTAAGACTTAAAATTAATGTACTGAGCAGGGTCTACGGGCTTATTATCTTTTAGAATTTCAAGATGAAGGTGAGGACCTGTGGCGCGGCCTGTTTGGCCTACTAAACCAATTAATTGTCCCTTCTCAACATAGTCACCTTCAAAAGCTCGTATTTTACTTAAGTGCGAATAAACTGTCTGATAACCGTGTCCATGGTCGATAATAATCACTGTTCCGTAGTTTTTTCTTCCTTTTAGCTTTTCAGTGGAAACAATAATTTCTCCCGATGCAGCTGCAACAATAGGGGTACCTTCTTTAGCCGCTAAATCAATTCCGTGATGAAATCGGTGAAATTTATTTCTCATACCGTAGGTTGACGACACTCTTGCGCTATTAACCGGGTTAACCATATTCAGATTTTCTTCAGCTTGAAGCGAAGGCTGAAAGGATAATGCTGCAATAGCCAGCATTGATGATCCCGAAATTAACCCCAGCCGACTAAAAAATGACTTGAAGCTTTTAGCTGAAGGATTCATTATATGTTTTATTCTCATTGTAATACTCCTATGTGATTGTGATGAGAAGGCTGCAACCGGTTGGTGAGAAAGATTGGTTGCAGATCTGCGGAGGATCTGTAGCATTGCGAGTGCATAGGTCCTCTGCAAATTTTGTCTTCCAGTTAGTACTTGATTATCGCAATTTGCCTCGGTTGCCCAGTTAGTCCGCTTGACAATCCAGTAACAGACTGGATTAAACCAGTTAATGCAAACTAGTAGTTGCAATAAGATCTGAATTAAGCCATCTCCGTTTTGTTTATGTTTCCATTCGTGACGAATAACCAGCCGAATTTGTTCCGCAGACAATTCGTGGAGGAGTGATGCTGGAAAAACAAGCTTGGTAGAGAATCCTTGAATAATGAATGGTGACCGGTACTGTTCGGTCAGCAGAATATCCATTTTACAAATTCTTGCCACCCGAATTAAGTATCGATAGTCGTTTGGAGCTATTGATTGTATAGCCGGTGAAACTGGAGTTGAACGTTTGATAATTCTGCTTAGACAAACTAGCCGCTGGGCAAATCTAATTAAATTGATAGCTAGCCCTATCAAGTAAATGACTAACAGACTGTAGGCAAAAGTAGAAAAATTTATCTGCTGTTTCTCAAGTACTTCTGCTGGTTTTTGTATTGAAATCTGGCTACTTGCTGTTTCGAAAACACCCGATAAGCTGCCAATATTAAACTGAGACCAGTGTTGAAGGGGATTGGGTATCAGTCCAATCATAAAAGGTAGCATCACAAATCCGCTGGCGACTAACCAAAATTCTCGCCATGCTAAAATAGGAGAGTTGGTTTTCTCGAAGATGCTGCAGATCGCAAACACACAACCGCCGATCGATAGGGAATAAATGACGGCGAGTAAGAACTCTTGAATAGATAAGAGGCTAGAAAAAATCATAATTCACCCTTGTCGTTCTTTAAGAGTTTTTCTAGCTCTTTTAGTTCTCCTTTATCGAGTAATTTACTATCAGCAAACATTGATACGGGCAGGTCTTTCTCAACTTCAAAAACTTGTACGGCCAGCTCTTTAACGTATAACGCTAGTGTTTTAACTTTATTAACTGCAGATAAATAGACTTTAACACCATGTACTTCTTCTGTTTTTAACAGTCCTTTATTGAGCATTCGCTCAAGAGTTTTGCGAGTTGATGAAAATGACCAGGACAGTTGGCTTTCTACTGAAGAATGGACCTCTTTAGCACTCATTGGCGAGCGACGCCAGAGCGCTTTTAAGATTGTCAGTTCATTGGCTGATGGCTTATTTGACATAGTTTTATCACTAAATTTAACCCGGGTCGCAATCATGCGACAAGAGTCGCAAAAAATCAAGTGTAATTTTATAATTGTTTTAAGTAAAGCTTCTTTAGATTTGTGGAGAGTGTTAAAACCCAATGTTTACTGCTTTCAGGAGAGAAAGTATACTGCTGTTTCAAAACTATAAAATAACTTATTAGAAACGAAATAATTACTCAAAATTCAGGGATAACAGACATGGAAAGTGCCAAGCAGCCGTCCGGTTCACTCGCGATTCTTTACATTTCCACTCTTTTAGAACGACTTGCGTATTACGGATTCAGATCTGCGATCGTTTTGTTTATGGTTGCAACCATAGATGAAGGAGGATTGGGGTTAGATGTTCAAACTGGTCTTTCTTTTTATGGGACCTTTACTGCAATGGTATATTTGTTTCCTATATTGGGAGGGCTTATAGCGGACTTCCTGATACCCAAGCGATATGCCATGAAACTGGCGTGTTTGATAACTGCCGCTGCGGTGATCGCAGTTCCATCAGTTTCAGAGTCTTTGCTCATGATATGTTTTGGGGTGATGGCTTTCGGATTTGGTTTATTCAAGGTATCAAACCTAAGTCTTTTCTCTCTGTTTTATTCTAGTGAAAAATACAAACTGTCTGGCGTTTTTACTATTTACTATATGGTAGTAAATGTCGGCGCTCTACTTGGCGGGCTGAGTATAGGTTTGTTCGGAGACGCTTACGGGTGGGCAGTAGCCTTTTATTTCGTTGCTGGTGTTCTATTGGTAGTTTCCCTGCTGCTTTATTTCTTTAAAGGTAAGCTGGTTTCGATTGAGGAAAATGCAAAAAACAAATCATCTAGAAGTTCAGATAGCGGAATTCTGGTTTTACTTTTAGTTGCATTTTTGAATTTCTTTGTTTGGACCATTTATGAACTGATTAATGGATTTTTATGGGAAACGGGCAAGGTATTTCCAAGCGATGGTTATTTTCAAGTAATTAACCCCGCTGTGATCACAATCGCTTCTGTGTTTTTAGCAATTGTTTGGTTTGCTAGAGAATTTCCGGTTTGGATAAAGCTGGGGATAGGCATTATTTTTTACGGAGTGAGCTGGCAACTCACAGGGATCGCCGTAAGTGATATCGATAACATTAATTTGAGCTACCTAATTGCAGGCCAAATAATGTTTGCTATCTCAGAGGCATTATTTGTACCCATATTTCTCGCTCTAATTGCAGAATACTCGTCGCGAAAACTGCTTGCTACTTCATTTTCACTTTTCACCGTATCAGTGGGACTAACTAATTTTGCCGTCGGAGCTATCGGCTCACAAGATTCGAGTTTGATTCCTTATGCTGTGGGAGTTTCAGGGGCAATAGGTGTATTAATCATTGCCTTCTATTTTCATAAGCGTCGACAAGTTGATCTTAGCAGAAATGAAGCAGGGCAGTCAGTATCTTCTATCTAATAGAACTCATTTTGAATTCAAAGCGCCTCGGCTGGGCGCTTAAACTTCCCCAGAATAGAATAGAGATAAATAACTAACAAACAGAATAGAGTACAGATAATGTAGACTGACGGACCATCTAATAGGTCGAGTATTAGCCCACCACCAAGCGGCGCTAATGCAAAGCCAAGCGAATAAAATGAAGTCGCACCAAAGTATGCACCACGTAAATGATCTGGCGCTAGTCGATCAATATGTACATTCATCGTCGGGAATAAAATAGTTTCTGCCAAACTCATTATTACCACCGCTCCAATCCATCCCCAAAAAAGATCAACGGGATTAGCTGCCATCCACAACTGCGACAAGGTGAGTAGAACCAGTCCCATTTGAATTCGTTTGACGAGCGGAATTTTCGCCATCAACTTGAGCAATAAAAAT
Organism: Kangiellaceae bacterium; assembly: GCA_026196875.1. Taxonomy (GTDB): domain Bacteria; phylum Pseudomonadota; class Gammaproteobacteria; order Enterobacterales; family Kangiellaceae; genus Aliikangiella. The sequence goes on from JAPHTP010000021.1 coordinate 77,067, forward strand.
TGACTGCTGATAATGACAAGGGCATTGGTAAAAATCATTGACGAAATTAATTTCAATAGTTCTGGTACTTCAGCACGTGTCAGGTACTGGATTAAAGTTGAATCCATTTGACCGTAAACAAACATGCAAAGAATGTTAGCCAGAATCAGGCATTGAAGTAACTTGTCCTGAAGCAGAACTCGGATGGTTTCACTAAAGTGATTTTGCTGCTTTGACTTTGAGGGTGCGTTTTCTGCGGATTTATTTTCAACCGCTTTAGCTGCTTCAATTTTCTTAGGCGCTAGTGTTCGAAAACCAAATACCAACAAGACCAGCAAAACGGCAAAAGCAACAGCTGTAATATAGAATGAAGATGATTCTCCGGTTAAACCCAACCATAGTCCTATCATCGGACCAACTGCAGAGCCCACATTGACCATAAAATACATCGCCTGCATTGCAAGTTCACGAGTTTGGCTCTCTTTGACAATATCACCAATCAATGCGGACGTCGCCGGCCGCCAAATCTCTGTAGCGATTGAACACAAGGTGATCACAACGGTGTAGCCAATGATTGAATCTACATTGGCTAACAAGCAGAAAGATGCGATGTATAAAATTCCACTAATATACATGACTAACTTTCGACCAAAACGGTCGGACAAAGTACCGCCTATAAAGCCAACTAAAACAGAAACGAGCGCCGCAGTCGTTAACAAGGTACCAACTGCAGTCGCGGAAATACCAAACTTGTTGTAGAGAATTACTGACAAGAACGGCCATACCATGTAATAGCTGCCGCGGGTGATAAATGCACCAAAAAGTAAAATCCACATTAACACTGGAAATTGTTTTGCGCGGTCTAACGAAACGTCACTTTGCATCAAGGCATCCAACTTAGTGAGTATAGAGCTTTCTTATTTCTTAAGAGAAATGAGATGAGTTTAGCTGGGACATTTATACATTACTGTAGTGCATTTGGTAAATGAGTTTTTGGTATGAAACTAAATTTGGCTATAAAACTTGAAAAGTCTTGTTATCGCTTAGATTTCCTTTTCCAGGTTTGAAATTTTGTTGATCCAAAGTATCACATTTTGCGTACTATTCTTAATTGATTGTTTAATTGATTGTTTAATTGATTGTTTAATTGATTGGTTTTTAGCAATATGTAAAAGGGAGGACCAAAATGGCCCGTTTGGAAAATTCACAAGCGACACTTGAATATATACGAGACAAAGCGTTAAAGAACGTGCTTAAAGCAGGTACATACTATACTCGCTCTGTTTTCATCGTACGTAACTTACCCAAAGTTGAGGGAAAAGACGAAATCTTGATAGACAAGACTTCTAAAAATTGACTTTAAGGTTAGTATTATTCTATTGATATTTTCAGTCAGTTGACTAGTGATTTACTTAGGTATTCAAAAACGGTTTTAACTCTGCGACTGGTCCTTAATTCTCTATGAGCAACGAGCCAGACTTCCCCTTTAAAGAAATCTTTATCTTGTATGACTCTTTCTACTAGTGATTCATTGTCTCCGATTTCAACCGGCATCACCCCAATTCCCATGCCCAGTTTCGTTATCTCCCAATAGGTTAAATGGTTATTACAAAGCACTGCAAAATTCTTATCGTCAACTTCAATTCCTTTTTCGTTTAAGATATCAATATATTCTTGGTTGAACTTATGGAACCCGATGAATTGGGCCTTTGAGAACTCCTGCTTCTTTTTAGGACGGCAAATAGAGTCAAGGTATTCCGAAGTCGCATAAAGAGTCGCATGAATATCGTAAAGTTTCTTAGCTATGAGATCTGATTCTTGTGGACGAAAACCACGGATCGCAATATCTGCTTCTCTGCCTTTTAAATCGCTGGCATCATTTGAAGCAATGATTTCGATTTGAATACTTGGGTACTCTTCGCGTAAAGACTTTACGATTTTAGGTAAACGAAAAGTTGCATCAAGATCGGTACAGCTGATGCACACCTTGCCTCCAATTGCATTGGATTGTCCGCTAGCGGTTAATGAAAGTTGATTCGCTGCTTCGCCCATCAATCGAACATGCTCTGCTAACTCGATACCACTCGGTGTTGGTTCAAGCCCTCGACCAACTCGTTCGAATAACACCAAACCAAGTTCTTCTTCCAAAGCTGCAACCTGACGACTAAGGGTAGGTTGGGTTAAGTTGAGGGCACGGGCTGCGGCAGAAAGCGAGCCTTCTTCCATAGTGACCAGAAAAGCTCTTGCATGGTTCCAGTCAAAATTTACTTCTCTCCAATTTATAGCCATCGACAAAATCCTCAATATTAATATATACATATATGAATAGGTATGATGCAAATATCGGTATTTACCTAAATAAATGCATATGTGATTATAGTGTTTATTAGGTTTTTTAAAAGTTAATCAGTGACAGAATGTTGCCGCAAGCGACTAGAGTGAGAGGAATTTATGAGTCAAACTGCTTTGTTTTGGGACAAGATTGCCGATAGGTATGCTGCTAGAGCAGTTGGTGATGAAGATGCCTATCAAAAGAAGGTGGCTAAAACACAGAGCTATTTTAATAGCGATATGCAGGTACTTGAGTTTGGCTGTGGCACGGGATCCACGGCATTGCTTCACGCGCCGAAGGTGGCACATTATACCGCAATCGATATCTCGCCGAAAATGATTGATATTGCTAAGTCCAAGACAGATACCGGTGGTTTTGAGGGATTAGAGTTTAAGGTCGCGACCTTAAGCGATTATCAGGCACTAGAAGGACAGTACGACGCTATTTTAGGTTTAAGTATTTTACATTTACTGGGTAATTACCAAGAAGTTATCCAGCAGGTATTTCAAATGCTAAAACCGGGAGGTATCTTTGTAACTAACACCGTATGCCTTAACGATAATTTTGCTTTTTTGCGATTTGTTATACCAATCATGCAATTCTTTAAGAAAGCACCATATGTTGAGTTTATCAGTCGCAGTGACCTGGATAAGAGTATCCTAAATGCTGGTTTCGAAATCGACTACGCCTGGGTTCCACCAAAAAGTAAAATGGCATATTTCCAAATAGCAAGAAAGCCACGCAATTAAGCAGACGTTATTGAAATGCACTGATTAACCTACTCGTCTAATTAGGCTATAATCCAGCTCCTTTGATTAATGCAGATTAGAGAAGTACTATGTCAGAAACAACTCCACCATGTCCGCAATGTGATTCGCCTTACGCTTACGAAGATCGCAATTTGCTTAATTGTCCAGAATGTGGACATGAGTGGGATCCATCAGCCGCTGTAGAAGATGAGTTGATTTTAAAAGACAGTGTAGGAAATCTATTGGCTGAAGGTGATAAAGTCACCTTGATAAAAGATCTTAAAGTCAAAGGAACTTCGACAGTTTTAAAAGTCGGTACAAAAGCAACGATTAAACGATTCGTAGATGGAGACCATGATATTGACTGTAAGGTCGACGGCGCCGGCGCAATGATGCTGAAATCAAAATTTGTTAAAAAAGCCTGATACTAATAATAAGTAAAAGCGATTTAGTAGATACTAAACCGCTTTGTTTTTTGTGTATAAACTTTATTTCGAAGACGAAAATTCGGGATAAGCCTCCATTCCGCACTCGGAAAGATCGACCCCGGACATTTCTTCTTCTGCACTGACTCTGATCCCAATAAGTTTTTTGATTACGACCCAGACGAGCAAGCTGGTTAAGAATACCCAGAGGAATATTGTCGCAGCGCCAACCAATTGGCCGATAAAAGTTGCCTTTTCATCGGTAATAAGAACAGCGAATATTCCCCATAAGCCAACCACGCCATGAACCGAAATTGCGCCCACAGGATCATCAATTTTGAGTTTGTCTAAAGTGACGATGCTTAATACAACTAAGATACCTCCAACTGCACCGATAAGCGTCGCTGAAAGGGCATTCGGGTCGGCTGGTTCTGCCGTAATTGCTACAAGGCCTGCGAGCGCTCCGTTTAATGCCATGGTTAAATCGGCTTTGCCAAACATAAGCCTCGCGAGAAGCAACGCTGCGACTAATCCGCCACAAGCTGCAGCGTTGGTGTTAAGGAAGACAGTTGCAACTTCGTTGGCGACGGAAATGCCACCGAGTTTCAAAGTTGAACCGCCGTTGAAACCAAACCAACCCATCCATAGGATAAATGTTCCAAGTGTTGCTAAGGGAAGGTTAGCGCCAGGGATAGCATTAATTTGTCCTTGTTTGCCATATTTGCCTTTGCGCGGTCCAAGAATAAGTACACCTGCCAGTGCGGCGGCGGCACCGGCCATATGTACGATTCCAGATCCGGCATAGTCACTATATTCTAAACTGTATAGGCCAAAGACCGCTTTCTCACCCCAGGTCCATCCTCCTTCCATAGGATAAATAAAACCTGTCATCACAACTGCAAATAGTAAAAATGACCAAAGCTTCATTCTTTCCGCTACTGCACCAGACACTATTGACATAGCAGTTGCTACAAACACGACCTGGAAAAAGAAATCCGAGGCTCTTGAATAAACGGCATCTCCTCCAAATCCATTTTCAGCTGATGTTTTTAACGCTGCATTTACGTCTAGCGTAGCAACGGTATCTACCGCTGATAAAAACCATCCGCCGTCATACATGAAGTTATATCCACATGCCATATACATGGTGCATGCAACTGCAAATAGTGAGACGTTCTTGGTTAAAATCTCGGTGGTATTTTTGGCTCTTACCAATCCCGCTTCTAACATCGCGAAACCGGCGGCCATCCACATGACTAAGGCGCCCATGACTAAAAAATAAAATGTATCAATTGCATATTGCAATTCAAAAATTTGATCCTGCATAGCAGTTCTCCAAAGTACTTTATAAATTGTTTTTGCTTCTTATAAAATGGCGTTTTCGCCGAGTTCACCGGTTCGAATTCTGACGACTTGTTCTAGTTCAGAGACAAAAATCTTACCGTCTCCGATTTTTCCGGTAGCAGCTTCTTTACAAATCGATTCAATGACCTGTTCAACTTGGTCTTTCGTGACAGCAATTTCGAGTTTTGTTTTAGGCAAAAAGTCGACCATATATTCCGCACCTCGGTATAATTCGGTATGACCTTTCTGTCTCCCAAACCCTTTCACTTCAGATACGGTTACCCCATGTATGCCGATGTTAGATAACGCTTCGCGTACACCATCTAATTTGAATGGCTTAATAATCGCAGTGATTAATTTCATAAAACTGCTCCTGTTGTTTTGATTGTGATTTAATAAATTGCTTTGATATTGATTGTTTTTTTAAAGATCAAATGCCTTACTGATATCAAGATAAATGTATCCATCGTCCTGAGTACCGGCTGCGTCGTCAGTTTTAACGCCTATGTTGAGACTTGTAGAAATCCCTTCGACTAGCTCACCGCTAAATGAAATTTCCAGCCAGGACCAAGAAGAATCTTGTAGGTCGTCGTAGTCGCCGGTTCCTAACGTCAAACCGAAATAAGATTTGCTATATCCGAGTTGCAAAACTGAGTAGTCTTCTGAATTTATTCCTTGGTCATCATCAACCCCTTTAATAACATCGAAAGAAAAGTTGCCTGTTGACAAATTCAAAGCGACTTCGTGTTCGAAGTCGCTTGAATAGGTATACTCATATCTTGTGTAACCTACTGACCAAGAGAACTGGTCGTGTGATTTTGCGTAGCTAAAATAGAAATCAGTTTCCAGTCCGTCATTACCCAAAGAACCATCATCTATCCACCAGCTTCCAGCACTAAATCCACCGTTGCTATAATCAATGCTTGCATATGCTCCGCCGTCGCCTAAGTTTGAGCCACGAAAATAATAGTCAGAAACAAAGCCTGCCGTGGCACTTACATCAGCTTTAGCTGAAGGTAGAAATAGAAGGCAGTTTAAAAGTACTAGTTTGGTTACAAGTTTGTTTGTAATTTTCATATTGGTGCTCTCCATAAGTTTTTTTAATTTTTTGAGATGAACTTATTGCAGCATCCTTGCCAATGTTAATAACTGCATAACTTTCAATGAGATAGATAAGAAAAAGTGGTGCGTCTTAGATGAACTACTAAGTCAGGTGCACAAAATTGGTGGGCTGGTTATAAGCAAAAAATATTTGCGCTACGCTTTTGGTGCAAACCCAAAAGAGCCATCGGGTTAATGGAGTTAAGTGAATAAATGTTCTAATTGTTTCGAATTTTGATAGAATGTGCGCGACTTTTACAAGCGCCAAGTGGTTTGTAATTTAATCTAATAAAAAACCATGGATGAATAAAAAAGAGGTAACTAAAAAATGGAATCTAACATGGATAAAATGATATTGATCCTGCTGGTTCTCGCTGCAGTAGTGTATTTTTTGTTCTTTCGTTCTGGCGGAAATAGTGAAGCCGCAGCGGAAAACAAGAAGTTGGGTGCCGAGTTTTTAGCTGCTAACAAGACTGAAGAGGGCGTTGTTGAAACGAGTTCAGGTTTGCAGTATTTAGTTTTACAGAAAGGAACAGGTACGGTCCATCCATCGGCTAGAGATAAAGTCAAAGTACATTATCACGGGACACTAATTGATGGTACGATATTTGACAGTTCGGTTGAGCGAGGTAAGCCAATCAGCTTCGGATTGAATCAAGTGATTAAAGGATGGACTGAAGGTGTTCAATTAATGGTCGTTGGAGAGAAAACTCGCTTCTTTATTCCTGCTGAGTTGGCCTATGGGAATCGCCAATCCGGTAAGATAGGGCCTGGGTCGACTTTGATTTTTGATGTTGAGCTTTTGGGTATTAACGAATAACTCTTTTCTTATTATCGAATCGATTAAAGCATTTTCGGAAGCTAAAAGCACAGCAGGATGCTAGAGTATTTTTCGAATTGGCAAATAACGAGCATGTTGGAGAGCACGGAGTTGCCAATCGAGCTTTGGGAAACCAGTTGATTAAAAAGCTAAATAGCAGCTAGAGCAGGAACCCAGCATAAGCTGCCGATATTTTAAAGATGAAAGGCACGGTACGCTAGAGATGTTATCTTGGTATTGTGGTTTACTGTCATTTTACGAGTAATCGCTGACTATTTATTGTTCAGCGTTATACTTACTTCTATAGATATTGGTGAAATAGCTCACAAGAATCAAATTACTATTCAAGAATCGAGATTTTTACCCAAATTATACCTCACAAAACAGCAGACAATTGATTTAGCGCAAATACCCATAAATTAAATGTGGATATCATCCCACAAAATTTATATGGGAATTAACAATGAATAGCCGTGCTACTGTTTTATACCAAAATGAACACCATCTCTGTCTATCATTTTCTGATTTAGTAAAGGGGGAGGGAATTCAGTCTAATCAGTTTCTGATAATAGATAATGACCGTGCCGCATTAATCGATCCAGGTGGAGATTTAACTTTTGCCCCGCTAACCGTCGAAATTAACAAAGTCGCTTCGATGGGAAATCTCGAATATATTTTTGCCTCACATCAAGACCCTGACATAATTGCTAGTCTGCCTAAATGGTTGATGAAGTCGTCAGCCACAGTGATTACATCTAAGCTTTGGTCGCGATTTCTGCCTCATTTAGTGCCGGGCTACATGACCGGTCAAGCGGGGTTGAATATGGATGAAAGGGTTGTTGGAATTCCTGACAAGGGAGATATTTTTACCCTTGGCGAGTCAAATATAATTATCATCCCGGCTCATTTTTTACACTCGGTTGGCAATTTTCATTTCTATGATGTTCAAAGCAACATATTATTTTCTGGGGATCTTGGTGCTTCTATAGTCGAAGAGGGTGAGTCTTATGAAGCGGTAAAAGATTTTGACAGTCATATTGCCAAAATGGAAGGCTTTCACCGTCGCTATATGACATCCAATCGAGCATGCAGATTGTGGGCAAGAGAGATAAAAAAACTGAAGCCGGGCAAAATTGTGCCGCAGCATGGACCCTATTTCGAAGGAGAACAGGTTGATGCCTTTTTAAGTTGGATTTCGAATTTAGAATGCGGCGTCGATTTAATCGACGAGCAGTTTTATAAACCCCGAACCGTAAAGCTACTTGATAACTTAGATCAAGCGGTTTAGCAGAATCAGGTAGTGTTGACGCGAAAACCAGTTCTATTTGTAAGCAATGACGGTAGAGCCCAGAGTTTCTTCTAGAGATTGAATGCGTTTCAATTGTTCTTCTGAAAGCTTCGCAATTTGAGGTTGTTCGTATGCGACTAGAGTTGCTCCCAATTCTTCTTCTAAATCATGCAATGCTTTTAGTGAAGACTCATCCAATGAAGCCGCTTTTTGGTAAGCTATTGTCATTTCTAAATTCCTCCCGTTTTAGCTGGTTAATTATGCTAGAGGCGCCTCTTAATCTTAGGTGATAATCTAAAGCGTGTAAATTGACCATTTGCTATTGAAGAGGTAGGGATTGATAACTTAAAAGAATACGACCACCTTAAAGGTGGTCGCAAGTAGTAGATTAATTTTAGTTATCTAGTAGTTTACATAAATGCGAAGGTAAGTCGCATTGTTGGTTCCTGAGCTTTCAGCTATGGCATTATTGCTATCGATTACGGCGCCTATCCAATAGTATTGGCCGGAGTTCAAGCTGCCAGGAATTGTTAAGGTACGCGTAAACGTATAGGGTATATTTCTTCCTAATGTTAAGGAACCGTTTCCAATATTTTGGTCGCCGGTGGAAATAATGTTGTTGGTTGAAATGTAATAGCCTATTTGTGGGTTTTGACTACTTTTACCATTATTTTCCGCAGTTAACTCCAAACGAACCGTCTGACCCTTGTTTACTCGATATACCGTTTCGCCGCTATTGGTGAAAGTGGTTAAGTTACCACCTGAGCTATTATAAAGGCGAGTCGATTGGTGCGTAGAATATTCGCCGCTAGTACCTAAGTACTTGTGGTGAGCAAGTGATACGTCTTCCATGTTACCGGTTGTTGTACCATATAAAATAACCGAGCCGTTGGCTGCATCTTCACCTAGGTAAGCTCTCGTGTTACTTCCATTCGCATGAACGAAATCCCAATCTTGTCCCATAATGTTGTAATAACGGTTTTCATGGAGTAGTCCCATTGCATGCCCAAACTCGTGTGTTGCGGTTGTTCTAAACGGCCGACGAGTGCCACCATAAGTTATCGAGCTGCTTTTAGCCGCAGAGCTAGTATATGAGACATTATTGTTAAAAAGTACATCAACTTCATCAATGCCGTAACGCCAGCCGAAAAGCCAGTAGCAGTGACTCCATGTAAATGCTACCGCAGGCGCGCCGTTAAGAGCTCCTGAATCATTAGTAAACCACGTTTCGTTTTGGCCGTTGTCAAAGCCCACTGACGTATCGCCTGTGGCGAGACTGAAATTAAATTTGCTCGGATTATCATTGACTCTACTAATGACTGTTTGAAGAGCAGATAAGTAAGAACTTCCTGATGGGAAACTTACATTACTCGCACGGAAAGTTTTAGTGTTGCTTCCCCATTTGATTTTGTTTCCATCGCAAGTTCTCCATGCTGCTGCACTGGTATCAAAAGTTAAGCTCAAAGAGGCAAGTGCCATAGCACCTATAATTAATCGTTTCATTTTTTCATCCTGAATAAAATTGGTTAGTAAAATTGACGTCTAATCTAAAGCAGACTACTAATCTTGTTTAAATTTAGCTGGCACTTGAACGACTGGCTCTCCGCCATTTTCTTTAAGAGCTTTTTCCTCCCAAAGGTCGAATTCACTTTTAGCTCGATTGTGCGCCGGTAATTTTGAAGTAAGACTATTTAGTCCGGGTTGTTTCGACTTGGTCGAATTTAGGCCTGTTTTATTCAATGATGTTGATTGATTTTCCTGGGGTGGGGTTACTGCTTTAAAAATTGGAGTTGAAAAGGATTCATTAACATTACTTGATTTGAAAATAACCGAACGTTGTAACCCTTTCGTTTTTAGTTGATAGGCTCTCTCTTTTAAATTAGCAACAAAGGTAGCTGTGTCGAGAATCGCCGAGTCTCGCTGCTGTTTCGTTTGGGGAACAGCTTCTCCTTGAGAGCTACTTATTGCTCGAGAAAAACCTTCTTTTCGATTTACTGATTTTATTTCTTCAACCATACTGCTGCTGCCAAGCTTATAACTTTTGTCGTTGCCTTGGAGTAGAGGTTGACCATCTTCACTTGTCACCAAGCCGTTTAAGTTACGAAATCTTCCTTGGCTACAACTGACGAGAGGGCAAATTGCTGAATTGTTTTTGGTAACGAACAAAATATCACTTTCGCCTTTTTCAAATGTGGGCACTTCGGAGACCGTTAGGTAGCGGGTTTTTTCTCCTTGGCGTTGTTCGCCTCCAATAAATCGAAGTGTGACTGTGTCACTTTTGGAGCTGCCTGAGATCATTTCATTAACCTGGTAGGTGACAAAAGTATGCGGTAGTCCTTCCTTGGAATCCTTATACTGAATGTCGATTACTTCACCTTGCATTACCAGGTCAGATTTTTTAAGTAAGTTGTCGACATTGATGCCGCCTTTTGCTATCCCGTGTTGACTTAATACAGCAATAGATAGAGCCGCTGCTAGTTTGGTTATTTTCATCATTTCAAATTTCCTTTTTGATAAGTTAAGTTTTTCCTAAATTAACTTGCCGGTATTGAATCTGGTTTGGTTCGTTAACCGGCGAGGCCATGGTACGGCTTTGATTTGAGATAAAGTAGGTCCGAACTCTTAACTTTTTGTGAGATTTTGGCTATTAGGAAAGTAATTCTGCCCATTTGTTAGTTATTTATCTCAACGAGATAATAAGAGGGTTTGTCCGATCCAGAATTGTGAGTCTCTCGTATATCTGGTTATTATTGGAAGTAAGTCTGCTTTAGCATATGAATTTAAAAATTAAAATTATCATTCTTATTTTATCCGCTTTTGTGGTCTTCGGGTGTTCAACAAAGTATCCGAATAAGAACCCTGAAGGAAGCAAGTTTCCTTCGATATCAGGGGAGACCCTCGAATATATCGCAACTAGACTCCCAGATATCTTTGCAGATAAAGAGGTTGTTTTATTGTTGGGTTATGTTCAGAACTCTCAATTCGATATAGATCGATGGTTAATTGGTTTAGATATGACCCAGACGGATGTTGGAGTCTATGAGTTGCCAACCATACAAGGGATGTTTCCAAAATTCTTCAAGACTCAAATTAACAATGGAATGCGAAAGGGGATCCCAAAAGAACTTTGGAAGGGAGTCATTACTATTTACGATGGGGGAGAATTGGTTCAACAATTTACCGGTAACGTAAACCCCAATAATGCGCGAGTTATTTTGTTAGATAAGAACGGAATAGTTCGCCACTTTTATGATAGAGGATTTTCAGTGGCGGCTTTAAAAGAGCTTAGAGAGAAGCTAGAGTCTCTCTAAACTGAGTTCTATTTAAGTCAAACAACTTCTAAGTTAAGTTTTCTTTAAGTCAATCGCTGGGTTAGCTCAAATATAACATGGTCATCCCAAGCGTATTGGCAAGGCCATGAGAGAGTATCAACGCCCACAAGCGGCGTTTGCATAAAACATAAATGACTCCTGATACTATGCCAATTATCCCGGTAGATACTAATCCTACAACGCCTTGATAATACATATGTTGTTGACCAAAGATCAATGCTTGGAAGAGTATTGCAAATACTATGGCAAATGGAATTTTGGAAAATAGGTTTTCGAATCGGTTGATTAAAAAGCCACGGAACAAGAGTTCTTCGGTGAATCCGCCGATCAACCAGGAGATTGCAATCCACATCAGGTAAAGCCCCAAATTGCCTGGAACTTCTGCAAAGCGATTTTGCATATAGTTTGTCGATTGTTCACTTAAGGCTTCGGGGTTTGCGACAAGCGCTTCTGCAATTTGACTGGCGACATTACCCATCAGTATAGTGAGAACCAATGCGCCTACCGTCCAGAGGGTAAGTTTTAAATGAGAGCTATCATGAATGAATCCTATGGATTGCCAAGTCTGGTTGTTTCTTTTTAATCGCCAAGTTGCTACAGCTAAACTAGCCAGCAAAGAAATTGGTCCCGCGTATGTCCAAAAAGAATGGAATTGGAGGAACGCATATTTTAAAACGTATAACGTCGATAATACCCAGACTAAATCAATCAATGCCGTTTTTGCAGCTGTTGAATTTTTCATTTGTTGTGGTTCTACAGATAATGGTGCAGGCTGGATTTTAGACTCTGACTGGACTTTAGACACACTGAGGCCCTCGCTAATTAAATGAGTTAATAAAGATTTTAATGTTGTGAATGTGCTTTAGGTTCGGATTAAGTTTGCTTGAGCCTCTCTCTAAGAGGTTTTTCGATCAAAGCAAGCTCAGTTCGGCGAATAAGCTTGGTTAGTTCACTTCCTAATTCTTCTTCTAACTGGTCAAACGCTTGAGTCATTTGCTCAGTTAAAGGCAGAAGCTTTTTAACTTCTGCTTTTCCTAATTTTGTGAGATTGATAACTTTTGCTCTTTTATCTTCTGTTGATGATACTCGTTCGACCAACTTTAGCCTGGTTAACTGGTTAATTCTCTGAGTTGCCATCTGGTGGCTAACACCAAGTGCATTGGCAAGTTCTGCAACCGTTGCCTGTGGATTTTTATCCAAATAGAAAACGCTAGATACCGCGGTGGTAGGGGTAACAAGATTCAGCTCGGCAATTAACTCGCTACCTTGCTCAATTATGAGATCTGACAGTCTCCTGCAGAAGTGGGCCATAAAGGCACTGCTCAGTTTTTCAAAGTATTTATCGTTCATAATTCTATCTTAGTAGACTTTATTAGGTAAAAATATATGCAAGTACTTGTATATATCTTAAATGTAAACAATTGATACTATGAGTTTAATAGATTGATACTTGGCTAAAGATCTTGAGTATTTATTGTAAAATACTCAAATAAATCATAATCTTAGCTCAGTTAGATTGTCACAGTAGAACAAATATGTCAGAAGACTATAAGTATAAAGAGCGAGAAGTAACTCTCGATAAGGCCCGAGAATTTCGCATTGGCGAAGGAAAAATTAGCGGTTATTGCTCCCTTGGGCTTGGAATTTTAAGTCTATTAGCGGTGCTTGCCTATCTTTATCCTTCTTACTTAACGACTACTGAACTGCGCCAAGCTTACGACGCAGCTCAGTTGCAAAAACTCTTAAAGTACGGCATGTACTTCTCATTGTTTTTCGGAGTCTTAACATTTGTGTTAGGAGGATATCGTAAGCTAGGGTTAGCTGGAATCACGCTGACATCAATAAGTTTTGCATTAGGCGGATATGAAATCCCTGTAGGAAAAGTTGAAGCTCAGAGTTTATCTTTAGGAATCGACTGGTTAATTTTGGCTTTTTTAGGATCTGCATTTGTATTTATGTCACTTGAGAAGCTACTGCCTAAATACAAAGACCAAGTCATCTTGCGAAAAGAATGGGGGTTAGATCTATTTTACTTCTGTTTTAATCATCTGGCGATTTCTGCAATTCTACTTTATGCCAACTATCATGTTACACATTTTGAGTGGGCGGTTAGCGAACCGTTCCAAGAATTTGTTCGTTCAATTCCTATTTGGCTACAAGTGGCTATCATTATTGTATGCGCGGATTTTGTACTTTATTGGGAGCATAGAGTATTTCATGAGGTAAAATCGCTTTGGCCGGTACACGCCGTCCATCATTCGGTTGAAACAATGGATTGGCTGGCTGGATCGCGTGGTCACTTTGTCCAAATTTTCTCTGAAAGGGCAATGGTAATGATACCACTATATCTGTTAGGAGCGGACAAAACGGCTTTGGATATTTATGTCGCATTCGCTGCCCTTCAAGCGGTTTTAATTCACTCCAATACGAGAATGAAGTTCGGCTTTTTGAAATATATTTTTGTCACCCCTCAATTTCATCACTGGCATCATAGTTCGGAAAAACCTGCCATAGATACAAATTATTCTGCTCATTTAGTGTTGTTCGATTGGCTGTTTGGTACCTATCATATGCCCGAAAAGCATTGGCCTGCGGACTATGGAACAACGGTGAAATTACCTACAAGTTTTACTGGACAATTGATGTATCCTATAACTGTAATAAGAAAGCGATTTATGAGTTCTTAGCCGATACAAGTTATTAAAGATTTTAGTTCTATGCAGCTTAGCCAAGTACAGCAACTTCTGAGTAGCCGGCAACATTGGTTAGTTATAACCGGCGCCGGCATCAGCACTGAGTCAGGGATCCCCACTTATCGTAACGATAACGGGGATTGGGTGCGTAGCGATCCGATTACCCATCAACAGTTTTTAGAAAGCGAAGATAAAAGAAAAAGATACTGGGCCAGGAGCGCTGTAGGTTGGCCTATGATCGCAAAAGCAAGACCAAGCAAAACACATAAGGCATTAGTAGAAATTGAAAACAAAGGTTTTCTTTCCGGATTAATCACGCAAAATGTTGATCGGCTACATCAAAAAGCAGGTCATAATAAGGTGATTGATTTGCATGGCAGAATGGATCGAGTGAAATGCTTATCCTGCGGTAATGCGGAAGAGCGTTCCGATTTACAGTTAAGAATTATCGACAAGAACCGTTTTCTAGAAAGTATCACCGGTGAAGTTGCTCCAGATGGCGATGCCAGCATCGAGGAAGAAATTACTGAGAGAATAGATATTGTCGCTTGTAAAAACTGTAACGGAGTGCTTATGCCGGATGTGGTTTTTTATGGTGGCTCTGTGCCCAAACAAACCAATGAAGCAACGGCTAAATTATATAGTCGGTCGAAAGGTCTTTTAGTACTTGGATCTTCATTAATGGTTTATTCCAGTTATCGATTCTGCAAGTTAGCTAAACAGGATAGCAAGCCAATTGTTTTAATTAATAAAGGTAAAACTCGCGCAGATGAACTAGCTGATATTAAATTAGTTGAGGACTGCTCGATAATTGAAGAAGTATTTAACGTATAACTTTATATTTACTCAGACCAAGATAAAAAATGAATTACGAAGATTTTAACGAGTTTTGTCGAACAATGCCGCACTCGACCCATGTTGTTCAATGGGGAAATTGCGATGTTTGGAAAATTGGCGGTAAGGTTTTTGCAATAGGTGGATGGCAGAAAAACAACAAACCCGCTTTTACTTTCAAAACTTCTGAGCATAATTTCAATGCATTGAGAGATCACCCGGGTTATAGACCTGCTCCGTATCTCGCTTCTCGTGGAATGAAGTGGATTCAACAATATGAAGCGCCCGATAGCGATGACGACAATCTTAAATATTATTTGCATGAGTCTTATCGGATTGTTTCTTTGGGGTTGACCAAAAAATTACAAAAAGAGCTTGGGTTAAATCAGGATTGATATCCTTGCCTGGGGAAATTCTAAAAAATCAATAACCATAAAAAAACGTCATTCTGACCGTAGCGGAGGGATCTCTCGCGGACAACTGTGCGGCCCGATTGCGATCTCTCCACTACGGTCGAGATGACGTAGTTTTATACTTTAGAACTTAGTTTTAATCATGATCTAATAATAAAAAATCAATCAGTAACATTTAATTCCACTCAGCATTAATATTAACGCCACTATAAGTAGAATAAGCCCTTACACTGATATACCAGGTGTCTTCTGCAGGATTTGTAAAGCTACAGCTTTCGCTATTACCCCAACGATATGGCCTGCAATCGTATTGGCTGGTTGTCGGTTGACTAGCTCGTCTTACGTATAAATCGGCATCGCCACTTCCACCTGACATTTGGATCGAGAAGTTACTCATGCCGGCTGGTATTGAAACGCTAAAGTGTTGCCAGCCACCTTGACTATCAGATAGGTTAGTTTCTGAAAAGCTGCCACCAGTACCGGACATTGTGTAGCTGCCTGTTAATGAAACTCCTGCGTAGGCACTATATGCCCGAAGCATTACGTAATAAATGCCGGCCTGAACATTTGAAATGTCACAAGTCTCTTCATTACCATTACGGTAAGGTCGACAATCGTATTGTGAAGTCGTCGGTTCTTGTCCAAATCGAACGTATAGATCTGCGTCACCAGAGCCGCCCGTAATCACGAATTTCAGATTGCTGGCATTAGCTGGAACTTGCATAATATACATAGTTTGATCGCCTTGGCTACCAGATAACCCGGTCACCGGAACACCATTTTGAAGTTCGTTATCCGAGCCGGTTGTTGCTGTTACCACCTTGGTAGCGGTATCAGATTGGTTATTACTATCGGACACTGTCAAAGTGACACTGTAATCGCCGGCTGCGCTGAAACTATGACTAGCGTTTACGCCGCTTCCAGATTGACCATCACCAAAGTTCCATTGGTAACTTGCAATGGCACCGGTGCTGCTTGATGCATCAAAAGTGCAACTAAGCTGGGTACATTGATAGGTAAAGTCTGCATTTAATGCGGGTGGCGTTCCATCGGTAATATTTAAGAATACCGCAGTGACAGCTCCGAACGTATTTGAAACGTCTTTTGATCGAACATACACAATATGTTCGCCTTGACTTAAGCCGGAAGTATTAATGCTGCCAGAGATGTCTTCAGACTTATTGTTAAAGTTTCCGTCAGCAGCATTTAACTGAATGGCTACGGCGCCACTTTGCCAGGGGGGAATGTCAATGTAATATTCCGCACTGCTAATGTTCTGAGTGCTTTCGGTGCCGTTTCGCGTGCTAAAACGAGTGTCGGTTGCATTCGCCGTTAATTGGACCGGGGTGCCGGCCGGAACACCAGTGGTTGCAGCATTATCACTTAAGGCAAGACTTAAAATGTCCGGACCTCCTGGAGTAACGTAAGGCGCTCTGACCACTTTAGCTGCATAAACGAGCGCAGGTAAGTTATTTGGCTTAATCGTATTTTCATAAGTCGAGCAATTTTGGAAAAAACTAGTACCCAATTCAAAGGTGAATGCCGGTACGCCTAACTCGCTATAACTTACGCTATCACTCGTTCCGTCAGTCGCATATAAGCCAATCGATTGCTGTGGCATATAACCGTTAAAGTAGGCAAACTTTCTACCCAGAGTTTGCAATGCGGTACCATTTGGTGCAGCTGAACTTTTATCGCCCCAGGGCCAGAGTACTAGTTCACTATAACTATGAATGTCGATGTGCATACCGGTAGTTGTGTCTGGCGCAGCGTCACTATCATTAGGCCCTCGAAGGTCGGGGAACAGGCTTCTCACATATCCTTCAAGCGCTTGAATTTCCGGTTCGGAACCGGCACTAGGTCCACGATACGTTGAATTACACTGATTACCGCTAGAGCCGCTACCATTGGTAATATTCCAACGGTCAGTGAAGTTACGATTTAAATCAGCACCACGGCTACTGGAAGTCGAGCCACAATAATTCTGATTAGTATTTTTGCGCCACAAACTGCCTGCTTCAGCCTGTTTACGCCCGTCAGGATTTGCCTGCAACATCAGATGAACCTCGTGATGATCTAAAATCCATCGAGCGTCAGCATTAGTGGCGTATCCTTCGAGTAACCAACGAGCAAAATCTAAGTTAAGTGGGGCAGTGGTATATTCTCTGGCGTGAATAGCACTATTGATAAACAGTTTGGGTTTGCTAAAGGTATTCCCTTTGTTGGTCAACACTAAAACTTGAATGTCGTATCCACCTAGGTTCTGCGTTTTTTCCCAAGAATTACCTACGTCAACCCATTCTGCCAGATTAGGATAAGTAGTTGTCATTGACTGAGCAACTGTGAAAGTTTCTTCCACTGTCTCATAACATTCATAGCCGGGGATTGCCTGAGGAGAAACGTCAAATAAAGAACCGCTAGAGATTTTCTGTTGCAATTCTTGTAAACGCCGGTTGCGTTGAACAATATAATCTTTAGCTGGCTTGATTTTAAACTTAAAAGACTTAAGCGTTTTTATTTCTTGCTCTGTGAGTTCAAGAATTAAATAGCCTTTGTCTTTATTGGTTTCGAGTAGTTGGCCATGGAAAGTTATCGCGGCTTTGGTCGCTAATTGCTCATCAGGATAGTAAGCACGATAAATATTGGTGATCTGTTGTTCAGACTGTAGAGTTTGAATAAGATCGTTGTTTCTGTTGCTTTGGTCAGCACTGATTGCCTTAGGAATACTGCTTATAGACCCAAGAAAAATCAGCGATAACAAAGTATACTTTGTTATTCTCATTTTTTTTGGTCCTCTTTAAGTTCTGTATATTTTTATTGAACTGCATTGTTATTATTTCAATCGCCTAAAGTGATTTTTAGACGCATCAAAGAATAGCGTATGATCAACCCTCGATTTGAGATAAAGTAATAAAGATTAGACGAATGAGATTTATAATAATTATTATAACGACTTAAATATTGAATAAATTTGATAACTGAGATAAGTCGGGGCGGTTATATAATAAAAAACTCCATTTTCTATTAGGAAAGATTGAATGTCACGAATAACTCAGCAGTTAGAAAAAGCAGTCGACCAATGTTTGGCGAACGAAATTCCGGCTGACTTGATCACCGCATTAGCGACACAAATTTCAGTAGATGACATTGGGCCAATGATTTCTTATTTAAAAGACGTTTCCGATCCATACGACTTTTTCAGAAAAAGAAAGTCTGCGGTGAAGAATTCTCCAGACGGATTCTTTTTATTTGTTGATATGGTTAGCGCACTAATTATTTCAATTGGTACCGAAGCCGAGGACTTTGTCCAAAAACAGATTACACCGAGCAGCCACTTTTTGGACTGGGCTCTAAAATACGCGACCGAAGATAGGTTTAGCGGTGATATTCGAAAAAGATTTTTAAACGGTGATCCAACAAGCGAAAAATTATGCGAGACAGTTGGAACTACACAAGCAGTCGAATTTGAAGCGATAGCAGAACCTTTAACCATTTTTGAATCAGAACAAACATGGGAACTTTCCGGTGAGACAGATGTTAAGGCGAAGCTCGATTATGAAAATAGTAGTATCAGAATTACGGTTTCTAACGGTTACGGGCCGATGAAGAATCTAAAGGTTTACATTCAATTGACGCCTCTCGATAAACCGCAGCTAACTATCACCGATAAAAATGATAGTAATTGGCTAGAACTCAATGTGATTGAAGAAATTATTTATCGGGATGGTCAGCATTTGCCGATTGCAGCCTATTCGCATGTTGGTGCTTTTGAAGAAGTTGTCTGGTGGAAGAGTTTTGAAACTGAACTAAGCAAATCTGCCGCACCAAAACGAGTCCAAATGATGGTTATTGATCCAAAGGAGTTTTGTGAAAACGGTGAGGAACAAGACGCTTACACGTCGGTAGTTATTAATGATTGGATAATCGAAAGAAGCAGTTAGAAAGCTATCTTTTGTAAAATTCATCCATTCACCATAGAATAAGGATATGGAAAAAATAACAATAAGGAATTTTTCTTGCGCTTAACTCGCAAAAGCCTGGATAACCCCGCAGCGGTAGCGGTAGTCGCAGCAATCGTATTGCTTTTAGGGCTAATTTCGTTATTTCGGATCCCGGCTCAACTTTTACCAAATATTGAAAAACCAATCATAACGATTATCAGCTCTTGGCCTGGTGCTTCGCCTGCCGAAATTGAATCGGAGCTTTCGGTTCCCATAGAGGAGGTTTTAATTGGTACTCCTTCTATGACTGAGTTGATGGCTTGGAATATGGCTAATTTTGGTTTTATCCAACTGGAGTTTGCGATTGAGACCGATATGACTCGGGCATTAATCGAGGTTATTAGCCGGTTGAATCGCCTGCGCCCTTTGCCGGCTAACGCAGAAAAACCACAGATCACTATGGGGGAATGGGGCGATGCCAACGACACTCTGATTGAATACTTTATCCAGCAATTGCCGGGCTCTGAAGATAGGATGGCGGAAAATGCCAAGTATCTGCGAGATAACGTTGTCCCTGAACTGCAAAGCCTGTACGGCGTTTCCAAGATAGAGTTTGACGATGGTACCGGCGGCCTTGGCAATCAATTGCAAATTATTTTTGACCCTTATCGTGCTGCGGAGTTAGGTGTAGACATTGCCAGAGTCGCGCAAAAAATTGGGCGTACAGCAGATATTTCCAGCGGCTTTGTTGATGTGGGGCGACGTCAGTATATTATGCGCTTTGAAGGCCGTTATGATTATGACCAACTTTCTAACTTAATTCTAGAATGGCGCGATGGCCAGCCAGTTAAACTAGGTGATCTGGCGGAGTTCAAAATTGCACCCGGAAGAGCTGACGGGTTTATCTATCAAAACGGCAATAAGAGCTTTCGTTTGTCGGTCAATAAAACTAATGACGCAAATGTTTTAAAAGCCCTTGAAACTGTCAAACTAAAGATGGATGAACTCAATCAAAATGAATTTGCTAATCGTGGCTTAAAAGCGCAGTTTTCCTTTGATCCCAGTCGATACATAAAACGTTCCATGGGATTATTAGGAAGTAATCTAGTCATTGGCATGCTTTTAGCGATTGGCGTGTTGTGGCTATTTTTACGCCAATGGCGTGCGACGTTTTTGATCGCATTGGCGATCCCGGTTTCTTTATTAGCGACATTTATTATTTTGTCGATAAGTGGACGTTCGCTTAACGTGATTTCTTTGGCCGGACTGGCCTTTGCCACTGGAATGGTGCTCGATGCTGCGATTGTAGTACTGGAAAATATTGTTCGCTTAAGAGAGCGCGGTGAAGAACCTGAACTGGCCAGCGATAAAGGAGCAACCCAAGTTTGGGGGGCTTTGCTGGCCTCAACCGCGACGACTATCGCGATCTTTATCCCGATAATGTTCCTGGAAGATGCTGAAGGACAGATGTTTGCTGATCTGGCGATGACTATTGCTATAGGCGTGAGCGTATCCTTATTGGTAGCTATTACCATTTTGCCGACTGGTGCCAAATATTGGATGCGTAAACTTCCGCCAGCTCCAAAGGAAAATAGCATTTGGGATCGTTTATCCGACAGGTTAATGGCGCTTACCAATTCAAACTCGAAACGATGGACTTGGGTAGCCACCTTAATCACCGTACCAATTACATTAACAGTACTCCTGTGGCCGAGTAGCAATTATCTGCCTCCGGTTAAAAGAGATACTATTGATAGCTTTTTGTTTTTCCCACCCGGGACCAATGTAAAAACTGCGGATAAAGAAATTGCCAAAGTTATCGACGCAAGAATTCAGCCGTATCTAAAGGGGGAAACATCTCCTAAAGTTGACGACTATTTCTTCTGGTCTTTTCCCGGTGCTTCGGGGGGCTGGTTGGCTTTGAACGGTGCAGAAGATGCTGATTTAGAAATGTTGCAAAACGAAGTGCAGACTAAAATTATCAGCAATATTCCAGACTTGTTTGGCTTTTCTATGAGGCGAAGCTTGTTTGGCGGATTTAGTGATACCAATAGTGTTGAAATGCGTTTAATGTCAACTGATTTGGATTCGGCCAAAAATGCAGCGATACAAGGAATGGGCATAGTAATGTCACAAATTCCAGGGGCGACTGCTAATCCAATTCCTGATCCTTTTGCTGATTCTACCGAACTTAGATTTATCCCTAATGATGTTCGATTGGCAGAAGTTGGTTGGACGCGGGAGGATTTAACTTTTGTTATTCTAGAACTAGGGCAGGGCGCTTGGTTAGGAGAATATTTTGATGGTAAGGAGCGCTTAGACATTTATGTTAAATCTAAACCTTTCGATTCTCCTGAAGTTATGGCGGCGATTCCCGTAGTTACACCCAAAGGTGGTTTGGTTCCTTTAGGTGAATTAGCAACCATCAAACAAAAGCCGTCACCGAGTGCGATTGTCAGGATTGAAAGGAAACGGGGGTATAGCTTAACGGTAAATCCTCCACCTGGAATGTCATTGGAACAATTAATTGACGAGCTTAAACAGAAGGTCGAGCCGGGGTTATTGGCAGCACTCCCTGCTGACGGTGAAGTCACCTATGCTGGTAGTGCCGAAGACCTAAGTCGTGCCATTGGGACTTTGAGTTCCAATTTCTTAATGGCGTTTTTACTATTGTTGTTAATTATGGCGGCACTGTTCCGCTCGTTAAAATTTGCATTTCTTATCGTAATTTCAATTCCTTTGGCGGGGGTTGGTGGTGTGCTAATGATCCAGTTAACGAATCTCGTTAAATTCCAACCCCTCGATTTATTAGGCATGATTGGTTTCATTATTTTATTGGGATTGGTGGTAAATAATGCGATTCTATTAGTGGCGCAAACAAAGGTGGCGGAGAGTCGGGGCGCAACACGTGTCGAAGCAGTTCATCAAGCTCTTAGGTTAAGACTAAGACCAATTTTTATGAGCACGTTAACCAGTTTATTTGGTATGTTGCCGTTACTCGTTTTTCCTGGGGCGGGTAGTGAGATTTATCGCGGCATGGCCGCGGCGATTGTTGGTGGGATGAGCGTGTCGACTTTATTTACCTTAGTACTATTGCCAAGTTTGTTACAGTTAACTGCAACTAAAGAGACTGTTAAATGAAAATAAATTTAAAAAATGCTTTGTTGCTAACTTTATCGATTTCCTTTAATGCAGCTGCGTTTCAGGAAATGCCACCAGCACTCGTTGAAGTTGTAACTGCAGAAGAAAAAGATATGGCGCCGACTATGCAAGTGAGTGGCAGTATCATCAGCTTAAATGACACTAGAATTTCGGCCCAGATAAGTGGTGAGTTGCAATGGCTTGCAAATGTTGGAACTGAAGTTAAACAAGGGGATGTGATTGCGCGAATTGATCCACAGAACTATCAAATTAATCAGCGCCGTATGCGAGCTCAGTTAGAAAGATATAAAGCCGACTTAAATTTTCGTAAGCAAGAAGTAAAGCGTTTTGAAAAACTAGCATCGCGAGATAACGCTTCAAAAGCTCGCTTGCAAGAGGAGTTAGCGCGCCGCAATATGCTAATGCACGATATCGAAGACGCAAAAGCATCACTTGAATTGGCCAGGTTGGATTTAGAGCGTAGTCAAATTAAGGCGCCTTTCAATGGCCACATAGTAGGACGATTAGCGAGCGTCGGAGAGTACCTTGCCGTGGGTGATGATGTTGCCAGGCTAGTTGAAACTAATAATCTTGAAGTGTCTTTATTTGCGCCGTTGACGGTATTGTCTTACGTCTCAAAAGGTCAGAGTGTTGCAGTAAGAAATGGGCAGCAGATTGCGGCATTTCCAATAAAGGCGATTGTGCCGGTAGGGGATCGAGTATCCCGAATGATTGAAATCAGGCTTTCAGTTCCAGTGGGAAATTGGGTTGCCGGAACGCCATTAACAGCAGCCGTTCCAAATGGTCAACCACTTAAGGCTATTGCGGTACCTCGAGATGCTTTAGTGATAAAAGGCAGTGACGTTTTTGTCTACCGCGTTGGTGATGACATGAAAGCGGAGCAGATAAAAGCTGAAGTTAATACTGTTGTAGGAGATTGGGTGGCGATTGAAAACTCACTTAAGCTAGGGGATAAGATTGTTATTCGTGGTGGTGAGCGATTGATGCCGGGGCAGGGAGTTACTATTAAGTAGTGTTGCGCGCCTAAGCATTATCGAATTATCTTGATTTACTGTAGGTATAACACACAGCGTTAGGCTCCAGGAGATACCTTTATTTTATATATCACTCTAAAGGCTTTTGCTATATGGCTGGGAATCCTCTTGCTGGCGATCTTAAATGGTACAATTCGCGAAGCTTTAATTATTCCTGAGCTAGGTAAATACTCAGGGCTCCTTCTTAGTGGCATATTGCTGTCTTTATGTATACTGCTCGTGACCTATCTTACGCTACCCTGGATTGGGAAAATACCGGTGATTAACTATGTATTAATTGGCATCGGATGGCTGTGTATAACACTGCTGTTTGAATTCGTCTTTGGCCGTGCCCAAGATAAGTCTTGGTCAGAACTGTTCGAAGCGTATATTTTTAAGGACGGAAATATTTGGCCCATAGTTTTGTTTGTAACCGCTGCTGCACCGTACTTGTCAGCCAAGATCAGGGGGTGGGCGTAAAGCTGTAGAGCCTAACAATTGGCTAAACCAAGATAAAATACGGTTGGCGTATGCTTTGTCCTCACTTATTTTAGCCAACCATATTTAGCTTGTTAATAGGGCGTTTTGTATTTTCGTAAAGGAGCGAGCAAATGCTATCCGAATTAGAACCCGGCGACCTAGGTTGGTTAATTTCAGTTCATGGCTCTTCGTATTCGGCTGAATTTGGTTTTGATTCCCACTTCGAAATAGATATTGCTAGAAAAGTAGTCGATATTTTTAATCAAGAAAATGATTTCAATAAAATCTGGGTGAAAAAAACAGATGGAAATAATGCTGGATACGTCGCTGTTTCAGATAAGGGAGAAGAAACTGCTTTTGTAAATTTTTTCCTGGTCTTAAGTGAATTTCGAGGCAAAGGCGTAGCTCAAGAACTAATGAGCCACGCTATCGAATATTCAAGAATAAATGGGGCAA